>CAYWHP010000168.1:0-8683 GCA_964457845.1 uncultured Porphyromonadaceae bacterium | reverse complement strand
CATCAGCTCTTCCCATCCTCCTTGTAGAAATCCTTGTCGGATGCCTTTTTGTCGCGGATATTACTGCTGAAGCGATAGCGGGCCCTGCTTTCATCCGCAAACATCCGTTTCATGTCGCCCTCATTTGCTGTAAACCTCATGGTATTGGTGATGTTGATCGACATGGCAAAGCTTTCCACATCGTGGTTGGCGCCGATGTAGGTGAAGACCCATCCCTTCAGCTTCAGTTCCGCAACCAGCGCGGCGATGGCCTCGCCCCGGTATTCGGCGGAAGCGTTTTCCTCCCCGTCGGTAAGTACGGTTACCAGTACATGTACCGGCCCTGCCTTTTCGATGGAATCCCGCAGTTTCGTCAGGCTGAATCCCATCGCGTCGAACAGCGGCGTGAAAGAGTCGGGGTGATACTTGCTTTCATCAATCTCGGCCAGTTCCCTCACCGCCTGGTTGAACAGGATTTCCCTGATTCCCATCCCATTGAAGGAAACAAGGGAAATATAATGCTCTTGTTCAGGGAACTTGTTCTCCATTCCCTTAATGGTTTGCACCACCTCGTTGAAACCGTTGATGGTCGGTTTCCGGATGGATTGCATCGATCCGCTCTCATCCAGGATGATCAGATTGTACACCTTTTGTTTTGTTTCCATTGTATTGAATTTGTTTGGGTTTATACTGTTTTCCTATTGATCAGGGACAAAGATGGGGGGAGGGTGCGACAAAAGGTGTCGCTGCCAGTCCGATGAGATCAGCCGGGTGCTTGGCGGGTAGTGTTATGATCATTTTACCTGTGGGTGGGAAATGGAATTCGGATTAATTGGTAAATTCGTGAAACCACATATTCCTATTCGTGGATAAACCAGCCGCTATTATGAAAACCTTCAGTATCTGGCGATTCGGCCTGTTTGTTTTACTGGCGTTATTAACCGGTTGTTCGGTTAATCAATACTCGGTTTCCGAGCAGAAATCGGTGTGCGTGGATTTCGCCGAAAAATCAGTTGGATATGCCGTGGAGGTGATGGCGGTACCCAGCCAGGCCGATTCCATGATCAGCCTGCAGGTCGTAAAGACCCACTCGCACCAGCTGGCCAACCTGCAAGGCCGGGAGGTGAGTACCTACAGAAATACGGCTCAGAGGGAAGCGCTGGGCACTTCATTTCTCGCGCTTCTCCTCGCCGGCATGGGTGTTGCCCTTGACATGCTGATTTTTGTTTGGATAGCCGGCCTTTGTATTTTGCCTGTCTGGATCATTGCCTTTATCAACCCTGAATACTCTGTGCCGGTTACGAAAGGGTATCTGATTGAAACAAAACAGTCGGTAACCAACGCACCGGTATCCTGCCCCATCACCTATTTGTATCCGGTTGAAAAGAGTTTTGTTTTGTCGTGTAATGGAATCCAAAAGGAAATCAAATCTGACCGGGATGGCAGGATCACCCTTAATTTTATCCATGAATTTGGTTTCCGGGGCAAGGAAATGCCTTCGAAACTTGTACTGGGTGTGAGATCTGATGAACTCAACATCAACGATTCCATTTCAATGAGTAACCTGAGGTCCAGCCTGCCCAACGGACCTCCTCCATCGGCCAATAACCCTGCCTTCGAAACCCCGAGGCAGTATCTGCTTGCGGAGCAATTCTATTGGAACACCGATTCCCGGAATAACCCGAACGAGCTTTCCAAAGGAACATATTATCTTCCTGACGCTAAGACTCGAAAGGCCACGTTAGACATGATCGGTAACCAGCGGTTGTTGCGAACGCTGCTCAAATCGGTCAGGGACCTGGATGAACGCAAGCTGATATTCAGCAAGCTGTACGATGAATCACTGGTTTGTTTATCGAGATTATCTGATGATCCGGCCATCGCGCTGGCTTGTATGCTGAAAACCAATCAGGTTAACTGGCCGGCTATGTTCTCGAGCAGGAGTACCTCGGCCAGTGACCTGCGAAACATCGTGAGGTCGGCAGCCTTGATCGACTCTCCGCTGCCTGCAGCATCCGACATTGTTGGCGTTTGCCACAAGTATATCCGTATGGGCGACGAATCTTCGATCCCCGAGCTGAGAAGTCTTCTTTTGCGGTTTGGTGACCAGCCCCTTGCCGAAGATTACCTGAATTGCGGAAACAGCAGATTGGCAGCGGCTGCTGAGGAGTGGGGCCGGGCACGCGGAAAAATTGTAAAAACCGGTCAGGGATCGCACCGGGTTTCCTGGGGCGAAGGGAAGTAATCCATTCCCGCTACTCTCTTGCTGCGGATACTCCCGCCGGCGGCTTTGATTATAGGCTCATGGTTAGCTGAAGTTTACCTTAGCAGCGACCCATGTTGGCGCAGTCAGTTTCTGATCCATCCGCCGGGCGCAACAGGCAATGCCCTCGTAAAGGAGATGGTGGCCCGTCCGTCGGCTGTGATAATGACCAGCGGATCTATCGGTTTTGGATCAGAAGGATTCTGATCAGGGTCGGGCTTAATCGCATCAGGGTCGAGGATACCCGGACCATCATAATTAATATCATCCAGGTGGCCCGTATATCTTACATTATCGCCGGTACAGGCTTTTGCTTCCAGCGTGCTCATCCTCATCTTTTCATAAATTATGATACAATTACGATAAGAGAAGTCAGCCTCGTCATCGTCCCCGTCCCGAACAGCAACTTCAATCATTTTGCTTCTGTTGGTCAATAACTTCATGCCGGAGGTCAAAAAATTAAGATGGTCACTTACGCACAGCGCCATCATCACATCCTTGCTTGCTTTGGCCATTGCCCTCATTGATTTAACTTCCTCAACCCAGCCATTGGCAACTTTCTCCATGAGTTGTACCTGGACCAGCTTTTGAGCCGGTGTAAGGATTATTGGTAAAGAGCCGGTTGCGGTGCTGCTTTTCAGGAAGTCGAAGTCACCCGGAACGGATCCATCACGCGAAAAGCTCATCAGGCGATCAACAGGAACGTTAATCGTGGAAGGGCCCTCCTCCGGTTTCCAGATGCCGGCATCGTTAATCTGCACCTCGTAATCGCCCTGTTCCATCTGGAGCGACATTTCACCGACTTGTCCTGTAGTTGCATACCGCCAGTCGGCAGCGCCGGGTTTGCGGAAACGGAAATTCACATTGCCGCCAACACCATCCTGATCGTCGGTGTTCAGTTTATACGACAGGGTGCCGTGAAGAACAGTGAATGCAGCGATCATGGAAACGATGACCTCAACCTCCTGAGGTCCGGTACCAGTGACGGTAAAGGCTTTTGGTTCCGGAATTTTAAAGATGGCCTGGGCATTTGTCCCCCTGAAACTGAAAGTAGCGATGTAATCACCGGCAGGCAGCGGAGTCAGGCTGCTCCCGATACCTTCCCGGTTGAAAAGATTCAGGATATCGTCGTTGCCAAAGACGGGCTTGATGGCGATGTCGAATGTGGCCTCAGAAAAATTAAAATCGAAAAAACTCTGCATCCGGGAGTATTCTTCGCAGGTAAAGCGTATCGTCAGGTTGGAGGCCTGTGTCGCAGAAGTAAGGCTCCACGTTGAGAGGTGCGCCAGTTCAATTTTAACCGGACCGCTGCCATAAAGGGCTTCCCCTTCAACATTCCAGCGGGCCGACTGCTCATCGAAGCTCATGATTTTCAGTTTGTCGCCGGTTTGCAGGGTTCTTTTGGCATCCGGCATATACAGATCGGGATTCACCGGAAGCGTAACCCCGATGGTTCCCGATTCCACCTGACTGGCCACATTGCCCTTCGAATCCTTAATCCTGATATCGAGCCATCCACCAGGGGAGAGGAATCCTTTTTGAATCGATTGATCGGCTGCCCCATACTCACCGGTCATGCCGCCGGGAAACAGGGCCGAGGCATTCGCAGTGCGGGTGTCGTAATAGGTTAAATCGAGCGACACGGCTCCTTCAAGCGGCGTTCCTGTACCGGTGCGCAATACAGTGCCTTCGCGAAGCTCCAGCATAACGCCGGTTCCTGCGATCCCGCCGGTTACCGTGCTGCTTACCTTGCC
The DNA here is from genome assembly GCA_964457845.1 of uncultured Porphyromonadaceae bacterium. Lineage (GTDB taxonomy): Bacteria > Bacteroidota > Bacteroidia > Bacteroidales > UBA12481 > UBA12481. Next base: position 4,687 of record CAYWHP010000168.1, on the reverse strand, counting down.
GGCGGTGAGTGAGCAGAAATTATTCGTTGTCTCATTGCTGACGCCGCTTGTCAGGGTGCCCGAATCAATCATGGCAACGTGAATTTTGTGAATGCCGGTTTCGCTAATGGTAATCTGCCTCGATACCGTTAACCATCCTGCGCCCTTAACGGTGAGGATAAGGCGTACCGGCTGGTCGGGGTATGGTGCCCTGCCATAAGGATCCAGGGTAAAGGGCAGCAATCCGCCGTCAACCTGGTACACATTCTTGCGCTCGCCGGCATCATTCATCACCAGTGCCTTATCGGCCCCTGATAAGGTTACCGCCATCGGATTGGCCGCTGCGGTTTCAATCATTTTGCCCGTTAAAGCATCTTCAAAAACCAGCGTCACATAGGTATTAAAAACAGAATTGGCAACCTTCATTTCCAGGTCACTCAGCGATTCGTCACTTTTACATCCGGCTATCGTGAGCGCCAGGAACGTAAAGACCATCAGGTATATATATTTTTTCATGGCTGATCAGATTAAAGGATGCGGTATGACAACTGGAAATTCAGCGCCGGCCACCATCGAAAAGGTTTTATCAATGAGTTTATTACGTACGAATTATGTTCCGAGGCCGAGGGCGACAGCATTCCTGTTCCAAGCATATAGGCTGCCGGGGCTGCATGGAAATAGGTCCCGATGTCCACTGAAAAGCTAAAGCGCTTGTCGGGATTCAGCGTCCGGCCGAATCCGATTCCGGCATAGGGGGCCACCTTGATAACCGGTTTAATCATCAGTTCGATTAATCCGAAATCGCCGGGCAGTATCTCCACATCTTCCATCGGCACGTTGGATGAGGCAGAGGCGGAAAGCAGAACAGAGGTCTGATTAACAGCCGCACCCAGGGTCAGATGAAACCACTTTTTCAGATTGTAATTAGCCAGCAGGTGGGGTCCGCCGGCTGTCAGGTAGGAGTTGAGCCCTACATCGGTGCCTTGAATATCAAGCTCGGTGTGAATTTTAAAATGCATGTAGCTGTAACCGGCACGCAGATCGAATTTCGGACCGAGGCCCTTTATGATCTCACCGCCAAAACCGAAGGTGGATGCGTTAAGGCCGATTCCCCACTGGCTGGTGAGCAAACTGTCGGCTGAATTGTCGTTCCCCGGCCTGGCCTGGGTTGGACAAGCCAACAGGCTTAAAACGAGGGAGGCAACCCCCATACGCGTTAAAAATGATTTCATTTTTATTGGATTGAAGTGGATTTATCAACGGCCTGCTAAAAAGAAGCTCCTGCGAATACTGCTCATCGCCAGGCATTTGGCGAATACATAAAGTTAGACCCTATGCACTCTCCATTTCCTGCTGTACAGCAGGAAAAAAATGGATCAGCGTGAGGTTGGTCAAAAAAATATCTGCAAAATTTTGCTTCCCCGCCTACTTTTCAGGCGGCACAGATCTCGGCAACGGTTTTCGTTCAGTTCCGGTGCGAGCCTTCGTACTTTTAACAGGTCGATTTTACCCCAAACACGATGAGCCCTATCAGAATTTAATAAACCGTATTTCCGCCTTGCCGATCAGCCCCGAAGGCAACAGGGCGCTTTTCGCACTAAACTTGTGCTTGGCATTGGTGCGGGTGTATGCCCGTTTTTCCGGCTCCCTCCAGTCTCCTACAATCCGGTTGTTCCAGGTATTGGCAACCTGAACGCTGATTTCGTTGATGCCCGGTTTGATGTGTTCCGTTATATCGGCCTGGTAAGGGGGAGTCCAGATAATTCCGCAATCGTGGCCATTGATGAAAACCCTGGCGATTTCCTGAATATTCCCGAAAGAAACATAAGCGCGTTTGCCCGCGGAAAGGGTTCCCTTTTCAAGGGTGAACTGCCTGGTATACGTTGCTGTTCCCGAATAGTACCGAACGCCCGACGAATCGGCAGTCGACCAGTCGATGAGTTTTTCCATCGGGAAGGCGACCGGTCCGCCCATGGCCGTATCGAAATCCACCGTCCAGCTGCCCGACAGATCAATCGGGGCGGTTGCCCCGGACTGAGCCGACAAGCCATACTGCAGGTCGGCCGGAAGCTCCCGGTCGTTCCTGCCGGTGGATTTGTCCCTGAATACAACAAACCTCGATGCCAGTGGATCCATGACCAGTTCGATGCTGATACCGCCATCCGCCTTTGAATATTTCACGGCCCGCTGTATGAGCCCGGATACGGCATCCCACAATTCGGGCACCCGGCCGGAACCAACCCTGAAGGTAAGGGTAACGCGCTGCTCCGCCTGACTGCTGTTGGAAATAAAATAGATGTCTTCGGTTTCCGTCCGGCGATGTATGTAATCGATAATATACCCGCTGTTGTCGATGCCCGCAACTTCCAGATCGGGCCGCACATTCATCTCATCCAACACCTCTTTTACGGATTTGCCCCAGCATACCTTTCCTTTTCCGAAGGTGTTTGAAAACAGGCTTTTCCCATCGGCCCGGCCCCATAACCTGCCGGCGATGGCTTTCACCTCCTCATCGCATCCGGGATAATTCCGGAGCGAGGTGGTTCTTTCGGGTTTCGGGCCAATCACGGTTGCCCCGTCTGCCACCAGTTTCTCCAGGCTCTTCAGTACTTCCAGGGAAATATCGGTCCGGTCGGGAAGCAGCATCACCCGGTATGAAATGCCGGAGGGCAGTACCAGATTTCCATCTTTCACCTGTAAAGCGGTGGTGATGATATCGGCATTGATGTAGTCGTAATCATAGCCCGGCAATGGTCCGACATTAACCGGCTTGGGCTGTCCGCAATGCAGGCACTGGTCGTCGCTGTATTTGTTGATGACATTCGGGTCGATCCGTTTGGTTGGTACCAGGTTGGGTGCCTGGTCGCCATAATAGATACAGGCATCTCCCACAAAATTTCCCTGCCGCAGCAGGTAAGAGCATCGGCTGAGATAATCCATGAAAGGCCGTGCCATGTCCCACCAGGTGGTGTTCACATTGATGTGCTCCCCGGCGTGATAGGCAAATCCGGGCTTACCCGCGATTTCGGGATTATGGGCAAATGTGTGGAAAACAATCTGGTTGAGTCCCTGGCAAAAGGCGATGTCGATCAGTTGCTTATAGTCGGTCGGGCCATGCTGCCAATGGTTCCATCCCGTGAGCGCTTCGGCCGCCACCACCTGTTTTCCGTATATATGCGCCGCACTGGCCGCCTCGCGGGTAACCCAGAATTGCATCCGGTTCCAGAATTCCCCCATGGGCACATCCGAATTTCCGAGTCCTTTCAGGGGTTCAACCCGCGGATAACCCCCGTGGCCAGCCTCGGCAAACAGCTGCATCCCGCTTGCATTGACCATATCGGTGGCCTGCCTGAAATGATTTTCAACGATCATATCGCCGACCAACCGGTTGTAATCGCCCAGAAACCGTTCGCCGATGATGCTGTCGTGGCTCCTGTACCCCTGAAGAAGAGGCAGGTAGGGTTTGGGGTCATATCCGTAACGGGTGGTGAATTCCTGAATAAAACCGGGGGTCCAGTCTTTCGCGGGCCATACTTCATAGCTGTCGACCTCCAGGAACTTTAACCGGCTTTCCGGCGTACTGATGCGGGCCAGCCGGGAAAGGATGGTATCGAAATGGAGCTTTGTCGCCCCTTTGCTCAGATGGTCGATCATCGGTCCGATGGAATTCGGACTCGGGCACTCGAGGGGCTGACCGGTATTGTACATGAAAAAGGAGATGACATCCCATTTCCCTTCGGGCACCTCCCACTCGATAAACCGATCCGATGTCGTGAACTCATCCAGGGAAATCGCCTTATCACGGGAATAATCGATCCGCATGGAATCGGAATGCGGTATGGCTAGGGAGCCGATCAATACGTGCGCATTCGCTTTACCCGCTTCACTTTCAGGCAGCCCCACGGCAATCCGCTGCTTCGACGGTCCGGTAACCACGCGGGTGGTGCTGAGCAGCTGCCGGCTGGCATCCGCCTCACTGATCCAGTCTCCCCCGGCGTTCCAGCTGCTCGAGGCAATCATCCCCATATCCAGTCCGAGCCGGCCCGCGGTTTTCAATGCCAGCGCTATGGTTTTAAGTGATTGTTCACCCAGGAAGGCCGGGCCTGCCGGGATCATTTTCCCGGGGTCGGCAAGGGCGCCCACATCCCAGATGAATGCCCCCCGCATGCCCTGCCGCTTCATCTCCTCCAGCTCAAAAACCATTTTGGTGGTATCCACGTATCCGTTTAGCCAGTCCCAAAAGGCAAGGGGCCGGTTTTCAACGGTCGGATTCCGAAAACCTTGCTCCAGTTTTCCATCTGATGGCATTGTGCCGGTACACTGAACCAGCAGAAATGAGGCCGGCAACAGCAATGCCAGGATCCTTCCGGATCGGATTAACGGTATTTTCATCGGATAAACTTTATTCCGCGCCCAATTTTTTCAGAAAATCAAAACTCTTCAAAACGGCCGCTTCCCCGGCAATTTCCAGGGTGGAATAGCCGTCGAAACCCGATTTTACCAGGGCCTTGTATATGGCTTCGATGCCGATCACGCCATCTCCGAGGGCGGTGAGCGACATGCCGCAACCGAACTGGGTGCCCCTTTTTTCGATCATTTCGGCGGGAAGATCCTTCCAGTGTACATGTTCGATCAACGGTCCGAACCGTTCAATCATCTCCAGCGGATCGCCGCCGCCCAGCCAGAGGTTGCCGGTATCGAGGTTGAT
>CAYWHP010000167.1:0-8810 GCA_964457845.1 uncultured Porphyromonadaceae bacterium | reverse complement strand
TGTCATCCCCGCGAAGGCGGGGACCGCTACCCCAAAACGAACTGCCCGCGGAAGCGTTCTTGTGTCATCCCCGCGAAGGCGGGGATCGCCAACCGCCTAGCTGTCATCCCCGCGAAGGCGGGGATCGCCAACCTTACACGAAAATTTAGTACGTTTGTGCAAACGCAGCATCCTCACGTTAAAACGTCCCTATTCCCATGAAACAGCGTCTTTACCTTTACACCTTTGTTGCGGCCCTGGGCGGTCTGCTGTTCGGTTTTGATACAGCCGTTATCAATGGGGCCATACCGTTTTTCACGGAGCATTTCGGGCTCTCCGATGCGATGAAGGGATGGGCGGTAAGTTCAGCACTTATTGGGTGTGTTTTCGGAGCCCTGGCGGTTGGCAAACCGGGTGACTATTTTGGAAGAAGGCTCGTGTTGCGGGCCCTGGCCCTGATGTTCCTCGTTTCGGCCATCGGCACCGGTCTGGCCTGGGATTTTGCCTCATTTCTGGTCTTCCGGGTGATCGGAGGCCTTGCCATCGGCGGTGCTTCCGTATTGTCTCCGCTTTACATTGCTGAAATTGCACCCGCGAGTCATCGGGGCCGGCTCACTGTGACCTTCCAGCTGGCTATTGTGGTGGGTATTCTTGTGGCTTTCTTTTCGGATTATCTGCTGCTCAACACGGGTGAGAATAACTGGCGCTGGATGTTTATGGCGGGCGCACTGCCTGCAATTCTCTTCTTTGTTCTGCTGTTCCGTGTGAGTCAGAGCCCCCGCTGGCTGGTCATGAAAGGGCGCGCTGAAGAGGCCCGGCAGGTGCTGGCCGAAGTAAACGCCGGCGCCGACCTCGATACCATGATTAAGGAGATCCAAGAATCCGTAAGTACCGAAGTTATGGGAAAGAGCGTTTACCTTTTCCGGAAGCCATACCTTAAACTGGTGATGATCGGAATCGCTGTAGGCATGTTCAACCAGTTCACGGGGATCAACATCGTCATGTATTATACAACCGATATATTCCGGGCGGCAAATTTCAGTACCGATTCGGCCATCCTTCAAACGGTTATCATCGGCTTTACCAATCTGATATTCACCCTCGTGGCGATGCGGCTGATCGACAGGATCGGCCGGAAAAAGATGCTGCTCATCGGCTCGCTCGGCATGACCGTTTTTCTGCTGCTGTTTGCACTGTCGTTTATCACCAGCGCCTTTGGCAGCCTGATGCCTGTTTTCATGCTGGTGGGTTTTGTGGCATTTTTCTCCTCTTCACAGGGAGCGGTGATATGGGTCCTTCTTTCGGAAATGTTCCCGAATAACATACGCGCCCGTGGCGCCTCCATCGGTTCCTTTTCACACTGGTTTTTCAATGCCGTGATGGCATTCCTTTTCCCCTTCGTTGCAGGTCTCTTTCCGAATACCTCTGGTATCGGGTACATCTTCCTTTTTTATGCGGCCGCAACACTGTTTTCTTTCTTCTTTTTCCGCAAGGTGCTTGTTGAAACCAAAGGCAAGACGCTCGAGCAAATGGGTTAAATCTGATCTGTATGACATCAAAAGAACGAATAGTGGCCGCGCTGGCCGGAAAACCGAGTGACAGAACGCCGGTTATGCTGCACAATTTCATGCTGGCTGCCCGTGAATACGGCATCTCCATGAAACAGTTCCGCGAGGATCCGGTATCAATGGCCGAAGCATTGGTGCGGTCGGTGGAGAAATATGAATTCGACGGGATACTGGTTGACATGGATACGGTCACCCTTGCCGGAGCCCTCGGCGTGGAGGTTGATTTTCCGGATAATGAACCGGCCCGTTGTCACCGGGGAATGCTCGGTGATCTGAAGGAATATGCCAGTCTGCCGATGCTGAGCATCGAAGATTATCCGTATGTGATGAACTGGCTCGAAGCGGTCCGCCTGGTTAAGCGATACGTCGGCGATGATATCTATGTACGCGGCAACTGCGATCAGGCCCCCTTCTCACTGGCCGGAATGGTCAGGGGATCGGCCGAGTGGATGATGGACCTTTACACCGCCGACGAGGACGATAAAACCGGACTGCTTACCTACTGCACCGAGGCAACAACCCGGTTTGTGCAGCTGATGGCTGAAACGGGGTGCGACATGCTTTCGAACGGCGATTCCCCTGCGGGTCCCGACCTTATCCCCCCCGAATTATACCGGCAATATGCCTTCCCCTATGAGAAGCTGGTGATTGAAGAATCCCACCGGCTGGGACTGCCTTACACCCTTCACATCTGCGGGAACACCGAGCTCATCCTGGAGGATATGATCGCTACCGGTGCCGACGCACTCGAACTGGATTACAAAACAGATATCCGGCGGATTGCCGAGGTGTTCCGCGACAAGGTCACCCTCATCGGGAATATTGATCCAAGTGGTGTCATAGCGATGGGTTCGGCCGAGGAGGTCAGGCGAAAAACGAAGGATCTGATCAAAATAATGGGCGGATCAAACCGCTTTATTCTCAATGCGGGATGCGCCATACCTCCCGGAACACCTTCAGAAAACATCTGGGCTTTGATTGAGGAAAGCAGAAGATAGAAACACCATGTCGGTCACAGCTTCCATATCGATAGTCTTTCGTGTCACGCGTCACGTGTCACGCGTCACGACCCCATGAATCCCTTCTACCATACCGGCCTGGTCCTTGGTGGCGGCGGAGCGAGGGGGTTCGCCCACCTTGGGGTGGCAAAGGCGCTGAAGGAGGCTGCCATCAAGCCGGAAATCATATCGGGTGTGAGCGCCGGTGCCATTGCCGGTGTCTTTCTGGCCGCCGGCATGGATCCCGAGGAGATCTTCAATATCCTGCGTGAGCAGGATTTTATGAAAATCAGCAAGTTTAAAATGTCGAAGCAGGGTTTTATCCGGCTCGACGGGCTAAACAGCCAGATCCGGTCGATCGTTCCCTATAAAAATATTGAAGACCTTCCGGTACCGCTCGTGGTAGCCGTATGTAACCTCAACAAAGGCCGGGTGGAATACCTCACAAAAGGCCCGCTTGCCGACATCATCGTGGCATCTTCCAGTATACCCATCCTGTTTTCTCCGGTTAAGCTTGGTGAATACCTCTATGTCGACGGCGGTACCGTGGATAACCTGCCCATCAAGCCGATACGGCGTTTCTGTGAAAAGGTGATTGCCGTAAACATAAGCCCGATTCACGAAACCAACCAGCTCGACAATATCATGCAGATCGGAACACGGGTTTTTCATATCAGTGTCGACAAGGCCACGATAAAATCAGGCCGCAATGCCGATCTCTATATTGAGCCACCGGGAGTTGAAAAGTACGATATCCTGCGCGTGAAATATGCCGAGGAGCTTTTTCAGCTGGCGTATGACCATACGCGTCAGCTTCTTGCTGCCGGTTTTTAATTCACGCCTGATTGACTTACTTTTGCAGGTGCTAAAACCTGTTGCGTGAACCTTGACCTTTCCATCCGGGACCATTACGATACCCCTGCGAACCTGCCCGTTATGCTGATGCACCGGTTGATTCCGGGCTACCATGTTGCATTCCGGTACAAATTTCTGGGGATCAGTTTCAGGGCCAGAAGCAAGGCCCTGAAGGGTCTCTACACCACCGAAGAGTGGGTGAAGTCGTCACGCGAAGTGATGCGGCTCCTGGAGCGTTGCGGTGGCAGGTTCCATGTTTCGGGCCTGCGCCATATCCGGGAATCAAAAGATCCGGTGGTGCTCATCGGAAACCACATGAGTACCCTCGAAACCATGGTGCTCCCTTTCCTGATCTCGCAGACAATGGACTGCACATTCGTTGTTAAAGACAGCCTCGTGAAGAGCCGGGCCTTCGGGCCCATCATGCGTTCGCGCGATCCGATCGTGGTGAGCCGTCACAATTCGAGGGACGATCTTATGCTGGTTATCAACCGTGGCCAGGAGATCCTTGCAGGCGGACGATCGGTGGTCATCTTCCCGCAAAGCACGCGCCGTATGGGATTCAATCCCGAGGAGTTCAATTCACTCGGCGTTAAACTTGCCTCAAAGGCCGGGTTGAAAGTCATCCCTTTTGCATTGAAAACCGATTTCTGGCTCAATGGAACGTTGGTTAAGGATCTTGGTCCGCTGGAACCCCGCAACCGCGACATCTGGTTTGAATTCGGTGAGCCGATGGAAATCCGGGGAACCGGGAAGGAGGAGAACCGGCAAATCATTGAATTTATCGCCTCTCGCCTCGAGAGGTGGCGCGTGAAATAAAAAAAAGGGCTGCCCCGATCGGAGGCAGCCCTTTTCATCAACTATAAAGCATCAATTAGTTTGCCTTGATCCAGTCAATGGATTTCTGGAGCAACTGAAGTGCGTATACCGGGTTGTGGAGGCCCATGGAGAGTTCGCTGTTGATGTAGCCATAGTTATAGGCTGCACCCAGTTCACCCATTTTCCACGGACGGCCGATGCGGTTTGCAAAGAGGGCGTCGGTGGCCATGGTGATCTTGTTGCCATAAACAACCAGACCGGTGGTGGCGCTAACGGTATTGCCGCTTGCGGTAGCCGTTGCGAATTTGGTGGTCGATTCAGTAGTCGGGAAGAGTGTTCCGTAGAAGTCGTGTGTCTGTACAGCACTGTAGGAAACAACACCCGATGAGTTGGTTGATTTCCTGAATACTTTACGGGTAACCAGCAGTTCAGCCAGTTCAACGCGCAGGGCATCGATCTGGGCGGTAACCGGAGTCAGTTTGTCACCACCGTGGCATGCGGTGCAAGCCTCTTCGTTAACATGAAGGGTGTGTCCGCCGGTCTTTGTTGTGGCATTGTACTGGTTCATATGGCAGTCGGTGCACTTGAAGGCAGAGTGCTTCCAGGTACGGGTGTAGGTCTGACCGGCATACTCGTAACCGTTGACACCTGCAAACAGGTTCGACTGGTTGCCGTCATGTACCGAGAATCCCTGTCCAACCTGATAGTTAATTGCGGCCTGATCGTCCTGACCGGCTTTGTTGAACGGGAAGAACGGAAGGGCATTGTAGGCCTTCAGTGCGCCGAGGCTGTCGATATATTGGGTAGCGGTAACGCCGCGGATCTGGTGACAGGTTGTGCAGAGGTTGTTAACGGCACCAAAGTCGGTGGTTTTTGCATAATTGTCATAAGCGAGGGCAACCGGATCTTTCTGTGACAGAATCATGGCTGCTGTATCTGCGCCAAAGTCAAATGCACCGTGCTGGTGGCAGGTGCTGCAAGTGACGCGTTTGCCCGTTGGGATGTCGTTCGAAGGGAAGTTTTTGTTCTGGGTGGTTACCTCAACAAATCCTTCATGTGTGTGGCACCTGGCGCACCATTTGGTGTTGCGTGCCGAGGTGTTGCCGGTGAAGTGCTTCGACAAATGGTACTCACTTTCGAGGGAAGCCCATTTTGCCGTGTTGTGGCATTTCACGCAGGAGGAATTGGCATCTACGCCGTTGATCCCGTCTTTACCGTTCATTCCGTCCTTACCATCCTTGCCGTTGGCTCCCGCCGGACCGGCAGGACCTTCGCATGCGGTGAACAGGAATCCCGCAAAAACTCCGAGCATTAATAGTCTGATTAGCTTCTTCATAAGATTGATAGTTTAAAAAATAGTTTGGATTGAAAATTACGAATAGCCCCGTGCAATGAGTCATTATGTATATTGATATATGCATAGCTGTTTGTGATAAAATAAACACTGGCAGTTGATATATGTCAATACCGGAGGTGATATGGGTGCACTATTTTGATCTTTACCGGCTGAACCGTACCTTTATTTCCACAAAATGCCGGCTATGTTAACGGAAAGACTTGTCAACTCCTGTATCGGATGTGTAACGTCTTGGAAGAATTTCAGGAACCTCAGTGAGGATGAGCTCCGGATAGTCGATCAGAATCGGTTTGAAGCGGCATTCCGACCGGGCGAAATGATTCTGAAACAGGGATCCCCTGCCACGCATGCCGTATTCATTTCGAAGGGGATTGCCCGGATATTCAATGAGAGCCCCGGGCTGAAAAAGATCATGCTGGGAATTGCCCTTCCTATGGAAATGCTTGTGGGACCCGGGATTTACACGGATTCCGGTAATATCAATTCCGTTTCAGCTCTTACCGATGTGCACGCCTGTTTCATCAGTCTGGAAATCCTGAACCGTTTGGTTGGCGAGAACGCCGCATTTGCCGCAGGCATGGTCTCCGATCTGAGTGAAAAAACACTGGCTGTTCATAAGAAGCTGATCAGCATGGTCCGTAAGAAGATGCCCGGCAGGCTGGCAGAGGCATTGCTCTTTTTTGCAACGGAGGTTTACCGGTCGGATTCCTTTGAGATGATCCTCACCCGGCAGGAGCTCGGAGAAATGACCAATATGACCAAGGAGAGCGTAGTCAGAATCCTTCACGACTTCTGCCTGTCGGGGATTATCCGCTCCGAATCCGGCCGCATCGAGATTATCGACCGGCCGAAGCTGAAGAAGATATCTGAGCAGGGCTGACGGTATTGCCGTTGGCGCCAAAGTATTAATTTCCGGTCATGAAAAAATTCCTGCTGTCATTTCTTGCCCTGTGGGCTGTATGCTCAATGGCGCCGGCCCAGAAGCCGGCAGCTGCCTTTCGGGTAACTTCTCAAAGAGTGAACGAAAAGCCTGTCAACCCGCTGATATATGGGAACTTCATTGAGCTCGGCCTCGGGGCCCAGATCGAGGGGCTCTGGGCTGAGAAACTTTACAATGCCAGTCTGGAGGAGGTTGTTCCCTTTAAGGAGAACCTGTGGGAGTGGATCGGCCGAAAGCCAACGGATGACCTGAGGGGTGAAAAATGGTACCACTCGGGCTACGAGATAAATAACTGGTATGTATTTCCCGTTCTCCCGGAGGTGAGGATGGGCGCCAACCGCTACTGGAATTTTCACCACGGGTTGCAGGCGGCCGTTCTGGAGAACCGGCAGGCATCGGGCAGCGCCTTCCTGGCACAGGACGGCATCCGGGTGCGGGCAGGAGAAGAATGCCTGTTCCGCGGATACCTGAGCAACAACCGGACAGCCGACCCACGGCCCTTTCCGGTGGTGGTGACGGTTGGCCTCTATGCCGGGAAAAACTTTAGTCAGCCTTTACTAACAGAAAAGATCACGGTAACAGACGGCATCTTCAGGGAGTATTCCTGCCGGCTCGATCCGGGCAAGTTCAGCGGCATTGCAACCTTTGCCATATCCGTTGAGGCCGGGGCCACCGTGGCGGCCGACGGATTTTCGCTGATGCCGCTCAATTCGGCCAAAGGGTGGCGCAGCGATGTAGTGGATGGATTGAAACGGATCGGTGTGCCGCTGATCCGGTTTCCGGGGGGATGCTTTGCCTCATTTTACGACTGGCGGGAAGGGGTGGGGCCGAGGCTCGACAGGCAACCGGTGGTGAGCGAATACTGGGGCGGCATCGAGGAGAACCATGCCGGCACCGTTGAATTTGTTGAGCTTTGCCGCCTGGTCAGCGCCGAACCGTTCCTCTGTGTGAACCTCCTTACGGGCACGGCCGACCGCGCCGCGCAGTGGGTGGAGTACTGCAACGGCAGCCCGGAAACCCCGATGGGCGCGCTCCGCAAGCAGCACGGATACCCGGAGCCGCTGGGCGTGAAATACTGGGAAATCGACAACGAAACCTACCGCCGGTTCGGCTGGGAGGAGTATGCAAAGAAATGTGTGGAGTATTCCATGGCCATGAAAATGATTGATCCGACCATAAAGCTCGACATGATCGGGTACTGGCGGTTCAACGATAACCTGGCGGTCATGCTTGAGATCGCCGGGAAACACATCGATGTGATCACCGACCGGGCAACGAACGAGGCTGACCTGAGAAAGGACCTCGCCATCATCGGGGAGTACAACCGGAAGAACGGCACGAACATAACCTTATCCAATACCGAGTGGCTCGCCCCGCTCGACTGGTCGGAGCCGGCACTGGATGCGCTCAATTTCCGCAAACCGCCCGACAACATGTCGCTGCAGGAGCATGAGATCACCTGGAACTACGCCATGAATACGGCCCGCGAGCTGCTCCTGTTTCAGCGCCTCGGCGGTGATTTCGAGTTTGCCTGCTTTAACAACCTCTGCAACACCTGGGGACAGAACATTATCGAATCATCGAAGGATACCTGCTACATCTCCGCCGCCGGACGCATCTTCGAACTGATGAGCCGCAGCCCGGTGCGCTACATCCACAAAACCGACACCCTGCAAAACTTACCGGGGTTGTACCTTCAGGCCGGAACCTCAACTGTCATCCCCGCGAATGCGGGGACCGCTCCCCCCAACCGTACAGCCGCCAGCAGCGTTGTCATCCCCGCGAAAGCCTCTATTGTCATCCCGGCGCAAGCCGGGACCCCTTCCCTTACTATATATGTCCTCAACTACCGCCCCGACGCCCCTTCCATCACCCTCGATCTCAAGGCCTTCTCCCTTGCTTCCAATACCGCTTCCCTTCGTATGGTTTATGCCGACGGTCCGCTGAGTTCAAACAGCGAGGCTAACACAAATGCGATCAAAAAAGCTGAAAAACAAGTAATTATTAAGAACCCGGACAAGCCTGTATTCACTGTTCTGCCCTGGTCGGTCACTGAAATCACCCTAATCCTGCTCCCATGAAAACAAAACGTTCCCGGTTCATTGCCGGCGCACCTGGCGTTCTGATCGTACTAACCCTGCTCACATGGTTCTCCTGTTCCAACCCGAAAACGGATCTTCCGGTGGTTATGTATTCCGGCTCTGATGCCCGGATTGAACTGGCGGCCCGGGAGGTTCGCCGGTATATGTATCTGCGAACAGGTGAACTGCTTCCGATACAGCAATATACAGGGC
>CAYWHP010000166.1:7282-9170 GCA_964457845.1 uncultured Porphyromonadaceae bacterium | reverse complement strand
GGGTTACCTTGCGGGTGAGGAAGGTCTCCCCGCGGATGGGCGATTCGTGGTTGAAGAGGATGCCGTTGGAGGCATGCATGCCGTACGCCTCGCGGTAGTTCTTGGTGATCCAGAAGCCGTACAGCTTGGCCACGCCGTAGGGCGACCGCGGGTAGAAGGGGGTGCGCTCACTCTGCGGAACCTCCTGCACCAAACCATACAGCTCCGAGGTGGAGGCCTGGTAAAAGCGGGTGCGATCGGCCATGCCGAGCAGGCGTATCGCCTCCAGAATGCGGAGCGTGCCGATCCCGTCGGCATCGGCCGTGTACTCGGGCGATTCAAACGATACCTTCACGTGCGACATGGCCCCCAGGTTGTACACCTCGTCGGGCTGCACCTCCTGGATGATCCGCGTGAGGTTCATCGAATCGGTGAGGTCGCCGTAGTGCAGCACAAACCGGTGGTTCTCCACGTGCGGATCCTGGTAGATGTGGTCGATCCGCTCGGTGTTGAAACTCGACGAGCGCCGCTTGATCCCGTGAACGATGTAGCCCTTCTTTAAAAGGTATTCACTGAGATAGGCCCCGTCCTGACCGGTGGCCCCGGTGATGAGTGCGGTTTTTGCCATGGCTGCAAGTATTGGTTGATTGATTGATGGATTAAAGGTATTGATTAGATTTGAATTGTATTCAGCTCACCGTATGGAACAATGCTGATGCCATCGCTGTGATGCTGGCTGAGTTCGCCGCCATATACAACATATCCGCCCGTGCTGCCGGTTATCTTGTTCCAATACCGGATTCCCTTTACATAATCCCCGGTTATGGTTTGCCCTGATTTGATTTCAACCGGCACCCTTCGCCCACCAGAGTCTAGTATCAGGTCAACTTCATTACCGGTATTGTCGCGCCAGAAAAACAGGTTACTGGAACGCCCTGCATTAAATCTGCGCTTCAGCAGCTCAACAATGATCATATTCTCAAAAAGGCTTCCCCTGAATGGATGCATAGCCAGTTGTTCCGCATGTTCGATTCCAAGAAGCGCAACGGCAAGACCCGTATCATAAAAATAGAGTTTCGGCATTTTTACAACCCGCTTATTGAAATTTTCATGCCAGGGCTGCAATCTGAAAACCAAAAAACTGGTTTCCAGCACACTGACCCATGATCCGATCGTTTTAACATCGACACCGGTTTCAACAGCCAGACTGCTCATATTCAGCAACTGACCGATCCTTCCGGCACACAGCCTGAGAAAGCGTTCAAATGTAATCAGGTCGGTTATGTTTTTCAGCAATCGTACATCACGCTCCACGTAGGTTCTGATGTAGTTGGCAAACCACTTTGACGGATCTGTTTTCTCCTGGTAGAGAGCGGGATATCCGCCGGTAAACAGGAGTGAATTGGTTTTGCCCGAAACCGCTCCGATCTCCTCCAGTGATAAGGGCAGCAAATAGAGGTACCCTACCCTGCCAGCAAGACTCTGCGAGATAGTTTCCTGCAGCAGGAAATTGTTGGAGCCGGTGATGATAAACAGGCCATGAACAGGCTTGTCGTCGAGAATCTGCTGCAAATAAGAAAACAGCTCAGGCACCCGCTGGGCTTCATCCAGCACGGCACCATCCGGAAAACCCGCGAGGAATCCGCGCGGATCCTCCAGCGCAAAGCGCCGTATATCCGGATTTTCCAGATTCACATACGGTTTATCCCCGAAGACCGACCGAACCAGGGTTGTTTTGCCCGATTGGCGCGGGCCAACCACCGCCACCGCCCTAAACTGACCGGCCAGTTCCTTTAACTCATCTGTTGCTGTGCGTAAAATCATATTTACAAATTTACAAATTTGGAATCAGATTCCAAATTTGTAAGGTTTTCAATGATTGGGTTGGCGGGGTGATGGGAGAGAGACG
>CAYWHP010000166.1:0-7182 GCA_964457845.1 uncultured Porphyromonadaceae bacterium | reverse complement strand
CATTTATGCGTTAAGAGAGACGCATTTATGCGTTAAGAGAGACGCATTTATGCGTTAAGAGAGACGCATTTATGCGTCTCTACATCGCGTCACGCGTCACGCATCACTTGAGCCTGCCCCGGCGAAAGCCGGGGTCACGATCAATTGAGTCGCATCGCCGCCTTAAACTCATCACACCCCCCCGCCGTGGCCGGCGTGTAACGGAAATACATCTTCCCATCGGCGGTGAAGAAGTCGGCAGGGGTAACGGTTACCCGCCCGGTACCTTCGGGATACTCCATTTCGCCCATCACCACCTTGGCCTGCCAAACGCCGGCGGTTTCCAGCATCGGGTTGAAGGGCACCTCGAATGAGCCGCCGGTGATCTCGATCATGGTTTCGCCGGTAAAGCCGGTGCCGCTGAAGATCAGGTAGAAGCTGGCCGGAAGGTTCTGTGAGTCCATAAATACACTGTTCCCGTCGGTGGGGTCGCAGGCAAACTGCAGGTACAAGCGGGTGGTGGCTGAACCGGTGGCAGGATCGAGGAATGCCGAGGAGGGCGGCGACATCGGGAACGCGGGCGTAATGCTCAGCAACTGGCTGGATTTCGACTGCTCAAACGGGGCTGCCATCAGTGTTTCATTCATCAGCTTCACCGTGAAGTTTGCGTACATGGGCGAAAAGCTTCCAAAGGTGAAATTTTGTTGGGGGTCGTTAACCGTAATACCCGTACTCAACAGTTGCTGCGTCTCACCTCCTCCATACCTCGTACCCCATACCTTCACGGTGAACCCGGCTGGCAGGGCGGGCTTGTCATTCGGCAAGGTCAGAATCAGGTCGATCCGGATGGGCGGATCATTGTCATGGCTGTTTGCAAGCGCAAGTGGCACCGGAACAGCGGTGGCTACAAAGCCAGACGGCGGTCCGCCCGGAAAGAATTGTAACGGATTGCTGCTTAAGCTCTCCCAGGCACCGGTATTCGGATTAAACAGATACCCGGGCAGCAGGGTTGTCGTTTTAAAGGTACTTCCCGGCAACGGCTGCGAACCGGTGAGGCTGACGAAATACGTGAGCGGCTCCCCCACAATCTCCGCGGCGATACGGCCTTTTTCATCGCTGATCACCATGTTGCTGTAGGTAAGGGGGTTGAACATGGCACTCTCCTTGCCATCAGCGGTGATGAGCGGCTGGTTGATCCCGGGCATGTTACGGCGCCCCTCATCGGTGGATACATCCACCGATATCATCTCCACCGAGAGCCTGCCCGTGAGCGGTGTGCCGGACTTGTCTTTCAGGATGGTCCCCGCCGGGATGTGCAGTTTAAACAGCCCGTTGGCCGAAGTGATGTCGACCGAATCGGCAGTGGCTCCCGTGGCCGACGAGCTCACCACATCGCTGAATTTCGATACATCCATGCCTTCGGGCGGGTTGTTCCGGCTGATGAGCCGGATCTCCTCGTTCACCACGCGCTCCTGCATCAGGGTAAGGGTGGTGTACTGGTCGCGGTAAGCCGGATGGGTGGTTTTCACCAGCAGCACCACCGGCTTTTCCACCGACGGGACCGCCGAATAGGGGTTCAGCGCGAAGGAGGCGATCGGGTAGTTCGGCTCAAACAGCGACTGGCACTTGCCCGATGAGATTTCAACCACCAGGCCCGTTAACGGGTTGGTGACCTCCACCTTAAGCCCCGAGGCGGCCGTCAGCACAGGGGGCTGGCCCGTGGTGGCATCGGTGTAGATGCAGTTAACGATGGTTTTGTATATATTCAGATTGGCCGAGAGGATGAGGTCGTCCTTATCGATTTTCCGGCAGGAAACCCCCGAGGCCATGATGATTGCAGCAAGGCCTGTCAGAATATATTTTGATTTCATAGCTGTTCCGTTTTTGGTTTGCCGATTTTTACCCGTATCCCGGCATTGAGCATCGGGTACACGCGGTACTGGGCAAGGAAATTATTGATTACCACCTGGTTCATCTCGCCGGCCATCGGACCGATCACGCCGCTGCCGGTCATGCTGACGCGGGGCTTGCCGTGGTAAACGATCCCCAGATCGGCCTGAAAGGTGACGCGCTTGTCGGCCGTAACCGGCAACCCGTATCCCGCGGCGAGGTATGGCGACACCAGCGCCGGTTTGATAACGGCCGAAATGGTGCCCACATCGGCCGCCGGGATGAGGATGTCGCCGAAGAGGTACGCGCTGAGTGAGCTCACCTCCACATTGGCATTCAGCCGGTTAAGCAACAGCCCGCCGGTGATCCTGATGTTGTTTTTCCATGGGTACCAGTCGGCCAGCAAAACGGCGCCCCCCAGCTGAACCTTCGCATCGGCCTGCAGCCGGTAGCCCTCGAGCTCCTGCACCGTGGTGTACGGGATCACCAGGTGCGAATACCCGGCGCGGATGGCCAGACCCGGCATCACCCCGCGGGTAACGTCGATTCCCACCCCTGCGGTGCCGGCGCGCACGCCAAGGCCCCAATCCTGGCCCTGCAGCTGCCCTGCCTCACCGGCAAGCAACAGCGCTGCTGCCAGCAAGCCATAATGTAGTGATTTCATGTTTCCATTCTTGTCGTGACGCGTGACGCGTGACGCGTGACGCCTACTGCTTTCCTGTTATGAAAATCACAAGAATCCCCGGATATACTGAGGCGGCGGGCCGCCATTGGCCCAAGTATTTGACGAAGGAAACGATAACCCCTTCCGGCGGCATTCGGCTGTGCCGGCGGGTTATGACGAACAGACCGCCATAAACGAAAAAAACCGGTCGCCCGGTTTTTTCATGCCCATTGGTAAAAGGGTAAAACGGTAATGGTTTTGCCCTCTTTTTCAAAGGTATCCGACTGATCCCAGGTAATAATCGTCCCCGCCCTGATGTTAAAAAAATCCATCGCCTCATGCAGCCCGGCAAGCTCCCGCCCAAGGTTGTCGGAACCCAGTTGCCAGCAAACCTGTATCAATTCGGTTAGTTTACCCTGCTGGTGTACAACAAAATCACACTCCTTCTTTTCTTTGAAATAACAGATTTCCGCTGTTCGTCTTCGCAATTGCATATAAACAGCATTCTCGAGAAGCCTGCCGCTGTCATCGTTGAACGAAACCGAGTTAACATGGATGAACCCATTGTCGATGCAATAGACCTTTTTGGGGTTAACCAGTTGAATTTTATGCGAATAACTGAATCGGGGCACGAAGAAGAAAAGCCACGCATCAATAAAGTACGACAGATAATCCATCATGCTGGATGAGGAGCCGATGTCGAATATCTTTTTCAGACTGTTCCCGGTGACCGGTTTTCCGGCATTCGACACAAGCCATACAGCCAACTGCTGCAAGGTCCGGCTATTCTTCAGATTGTGGCGAACCGAAATGTCACGGACAATAATGTCATTGAAAGCCTGCATCAAAACCTCCGGCAGTCCGGTTTTAAGAAACTCCGGAAACCCTCCGCTCTGCAGGTAGGCCAGGGCCGATTGCGCACCCTGCTGCTGATTGGTAAATTCGAGGTATTCCCGATAGGAAAACGGAAACAGCTCCTTCGACAGATGCCTGCCCGTTAGTTTGGTACCCAGCTCCTTACTCAGCATCGATGCATTAGATCCGGTAATGAAAATCCGGTAACCCTCATCCAGCCTGAACCGGACGAAACTCTCCCACTGACCGATATTCTGTATCTCATCAAAAAAATAAACGGTGATCCCCTCCCCGACCGCGGATTCATGCATCCGGTTGAAATCGCTCAGATCAAAACCGGCGAGGCGGGGATCCTCGAAATTCAGGTAGATGGAATGATCAGGATAGGATTTATAGATCTGCCGAAGCAGCGTACTCTTCCCGCAACGGCGAACACCCGAAACAATCACTGCATGTGATGTAAGCTCCTGATAATCGGAGAAATCCCGGCGCAAACCGGGATCCATGCCTGAAAGCCTTTCCCGTTGAGAGTCAATCACCTGTTTTATAAGGGCTCCGGATAACATTTCAATAGTTTTCGTTTACAAAGTTAACTATTATTCGTTCTCAACGAAAACTTTATCGATTTTTTGCCCGCATCCCGCTTACCACCTGCAGATCGACTCGATATATTCTTTCGAACCATCGCGCGACCAGCCATCCAGCTGCGCCACCTCCTTGAGCTGCTGCCCCCGCATGCGGCTCACGTGGATGTAGGCGCACGTGAGCTCGGGCAGCGCCGTGATGTCGCCCCAGAGCTTTTCGAACTGCGTTACGGGGTAAATGTCCTCCTGACCTTTGCCCCACCGCTTTTTCACCTCCTTGATGATGACATAGGCGGGCATGCGGGCGGCAATGCGGTAAACGGCCTCTTCGCATTTCCGGGTGTCGGCGAGGTCGGCGCGCACCAGACCGAATACGGCAAGCAGCTTGTCGATGTCGATCCAGAAGGTGTTGGTGCTGTAATAGCTCAGCCCGAACTCGATCCGGTCGTCGGGCAGGGCCAGCCCCTCCACGAGCCGTACCCGTCCGTTCACGCTGGCCAATCCGCCGCCGCGGTCGTCGAGCTTGCGGGTGATCACCTCGGCCGTCATGGCCCTGCCTTCGCGCAGGTGCTGGTCGAGCAGCGCGGGATCGGCACCGGCGCCGAGCGTATCGATGTTGTGCACCAGCAGGTGCCTTAGGTTCGGGTTATCGGTGATGAGCTGCAGCAGCGTGCCGTTGAGGAGGAGGTTGGGCACCTCGTACCAGTGGCCCACCGGGTGGATGCACTGCGAAGGGCTGTTGTCGCGGTAATCCCCGCCCTCCCCTGCCCCTTTGGCCCAGCCGATGAGCGCGGCATGCAAGCTCTCCCGGTTCTTCTGCGACTGCTCGTCGAGCAGCTGCCGGGGCATCTCTTCCCACATGAAACGGAGGTCGCGCTCGGTGGGGATCAGGCGCAGGCCGATCACCCGGCCGGGCGATACATATATATCGCCGGGGCCCCCGGTGCCCTCAGCGGTATCAAGAAAGGCCGATACGGCGTGATGGGTTAAGTAGCTGGTGGTGAACACGTGCTGCAGCCGGGTGCCGTAGTCGTGGTTTATTTTCCGGGTTTTAGCCAGATGGGTTTCGATGAAGTTCCGGTGCCGTCCGGCCATTTTGGCGAAGGGGTTCAGCGACTTAACCACCCCGGCGCCCTGGGTCCACCGCGTGCCGATGCCGCCGGCCAGGGTGACGATGGCCACCTCACGATTTTGGAGGCATGCGATAGCGGCGGCGGATGGGCGGGCCAACGTATCCGCCGGGGCCAACGATACGTCGTGTATCGTGGTGGATGCGGGCATCCGGTTTTTCGCCAGGCCGATGCGGCCCGATTGCAATTCGGCCTTGATCTGCTCATGCTGATCGGGGTTGAAGCCCAGCTCGGCAAGGAGGTCGTTGAGCGGTTTCTGATGGCTCCCCGGGTCGGCGCCCGATGGAAGGGTGGTGCCCGACCGGTCTTCGGTTAAGCCGGCAAAGCGGTCGCCGGTTTCGAGACCGGCCATCGTGCCGTTTTCATTGATCCGGAAGTCATACACCACCGGATCCATGGCAAAGGGAACGGCGTGCTCGAACCGCTTCTTGGTTTCGAGCATGAGCTGCTGCAGCCGCTCCTGCCCCTGCGCCTTGCGGGCGGGATCAAAGATGAAGCCCATGCCGCCGCCGGCCATGCCGCCCATCATCCAGAAGCCCCAGAAGTGCCGGCCGAATTCGGCTTTTATGGTGCTGATGAGGGTTTCGGTATAGAGGTTGGTGGCCCACGGGATGATCTCCTGTATGGGCCCTTCGAAATTCTGCCAGGTAAAGGCGCCGATGCCGCGGATGTCGCCGGCGGTGAGTTTCTGCACCACCTCGTCGAAGTAGCGGATGGCATCCTGACGGGCCTTCCACTCCTTTTCCGAGCGCAGGAGGTATTTTTCGGTGACCATCTCCAGCACCGGGCCCACATCCTGGGCCATGCCGCCGTGCACGATCACCAAACTTTCCTGCAGCCGCCGGCGGGTGGCGGCACTTACCGTATCGGTGCCGAGGATGGTGTGGTGCGGCAGCAGGCGCCCCTTGCTGATGCCGTATTCGGGATCGCCGGCACCGGCTTCCATGCCGCGGATGAGTTTCATCCCGGGCCATACGCCGCCGGAGTCCTGCCAGCCGCCGCCGGAGCCGCCGAGCCACTCGCCGAGGATGGCCTTGGCAGCCACCAGGCGCCGCTCCTCCTCGCCGAGGATGCCGGTGAGCTTTTCGGTTTGACCGGTGGCCCGCATGCATACCGCGATGAGCGAGGCGAGCAGGTTGGTGGATACCGCCAGCCGCGAGCCTTTGGGGATGTTGTTTACCTTGCTCACAATCTCGATGCCCCTCCCCTTGCCGGCCATCTTTTCGAGCAGCGGGGCCAGCGGCAAACCGGCACCTTCCATGCCGGGGGGCACTATGCCCGAGGCAATCACAGCGGCCTTGAGCAAACCGAGGTAGTCGCGCGCAAAGTCGAACATCTCCGCCAGACTGCCGATGGAGGCCGTGGCGCCCAGATCGATGCTGGTGAGGCGGATCACGGGCTCTTCAATAATGCGGAACCAGGTTTCGATGGGCGGCCGCGGCACGGTGCCGGATTTCGGATCACGGATACACAGGTCCACCGAGATGTTGAGCACATTGGCCCCCGCGGGATAGTCCATGCCGAGGAAGAAGATGTCGCTCCAGCCGCTGTGACTGAGGTCCATGCGCACGGGCGTGGTTTCGTGCAGACAGGGGTATCCCGTGTGCTCCTCCTTTGCCAGCATCACCGGGTGGATCCGGAGGGGCTGATCGAAAGGGTGCCCGATGCGGAACATCCACTTGTTGCCGGCGGTGGAGCGCACGCTGAGCTTCACCTGATCGGCCAGCGTTTGAAAGGCGAGCTGGTGGTAAGCATCGGCCAACGCGCTGGAGATGCCCTCGTTGGGGCCGTGCTGCGCCTGAACGTTGAGCAGGAGGCTGATGGCCTCCTCGAACCGGCGGCTGAGAATGAGGGTGAACGCCTCGTAGGGGATGATGCCTTCGGTGCCGATGGCGTGCTGAACGGGCACATGAAACCGATGGATGGCGTAGAGGAAAAAGAGGGCCCTAACCCGGAAATAGAGGTTGGGCTCGCTTTGGCGGAATTGCTCCAGCTCGCGCGCCTCGGCGAGCAGCTGTTCCAGCGTGGCGGTGCGGCAGAAGGAGTCGAGGGGGCGGTTGCGGAGGGCCTGATCAGAAGA
>CAYWHP010000165.1:0-9189 GCA_964457845.1 uncultured Porphyromonadaceae bacterium | reverse complement strand
GTAATTCCCGGCTATCCTTTTGAGTATTCATTCATTGAGGACGATTATGACCAGGTCTACCAGAACGAAACCCGCTCGGGAAGCCTGATGGCTTACTTTACCGTTATGGCGATCCTTATTGCATGCCTGGGTCTGATTGGCCTGTCCAGCTTTATGGCGGAAAGGAGAACGAGAGAGATTGCTGTTCGAAAAACCTTCGGATCCTCCAACTGGGAAATTGTTTTGTCGATGATTACTCAGTTTACAAAACTGGTGCTGATAGGAATCGCCATTGCCATTCCGTTTACCTGGTATTTTTTACATGAATGGCTGAAAGACTATGCCTACCGCACCACTCTTTCGTGGTGGGTGTTTGCCTTACCGGCGCTGCTGGCCCTGGCCCTGGCAACGCTGATGGTTTCCATACAGGCCATCCGGGCATCCAAAACTAATCCTGCAGTGAGTTTGAGACACCAGTAAAACGATGATTGTAACAAAAAAAATGGTTGCGCTTTATCTTTCTAAAAACCCAAACCAACATGGACCGCATAATTGAGAATAAATCAAAAAAAAGAAGACGAATTCTGTGGATTTCATTATCCATCCTATTGGTGTCAGTCATCGCTTACCTGCTTTTCTTCTCCGATCATTCCAGTAAACTTAATGTTCAGGAAGATAAACTGACAATCTCTGACGTAATCGAGGCTGAGTTCCTTGATTACATGACAGCCACAGGAAACGTTGAGCCTCTCACAACCGTTTACCTCGATGCGGTGGAGGGTGGCCGGGTTGAAAAGATTCTTATCGAAGAGGGTTCCATGGTGAACGCTGGTGACATTATTCTGCGACTGACCAATCCCGACCTGAACCTGAGAATCCTGACCAGTCAGGCTGATCTTGCAGAACAGGAGAACCGGCTTCGGGATACTAAAATAATGATGGAGCAGCAGCGCATTGAACTTCGGAGACAGATCATCCAATATGAATTTGACCTGATAAAGCTCAACAGGACGTACCAGGCCAATAAAACGCTTTTTAACCAGGGG
Organism: uncultured Porphyromonadaceae bacterium; assembly: GCA_964457845.1. Taxonomy (GTDB): domain Bacteria; phylum Bacteroidota; class Bacteroidia; order Bacteroidales; family UBA12481; genus UBA12481. The sequence goes on along the minus strand of CAYWHP010000165.1, from coordinate 8,164 downwards.
TTGATTTCCGAGCAGGAATACCTTCTGAGCAAGGAAAATGCTGAACTTACCCAGCAGACCATCCAGCTTTTCAAAGAAAAATCGGTGCAGGATTCACTTTTCAGGGCAACCCAGGTTAAGAGTCTGGAAGGGGCTCTGGACCGGATGCAGGACAATATCGAATTGGTAAAGGACAAGCTTGAGAGTCTGAATGTTAAGGCGCCTGTTACCGGACAGCTGGGCTCTTTGGAAGCGGAAATCGGGCAGACCATTATCAGTGGTTACCGGCTCGGGCAAATACACATCCTGGACAATTTTAAGGTTACCGCCCAAATCGATGAACACTGGATCGACAGGATAAGAACCGGATTGCCGGCCACACTTGAACGAAATGATCAAAATTTCAACCTCAATATTATCAAGGTCTATCCCGAGGTAAGAGGCGGCCAGTTTCAGGTTGACATGGAATTCTCAGGAGTTAAACCCGATAATATCCGGACCGGACAAACCTACCGGATCAACGTGGAACTGGGCCAGCCGGTTAAAGCCATCCAGGTTCTAAAAGGTGGTTTCTTTGAATCAACCGGCGGACAATGGATTTATGTGGTGGATCCATCGGGCCAGTTTGCCAGTAAACGGACCATCCGGACCGGCCGGATGAACCCCAGATATTATGAGATACTGGAAGGACTGGTGCCTGGAGAAAAGGTCGTTGTGAGTCCATACACTAGTTTTGGCGACAATGATAAACTGATTCTGAAATAACCTGACCATATTTTGTAATCATCTAAAAATCAAACCAAATGATACAGACTATTGAACTAACCAAAGTATTCCGTACGGATGAAGTCGAGACGACTGCCCTGAATAAAGTTTCCCTATGGATAAAAAAGGGCGAATTTGCAGCCATTATGGGCCCTTCCGGATGCGGTAAATCCACACTGCTGACGCTGTTGGGTTTATTGGATAACCCGACCTCCGGACAGCTGATTTTTGATGGGAAGGAGGTATCAAAGTATTCAGAAAGGGAGCGGACCCTTCTCAGAAAATCCAATATTGGATTTGTTTTTCAGAGTTTCAACCTGATCGATGAACTCAATGTTTTTGAAAACATCGAACTACCGCTTCTGTATCAAAAAGTGCCGGTAGCCAAAAGGAAGAAGATGACGGAAGAGGTGATGGAGAGGATGAGCATATCGCACCGCAAAAAGCATTTTCCGCAGCAGCTATCCGGAGGGCAGCAGCAGCGGGTTGCCATATGCCGGGCCGTTGTTGGGAATCCTTTGCTGATCCTGGCCGATGAACCTACCGGAAATCTCGATTCAGCCAACGGAGAAGATGTCATGAATCTGTTAAAACAATTGAATACGGATGGAACCAGTATAGTGATGGTTACGCACTCTCCAAAAGATGCGTCCTATGCAGGCAGGATCATCAGGCTGTTCGACGGGCATCTGGCTAATGAAGCTGAATATCAATCCGAACCATAATACAAGAAAGATGTCAACCCTCAGCAGAATAGGTATATTGATTGTCCTTGTCCTTTGTCCGTTGACACAATCCTATTCCCAGAATGCCTTAAAGCTTGAAGACTGTATTCAAATGGCTCTCGATCGGAATATCGGGCTAAAAAGGCAAGGGTTGCAGGTTGATCTTGCCAAAGACAACCTGCAGACTTCCCAGGCGGCCCGGTTACCGAGCCTGGAAGGATTTTTTTCCCATAACATGAGTTCCGGTAAAACGGTCAATTATGAGGACTACAGTTACATCAATACCCAATACCAGGATGGAAATGTGGGAATGCAGGGATCTCTTCCGCTGTTCTCCGGTTTTTCGAACTGGTATCAGACCAAATCCAGCAAATACGCCTACCAGTCTGAATCCGAAAGGCAGAAAGAACTGAGGAAATCGGTGACCATTGAGGTAACCTCTGCTTTTCTGCAGATCCTTTATAGCCAGGAATTACTTGCCGTGGCAGTGGCCAAGCTCGAATCGACCCGCGAACAGCTGCGCATGAATGAAGGATTTTTTGAGGCCGGCAGAATGTCCAAAGTTGAGGTCCTGACGATGAAATCACAGGTTGCGCAAGATAATCTATCCCGAATACAGGCCGAGAACGATGTACGGTCGGCCTATTTGTCACTTGAGCAGCTTCTTAACCTTGAGAATGAATCCGGTTTTACCATTCAGAAGCCGGCAAGTCTGGAGGGTCCGCTTGCACTGGATATATTGGATCCCGGAAAAGTCTTTGAGTTTGCTCTTGGCAATCATCCGGGTATCACTGCGGCAGAGTTGCTGCTGAAAAGCCGTGAATCCGGGTTGGCAGCCATGAGAGCCGGATTATCGCCTTCCGTTTCGCTTAACGGTTTGGTTTATTCACGATACAGTGAACTTGGCGTCAACCAGCTGAACCCGGCAGCAGCCTATCCGTATACCGAACAACTCAGGGACAATATGTACAGCCGGGCTTCGGTTAATGTGAGTATTCCCCTCTTCAGCCAATTCCGGGAACGAAACCGGATCAATCAGGCCAGGATTCAGTCCGATGATGCCAGACTAATGCTTGATCTGAAGAAACTGGCAGTACGCCAGGATATTCAGCTGGCTTACACGGCCGCCCTGAATGCACGGGCGAAATATGAGGCAACTGAGGAGGCAATCAAAAGCGCAACCGAGTCGTTCAATCTGACCCGGGAGAAATACAAATCCGGGCTTTCCTCTTCGGTTGATTTCAAGGTGGCTCAGAATCAATTGATTCAGGCACAGCTTACACAGATCCAATCCAAATTCGAATTCATAATCCGCGCAAAGATCCTTGACCTTTATTTGGATAAGCCAATAACGCTTGAATAGGATTCAGCTTTAAATGTAGCCGGAATGGAACAAACGGACACCTTTTCCAGTCTCCGGCGCCAGAAATTGGCCAGTCCCCCCCAAAGGTTGCCCGAACAGTTGTACGAATTCCAGAAAAGTCATATCCTCAGAGATGTCCGGGTGGTCGAGGAATATTGCCGGCTATAAGAAACCAGGGTCGGCATAGGGTTCTCTGAGAAGTCTGCCGGAGATGGTAACTACCCCGACTTATCTATTCAACCTTCATCACCAGCATTCGGAAATCACGGTTCTGAAATTGAGCAGAATTCGGATAATAAATGTAAATACTGCCCGCCAGGTAATAAAACATTTTTGCCACATCAGTCGTGTAATTGACTGTTCCTGCGATGCCAATCCAGGCAGTTCCCGCATAATTGACTTCGCATGAAAGCACCCTCATATTCGAACTGCTATATCCGCTGGGATAGGCGAATGAAAAAACCCCGTCAGCATCAAGGGTCCCCGTGATTTCGCGGATTTCAGAAAACTTAAGGCCCGACTGGCCTATGGTTACTGTTCCTTGCACATCTAGTGTCGCATCGGGATACGCACTGCCGATACCGACATCTCCGGCCGCCGTGATGGTCATCCGGGTTACATTATTGGTGCCGAACCGTATAAACCCATTTTCATAGTTCCAGATGTATTGACTGGTACCTGCCATACCCATCAACATCCCCTGACCGCTTCCCGTGCCCGACGCAGTGGTGTATAACCTGATATAATTCAGATCGGCCTTGAACATTTCCAGCCTGTCGCCTATGGGGGTCATCCCAATTCCGATATTGCCTTCCATATAGGAAAGGTTGTTGCCACTTTTCGACCAATAGCTGGCGGCATCATCTCCCGGCGCCCAGGTGGTGCCGTTCCACTTCAACGCCTGTCCGGCAACTGCACCCAACCGGGATACCTTGTCCCCTGTCACCGATTCGTTGGCCAGCTTCACGGTTGTTATCCCGTTGTCGGCAATTTTAAGCGGATGCACCAACGTCCCATCACCCGACAGGGTAGCATCCGTCAGGACCACCTGGGTTCCCCAGTTGTCGTTTCCGCCGGCCAACGGCAGGGTCACCGTACCGCCGCCCCGCGTTAAGGTGAGCAGGTTGTCGCTGAGCTGCAGCACCTGCAGCTCGTTTTCCGGATCGGCATCGGCATCATTCACCCGATCAACATCCACTGTTTTGGCACGAAGCGCATACGGTACACTCAACAGCTGACTGACGCCCATCAGGATATAGGAATTGCCCCCATTGGGGTCCATCTCAATTTTGATAAAGAAAGCATCACTGCCCCAATCGATTTCCGCCAAACTTCCCAAAAAATTAGTTCCATTCCCGATTTCGAGGTTGACCAAACCGTACTCATTTGTTGTGGTTTCATGCGTTTCCCGAAAAACCGATGTTCCGGTTTGGCTTCCTGCCAGAATACTGATACGGAAGCCGACCAGCTGATTGGCCAGGATCGTCCCGGTTGAATTCCTGGCAACTGCCTGGTATTTAAAAGAAGCGGGCGTTTGCGCGAACACCGTGGTGAATGCAAACATGCCCCAGCAAAAAAGAATCAGTTTTTTCATGATTTGATGGTTAAAAGCAAGGTTGACTAAAAGTTAACTTGTTTTTCCCATCCGGCAAAATAAAATAACGGCATCCCGGCATGCGGAAGAACGCCTCTGGAAGCCGCTGGCCTCAGGCCGGGGATTTCTGCGTAGCTGTCACGCGAGGCTGTCCAAAAAATATTCGCCCCGGCGTTAGTTGGTTTTGAATTCAGGTTCCCTGGGGAAAAGGCTATCCCTGATCTGCATCAGTTCCTCCGGTGTGTCGATATCCGCGCTGATGGGAACCAGCAACACCGGACTCAGTCCGTAATCGGGATGCTGAACCGAATTGGATGGCTGGGCAAGTATTTTCTTTGAAGCGCCTACCACAAACTGCTCCGATTTGTCGACCACATACCCACTAAGGGTACCGTCAGCATTCAAAGTGAGGTAATTACTGAAAATTTCCCTTCTGGTTATATAAATCTCACCCGAAAAGAAATTACCGACACTGATTTTTACGGTAACTCCCGGATGGCCATCATGATCAGGATCGGTCAGATTGGGATCATTCGGATCGGTTGACAAGGGCTTGAGCGGATCACCGGATATGCCTAACAGGCTGGGCGTTGCCGACCGATACATCTGCCACTTGCCATCAACAAGGGTTAGCTCCACTTCGTGTACCCTGGGCTTTATCGCCTGAACGGCTTTGTCGCTTAACCCTGATTTCACATTCTTCGTACTGATTTTTTGTTCGGCGTGCACAAAACGGTCGGACTGCATCAGCTTACCACCTTCAAGGTAAAAATCAGTATAACCATAGGAGATGATGAAGGTCCGCATGGTGGTTTTGGTGGTCGTGTCTTCATAGGCCACCACATCGTAATGCGCATAGTGACCCACTATGGCTTTTTTGGCATTCTCGAGGTCTGATGCATAATTTGCAACCGGATTTCCCTGCCCGAAACTGTACAACGGGGACTCCGGCCATTCCATGACCTGGGAACACGAACTCAGGAATAAGACGATGGCCAGAAGACCAGAATACACAACTTTAGTACTTCGCATAACAGTTAACAGCAAAGATGCAATTCGAAACCGATTATCAGATGAATAATACAATTTGTTGAAGTAATTGTTTTTTGCTCGGTTTAGCATGCTCAGTCAGATCCGGCAACTTATCACTCAGGAAAAATAGGACTTTTTTTTAATTAAGATTCGGGTGATTTACCTTTTCTCCGGCATTGCGTACCCGGCCATCATCGGAATACCTTCCCTTATCTGGTTATTGTAAATGAATGAATTAGTGTGAATTGTGTAATTCTATTCGACAATCATGTAATACTCCCCGCCGAATTCCCACTCATCTTTGCCCCGTAATATTCTTTCATTCAAATAACAAACAGATGAAAACAACAAAACTCTTGGCAGCCATTGCCATAGGGTCGATTATCCTACTGGCGGGATGCAGAAAAGATGACTTCATGGGTACAGAGGGAGAATGCCCGTTTGTGGTTTCAACCATCCCCGCAAATGAAGCAACGGGAGTCCCGACAGGCCAGGTTATATCCGTGACCTTCAACGAAAAAATGAATCCTGCCACAATCACCCAGGCAACATTCTCGATCATGGGCGACAGTAAAATCGCCGGAACACTCACGTATGACGGAACAGGTCCGACATTTACTTTTACGCCGAGTGTGCCTCTTAAACCAAACACCACCTATACCGGCCGGGTATCTGCTTCCGTTAAAAACCTGACAGGCAATTCCCTGCAGGCTGATTACGTTTGGACTTTCACAACCGCATTACCGGAGCTCACCCTGACATTATCATCCAACCCGGTGGCAGGAGGATTGACTTCCGGCGGAGGAACCTTTGCTTCCGGAACATCGGTGACCGCAGCCGCGGTGCCCAGCTCCGGTTTCGCATTTGTCAACTGGACCGAAGGGGCTACTGTGGTATCAACAAATGCCCTTTATACCTTCAACCTCAATGCCAGCCGGACTTTGGTGGCTAACTTTACGGTCACTGTGAGGCTCTTCGTTCTGACAGTGAATGCCACCAACGGAACCGTGGCGAAGAATCCGGATGAGGCAGCCTACATCGGCGGGTCATCCGTTTTGGTTACTGCCACCGCAAATCCGGGATATACCTTTGTTTCCTGGAGCGGGGACGCTACCGGTTCAGTGAATCCGCTGACCGTGGTCATGAATTCCGATAAGAATATTACCGCCCATTTTATCCTGACGGTAACCACCTTTACACTATCCCTGTCGTCGAATCCATTGGCAGGAGGAACAACCACCGGCGCCGGAACCTACAACTCCGGAACCCAGGTAACCGCAGCGGCCAACCCCAATAACGGGTTCACATTCACCAACTGGACCGAAGGGGCAAACGTGGTTTCCACCAATGCCGTCTATGAATTTACCATCACGGGCAACAGGACACTGGTGGCCAACTTTACTGAAAACGTAAGCACCTTTACCCTGAATGTAACAGCCATAAACGGCTCGGTTGAAAAGAACCCCGATCTGCAAAACTACAACAGCGGTTCTTTTGTTGAACTGACAGCGATACCCGTTCAGGGTTACACCTTCACATCATGGAGCGTGGATGCAACCGGCTCACAGAATCCGCTTATCGTGGTTATGAATTCCAACAAGAACATCACGGCCAACTTCACACGTGAACCGATTGGTCCGGGTGTGGTAGATCTGGGAACAGCCGGCGACTTTACCATACTGACTAAAACGGGCATTTCAACCACCGGCATCACGCTCATTACAGGTGATATCGGAGTCAGTCCGGCAGCAGCTACCTACATTACAGGATTCGGGTTGATTATGGACATCAATAATCAGTCGTCGCATACTCCGCTAGTGATCGGGAAAGTTTATGCAGCCGATTACGCTGCACCGACACCGGCCAAGATGACCACAGCTGTCAGCGACATGGAAACAGCATTTACCACGGCAAACAACCTGGTTATGCCTGCACCCATTGTGGATCTTTATGCAGGTGACATCAGCGGCAGGAACCTGCATGCAGGCCTGTATAAATGGAGCACCGGCCTGCTGATCACCGGCGCTGGGGTAACACTTTCCGGAGGCCCCGATGACACGTGGGTTTTCCAGATCGCTCAGGATTTTACAGTCGGCAATGGAGCGATAGTCACCCTGGCAGGTGGCGCGCAGGCAAAAAACATATTCTGGGTGGTAACCGGAAAAGCAACGCTGGGATCCGATGTTGACTTCAGTGGAAATATCCTGAGTAAAACGCTGATCTCACTGAACACGGGTGCAAAAGTTACGGGCAGACTGCTCGCGCAGACCGCCGTGACATTAAATGCCAGCACCGTAATACTTCCTTAGGGATTTAAACTGGAGCTACGACAAGTTCAATAGCATCAAAAACGATAAATACTAAGAATAATGAAATTCAAAATCAATATCAGCCGGGGACCGCGAATGATGCGGCCCTTGGTATTCCGGGCGATTAGAAGCCTGTTTTTAAGCGCTTTATTATTGACCGGCATTAATGCTTTTGGTCAGCAGCAATCAAAATACGTCATACCATCCTGGTACTTCGGTGCGGCAGCAGGTGCAAACTTCAATTTCTACAGGGGTTCAACTCAAGAATTGAATTCGGGGTTTACAGTGCCCGGCGTTTTTCATGAGGGTAACGGCGCCGGCCTGTACCTTGCTCCGATGCTTGAATTCCACCGTCCGGATTCAAGACTGGGCTTCATGCTCCAGGCAGGTTACGATA
>CAYWHP010000164.1:0-9200 GCA_964457845.1 uncultured Porphyromonadaceae bacterium | reverse complement strand
GATTGTAACCCGGAACAACCGGTACGGTGCTCCACTGCATCTGCTGGCCGGTGAGGGAGGTGATGGAGACCCTGACATCCTCCGTCCTGTCGGCATCAAATTCGGCCGTGAGCCTGCCATCGGCGGCCACCGGGTTCGGGTAGAGCTTCGTTGCCGGCGCCACCGATGCCTCATCGATGCCGGTAAGCACCCCAAAACGCGGGGTCCGCGGGAAAGGGATGAACTGCAGGTCGCTGCTCCCGCCGGAATCGGTGGCGGAAGCCGACACGGTAAACCTGATTTTCAGATCGTTATATCCGGTAACGGCATCCCATGTGCCCACATTGGCCGTTCGGATGCTGTATTCCGGCCGGTCGAAAAGTTCGGCCTCCGGATCGGGCAGGTTGAGGTAAACCTGGTAGGCACCTTCGGGAATATTGTCGGGGAGCTTCACCTCATGACGAATGGAGATCCGCTGGTTCGTGAACCAGAAGCGGGGATCGTCGGGCAGCCGGATCCAGTACTTGTCATTCCCGCCGGCACCGGTGAGGATGATCTCCACGTCGCGGGGGTTAAAGGGCGCGGCCCAGCCGGTGTTCACCAGTTTTATGTCGAAAGAAACCCAGCCGCCGGGCTTTGCCGATGCGGTGAAGGAGGCCCTTTCCATCGTCAGCCTGTACCCCAGCCGGCGCTTGATGATGTCCATGCACCCGCCGGTGGTGAACCCGTTGAGCACCGTGCGGTGGTAGCCGGAGTTGAGGTAGGTCCAGTGAAACCGTTCCATCTCCAGGAGGGCATTGCTGCACAAGCCAAAATCGGATGGGTTGCAGGTTTCGCCGCCCACAACAAGGAATTTGGAATCTTTTTCAAGATAAGCCTTCTCCTTGGTGAGGTTGCCATAAGTGCCGTAATCGGAGGAGTTGGCCAGGAAGCAGTCGTTGTGGTGGCCAAGCCTCGAATTTTTTGATCCGTTGTAGGCGGTGTTGTCCGTTACGGGATCTGTTGCGGTGATGCCGACGATGCCCATCTTAAGATTGGGCGTGCGCACCTGCACCATGCGCCGCTCTGGAAGGGCGGCCAGCAGTGCGTCGACCACCGTGTTGCGCTTGGGGAAATCCGCATTCGGGAATCCAAAGTTGGTGCTGTAGTACCATTCGCCCCAAACGCCCACAAAACCGGCCTGCATCACGGCGATTACATCGCTGTTGCGCCGCAGCACCGGTGCGAGCTGTGCAATGTGCTGCTGTGTCATCTCTACCGTGGGGTCCCAGGGCCGGGTTGACTCACTCCAGCGGTAGGCAAATCGCAGGACGCACTTGACGCCAGCCGAACGCATGGTGTCGAAGTTGGTCTGGATATTGGCCAACGCTTTGTCACTGATGGGCGAATCAATAAACTCAGGCAGGTAGTACATCATGAGTATGAGAGTCATCCCCTTGCTTTCCCGCAGGTTGACCAGCGACTCCTTAGTGAGCAGGATCGATCCGTTGAGCGATTCGTACTGCACGTAAAACCCCCGCTCCGGATTGACTATCACATCATCCGACGGATAATAATTCGCCGTCATCTGTGCCCGCAAGGGCAAACAGAGCGCCATTGCGGCCATTAAAAGGATCAAACCAGACTTCTTCATGATACCTCCAAAACAAGGCAACCCCTGCAGGCCTATGACCCTGCAGGGGTTTGCCATTGTTGATCAATTGTTTAACCTAAAACTATTGAAATTTGTACTCCAGCAGTGCCGATGTTTCTCCGCCGATAACCGGCAGACCGCCCTGCATGCTCCAGTCTTCTGCAACATCAACGAATCCCATGTGGATGGTGGTGCCCAGCTGGGTTGCCATCTCACGCATGATCGAGAATTCGATGGCTTTTCCGCCACTGATGGCCTTCAGCGCTGAAGCCTTAATGAGGCCCGAGCCTGCGGCAACGGTCGGGATCCAGCTCCAGTCGGTAGTTGCGGGATCATCCAGGAAGAGGTCCCCATCACCTGCCTCTGCGAGGAATCCTTCGAGGAGGTAGTCGGCGCCGGCGCCGGCAGGATAGATCCAGGTGGATGCACCTGTCTCCTTGTTGTTGTCGGCATCGATGTATACATCCATGAAGCCGCGGAAGTTGGCGGTACCCTCAACATAGATGTAGAGGTACTTGTCGTCATGGCTAACCTTCACCTTGGTCATGGTGCCGCCATCCCCTGCTACGAAATTGGCTACCGAGGCCCACTTGGCGAAGTCGCCGTTGATGGTCATGGAAGGTGTAAACACACACTCAACATCCAGCGTTGAGGTGTTTTCGCCGCCTTCACCGGTAGCTTTCAGCGATACGCTGTACAAACCGTAATCGGCATAGGTGTGAACCGGTGAGGATTCGGTTGAGGTGGCATTGTCGCCAAAGGTCCATGCATAGCCGGTAGCATCGGTTGATTCATTAACGAATGTTACCGTTTTGCCGCTGACAGTGAAACTGAATTTGGCCACGGGTTCGGCTTTTTTGCAGGATGAAAACCCTGCCACCATGAGGAGTGACAGCGCAAGTCCCAATAAAACACGAGTTGATTTCATAAAAAAGTAGGAATTAAGATTAATTATTACGGTTACTTATTTTGTTGCATATCAGGGTTGGCCAGCATCTCATCCTGCGGGATGAAATAGATGATCCTCGGGTTCGTTGGAGCGATCAGCTGGGTGGTTTCGCCTTCGGCAAGATGAACACCGGGATAACTTCGGTTCATGGTCTGATTGTTACGGAACACATCGAAGGTGCGATGGCCTTCGGTGTATAGTTCCATCCGGCGCTCGTCGAGAACCGCATCGAGCACCGTGGCGTATCCGTGCATATTCGAGGAGCTGAACAGGGCATCCCCCTCCAGGCCGGCCCGCAGGCGCAGCGTATTAACATCCGCAAGTGCATCCTCAGTACGGTTCAGTTTGGCCAGCGCCTCGGCCCGGTTGAGGTAAACTTCCGCCAGTCGGAGGATCACCGGCGAACTGAGCGTTACCACACCATCCTGGTAGGAAAACTTGGTCATGTAGTATTTGGGAAACCCGCTGCGTTCCGCCACTATCGGCTTGCCCTGGGCATCGGTCATCACCGAGCCGTCAGGGTTGGTCTTGTATTCCGGCTTGATGAAGGAGAGGCGGGCATCCGAAGGATTCTTGTTCAGCAGGATGCGCAGTGGCAGCGAGGCGTAGATCTCACCCCAGCCCAACCCCTTATCCGACAAATACATAGACCCTATCGCTCCGGACACCTTGTCATCCTGCAGCGTGTGTTCCACGCAGAGGATGGTTTCGTCGGAGGTGAGGGCGTTTTTGAAATAATCGGGATAGGTGGCGGTGCTTTCCAGCTGGTGCGTTCCGGAACCGATAACGAGATCGGCAAAATCAACCGCCTTCTGGTTTTCATTCATGTACAGGTAAACCCGCGACAGCAGCGCCTGTGCAGCCTCCTTCGAGGCGTACTGCCTGCCGCGTGAGTTGTTCATCAGCTCGGCTGCCTTAACCAGGTCGAGGACAATCTGGTCATATACTTCCCCAACCGTGCTGCGGGCACCGCCCTGACCATCAGAGCTGGTGCGGATGATCACCCCGGGGTTGTCGCGCCCCTGGATGTAGGGAAGGGCAAACAATCGGACGAGATCGAAATGGATCATGCCGCGCAGAAAAAAGTTCTCGCCGAGCAGCTGGTCGAGGTCGCCCGACTGGCCTGCCGGCACCGATTCGATAATCTGGTTGGCACCGTTGATCACCTTGTAACCGCAGTACCACAGGTAGGTTGCATTCATCATGGTGGCAAAATGGCGGTACGTGGCGGCATAAAACAGATGGTCGGTGGTGGATCCGCTCAGGCAGATGTTATCGCCCGGGAATTCAGCCATCTGGAAATAGTGCCTTACATAGGTATTCCGGAGATCCTGAACGCCCTTATAATCGAGGATATCCTTCATCATGGCGTAGTTGCCGTTGGTGGCATACATAGCCCCCTCCGGGTACTGAGCAAGCTGTTCCTTGGTCATGCCGTCGTGCGGAGTGAGATTGAGTTCGCACGCCGCGGCGGCAAACACCATCAGGATAAGTATAAGTCGGTTTACTGTTTTCATCTTTATAAGCATTAAAAGGTGACATCCACTCCAAATAAAACCTGCTGACTGATCGGGTATTTGAAATCCCCAGTACCGGGCCTGGTCCAGCTGTCGCCGTTGATGGAAACTTCGGGATCCATACCCGAAAAGTTCGTCCAGGTAAACAGGTTGTCGCCCGAAACGAAGATGCGTACGGAGCTAAGGTTGAGCTTACGCGAAAACGTTTCGGGAACCTGGTACGATAGTGATATATTCCTCATCCTCAGGTAGCTGCCATTCTCGATATAGCGTGACGACACGTTATTGGCCAACTTGTTGCCATTGGCAACCGCCTTGGGATGTGTGGCAACGTCGCCGGCATTTTCCCAACGGCTCCAGCCGTCCATCAGTTTCATGGAGTTGTAGGCGATATAGGCCCCGTCGTTGTCGAAGAACTGGCGGCTGCGGTGGTAGATCTGATTGCCGTACACATAGTTGAGCGCGACATTCAGCGAGAAACCCTTGTAACTCATATTGCTGATCAAACCACCCGTGAATTTCGGGGTGGCCGTTCCGACTTCCTGGAACTGGGCCTCATTGTAGTTGTTGGTTGATTCGCGCGACACTTCAGTGCCCGCTTCATCGTAGATAATCTTTTCCCAGAGCGGGTCGCCGTTGGCGGGATCCACGCCCAGCCATTTCGGCATGTACCAGGTGTAAATATCCTTGCCCACCTGGATGATCTGTTTGGCCTCCACTCCGGTGATGATCTCCGTGATCCCGTCGGAAAGCCAGAGCACCTTGTTCCGGTTAACGGCGATGTTGAACGACGTTTCCCATTCGAATCCGGCCTTTCGGATATTCACCGTCCTCAGCATCAGCTCAATGCCGCGATTCTGAACCGTACCGGAGTTCCGGGTCTGGTATTCGAACCCCGACGAAGGCGAGAGGGGAACATTCAGAAGAAGGTCCTTGTTCTTGATATCGTAAACATCGAGGGTGATGCCGATCCGCTTGCTGAAGTTCACATCAACCCCCAGGTTCAGGGTATGGGCCTTTTCCCAGCCCAGGTCGGGATTGGGAAGGTTCTGCGGATAACCGGCCGGGTTTGATGCATACTGGGTGGTGAAAGCATATTTGGCAAGATGCTGGAAATCACCGATGTTGGCATTTCCGGTTACACCGTAACTGGCACGCAGCTTCAGCAGATCGACGCTGCTGATTTTTTTCATGAAATCCTCTTCAGAGAGGAGCCAGGAAGCCGAAGCCGACGGGAAGCTTCCCCAGCGGTTATTGATACCGAATTTCGACGAACCGTCGAGGCGGTAGGAGGCGGTGGCAAAATAGCGGCCTTTGAAGTTGTAGCTTACCTGACTGAAAGCTGATGTAAAGGCGCTCTCGGAGCGGGTTCCCGATACACTGAGCGGCACGGAAGCGGCATCGAGGATGCTGAGGCTGACAGGAATGCCCTGACCGGTGGCGGCCAGCAGTTCATAATCGTTCTTTTCGGTTTCAACACCCACCAGTCCGTTCAGGTGATGGTCGCCAAAATCCTTTTTGAATTTCAGCATGTTCGAGGTGATGCCGTAGGTGGAAAGATCGTTGCTGTTGTAGAGGCTGCCACCCATGGCGATACCCTCCTTCACGCGGGGATCGATCAGGCTCCGGTACCATCCGGTGCCCATGGCGAGGCGGTTGGAGGAGCTGAAGGCCAGCCAGTCGGTGATCTGGATGTTCAGTGACACGTCGCCGTTGATGGCCAATCCCTTGCCACCGTCGTAGTTGTAGCTGTCGGAGTGGATGAAATTCCGCTTGTCGCGGCTGTACCAGTTCTGCGAGGTGGCATCAACGTACCTTGGGTTGCCACCGGCATCGTAGGGAACATCCCACGGCAGGTACAGATAGGCATCATAGAGCGAGTTGTACTGGTATCCGGTATTGGTGGATTTGCTTACGTTAAGGTTGGTCGACAGGGTGATGCGGTTGGTGATGTCGTATTTCAGGTTGTTGCGGAAGCTTATCCTCCGGAAATCGGTTTCCAGCAGGGTTCCGTCTTCATCGTACACATCGGCGCTGAAATAGTAAGCTATTTTATTGCTTTTGCCCGATACCGAGAGGTAATAATCCTGCACCATTCCGGGATGAAAGGCCTCCCCGATCCAGTCGAAGTCGGTTTCCTTCAATTTGGCCGGCCTGATCAGCGGAAGGGCCGCCGGTGTAAAGAGTGTGCGCTGGAAGGCATAGAGCTCCTCGCTGTTCATGAGCTGAAAATTTCCGTTCGAGATTTGTTTGGCGCCGGTGGTTGTTTTCAGGTTGACACGCATCTCCCCAGCCGATCCCTTCTTGGTGGTCACGATGATGACACCCCCGGCGGCACGTGACCCGTATAGACCGGTAGCGCCGGCATCCTTCAGGATGGTAATGCTTTCCACGTCGTTCGGACTGAAATCGCCGCCTATGATACCATCCACCACATAAAGCGGATCGGACCCGGCGGATATGGAACCTGTGCCCCTGATTCGGATTTCGGCGGCGGCACCCGGCGATCCGCCGCTGTTCACCACCTCTACGCCGCTTACCTTACCCTGAAGCATGGTCCCGATATTCGGCGCGGTAACATCGAGGAGGTCCTCACTTTTGATCACCTGCACGGCGCTGGAGATCTCATTGGCCGTTTTCTCGGTGTACCCCATCACCACCACCTCACCGAGCGCTTCGGTGGTCTCCTGAAGGGTAATATCCAGTACGGGCCTGCTGTTAACCGGAACATCACGGCTGGTGTAACCTACATAAGAGAACTGGAGGATGGCATTAGGATTGGAAACCTCGATTTCGAACCGTCCGTTCACATCGGAGGCCACCCCGTTGTGGGTCCCCTTTTCAAGGATGTTCACGGTGGGGATCGGCGTATTCGTTTTGGCATCCCTCACGGTACCGTTCACCTTAAAAGCAGGTTTCAGGGCCGGCTGGACGGCAGCCGAAGGCTTCGCCGGTTCCGGAATAATCACG
This sequence comes from uncultured Porphyromonadaceae bacterium, assembly GCA_964457845.1. GTDB lineage: Bacteria > Bacteroidota > Bacteroidia > Bacteroidales > UBA12481 > UBA12481. The sequence continues at coordinate 2,152 of CAYWHP010000164.1, read as the reverse complement.
ATCTGCCTGTTGATGATCTGATAGTCGAGCGGAACCCCGGAAAACAGCGTGTCCAGGATGGTCCGCACGGGGAGATCGTTGAGATTGAGCGTCACACGGCTCGTTTTGTCGATGTCCCTGTCCTTGTAAAAGAAAATGTACTCACTTTGCCGCTCAATCTCATCAAATGCCTGTGTAAGGGAGGCATTCTTCAGGTTGAGGCTGAGCCTGGGCTCCTGGGAATAGGTGGATGCTCCGAAAGCCCTTACCACACCCAGAAAAATCAAGAAAGCCGTAGTCTTCATGATGATTAGCGATTTCCTTCGGTTCATTCGTTTTTATTTTGGATTTTAATGGTTCCGTTCTCTTCGGTGAACGCCAGCGGTGCCGTCAGTTGAATCACCCCGAGCACCTGCCTGGCGGTCTCCTGCAGATCCAGCTTGCCCGAAAACTTATACTCCTTAAGGGATTCGTCGGTGATTTCCATGTTCACTCCATAGCTCCTAACCAGCTTCTGGATCACCTGATCGAGCGACTCGCTCCTGAATTTCAGGTAGCCGTGGATCCAGGAGGTATAGAGTTCCGTATCGGTCTCCCCAACCTCGATGGTTTTGCTGGCGCACGAATAGACGGCCCGCTGGCTCGGTTTAAGCAGGCAAACCCCGTCGGTTCCGAGCTGCCTCACCTCCACCGATCCCTCCACAAGAGTGGTCGAAATCTGATTCTCACCGGTGTAGGCGGTAATGTTGAAGGTGGTTCCGAGTACCTGAACCGATATGCGCTGCGTGGCAACTATAAATGGCATCGCTGTATCGCTGGAAACCTCAAAAAAAGCTTCCCCCTCCAAACTAACCGTGCGCGTGGATCCTGTAAAATATTCGGGATACCGTAGCCTCGATTCCGAGTTGAGCCGTATGCGCGATCCATCGGACAGAACGATGCTTACCCTCCTGCTGCGCGGCACCACCAGCTCCAGCATCGGCGCTTCGGCCCTGGCAACATTTCCGGCAGCGGCGGGGCGAACTGCCAGAGTCGTGTCATAACGGATTTCAGTCTGGTCCTCGGCAAGAATTACCTTTTCCCCTGTGGGAGTGATAATATAGGTATGCTCGGCACCCACAGCGGCAACCGCTTCAACATGGTTCCGGGTCTCCGGCAGCAGCCAGATCACCGTGGCCGTGAGGCCGGCCACCAGCGCCACCGATGCCGCTATGCGCGACCAAAGGAACAGGCGTGTACGTGCAGTCTTCTTCTCTTTGCGGATACTCACCAGGAACCGCTGCCACGATGCCTCAAATTCATCAGGATTAGCAATCAGTACCCTCCCCGACTGCTCCCAGATCGATTTGAGGCGGAAATACTCTTCCCGGTTTACCGGGTCCGACTCCAGCCATTCTACCAGCTTTTTCCTTGACCCATGGGTGAGCTCTGAAGAAAAGCTCCTGAGGATCCACTCCTTTGTGATTTTTTCGTTTTTCATACCCTATAGAAACAGTTAACCCGTGCAGTAACCCCACACGGTATCCTAAATATTTTCAAAAATAATTATTCAGATAAAATGACTGAATATCAGAAAGATAGTCAATAAGTCCCGAAAAACGTCTCTTAACAGGCCGAGTGCCCTGGTCATATTACGCTCAACCGCCTTCACCGAGATCCTCATTTCCTCCGCAATCTGCCGGTTGGTGAGCCCCGCCTCCCGGCTGAGCAGTAAGGCCTCCCTGCACCTGTCGGGCATGCGGCCTACAGCACTCCTCAGACGAACCTCAAACTCCTTATCCGAGAGCAGGTCCGGCTGGTTTTCCAGCATTTCAGGATTAAACAGTTCCGCCTCCCGGATCTTCAGCTGAATGATCTCACGGTATTTCCCCTCCACCTGCTGGTGGCGGATATGATTGATGCACATGTTGTGAACGGTGTGGTAAAGCCATGTTTTAACAGAACGGCTGAAATCAAATTCGGTGCGTATCTCCCAGAGCTGAAGGAACGTATCCTGCACCATGTCTTCGGCTATGGCGGCACTGCCGGTATAGTGCCGCGCATGCGCCTTCAGGGCGTAATGGTAAGTCTCGTACAGTTTTCGGAACAGGGCTTCAAAATTGGCGTCCACCGGCGGCATTGTCTGTCATACCATCCAAAGATAGGTAATCCCTGGTCATGGATGACACCGCTG
>CAYWHP010000163.1:2677-9291 GCA_964457845.1 uncultured Porphyromonadaceae bacterium | reverse complement strand
ATCCCCGCGCAGGCGGGGACCGCAACCCTTACACGAATTGCCGGCAGCAGCGCTCCTTTGTCATCCCCGCGCAGGCGGGGACCGCAACCCTTACACGAATTGCCGGCAGCAGCGCTCTTCTATCATCCCCGCGCAGGCGGGGACCTTTACCCCTACACGAACTGTCGGCAGCAGCGCTCTTCTGTCATCCCCGCGCAGGCGGGGATCGCTTCCCTTAAACGAACTGCTGCCTGGAATACTTACTGAATAGTGACCTGTTCGTTAAAAGGAATGCTGCTTCACGGTATTGGATGCCATGCCGGGTTTAATATTCCTGCCGTATACCCTCAGGATGGCAGAATGGGGCTGAATATCATTCGCCTGTTGTTGTGTTGGCAGATTGGTTGTTTTTGGTTTCGACACAGAAATTTGGCCTTAAAAGGGCTTTTTCAGGTGGGTGGCAATTGCTTGCAGGAGCCACATCTCAAATAACAAAAAGCCCCGGATTTCTCCGGGGCTTAATGCAGATTATAATGGAAGATTCAGGTTGCCGGATTTACTGGACGACAACTTTCTGGATTTTAATTTCCTTTCCGTTGTTAACGGTAAGGAAATAGAATCCTTTCGGCAGGTTGTTATCGATGGTCTCCTGATGTGTTAAGGCACCGGAAACTTTGTTCTGATACACTACCTGGCCCTGGATAGTTGAAAGCGTGATAACGAGGTCGGAAGCAACTGTATTGGTAATATCAACGGTAAATGCGCCCTGAGTCGGGTTCGGATAAACGTTGAAGGCAGCAACCAGTGAGTTCTGGTCAACACCGGTGGTTTGACCGCCATTGTATGTGTTGTTCAGGATATTCCAATAACGAACGGTGTATTTCCTGTTTGCGCCACCATTGGGATATTCGGTAGTGTTGAGGTTACCATTGATCTGGTATTTGTATTCGATAACTTTTCCAACCGGAAGGCCATCAATGGTGATGGTATAAATGCCATCGCCGTCGGTGTCAGTCATTGCGGCTGACGGGGTCCAGTTGTTGAACGATCCGTAAACATCAACGTAATCAGAAGCAGGTTTGAATTCACCGGAGGCGATGTGTTTTTTCATGTCAACATTGAAGGTAACCGGTGCCTGGGTGGGTCCGCCAGTTGCGCTGATGTTGAAGCCGATCTGGTTGAGTTTGCCAGTTGAAAACCAGCTGCCACCGACTGCCTGATACATAAGAGTGTAAGCAGGCTTGGTAGTCATATCCCATCCTACTGCGAGACCGTTAGATCCGTTTGTGGGATCAGCGGGATCGGTTCCCCACATTCTTACGCAGGCTGCATAAGTACCTGGCTGCAGGAATTCAGTTTCGCCGTCTTTGGTTATCGGGAGGGTCACCCATGAGTTACGGTAGGATGAGTCCATATCGATGACGTCGGAAACCAGCCATTCTTCGCGGACTTCCTCAACCATTTTCATCAGGACAAACTGGAACTGTGGTAGTTGGGAGGCGGTAAAGCCGGCGATGTATGCGGTAAGAGAGTTAAGCTCTGCTGCGGCATACAATTCATATTCAACGCCTACCATGTCGCCTGCATTGGCGCCGCCAACCCAGCCGCCTGTATTTGCGGATGATTCAGCAGAAAAGTCGGCCCGGTGAGCAAGCGTGTCGTTAACGGTGAAGCTCCATGAGCCCCCATTATTGACAGGAACCTCTTCGGTGTTCGATGTGACTCCGGTGTAGTTGATTTTAAAGTCGCCGTAATCTTCAGCTAGCCATGGGTTTTCGATGTTCTGTGTATCACGTTCGAGCGACCAGATTGTGGTCCCTGCTGAAAGATCGCTGTGAACTTCAGTGCCGTTTTTCAGTACACGTAGGTCAAGCTTGGCTTCTTCGGAGTCGTTCCGCCCGTTATTCATGAAGGCTGCCCTGAAATACTGCTGGCCAACAACACCTGATGTAGAACCTGCCATGCCCATCTGGCTTTTCGGCCAGTAGTTGATGTGGCCGATGGTTGCATCGTAACCGCCGTCAAAATCGAGCCACAAATCTTCGAGAACGAGGTCGTTTTCGTAGGCTTCGGTGAGGCGGAGGTCATCGATGATCCAGAAATAGTTGGTTGGACCATGCATGTAAAAGCGGATCTGGACATTAGGTAGTCCGGCGGCGACATCGGAAATGTTTATTTCGACGCTGCGGAATTTCGCGGGTGTGAAGGTGTTGCCTGCAACAGCAAATTTTGCGTCATAGGTTGCCCAGTGCACGCCGTTGTCATTGGTGACCTGCATTTCGAGGTTGTAATTGCTGCAGCAGTAGCGGAAATACTGGTTGAATTTCACTACTACGGAAGGAGCTGCGGTGCAGTTGATCGGCGGGGTCATGATGTAGCCATCCGACGGGGTTGATACGGTGATGCCGTCGCGACTGTTGTATTCATCGATCGGCATGGCGATAAAACCGTCGCTTCCGGTTGTAAACCAGCTTGGAGCAGTGACAGAGGTATAATTACCCTTGATGGTGTCGTTCCTCCATACCCAAAGGTTACCCATGTCGGCGTTGTCCTTAATTTCCCAACCATCGGGGAGCGACCAACCCCTGGGATCAGCAGGATTGGCCCAATTGAAGGTGGTGCTCCAGATGACGTCGCCGCCGCCTTTCAGCGCTTTCTGACCTGTATTTTGGTCGAACTGTTGTGCCTGCCGGACGGGTGCGTCACCGGCTGTGCGCAGCACCTGGCCGAATGTCAGGGCCACGGAGCACAGAAGCACAATTAACAGAGTAAATCTTTTCATTTGAATAACGATTAATTGGTGAATAGAGGCAAATATAAAGGAAATCCTCTGAATATGTGAGGTGAAGAAGGATTAACATTTTTTAACTAAAAAGCACTGCCACAGTTGGCCTGACGGTATACTTTTGTCTAAAACCAAAGGACTGATGGTCGATATTCTGCAAGCCTGTCATACCTGCCTGGAGGCGCCCGGATCGCTCTTCAAGGATCTGCCTCAGGAGGAGAAGGATTCACTTACCCGTTCGCATACTTCCCGGTTCTATCATAAGGGAGAGTTGATCTATCGGGAAGGTGACCGGCCTAACGGTGTTCTTTGCCTCGCGAATGGCAAGGTTAAGATATTCAAGGAGGGGATAGCCGGGCGCGAGCAAATAATTCGCATGGCCAGGCCGGTCGGGTTTATCGGGTACCGGGCTTTCTTTGCGGATGAGAACTACAGGGCTTCTGCCATGGCGCTTGAAGATTCTTTGGTGTGTCTTTTTACCCGCGACGAGGTGTTGCTGACGGTGAGGAAGCAGCCCGAGATCATGATGAAGATTCTGAAATCGCTGGCCAGCGAATTGGGCGTATCCCATTCGCGCACAGTGAACCTGACACAGAAACACATCCGCGGAAGATTGGCCGAGTCTCTTCTTTTTCTATTGAACACCTATGGTCTTGAGGATGATGGCAGAACCATTAGGGTATACCTTTCGAGAGACGACCTTGCAAGCCTTTCCAACATGACAGCCTCGAATGCGATACGGACCCTGACGCAGTTTAGTGAGGAATCAATCATCGAGACGGAGGGGCGGCGCCTGAAAATCCTCAACCGGCAGAAGCTTGAGCATATCAGTGAGATCGGCTGAGGTCAATCAAACAGATAGATCCTTTTTACGCGCGGTGCTATCGAGGTAAGCACTTCATAAGGAATTGTGTTCAGTGCTGAGGCGAGGCCTGTTACGGGGTTCCCCGGACCAAAAACAACAACTTCATCACCCTCCCTGGCCGGGCATTCTGTAAGGTCGATCATTGTCATATCCATGCAGATATTGCCGATCGTCGGCACCGGCTGGCCACCGGCTATCATGTGATAACGGCCGTTCCCAAGCCTTCTGTCGATTCCGTCGGCATAGCCGACCGGTATTATTCCGATTCTTGCCGGCTTGGCAAGGATTGTTGCCCTGCCATAACCTACTGATTCGCCCGGATCAAGCTCGTGAACCTGGGAGATAATTGTTTTAAGGGTTGCCACAGGCTTTCGGCTCATCTGCGTACCAGCGCCGATTCCGTACAATCCGATCCCCAGCCTGACCATGTCGAAATGAGCTTCCGGAAACCGTTCGATGCCTGATGAGTTAAGAATGTGCCGTATAAACGGATACCCCACCGTTTTTTGCAGCCGGGAGCACGATTCGCTGAACCTGCCGATCTGCAGCCGGGTAAATTCGTCCTCCGCAGGATCTTCGCTTGCGGCGAGATGGCTAAAAACGCTTTTCAGGTAAATCTCCGGATGTTGAGCAAGGAAATCGCCAAGTTCAGTTGTTTCCCGAAAGTTGAAACCGAGCCGGTGCATGCCGGTATCCAACTTCAGGTGGACCGGATAGTTGTTCATGCCGAGGTTGAGAAGGGCCGAGGTAAATTGGCTGAGGCCGGTCCAGTTGAATATTTCGGGCTCAAGGTGGTTGTCGATGATCAGGTCGGATTGAGTGAAGTCGGGATTCATCACCATCACGGGTATCTGGATCCCGGCACGGCGGATTTCCATCCCTTCATCGGCGAAGGCTACTCCGAGGTAATCGATTCGTTCATTTGCCAGGAACTTGGCCATTTCAATACTTCCGCTTCCATAGGAGAATGCCTTAACCATGGCCATTATGCGGACATCGGAGCCGGCGATTTTCCGGTATTGTTCGAGGTTATAGCGCAGGTCGTTCATACGGATCTCGAGTGTGGTGGCATGAATCCTGGCTTCGAGGAGAGTGCTTATCTGTTCAAATGCAAATGTGCGTGCTCCTTTTAAAAGGATGGCTTCGTCGTGAAAGTATTCCGGATTTAAATGACTGATGAAATCCAGGGTCGACGGCCATGTCTCGATCTGTTGCCGGAACCGTTCCCTGTTACGGCCGATTGCCGGTCCGATCCCGATAAGACGGTGGATGTTGCGATTTTCCAGCATCCGGCCTATAGCTTCGTAGAGTTGATTCTCCGGCATGCCCGACTGCAGAATATCAGACAGGATGAGTGTTTTCCTGCTTTGGTGGGTTTGCTGGAAAAGGAGGTCGAGTGCGATTGACAGCGAGCTGATGTCGGAATTGTAGAAATCGTTGATCAGTGTACAATTGTTGGTGCCGGCCTTTTGCTCGAGGCGCATGCGCACCGGCTCCAGTTTGCCTGTCAGCGCCGAGAGGCTGGCCGGATCGAATCCGAGGGTGAGCAGGAGAAGCCAGATATGCAAAAGGTTTTCAATGGAGGCGGGGTCGGTGAAGGGAACAACCAGGGAAATGTTTTTTTCTTTATAAACCCCGGTTATCAGGCAATTGTGGCCGGTAACCGTTTCTCCGGTGATTCTGAGCTCTGCTTCGGAATGACGCGACCAGGAGATCAGCCTTCCCGGGAATGCCGCAGCTTCGAGCTGGTTGTGAATCAGCGAATGGTCGTGGCAGTATATAATGCTTTTGCAACGGCGGAAGAGTGAAATTTTTTCGCCGGTTTTTTCCACAAGGCTGGAGAAATTTTCCTGATGGGCATCACCGATATTGGTAATAATCCCAATATCGGGATCCAGAATCTCTTGCAGGTAATGCATTTCTCCCGGCATGGAGATGCCGGCCTCCATGATGGCAAACTTTTCGTTACCGGTTATGTTCAGCACCGAGAGCGGAACTCCTACCTGAGAATTATAGGATTTAGGACTTTTTGTTACCTGTCCGGATGATTGAAGCAGCTGAGCCAGCCACTCCTTGACGATTGTTTTGCCGTTACTGCCGGTGATGGCCACCAGCTGGCCGTTGAACTGCCGGCGGTGCCAGGCAGCCAGATCCTGCAGTGCCCGAAGCGGATTCGCCGAAATGATGAATGTTGAGCCGAGGAAATCGTCCGGATTATCAGGATACTTGTCGGTGAGGAATGTACGTATGCCTCCCAGCCATGCCTCTTTGAGGAAACGCCGGCCATCATGGCTGGGCCCGCGGAGAGCAATGAAAAGGCTTTGGCCGGGAAGGTCGATCCGGCGTGTGTCGGTGCAGATCTGCCTCACCGGCCGACCGGGATCGCCGTTGATGGAGCTCCGCGTGATGCCGGCTATTTCACCAGCGCTGTATAGGTTCATCAGAGAAACCTTCTTCTCACGATGTTCAGGAAATCGGCAGCCGCCGGATCGCCCTGCTTCCATCGGAACCTGTCTTCAAGATGATTTTTTGCGCTTATCCAGGAATCTAGACTGTTGAGGTAGGTAACGGTTTTCTTGAATCCTTCGGCATCGTTCGCGAAGAGCTCACGCACAAAAAGGAATCGCTCGTTTATCGTAATGGCCGACCAGATATCGGAAACCGGGGTGTCGGTGATGGATGATGCGATGTCATGGCCGGGCTTTTTCTTGCCAAGCGCATCGTTCAGGCTGTCATCGCGCTGGAATGGGCTTGCATCCGCAATGGTTTCCCGAATCGGTTGCCTTGGGGGTGCCACCGGCGGGGCCGGTGAGGGTCGGAATTCGGGTTCGGAATAAAAAAGTGGAGTAGGCTGAGGTTCATGCACATACTTCGGCTCTGGCACCCAGAGTGGTTCGGGTTTTGGTTCCGGCCTGTAAAATGGCTCGGGGGCCGGCTGTGGCTCCGGTAGCTTTTCCGGTTTGTAGGCAGGTTCGGGGGCCGGTT
>CAYWHP010000163.1:0-2577 GCA_964457845.1 uncultured Porphyromonadaceae bacterium | reverse complement strand
GATTGGTTCAGGTTTTGGTTCCGGTTTTGAATCAGCATAGGGCTGGAAAACAGGCTCAGGCAGCGGGTTTGGTTTTTGCTCAGGCACGGGCTCCGGTTCAGGTGCGTGAATGGGCACCGGTGCCGGTTCCGGCCAGAATACAGGTTCGAAATCAGGTTCTTCCTCCGGCTCGAATTCCGGCTCGAATTCCGGATCGTAGTCCTCTTCTTTTTCCTCTTCCTGAATCTGTTCCGATTCCGGATGGGGTTCTGGCTCCTGATCAGAGGCTGACCATGGTTTTGTCCAGGGCCGGTGTTCATTTCTGATTGAAGGTTGCGAAGCAACTTTCGCATCAGCGTGCTGTCCGGCTTCCTGATTGCCAATGAGTGCAGTGTAAATTCCGCGAATTTTCTGCAGCAGGATATCTTTGTCAATCTGATGGATCTCGCCGGATCTTTCCACCCAGGCAAGAATAGTGTCAATTTCGGCGAGTGCTTCCCGCAAGTTCCGGATGGATTCTGAACTGTCCATAAATCTTATATTTTTGTAAAAATAACGATCATAATCCAAATTAGTTATTGGACAGGTATTTCTTTCCTGAGACAAACCGCCACGGGGCCCCTCCGCGTGGGTGGATCGAGGTAGTGTGCGGATCGATGTTTTCCGGCAAAACGGAAGAACTGATCCGGCGGCTCAACCGTGCGCGTATCGCCCGGCAGCGGGTTGAGATTTTCAAACCGATGATTGACACCCGTTATTCGGCCGAGGATGTGGTTTCCCATGATGCGAAGGCCATCCGCTGTACACCGGTATCATCTCCCGGAAATATCTTGCTGATGACCGGTGATGTTGATGTTATCGGCATCGATGAGGCCCAGTTTTTCGACATGAGTTTGGTGGAGGTGTGCAACTCGCTGGCCAATCAGGGAGTTCGGGTGATCGTTGCCGGTCTTGATATGGATTATCTCGGAAAGCCTTTTGGACCGCTGCCATCGCTGATGGCCACAGCGGAGGATGTTACTAAGGTGCATGCGATCTGTATACGGTGCGGCAACCTTGCCCTTTTTTCGCATCGCACCAGCAAGTCGGACCAGCTGGTTGTGCTGGGCGAGACCGATGCCTATGAACCGCTGTGCCGCGCCTGTTTCAACCATGAACACGGAATCCGATGATCGACAGGAATATACAGTTGTTTCTCGTGCCGACTCCCATTGGGAATCTGGAAGATATAACCCTGCGGGCGATCCGGGTGCTGGGGGAGGTTGATTTTATTCTTGCCGAGGATACCCGGACATCCAGAGTGTTGCTTAATCATATCGGGGTGCATAAGCCTTTATATGCTCACCACAAATTCAATGAGCATAAAGGTGTTCAGGGGATTCTCAGCCGTCTCGGCGGCGGTGAGAAGGCTGCCCTGATTTCGGATGCCGGAACCCCCGGGATTTCGGATCCGGGCTTCCTTCTGGTGCGGGCCACTCTGGAGGCTGGTTTTGAAGTGGAATGCCTGCCTGGCGCCACTGCCCTGATTCCTGCCCTTGTCAGTTCGGGATTTCCCTGTGACCGGTTTGTTTTCGAAGGGTTCCTCCCCATAAAGAAAGGCCGGCAAACCCGTGTGCTGGAGCTGTCGAAGGATGGCCGTACCGTAATCATATATGAATCAGCTGTTCGATTGGTAAAGACACTTACCCAACTGGCCGGTGCCTTCGGTGGGGAAAGGCGGGCTGCCGTTTCGAGGGAATTAACCAAGATGCATGAGGAGACCGTGCGGGGTACCCTTGACGAGATCATTGCCCATTTTACCGTGACAGCGCCGCGTGGAGAAATAGTTATTGTGGTATCGGGCAGTTAGGTTTTCTGCTTTTTCTTTTTGGCCGCCGGGAAAAGGACGTTGTTCAGGATCAGCCTGTAGCCCGGTGAATTGGGATGAAGAGCCAGGTCAGTCGGTTCATCTCCAACCAGATGCTGGTAATCTTCGGGGTCGTGCCCGCCATAGAATGTCCAGGTTCCCTTGCCCAGCTCCCCGTGTATATACCTCACCTCATTCAGCGATTTGTTTTCCCCCATAACGAGGGCTGACGGTTTGATATAGTCCTTGATGAAAGCGGTGGTCTGGCCCATAAAGCCCCTGATCATCTGGGTATGGTTCTGGCAAAGCATGGTAGGAACGGGATCCCACTTGGCAGAAAAGTCGAATAGCGTGAAGTAGTCCTGTGTCTGGGAGATTCTTCGGCCCTGGGTTGCATCGATGGTCGAGAACTCATACTCCAGCGGATCGTCGATCAATTTGAAATTCTGAAAAGCAAGGCTTTGCGAGAAATCGAGCTTGGAATTAGCTTCCGGGTCCACCGGGTCACCATCGTACATCTGCGCGCAGATATCGACATCCTGGGCTGACAGTGCGATGTCGAATTAGTCGGCCCCCGAGCACATGGCGAAAAGGAACCCTCCATCGGCAACATAGCTTTTAATGGTAAGGGCAACATAAAGTTTCATCTTGGAAACCTTGCTGAACCCAAATTTCGTGGCCATGGCCTCATTTTCGGCAACCTGTTTCTGGTACCAGATCATATGGTTGAAGGTTTTGTAGAAACGTCCGTA
>CAYWHP010000162.1:0-9407 GCA_964457845.1 uncultured Porphyromonadaceae bacterium | reverse complement strand
TCAGCAATATGTTTAATTTGTAATAAATCGGTCAATCCTATTCAGGCATTGTCAATTTGATACCCGAAACCCGATACCCGATACCCGATACCCGATACCTGATACCCGATACCCGATACCCGATACCCGATACCCGATACCCAATACCCGATACCCAATACCCAATACCCAATACCCGATACCCAATACCCGATACCCGATACCCGATACCCGATACCCGATACCCGATACCCGATACCCAATACCTTATACCTTTTTCAGAATTTCATCACCAGTTTGAGGAACACGTTCCTGCCCGGCTCCACCAGGATCATCCCCCGGTTGGTGGCCAGGTGGTTGCGGTATGATTTGTTGAACACGTTGTCGACACCGGCAAAAAGCTGAAAGGCTGTTGGACCCAGTTTTCGTGTACCTGAATAAAGGGAAAAATCAGACAACCAATAACTTTCGGTGGCAGTTTCGCCGGCTGCGATACGGTTCTGGGCAGCGGTCCATCCGGTTGTCCATTCCAGCGTGAATATACCCGGGATTGAATAGCGAAACCCACAGGAGGCCGTAAACGGGGGGATCAACGGAAGGTCTTCACTGCGTCCGAGGTTCAAACCTCTTACAAAGGCAGCTCTGGCAAACAACACACTGCCGGTAAAGGGCTGATAATGAACTGAGGCATCAAAACCGGACAGGAGGGCACGATCAACATTGGCATTTTTCAGAGCGGGAAGCGTATCGGTCAACCCGGCATCCAGACCGGTATTCCAGGTATAAACAAAGATCCCGGGGGCCTCCACAATCATGTCGTTGAGGTAGTTGACAAAACCGTTTACCTGAACCTGAAGCCGGTCCTTCCATATCCGCAAGCCAAGATCCGCAAAAAAACCTTTCTCGGGTTTCAACTCCGGATCTCCAAGTCTCACTTTTGAGCCCAGATCAATGTATTTAAACCGTTCTTCAAGCGAAGGACTGCGGAACGATCGCCCGATGTTAGCAGTCAGGTCGAGGTTCTTCAGCAAATGGTAAAGCGCCCCTGCATTAGCCGACCAGGACCAGGAGCCAATGGTGTCAGCAGGAAAAACGATTCGCTGGCTGGGAACAGGATCCTTTACAACACCGCCAATACTCAGTGCATACGGATCCAGACCGGCATCATTCATGACCCGGATTCGGTCGAGCCGGACACCCAGTGTCATCTCCAGACGATCGTTGAACAGCTTCGAATCATGCTGGACAAACAATCCCCCGCTGCCAAATTTAGAATCGGGATTTGGCTTTTCGGTACGAATAATTTCAACGGATGACTTAACTTGCTGGAAAGCATCGAGTATTTCCTGGGTAACATACTTTTCCCTGAGTGTCACGAGTTTCCGCTGCCAAAGGTCGATGCCTGCAACCAGACTACCCTTCCCCCCTGTCTTCCAGCGGGTTTCGAGAACTGCACCACCGGTATTGTGATCCCCTTTCGGCAGTATCCTGTTGGCCGTCAGCCGAATATTTCCGGAAATGGTGGAAGGGGTATTGGGAATCATCTCCACATCCCTCAAAATATATTGATGGTACCCTCTCACGCTGATCTCCTCCATGGCAGGCAAAAGGTTCTTAATTGTGTACCTGGCCGAAAGCAGTTGCCGCTTTTCCTCGGGATAGGTTGCCTTCGCTGCAGGCCCGAACGGGGCACCGCCCGGAATCCCGACATTGAACGCCTGAAAATGCTGGGCATTAACTTCGAGCTCGTGGTTTTTTAAGGGACGCACACCCAGTGTTGCATTAACGTTGCGATCGCTGAACTGGGAGTTGGAAACCTCACCTTCCGGAGTCTTGTAATTCCCGGCGGTTCGATACCCTCCGCTAACGCGGAACTTCCAGGCCTTTGCACCCGACTCAAGATCGAGATGTGTACCCAATAGCTGGTTAACGGTTTGATAAACCCCCATGGCTGAACCATGGATGGTGGATTTATCAAAGTACCGACCCTTTTGAGTAAGGATGTTGACAACCCCGCCAAGAGCGCCTGTGCCGTAAATGGAGGATGCGGCCCCCTTGATGATCTCCACCCGCTCAATATCATTCACATCGAACATCGACAAGCCCGCAACCAGGTCGGAGGCCGTTTCAATGCGGTTGCCATCAACCAGGCTCACCATTCTGTTTTCACCCAGGCCACGGATGTTGACCGAGGTACTCCAGCCTCCGTCGCGATAAAGGGAAATACCGGGTTCACGTGCTAAAACGTCAGAAAGAGTCATCGAAGACTGGCGCGGAAAATTCTCGCGAGGTACAACGATAACCGGCAGAGCAACATCCCTTTCCAGCTTGTTGTATCGTAAGCTCGACACTTGTACCTCGCCAAGCGGAATCATGGCCGGTTTCAACGCTATGGTGATGTTGGCTGCGGAAGAGGTTGAAACAGTAATCAACTGGTTTTGTGGATAATAACCAAGCAGGCTCAACGAAAGCTGATATTCCCCGGCTCCAAGCCCCCGGACGGCGAACCCTCCTTCGGCATCCGACAGCGTGGTGATAATTCCGTTGATGGAACCACCGCTCACCTGGACGTAAGCATAGGCCAAACCCTGATTGGTGCCTTGTTCAGTGACCTTTCCGGTGATTATAAGATCCTGCCCGCTGACCATGATGGCCATCAGAAAAAACAAAACCGTGGTTAGGTTAATTCGTTTCATTGTTATCCTTGATTTTTAAAACGACTGATTTGACATCCACTCCATTGATGCGCCCCAGCTGACCCGTAAGAGACCCGATCTGGTCGGTTGTTCCCTCCAGGACCAGTGAGATAATGGCGGTTGAGGAGTCCCTGACAGGCAAACCCTGCCGCCCGATGATAATTTGTGAATGATTGGAGATGATTAAGTTGACCTGCGGGGCCGACTCCTTGTCCTGCAATAAAATCAGGACACTTCCGATTCTCTTTTCCATTAGCAATTCCTCCGGATCAGATTGATATTGAAATCCTTGTGGTTGAAAAATCTTCCACTCAGATCATTGTTATTCAGATAACAAAGATAGTTGAATTTATGATTCGTGATTCAATTCGTTTACTTTAGCGACAAAAATCTGAAGAATGATAAAATCAGCCTTCCGGCCTGCAATCGGCCTCATCGTTCTCACCCTGGCAACGGCAGGATGCCGGATTGATAAAAGCGAGCCAGATGCCGGTCTGGAATCGGCCCCCAACGACTGGTTCTACGCCCAGCGATCCTACCCGTACCAAAGCATGCGTTCCGACTTATTCTATAAGGCACTGAAGCAAGCCGGCGAACAGGAAGGGAGCAACCTGAAATCAGGCGGCCCGGCCTGGGAGCAGCAAGGTCCCACCAATACAGGAGGAAGGATTACGGATGTGGAAATGCCATTGAACAGCACCGACATTATCTATTTAGGTACAGCCTCGGGCGGGATCTTCAAGTCGGTGAACCTTGGAAGTTCGTGGACTCCGATTTTTGATGATGCAGTTGCCCTTTCGATCGGTGATATCGACATTTCCCGCAGCAACCCCGGTACTATTTTTGTTGGAACCGGTGAACCCAATGCAGGCGGAGGATCACACACTTACGAGGGCTTCGGCATTTACAAATCGGCGGATGCAGGGAACACCTGGCAACATGCCGGCCTTCAGGATGCCGGGAGCATTGGCCGGGTTAAAATTGATCCCGGTCATCCGGACACTGTATATGTTGCAGCCATGGGGCATCTGTTTTCCGACAATTCCGAAAGAGGCGTATTCCGCACACGGGATGGAGGAAACACCTGGCAAAAGGTGCTATATCTTTCCGATTCCACAGGTGCCTCCGATTTGTGCATAAACCTTTTGAATCCTTCTGTTATCTATGCAGCTATGTGGGAGCGCACACGCCGCCCCCCTTACCAGAGCTACGGAGGCAAAACCAGCGGTTTGTGGCGGTCGGTTGACGGGGGTGACAACTGGAGCGAACTGCGCACGGGGTTGCCCAAAGGGAATGTAGGCCGGATCGGAATTGATATTTCCGACACCGATCCACAGAGGCTCTATGCCACCTATACCGATTCAACAGGTTTTCTTACAGATATCTACACAACACGCGACGGCGGAGATAGCTGGTCGAAATGCGGTTCATTGGGAGAAAACGCTTCCTATTGGTGGTGGTTCAGCGAGGTGGATGTTGACCCGATTAACCCGAACGTGGCCTATGTTTCGGGATTTAATGCCTATAAAACAACCAACGGCGGAACCACCTGGGTTCAAACCTTCACTTCGGCGCATGTTGATATGCACGGAACATTCATACACCCGCGCGATAATGCCCTGGCGCTCCTTTGCAGCGACGGGGGGCTTTATGTTTCGCACAGTGCCGGCACCACCAGTTTCCATTCCGAGAATATTGCCATCACTCAATTCTATACGTGCGAAGTGGATTTCCTGAATCCGGGCAGATTCTATGGCGGCACCCAGGATAACGGCACCATTCGCAGTTTGAACTATCCGAACCAGTGGCGATCGATCTATGGGGGCGACGGGTTTGTTGTTAAAGTAGATCCAACCGACAATAAGTATGTTTATGCCCAATCGCAGTATGGCGGGTTGGGAAGGTCGATTGACGGTGGCAGCAGTTTTCTGGGCGCGAAGCAAGGGATTCCCGAATCCGACCGAAAAAACTGGAAAAGCCCGCTTGAGCTCGATCCGTCAACCCCATCAACGCTTTACTTCGGAGCGAGCCGGCTCTATAAATCAACCAACAGGGCACAGTCTTGGCAGGCTGTTTCCCCGGACATGACGAAGGGACCCGGGGTAAATGTCACGTTTGGAACCCTCACCACCATTTCGGTTTCACCGATCGATTCAAAAATAATTTACACCGGCACGGATGATGGGAATGTTTGGGTCACACTCAATGGCGGAACCACATGGAACAACGTTGCGGGCACCCTACCCGACCGCTGGATAACCTGTGTTCAGACCAGCCCGTTCGACAAGGCGACAGCATTCGTGACCATCTCGGGCTATCGCTGGGATTCATATCTGTCGCACGTTTACCGTACAACCAATAATGGCCAGACATGGGATGATGTGTCCTCTAATCTTCCCGATTTCCCGGTAAACTGCATGGTTATCGACCCTGCTTTGCCGGGAACCTGGTATATCGGCACCGATGGAGGCGTTTACATAACCACCAATGCTGGTGCAACCTGGGAACCCTACGGAACCGGTATGCCGCGTATCACGGTTTTCGATCTTTACCTGCATGCCCCGACGAGAACGCTCACTGCTGCCACCTTCGGCCGGTCGATGTACCGGACTACACTTCCTTTTGCAGAGGGTACCGGACAAACGGCGATGGTTGCTGCGAATTTAAAAGCATGGCCCAACCCGTTCGGGAGTCGGTTGGAGATAGCATTTACGCTTGATCAGCCTGTCAAAGGCGAATTATCGGTCATCGACATGACCGGGAAAACGGTCAGAATTCTACATAACGGTTTGTTTCCTGCTGGAGAAAACCGGTTCACCTGGACAGGTGTCGCTACAGGCAATCCGCCCGCTGCGGCCGGATTGTACCTGATCAGACTTGCCAGCCCGACAGGAATTTCAACAGTACGGGTTCAGAAACTCTGAAGCGATCGATCTAATGAAACGACGCACAGCCTGCTTTCTGTTGGTCACATTTCTGATCGGTACCGGATGCACCCGGCGTCCGGCTGGTGATTCGGTCCTGTTTCTCACCCTGAAAGGACCTTCGGCAATGAGCATGGTTCATCTGATCGATTCATCCGCCTCACTGATTACAGAGCGCCCCAAAATTGAAATTATTGATGAACCGATGATGGTTCGCGCCCGGATGTTGAAGGAGAGTCCTGAATTTGCCGTTCTGCCAATGAACATGGCCGCCATACTTTACAACATGGGACTACCCTATCAGGTGATCGCCGTACCGGTTTGGGGCACCCTTTATCTGGTTGGAACAGGCAATGATTCAATCGGTTGGCCCGATCTGAAAGGCAGAAAAATCTATCTCATGGGGAAAGGCACAACCCCCGACATTCTGTTCCGCTGTCTGCTGAACAGCCAGGGATTGGATCCTGACCGCGATTTGCAGCTTGACTATTCTTTTCCTACACACATTGATCTCGCCAACGCCGTAATTGCCGGGAAGGCCCCGCTCGCCGTGATTTCCGAACCCACTGCCAGCCTGGCGCTGGCCCGAAACAGTGAAATCCGCGAGGTTATGGACCTCAACAAGGAATGGGCTGAAGCTTTCCCCGACAATCCTTCCCTACCCCAAACAGCCTTTGTAGGCAGGATGGACTATATTCGCGACCATCCCGGCAGCGTCCGATTGATTTGTGAAGCATGGGCACGATCTGAAGCATCGGTAAACGAAAATCCTGCCGGGGCAGCCGGGAAAATCGCTGCCTTCGGCATTCTGCCCGACAGCTCCGTGGCCATCATGGCCATCCCTCGCAGCAACCTTGCATTCCGCTATGCATCCGAAATAAGGCCTATGATCGCTCATTACCTGCATGTTTTTTTTACTTTTAATCCGGATGCCATTGGCGGCCAAATGCCCGATGAAAAATTCATCTTCGAAATACCGGTTCATTAGCCTTGCGGTTGTCGTTCTCCTGATCGCGGTATGGGAGTTGATTTCCCGTTCATTCCGTTCACCCCAGATTCTTCCCGGACCATCAGACACCCTGGCGGCACTGTTACGAATAGCCGGGTCACAAGGATTTGCATTATCGGTAGCAACAACCCTGCTTCGCGGGATTGCCGGGTTCGCCTTCGCTCTGGTTGCCGCCCTGATAGTCGGCATACCTTCCGGACTGAACAGATCGGCAGAAGCTGCTTTTCGCCCAATTCTGGTTACCCTGCGATCAACTCCGGTGATTGCCATCATCCTGCTGGCCATCATCTGGTTCCGGGTGGATAATGTGCCTGTATTCATCGGGTTTCTCACCATGTTTCCGATTCTTGCCATAAACATAAGCCAGGGCATCCGGGAAACTGATCCTGCGCTGATCCAGATGGCTCGTCTCTACCAGGTACCTTCTCACAGGATTCTTTCAGCTATTTACCGTCCGTCGGTAATGCCGTACCTCTTCAGTGGCATATCAACAGCTGCCGGATTTGGCTGGCGGTCGGTAATCATTGGCGAAGTGCTCAGCCAGCCGCGTTACGGAATCGGTTCGATGATGCAGGATGCACAAAGCTATTTATTGGTATCGGAAGTTATTGCCTGGACACTGATCGCAATTATTATAAGCGGTCTGTTTGAGCTTTTCATCCGGGAAGTCGAAAAAAAGACCCTTAAATGGAAATCATGAGCATTCGTCTGATCAACATAGAAAAGTCATTCGGCGACCGGAAAATTCTGGACGGGTTTTCCATCGAGATGAAACCCGGATCAGTAACCTGCCTGTTTGGGCCTTCAGGCTGCGGCAAAACAACCATTCTGAACCTGATTGGTGGTATGGTCAAACCGGATTCGGGCCGTATTGAAGGTATTGATGGTTCCCGACTCTCGTGTATTTTTCAGGAAACAAGGATCCTCCCATGGAAAAATGTACTTGAAAACGTCCTGTTTCCACTTCACGACATCATGGATCGCCCTGCCGCTATAGAAACAGCCATGAAATTCATAGGTATGGTAGGGCTTAAAAATGAATGCGGCCTTTACCCTGCTCAGCTAAGCGGCGGGATGAAACAGCGTGTCTCGATCGCCAGGGCATTTGCCTACCCGGGGAGCCTGATTCTGATGGATGAGGCATTTCAGAATCTCGATCAAAAGCTGAAATACAGCATTCTGGATTCGTTCCTCAAAATTTGGGAATCAGACCGGCGAACGGTGATTTTTGTAACACACGACATCGATGAAGCGATCCGGATGGGCCGGCATATTATCTTTCTCAACCGTTCCCCGCTCGAAATCATCAGAATTCTCGATACGACTTCACTTGCTCCGAATGAGGTCCGAGCTCTTGCCGAAGAATTATATCATCAGTAAATCAATTCGCTGATTTCGTCCCAGTCGTTCTTTAGCTCCAATGTGGACGGCAACATGTTCTCCGAATCAGTAAGGCGAATTCTTTTATGAAATGCCAGGCTGGCTTCAGGCACAACCGACCAATCAAATCCAGGGGCATAAACCAAAACCCTCGGTTCACCGGGAGGGCCCGTTATCACCGCCATTGCCCGGCTCTTCCGATCATATTCGACTATTGATGCTGCATAAACTCCCGGAGCCGTTACAAGCTTTTCCGGCTCTTCGGGCACAAGCTCGAACCAGTTAAACCCGCTATCTGGCCCTGTGTTTTCAGCAGGCTTCACTGCGCCAAGAAGAAAGTATTCATGATCAAGATAGGCATTGGCTCGCTGGATGTTCCCTTCGAGAATCGCCTTCCGGATTTTGGTTGAACTGACGAACTCATTGTGGATGTCCTGCTCAGGAATCTCCTCCACCGAAAAGTGGTAATACTGCCCCAACTGATGAAGGTAGTCATAGTCCCCCTCACGATTATGGCCAAAATGATGATTGAATCCAACAACCACGCATATAGCATGAAGTTTGGCCACCAGTATCTTGCGAATAAAATCGACCGAGGTGGTTTTCGAAAATTCGAGCGAAAAAGGAATAATGACCAGATGGTCGAGACCAGCCTTTTCAAGCAACTGGATCTTTTCCTTTTGCGTGTTGATCATCAGAAGATCTTTGCCCTGGGTATTGGGATAAAGGATTTTTCTCGGATGAGGATAGAAGGTGACGAGCACCGATACTCCGTCGTTCTCGCGCGCCAGCTGGCGAAGCCTGTTGATGATGGTTGCATGGCCTACATGAACGCCATCAAACGAACCTGTTGTAACAACAGACCGTTGGATATTGAGCTTCTCAAGACTCCGGTGAACTAGCATCTAAAAGCGAACGTGATGTGGCGTCAGGCCTGGGAATGTTTAACAAAATAGGCTGTTTTCTCCAGCGAGGTGATCATATCATACTCCTCAAGATAAACATTTGGAGGCATGTTAAGCGGTACGGTTGTGTAATTCAGAATTCCCCTGATACCATTTCCGGCGACGTATTCGGCGGTACTTCTCGACTGTTCGGGAGGGACAGTAAGTATGGCAATGGAAATCTGCAGGTTAGCTACAAGTTTTCCGAATTCATCCATAGAAAAGCACTTGACACCGGCAATCATCCTGCCAACCTTGTCGGGATCGATATCAAAAACGGCAACGATATTAAGTTTCGACCGCTTGCCGCGGAAATACCCCGTTATGGCCCTGCCAAGGTTACCGGCACCCACAACGGCAACGTTTAATCCTTCCGATGTATCTATGAGATCCCCGATTGCATCGATGAGCTCTTTGATAGCGTACCCCTTGCGCTGCATGCTGGTAAAACCCATAAGCATCATGTCGCGGCGAA
>CAYWHP010000161.1:0-9440 GCA_964457845.1 uncultured Porphyromonadaceae bacterium | reverse complement strand
TTCAAATTGCTTGATGTCGCAGTTGTTAAACCCAAGATTAAAAAGAAGGCTGTCTTTTTCTTTTATGGTTTTATACAATGCTGAAGTTTTATCAACCTGTCCAAATGCTATCAAACTTGACATTACTAAAAGGGAAAATAATAGCTGTCTTGTCATTATTTTTGTTTGTTATCTGCTGTCTTGCTACAATTAGTGCTAACGAGTAAATTTTCCTTAACATCAATGGCTTTTAAAACTTTCTGAGGTTAGCAGATCTGATCAATTTACCGCAAACTGATGAATCCGGCATGCAGTTCCCTTGCTCCCCGGATTTTTAGCCGAAGCCATCCGCAGCGACAACCGGTGTCGTCCCTCCGGAAGCCGATCCTCGAGCATCACGAGCCAGGGCAGGTGCAAACCGCCGCTCCAGGGGGTGAAAGTGTCGGCCTGCGCATACGGCGATCCGTCGATGCTGTATTCCACGATCCCAGCATCCGGACCGGCTGTGATGAGCAGCCCGATGGCCCGACCGGTGAAGGTCAGTTTCAGTTCCGCTCCGGGTTGTGCAGTTTCCAGTACATCCACTTCGACAAACCCCTCCCGGGTGCCGGCCTGATCCGTTGGCTTCCAGTTGCGGGTAAGCATCCATCCTGCGCCCTTTTTCGCTTTGCCAATCGGCTCAAAATGGCCGTTGACGTAGGAGAGCGGATCGAGGGTGGTTGCGGGGAAAGGTTTTTTAACCATTTCCGCTTTAACGGGTTTCACCCATGACGATTGAAAAAGATGCCGGATGGTTTTGAAATAGAGCTCCTGGCCGAATGGCGACGGGTGCAGGTCGCGGAAATCATCCCTCCAGGTGAATTCACCGTTGAGGATGCGGTCGTTCACCTCCTTCGCCAGGTTGATTGAATTTACCGAATAGTATTCTGCTACCTTTTCGTGCTGCGCGATCACCACCGGCACCCGGCCGTTGCAGTAATCGGCCAGCTTGCCCGGATCGGCAAAGTGCATCATCACGACATCCATGTACGGGTTCGATTCAAGGGCCTGGTTGACAATCCCCTCCATGCCCCTGAGCACCCTTTCCGAAGATGTGCTGTTGGTATCATCGTTCACCGCAGCTTCCACAAACAGCAGGTCGACGGGGCCTTTCGAAAGGACATCCTGCGAAAACCGCATCGAGCCGGGCAGGGTTCCCATCGAGGGTATCCCGGCATTGATGAATTCAAATTCCGTTTCGGGAAACCGTTGCCGGAGGTATTCACAAACCTTGTCGCGCCAGCCGCCGCCCCACGTAATCGATCCGCCGAGAAAGGCGACACGGCCCTTCTTCTCCTTTTCGAACCGGATGCGGCAGTTATCCATCATGCTCCTGAAATTCACCGTCATCAGGGATTCGTAAGGAGGCAGAGGATCCAGCAACGCCGGGTTGGTGTTGGTAAGAATGAACCGGACGATCGGCGCCGGATCTTTCAGACTGTGCGGATGATGCCCGATTCCCTCCTTTACGATGACTTTGATATCCCCACCGGCCTCCCGGAAGTTCTTCTCGAGAACATAGGTGTTTTCACTGATCGGGACCACATCGTCGGTTGCCCCGCACACATGCAGCACCGGAACGTGCGCCTTCGCAAGGCTCACGCAGTTGTAAACGGGCATTCCCCTGAAGGTGTCGGCCGTCTGTTCGTTTATTGCGTAGGCCTTCATGTGCGCCTGCCACTCTTCGGGCGAGCCAGGACCGGTGCCTTTACCGCCCGGCCAGCTCCGGATGTCGCATACGGGGGCATCGGCGTAGATGCAGGCGACCTTGTCCGTGTTGGCGGATCCCCAGTTGTAGATATAGAGCCCTCCGCGGCTCATGCCCTCCAGCACCGCTTTCGGGTTGAGAGAGTATGTTTTGATAAGGTAGTCATAAAACCGGTTCCACAATTCCACCGCATCGGTATTCCCCCGGTACTCGGCCGCATCCACATACACCAGATGGAACCCTTTGTTCAGCAAGGCGATCTCTGTTTGCGGCTCATGCCCCCAGAAGCGGGCCCTCCAGATCCAGTGCCGCTGCTCCTCGGCTTTTTCTGGGAAAACGATTTTGGCATCGTGACCCTCGAAGGAGAATTCCCGGCAAGTGAATCCGTAATAATCCGTCTGCTTTTCTTTCGGATGACCTACCGATAATCTGGAGATCTCATTCACCTGCCAGAGCTCCGTTTTGTTTCCGTTGAGGAGTTCCACCGTGGCCACATAGCCCCAGGGGGTCATCTCGAACGGGTCAAATGCCCGTACACCCTCCTTTTGTTCCGCCTTCAGGCCCAGTTCCTGCAGTGAGGATGCGTACCGGCCGTTTGCGCCCTTGTATTTTTTCTGGGCGTAATACACCTGCATCAGCAGGCTCCGGGCGGGCATGGAGGGATCGGGAACAAGGACAGCCTCATCGGCCGGTTTTTTAGTAAACTGCACGATCCCGAACGATTCCGGGTCGTGCACGCCGGTGGAGTGGTGGGGCGACCAGGCGGAGTTGTTGGCGCGTGCCGACGGGTCCCTTACATATTTCCCGTTGACAATTTTCGGAGGGTATTCCACCCGCAGAAAATTCACCCGCCACCGGTCGCTCTCCTGCGGTGGGCAGGGCATGTGGGCAAACGGAGCGAGTTCCGACCAGGGAATGGCGATCTCGGTGACCCAGCCGCGGTCGGTATCGCGCGCCTTGTTGAGGGTTCCGTTGATTCGGATGCCGGTTTTCAGACCGCGGATGTCCCACCCGTTGTCGGGGTTTACGCTGTCGCGGTAGGCCCTGGCCAGGAAGAGGTCCCAGACGGTGCCGCGGGCATTCATCTCAAACTCGAAATAGTCCATGTTGTCGCCGTCGGGGTCGGCGAAGATCTCGAAGTCGTTTTCCAGGCAGATCACCGTATCGCGGGTCACAAAGTCGGCCCTTACGTGCGGCTCATCCATTTTGGCGGCAAAATAGAAGTACTGGTCGTCCCAGAGCATCTTTACTCTGGTACCGTATGGCGGCGGTGTTTTGATATCGATGAAGAGATCAACGAACGTGTCTGTCCACGGCACTGTTGCCCAGGCCGCCTCGTTCATCACCCCGTCGATTTTGAGGGGCGCCGGCGTATGTTTACACAGATAATAGCGCGGATCGAGGTAGCTGGTGCTGATTTCAGTACGATCCTGTGCCATCAGAAAGCCGCAGTTAATCAGCATGTTAAAAATAAGTAGCAACGATATCCGCAGGTTAAGACCCATTGTGTATGGTTTTTTCATGTTGTTGGTCAGGCTTTTATTTTTGATGTGATCCGGCGGTGCCACCGGATATCTTCCCACATTCCCCGGAACTGTGGATGGGTGAAATTCGATGTGCAGATGAACTTGTAATTGTCGTGCCGGCGGGCGAGGTCGACACAGATTTCGGCGCTCTCCTTCACCCAGCCCCAGTCGAGCTCGGGGTGGTCGAGCCAGAAGATCGGCCCCCATCCCTCGGTGTTGCCGCAGACGATGCCGTTTGCGGCTGCCGCACCTGAAATGTCGCCCAGCCTGCCTTCCATCCAGCCGATGTACTCATTTCGCTTTTCCTTCCAGAACAGCATCAGATCGGAGTACGTCTTTCGGTAATCAAGCGTCTGGTTTTTGGCGCTTACGTCGTTAAGGCCTGGAATGCCGCCCCTGTGGGCGAACCAGATGTGGTAATCCATCGCCCCGAATTCCGAAAGATCGATGTTGGCGAGGTCCATGCCGGAGTCGATCGATGCGAAGAAATCCAGCCCGGGGAATTCCGATTTCAGCTTGCGGAGCGTGCCCGACATGAATTCGTTGTAAAATGGTTTCCTGGCTTCGTCCGACTTGTTGCGCATCTCTTTCAGGAACCACTCGTACCCGTGCCAGTTGGGGTATTCGTTCAGGACATCCACATAAAGTATGTTCTTCAGCAAATCGTTCTTTTTCAGGAAGCTGAGGGTTTCGCTCCAGGCCCGGGCCAGACCGCCCTCCTCCAGAAATATGTTTTTCCGGGTGGTGCCGTGGTTGATGAACCAGGTGGCCAGCCCTACACGGATGCCGTATTTCTCGCATTTGGGGAGGAATTCAAGCAGGGCTTCCCGCGGGCGGAAGCTCATGGTGTAATCGTTCCCCCACATGGAAGGGCTCCAGCCATCCTTGACGCTCCTGAATTCCGTCTCCACGGTGCCGTCGGTGTCGGCTGCCGCATACTGCGGCATGGCGTCCATCCGGATCGCATTGTATCCCCGCTCGGCCAACCCTTCAAGCACACGGTCCCAGTTTTCGAATTCGCCGTACCGGTGGTGCCGCAGGATCCAGCTGTAGTCCCACATGGCGATGGCCAGTGGTTTTACCTGCCGGGATACGGGCGAAAAATTCTTCTTCACTGCAGCCGATGGCCAGCCGGCAGCCGGCAGAAGCGTGGCCCCTGCAGCCATCGTGGTCTTCCTTATGAAATCTCGTCTGGTTTCCATTTTTCCCTTACTACTTCTATCTTCCTCCTGTATTCTGTCTTCCGTCTTCTGTCTTCTGTCTTTCCTTTTTGCCCTCCTGCCTTATCGCATCTCCCTCTGAACCGTTACCGGCCCTACCAGTCCCGATGCGCTCAGCGGCGAATCGGCGTTGTAAAAACGCTCTGCACAGAAGGTGTATCTGCCGCTGGGCCTGGGCTCACCCTTAAGCAGCCAGTCGGGGAATTTCCCGTCGCGGATGCCATCGTCGGGCAGCTTCTCGTCGCCGACCAGGCGGTTGATCCAGAGGTTCGCCACATCGATCTCGAGGCTGTTCGGTCCCTCCTTCAGGGCATCGGTAATATCCACACGCCAGGGGGCGCACCACACCACCCCAAGATCCTTTCCATTCAGCCGGACGCGGGCGATACGGTTGACTTCTCCGATGTTCAGGTAATATTTCCCGGCACCGGCTTTCTTCAGATCAATATTCCTGCTGTAAACGGCGATCCCCGAATAGTACCGGATCCCCTCTTCGGGCCGGGTGGTCCAATCCTCAAGCTGGTTGAATGTTACCGTACCCGGACCGCCCCATTTCGGGTCGAAGGTCACGCTCCACGGACCGGTGACCTCCTGAACCGGCTCCAGGGCAGCGAAATTCGGCGCACTATTCTCCGTTTTTCCGGTGGCTGTCCGGTCAAAAACGATGAACCAGCTCTGCCAGGATTCAAATTCCAGCGGGATAACGGTACGGCCATCTTCCACCCGGAAGGTTGTCAGCTTTCGTGTGGTTCCGTTCACGGCATCCCACAGTTCCGGAGCTCCGGAAAGGGTATTGAAGGTGCACTCTGTTGATACCCGCTTATCCGTTTTGTTGGATACGAAATAGATGTCGAGCCCGGCTGTCTGCCGATGGGTAAAGCGCAGCGACGCATCGCCCTCGAAATCCATATGAACGCCCAGCTCTTTCAGCAGCGCGGCAGTGGCTTCCCAGGTGGGATACAGCCCGGCCGCATCATAGCGCGACAGTTCGCCTCCCCAGTACACGGATCCTTTTCCGTATTTTATTTCAGATTGATTTTCAGGTATTTCCGTCGATCCCCATATTTTTTTGGCCAGTGACCCGACTTCGGCATCGCATTCGGGGTAGTTGACCAGGCTTGGGGACTTCAGCGGCGGAATCCCGGTTATCCTGGCGCCGGCTTCCACCAGCGAGGCGATTTTTTCAAGCAGTCCGGGGGTCATGGTTTCGAAACCGGGCAGTACAAGCAGGTCATAGGTTGCGCCGCTTTCAAAAACCACCTTGTTGCCTTCGGTTCTGGCGCCCATCAGCATGTTCGGGGAGCAGCCATCGAAATTATATCCCTTGCGGTCGGGCATCATGGGTTCCCCCACGGTGGCCGACGACGGCGGCCGGAACACGTGGGGAGCCCCCTCGGGAGTCAGGTAGAGTATGCTGGCAATGGTGCGGCCCTGCTGGAGAATATGCGAGCAGCGCGAAATATAGGTGTGGTAGGCGCCGACCATCGGCCAGAAGGTCTGGCCGCGGTCCCAGTGGATGCCGCAGCTACCCATGGTCATCCCCGGCCTGTACTGGTCGCCGAACGGCTTATGGGAGAAGGTGTGATAGTAGAAATTGTTTATGCCGGTGCTGAAGGCCCAGTCGCCCTGGTTTTTGAGGCTTCCCGGCCAGGAAATGAATCCGGTGCCGCAGGAGGTGAACGACTCGGCGGCTACCACGGGCCGGCCAAGCACATGGGCGATGGAGGTTGCCTCGAGGCAGCTGAAAGCGGAGTTGAATCCGTAATTGTTGAGCCAGAACTCGCACATCGGGATATCGGCAACAGCTCCGAGGTCAAGATCGGCCGTCGGATTGATATCGTATGGCTCGATGGAGAGCCGCAGGCCGTTCCTCCGTGCGATGGTTTTCACATGTCCGGCATGGTTTTCGATCACCAGCTCCTGTGAGGTCAGGCGCATGTCCCACAGAAACCGTTCCGACCTTTCCAGGCTTTCCACGATGATGCCCGACCAGGTTGGGTAGTAAGGTTGCGGGTCATAGCCGCGGCGCCTCTCGAACTCTTCGCGGAAATTGCCTGTCCAGTTGGCGGAGCCCATCTCCCAGCTGTCCATGTGTAGGGTAGTGATGCCCCCGGTTTTCTTGTCGTACTCCACCACGGTACCCGGCAGCAGTTTCTTTACAAAGCTGTCGAAATGGGCATTCAGGGCAGTCGTGTCAAACTTGTCGCACTCAAAACCCAGTCCCGGTACCGGGGCAGGGCGGGTGAGGTTCCCGTTGTTCACCGCGCCGAAGCGCATGACGATCCATTTGCCTTTTGGGGCATCCCACTCCAATGTGCCATCGGGCTTCATGAATTCCGACAGATCGATGATCCCTTCCAGCGGTATGGTCACACTGTCGGGGGTCGATTTCAGATCAGCAGGAGCGGGAAGGAAGGGCTTAACGTTCGGATAGGAGGAGTAGGCCGGCCGGTAATAGAGGGTTTTCTCCTCAAAATCAGCGATGTGTGATTTTATCGCGTTCAGCCCGCCATAAATTTCACGACCGGGTTTTTTGGTGAAATCGGGGATAAAGGAGGGTACTGCGGGTGCCGGGAATGCCAGTACCGCGACATCCTTGTAGAAGTTCTCCCAGAGCGCCCTGAATTCGGGGGTGAGGCTGCCCTCTCCGAAAAGGGGTGTCATGGGCTTCGGCCTGGGGAGCACGGTCCGGACCTTCCGGGCGCCATCGATTTCCGTAAAAGAGGATACCAGGTGCTGCATCGATTGCTCCGGTTTTACCCAGGGGCCGCCGCTGCCGGCCCATCCCGGACCTATGCCGAGCTTGATGGTGATGCCCAGCCGTTCGGCTTCGCTGCGGGCGTGGGCGAACAGGCCGAGCCACTCTTCGCTCATCATGTCCACGGTGCCGCGGGGCAAACCCATGTTGACTTCCAGAAAGATGACACTGCCGATGCCGGCCTCTTTCATCGCCTCCAGGTCACCCGTCATGGCTTCGCGGGAGAGGTTCCCGTCCATGAAATACCAGTAAACCCCGGGCCTGACTGAATCGGGCGGGTTGAGGAAGCTGGCGGCGAGGGATTTTTTCTCCGGATTCGCCTTTTCCAGACATCCCGGAAGAAAAGGAATCATACTCAGGATCAGAACAACCCACAGATAGTGTAATTGGAATGTGAATTTTTTCATCGGGCGGTAATTATCAGATGCAATAAAATATCCTGAAATAAAGCAATTAAAACCGGACCCTGACCAACCGGACAGGCTTCTTAGGTTTAGAATCCGGAGGGGGCTTGAAATGGGCCGGTGACCTCAGTAAGGGCTTCCGCAACCGACAGGAGATGCATATCCTGCCAGCGCCGGCCAATAACTTGAATTCCAATCGGTAATCCATCACTGGAGCGTCCGGCAGGTAAAACTACAACCGGATTGCCCGTTAAATTGAATACGGATGTAAAACTCATATTAGCGGTAAAGTATGGCATCTTACTGCCATCTATATCGATTGGCTGTCCCATTTTGCAATGTTTGAACGCGGCGCCGGCAGTAACCGGACACAGCCAGGCATCCCAGCCGGAAAGGAATTCTTCCAGCTGGGAGATCAGTTTATCCCGCCTGGTCAATGCTTCCGCATAGCGGTTCATTCTTAGCTTAAGCCCATTTATATAGCCTTTTCTAAGTGGTGAAGAATCTGCCATCATCCTGAATTGCAACGAAGTAAGTAAGCGCGGTATCGATCCCATTCCGGATCCGATTTCTGCGCCAGCTATCTCCCCGTACAGTTGCCAGGCTAAATCGAAGTCAAAGTCAGCCGGACCAACCTGCTCAACGCTGCATCCCGCCTGCACCAGGTTTGCGGCCAAATCACCGATCATCTTCCGGGTATCCTGTGAGGCAGCCACCGGGCCGAAATGATCCATCCTTGCAAACCGGTATTCTTTGAGGGGTTTCCTTTGTTCCGTTCCGAGTGTAACGGGTGATGTTTCCCACCGCCGTCCGTCGGGTCCCGCAATTAATGGGAGCACCAGGCGCAGATCCTCCACTGACCGTGTCATAATACCTGGCGTTCCCATATGGCGCACCCCTTGTGGCGCACCAGGAGGTTCGGGAATATGGCCGGCGATGGAAACCAGGTGTTCGGTGGGTTTGAGTGAATACACACCGCAGAAATGAGCCGGAATTCGAATGGAACCCCCAAGGTCGCTGCCAATTTCCAGCGTTGACATTCCCGCTGCCACCGAAGCTGCGCCCCCGCCGGTACTGCCACCAGGCGTGCGGGTGATATCCCATGGATTATTCGCACGCCCGAACACCGGGCTGTTGCTTTGTACATCCAAAGCCAGCATTGGCATATTGGTCTTTCCTATTATGATCGCACCGGCCTGTCGTAACCGGGCAACTACTGTCGCATCCCGCACCGGTATGTAATTTTCAAGGGGCTTGTAACTGCTGGTAGTCCGCAAACCTGCGGTTTCATAGGCATCTTTGATCGTCACCGGTACTCCGTGCAGCGGTCCCCATAGCACGCCGTTTGCCAGTGCCAAATCTGCTTCCCGTGCGCGCTTCCGGGCAGTTTCTTCGTCGAGCGTTACAATGGCATTCAGATCGGGGTTGTATCTGGCCACCCGTTCCAGATGCGCATCCAGGATTTCGGTACATGAAGCTTTACCTTCACGTATTAGCCGCGCCAGATCGCCCGCTGTTTGATAAATGAATGTTGACATAGAATCTTTTTATTATTCACTGATGTGGATATCATGGCAGAAATCCAATGAGTACCTGGCTTTCCCACTGAAGTGTCACTGGCCCCAGCAGCCCCGATGGCAGGAGTGGTGAATCCTTTTGGAAAGATATCACATTTGTCCGTGTCCGTCGTTCCTTTTCCGGCAGGTTCGCATCGCCGATGAGGCGGTTGGGCCACAGGTTGACCACCTCCACCTCGAGGCGGTTTTTCCCCTTCACGAGGGTACCGGTGGCATCCAGCCGCCTGGG
>CAYWHP010000160.1:0-9473 GCA_964457845.1 uncultured Porphyromonadaceae bacterium | reverse complement strand
CGTGCTGCCGCAAACGGCCTACGAACCCCTGTATATCGGCAGGCACCGGCTGAATTTCAGCAACCTGCAGGGAAGCCTCGGGCTGAGCATACACTTGTAGGATGCTCGCTACGCTCGATAATTGGCTCACTGCGTTCGCTTATTGGCTCGCTGCGCGAGCTAATTGAGCAACATGAAAATTAATCCTGAAGCGAACAATTAGCTCGCGAAGCGAGCATAATTCGCGAGCGCAGCGAGCCAATTAGTGAGCGCAGCGAACCAATTAGTGAGCGCAGCGAGCCAATTAACGAGCGCAGCGAGCCACTTAGCGAACGCAGTGAGCCTGCAATTCATTGACCACGGCGTGCAATTGCCCTGAAAACAAACCATCCGATCGCGGAAAACATCAGGGTAACCAATCCCATGATAATCATGCTCATGCTGATGCCGATACCAGCCCAAATGAGTTCAGGGCTAATTTCACCGGCCCTGCTGACCGCTCCTGCGGCAACAAACAATCCATAAATCTGGCACAGAATGGCCCATGACAGGCTTAGGAAACCGAAGAACAGAATCGTATCATTTACCAGGCCCTTCAGTTTTCTGCCTGCTATGGCCCGATAGGCCTGAAAAGCAATCAGAATAATGATCACCAGCGCTATGACAACCATCGGTATGCTTTCGTATGGCATCAGGGATTTCAGAATTTTCATAGCGTAGTCCTTTCAGTCATGCCCGAAGCCTGCTTCCTGAGCAACCGCAAAACAAACCAACCGATTCCGGAGAAGATCAATACCCCGAGACCCATGATCGGGCCGATCAGGCTAACCTTGAATCCTGCCCATATAATCGATGCCTGGACTTCCGGATTCTTTTGAATGTAATCTGCAGCCACAAACAACCCGGTGAGTTGCCCGATTATGGCCCACGCCAGACTCCCCAGC
This sequence comes from uncultured Porphyromonadaceae bacterium, assembly GCA_964457845.1. Taxonomy (GTDB): domain Bacteria; phylum Bacteroidota; class Bacteroidia; order Bacteroidales; family UBA12481; genus UBA12481. The sequence continues at coordinate 8,550 of CAYWHP010000160.1, read as the reverse complement.
CCGAGAAAAAGAATGGTATCACACATCGATGCGGTTATTGGTTTTCTGCGGCTGAACCGCACAACAGAATAAACCAGTAAAAACAATGAAACCACACCCATAATCAGGATCGGAATGGTTATCCAGGCATTGCCGGAAATCAGAATTTGCATGGCGTTGGGTATTACGTGTAAAGTTTTAAATAATAATCCAATCGGTGACAATGATAAACCACTTTCAATTGCCCGCGAAAAAGTATCGATGAACGGGCCGGCTAAATCGGTAAGGAGCTCAAAACCCTTACCCTGGGGGCAAAGAATAGGTGCCAGGTCCATTTCGGCGATTATTTACTGCATCTGATCGATTTCATGCCTTTCCCGGAAAGTTTCATTGTAAATTTCGTCTGAAATGAACAAAAGCAGTTTTAGGGTAGTTCAGCATATCCTGTTCTGGATAGTGGCATGGGTATTCCTTTCATGGTTTTTCACGCGTCTGACCCATGATTCCTACTACACACTTTTCTTTTCCGGCCTGTTGCTGGTGATCGCCATGGGCACTACCTACCTGTTTAATTACTATCTGATTCCAAACTTCCTGCTGAAAAAGAGGTATCTGGTTTTCGGGCTTCTGGTCCTGTTTGTTGGGCTTCTCTCGCTGTGGATCGAGTTTCTCGGGATATTGGGAATTTTCCTTTACCTCCTGATAAAGTTCAGGTCAACCGGACAGGGACTCCCCTTCTTTCTCGACCCTGTTTTACAGATTGCCGGGCTCTATTTTGTAATCATCGCCGGGGTGATGATCCACCTGATCCGGATCTCCTTTTCGATGCAGGCGGAAAAGCTAACCCTGCAGAACCGGGCTTTGGAAACAGAAAACAGGCTCAGGGAATCCGAACTGAATGCGATGCGCAACCAGTTTCACCCTCATTTCCTTTTCAATACACTTAATAACCTGTATTGGCTCACGCTCAATAAATCGGATGAGGCTCCCCAGCTTGTTCTTAAACTTTCTGATTTATTGGACTATAGCCTGTATGGTTGTAAAAATGACCGTGTACCGGTGAGCAAGGAGATCGATTATATCCGTAATTATCTCGACATCATGAAAATCCGCTTTCAGGACACGTCGGATATCCGTTTTAATATTCAAGGCGAAACCGATGGCAGGATGGTAACCCCGCTGATATTCATTATTTTCGTTGAAAATGCCTGCAAGCATGGATTGGCCACACTCACCGGGAACGCCTTCATCGATATTGACATTGAAATCGGGCCGGCCTGGATCACCTTTTCCATCAGCAATAATTACCACCTGCCTGAAAAAGCACCTGACCTGCCTGCAGGTATCGGGCTGGTACAGGTGAAGTCACTTTTAAACCTGACGTATCCTGAAAAACACAAGCTTACCATACAAAAGGATGATAATCAATTTAAAGCCAACCTGATTTTGCATGACTGAAATCCCTCGCAAGATCAGCTGCCTGGTCGTTGATGATGAGCCCAATGCCATCCGGATTATTCAGGAATACCTGATCCGGTACCCAAACATCGTTGTTGCCGGCACGGCAGGGAATGCTTTTGATGCCTTGGTGATCCTGAATTCCAACAAGATCGATTTGCTGTTCCTGGATATACAGATGCCTCAGATCACGGGATTCCAGCTACTCAGAACCTTGCAGGCTCCTCCGGCGGTTATCATCACCACGGCGCATCGCAATTATGCGGTGGACGCATTCGACTTTCAGGTTCTCGATTATCTGCTCAAACCGATTTCCGGTGACCGGTTTGACAAGTCAATCTCGCGGTTTCTTGCGATCGGTTCATCTTTACCGGTACATATGGCAGCCGAACCCGATGCTGCCGTTTTAACCATCCGGAGTGATCGGAAGGATATCCGGATACCCCACGGTGAGATCCTCTATTTACAGGCAATGGGTGACTATGTGATCCTGCATCTCTCTTCCGGCGAAAAATACATGACCATTGAAACATTGGCCGGGTTATCAGCCCGGCTGCCTGAAAACGAGTTTGCCCGGATACACCGCAGTTACATTGTAAACAGGCGGTACATCCGGGCAATCAGCAGCAGCACGGTGGAAATCGGTAAAACTACCTTGCCGTTGAGCAGAAATTACCGGCCACTCAGATGAACACTGTATTTCCCTTTGGCCTTTTCAGCAGTAATGCTCACAGTCCATTTGCCAATGTATTTTGCCTCGTCCTCCTCATCAAACTGAACCGATTGTTTCCAGTTCACGTTGGCGAGCGGTGAAAGGGTGTATTCGTTGTACAACTCACCATCCGGCTTTTTGATGGCAATTTTTACTTTGCCGGAATCGATGGCGCCTTCAACACGGATCGACATCCCGTTTGCCCCTTCCTTTAACTCATAGTTGAAGTCGGCCGAGTTCGTCGCATCCGTCAGTTCTTTATCGATCGTCAGGTTGTCCTGATTCCCTCCATACAAACTGATGATACCAGCCTTCATTTCCGGGACATCTATTTTGAAATCTTCGGCGTTGATTTCCGGCATTTCAAATTTGTAATCAAACTTCGGGTACTTGAAGGAGTAATGATATTTCTTCCCATTGAGATCACTTAGCACCTCGATTTCGGTTTCACGGAGATCGTCAAGTTTTTCCCTGCTGAGCTCCCGAAGTTCATCCATTTTTTCAAGGTTTTTCTTTCGGATGATGATCATGTTCTCCTGCATGTCGTTGCGCCCCCGGTCCATGGCTTCGCGATGCGCATTCATCACTTCGCGCTGCTCCCGCATAATTTCGCGCTGAGCCTCCATTTCCTCACGGGCCTTTTCGCGGGCGCCACCCGCCTCCGCGAGAGCCTCTTCGGCCTGAGCCATAGCTTCTTCCGTGATTCTGGCGATATCCTCCTCATTCATCGCCGGAGAAGTCATTGCGGCCCATTCCATTTCCTCACCGGTCAGCTTCTGTAGCTTTTTAGTCTGCTTCTCGATCTTGCGCTGCAGCCGGTCGATCTTTTTCTGACTGGCATCCTGTCCGTTCAGCATGGACGGTCCGGCCAGGAAAACCAGCAACAGCAGTGGTGTAAAGAATCTTGCTTTCATATTGTTTTGAGTTAATTTCTGATTACAAAAATAGGGCACGGCAGCGGCAGGGAGCGTTAATGCCGGGTTAATACATTGTTAAGGGTTCCCGACCTGTAACAATACCGTAATAACTGGTTGTAAAACATTTACAGGCCGATTAAACCTTGTTAATTTTAAGGAATCCAAACTATAAATTCCATCCCATGAAATCACCCGTCAAGCTCGCAGCACTGGTGGCCTTCACCCTGCTGGCCGCAGGCTGCAGCAGCCTCACGCAGCTCCCTATGTACTGGGGCAACAACCCGGCCTCACCGGATATCAAACCAACAGGTTACCATGCCGATACGAAGACCGGCTGGATGAGCTACAACGACAATGAGAACCTTTATTTTGCCTTTACCTTTTTCGATCCCCGGATCCAGACCAACATCCTTCGCACCGGGATGACGATATTCATCGACACCACCTGCAAGATGAAGGAGGGTTGTTACGTGCGCTTCCCGATGATCAAGCGGGAGATCCTTGCGGGCGGCCAGGCGGGCCAGAAGATTCAACCCCGGCAGGGCCAGGGGCGCAGGGAGCGCACCAGCACCGAGATGCTGCTCGACCAGGCTCAGGCGTTCGAGCTGCAGTGGGTTAAGGGCAAAGATACGCTTGAGGTGAATCCTTCGACGGATAAAACCGGCTTTAAAACCTCAGTCGGTCTCGATTCCACCAACGCACTCAATATGGTGGTTGGCGTTCCGCTGAAACTGATCAACCCGAATGGTCTGGCGGCCCTCAGCGACATTGTGGTTGGGCTCCGTTTCGGACAATCTCCGCCGATGCCCGGCGGCGGTGCCGGCAGTCCTCCGCGCATGAGCAGCGGCGGCCAGCAGTCCGTTTCCACCGGAAGCGGCGCCGGTTCGGGCGGCGGTGGTGGCGGCAGGGGCCGGCGCGGCGGCGGCGGCGGCGCCTCATCAGGCGGAGGCTCTTCAGCCGGCGCCCAGCGCGCCCAGATGATGGCCGATATGGGCGGAGGGGAGAGTGGGCCGGTTGAATACTGGTATAAGACGGCTGTGATAAAAAAATAAATGCATTTGCACAAATTTTCTGGGGGGGTGTAGAGACGTTTATAAACGTCTCTACCCGCAATTGCACAGATTTACCCCGGGTTGCCCCTATTTAAGCCAGTCCGCGAGCACGGCAGCCTCCAACTTGCCGGCATTCTCCATTGGCATAATGGCAAAACTCTTCTTGTTGACCGATTTCCCGAGATGCGTATAAACGGTCTCCTGCGGAGCCAGGTCGATGGTGAGCCCGGCATAGGCCAGATAGCCCGCATAGTCGATATCGGCGGTTGTGTATACGAGCTCGAAAAACCCGGCCAGTGAGCAGCCGGCTGCCTGCTCGCAGGCTTCCCGGAACTCCTTGTCGGTAAAGCCGCGCTTTCGTTCCTTATTATACACGGTGTAGAGCGTACGCATGACGTCATCCAGTGAATTCACATTTTTCGATGCGTTCCGGATTTTCAGGTCGAGCAGCAGGCAAAGGGTGGCGCCCTTGTTATAATAGTTGATCGTTACCGCCTGCCCGTTTTCGCTCCTGTTGAAGAATAGCATCCAGGTATCGCGGCTTGAGAGTGCTGCCGACTGGAACAGGTGGCCGGTGCCGTTTTCATGGCTCCCGATGTTTTTGCCTGCGTTGGCCAGAAAACCCGCCTTGTCGAGAAAGCCCGCCCGGTTAAGGATAAGCTCTTCGTAATAGACGGTGCCGCCCTCAGAAAACCAAAGCATGTTCGTGACGCATTCGCGGTCATAGTCGAACGGCCCCAAAACCACGGGGCGTATCGATTTAATATTGTAAAGATGGAAATACTCATGCGCGAAAAAGCCAAGCAGCCCGCGGTCCTTTTCTGAACCCTGGTAGTTGGAGACATCGGCAAAAACGGCCATCGAATTGAGGTGCTCAAGCCCGCCGCCGCCTTTCTCCATGATGATGTAGGTATAGTGCTTGTAAGGAATGTCACCAATAATGTTCGTTGCCGCTTCCACGATCCGTTTCAGGTCGGCCGCCAGCTTCTGGCGATCGCAAGCGCCCGGCTTTTCGATGGCGATGGTGTGCGGCAGGCCTTTGTACTCGAATGTCACGATCTCCTGGTTGCCAACCAGGATCGGGCAGTCGTAGAGCCGGTCGAAATCGGCCGCCGTAAAGGTGTTGGGCAGGCCCGGCACCGGGTCGAGGCCGGTGGAAACCTGCTTCCACCCGCTGTAGGGCTTAACGGTAACCGTTACCGGGTAGTTGAGCTTACCCGCCACATGCATGAAAACCCCCGTGGGCGAAATGAATCCCCGGTTATCGGCCAGGTAGGGTTCCGCTACCGATGCACGGTTGGCAAATACATAATAAGCCGCCTTCATCGATTTAACCCTGGTGGTATTCACATGCCAGGTATTTTTGGCGGTCTTCTCCCAGACCAGCGGTTTGCCTGAAACATCGGTGACTGTAAAATCCACCACGTATTTCGCCAGGTCGAGAACCATGTAGTAGCCCGGCGTCCATACCGGCATCTTCAGGTCGACCGACTCGCCCGTGATGCCTTCGTAACTGAATTCCACCCGGTAGTAATGGCTCGACGGCTGCTCCATGGATACCGTATAGGCCATCTTTACCGTTGCATCCTGCGCATGGACTAAAACCGGTGTAAACGACAGAATAACAAGGATAATGACTGATGAACGGATGATCGCTTTCATTTTATCAACGGATTGATTTCCGGATAAAGATATCCCGAAAACTGCGTAAACGCGATGGCTGGACAGCAGATTTGAAAAAAATAAGTGTACCGAATACATTTTTATTCTAAAACAGCTCTTTCTATCCCTGCAATTCATAGCTTTAACGGAGCATCCAAACCTTTCAACCATGCAAAAGATCATTCCCGTAAAGCTGATTGTCAGCATTCTGGCGATCGGCCTGTTCCTTTCCGGCACGGCCGGAGCCCAGCAGAAATGGCCCCACCCGATCCCTGCAAGGATCGCCGACGGTGCAAACAAGGACCTTTTCGTTATGACCCTCGGCAACGTCAGCACCCCGATTGCCGACGGCATTTTCGATCCTGTAAAGGATGAGGTGAAGCTGAAGTCGGGCAAGACACTGCCCCACTACTACCGCGACACCCTCGGCGTGAAATTTTACAAGCCGATCAGCAAAACCATCTTTCCGCTGCCCCCGTCGGGGCTATGCACCTGGTACTACTATTATCAGGATATAAATGAAAGCGAGGTAAAGCTGAATACCGACTGGATCGCGAAGAACCTGAAGGAGTATGGGGCACAGTATGTGCAGATCGACGACGGGTGGCAGGCCGAGAAAAAGGATGGACGGCACGGTTCACGCGACTGGACGGGTGTCGACAAGGCCTTCCCGGGCGGGATGGCTGAGCTGGCGAAGTACATCAAATCGAAAGGCCTTGTTCCCGGCATCTGGATCGCCCCGCACGGGCAGTCGAACGAGGAAGTGGTGAAAAAGAACCCGGGCGTCTTCCTCCTGAAGCCCGACGGCACGTCGGCCTCCAAAACCTGGGAGGGCGACTGGCTCGTGGATGGCTCCTCACCCGCGGGCAATGATTATTTATACGACCTCTTTAAAACAATGGCAGGCTGGGGATACGAGTATTTCAAGATCGACGGTCAGCCGATTGTACCCGAGGAATATGCAAAAAACAAGAGCCTCATGAAAAACCCGGGCGAAACCGATGAGGTATACCGGCGAACGCTCAATACCATTCGCAACGCCATCGGACCGAACCGCTACCTCCTCGGCTGCTGGGGCCTTCCCATTGAAGGTGCCGGCATCATGGACGGCACGCGCACCGGCGGCGACGTGGTGCTGGGCTGGGGCGGCTTCTTCACCGCACTGGGTCCCACGATGGAATCCTACTGGCAGCACAACATCGTCTGGTACACCGATCCCGATGTGATGCTCCTCCGTCAGCCCCTCACCCTGGAACAGGCCCGCGTATGGGCCACCCTGCAGGGCCTTACGGGCCAGGCGCTCATGGGCAGCGACCGGCTCCCCGATCTTTCCGACGACCGCGTGGAGCTGATGAAACGGGTGTACCCTGCAACGGATATCCGGCCGCTCGACCTGTTCCCATCAACACGGAACAAACGCATCTGGGACCTCAAAATCAGCCATCTCGGCCGCAATTACGATGTGGTGGGCCTGTTCAATTTCGAAGAAGGCAAATCGGAACAGCTGCGTCTCGACTGGAATGAGCTGGGGCTCCCCGCCGATGTGCCCATCCAGGTTTATGATTTCTGGAACAACGAATACCTCGGCGCCTGGGAGGCCGGGATTGCCCTCACCATACCCCCCACAAGCTGCCGGGTACTCACCCTGGTCCCCAACTCAAACGACATTCAGCTTATCTCCACCAGCCGCCACATCACCCAGGGCTGGGTCGATCTCGAATCCCTCAACTACGTATCTGCCAGAAAGTTGTACCAGGGCAAGAGCCATGTCATCGGCAATGATCCCTACAAGCTGGTATTCACCTACCCGCGCGGGACCTACTTCCAGATAGCAACGGTGTCCATCATGGGCAGCGATGGCAAGGATGTTAAGGTGAAAGTTGCCGACCACCAGGGCTGGTCGACCGTCGAGCTGACCTACCCCTACAGCGGCGATTTAAGCTGGGAAATCGACTTCAAGCCGGCCGACAACTATAAATACAAAACCCGCGATCCGGGTCAGGTTTCGGTAACGCGTACCGGCCTCGACGGCGCCAACCTGAGCTGGAACCCGCAGTATTACCTCAATTCGGGCTATCAGGTTTATCTCGACGGGCAGCTGCTGGGCTATACCCCCGACTGCGCCTTCCCCCTGCGCGGCCTCGATCCCCTGCACGCCTACCTTGCCGAGGTGCGCACCGTATGGGACGACGGCACCACCAGTGAAAAACCCGCTCCAACCGGCACGAATCCTGCCACCCCGGGTTCCCGTTTTATTATTTCTGATATGCTCCCCGGCGAATATCCGCTCACCGACCTCGTTCCCGAAGTCGTTCCTCAATACAGCTTCAACCGTCCGCTCACCTTCACCGGCAAAAAATACGAAACCACCCTCATGGCCCGCATGAACAGCGCCTCTGATTACAGCATCAAAGGGCTCTTCAGCAGCTTCACCGCCATCGTGGGCGTGGATGATGCCACCGGCGAGCAGTCGGCCTCCGCCACGGTTGAATTCGTTGTGAGCGGCGATGGACGCGAACTGTGGCGCAGCGGCCCGATGAAAAAATCCGACCCGCCCAAAACGTCAAGTGTGGATGTTAAAGGCGTTAAAATACTCTCCATCAAGGCTGAAGGACCCCAAACGAGGGGCTGGGGACGGGGAGGCGTGGTGGCCGGATGGGCAGAACCGATACTAAGAAGGTAAGAAGGTAGAAGTCAGAGATTCGAACACCAGTTTTGAATTTTGAAGAAGAGAATGAAGGTCGCCCTGCCGTAATTCATCCTGAAATTT
>CAYWHP010000159.1:0-9513 GCA_964457845.1 uncultured Porphyromonadaceae bacterium | reverse complement strand
ATGATTGGTGACCAGACCTGGATGGGCAGGAACCTGGCACTGCTGCCCTCGGTTAGTCCCTCGGAAACGGGCAGTGATGATTCCCCTGTTTATTATGTATTCGGTTATGAAGGAAGCAATACTGCAGCAGCTAAAGATATCGCAGAATACACCACCTACGGGGTTCTGTATAACTGGCAAGCTGCCCGGATCTCCTGCCCGGAGGGCTGGAGCCTTCCTACCGATGCTGACTGGCAGATTTTGGAAAAGTACCTTGGAATGAGTTACGACGAAGCAGAAGAGATGGGCTGGCGAAGCACCGGTGGAGCAGGCGGAAAGCTCAAAGAGTCGGGCCTGATCCATTGGGCACGTCCAAACCTTGGAGCTTCCGACCTGTATGGGTTCAGCGCGTTGCCCGGAAGTTGCCGAAGCCAGTACCCTGGTTTTTACAATCTGGGATACAGGGGCTATTTCTGGACGTCGACGCAGAATGGCGGAAGAGCCTGGTACCGGGCCATGATCAATGAAACGGGTGCCATCGACCGTGGCCTGATCGGGTTCGAATATGGATTTTCGGTGAGGTGCCTGAAAGGGGGCGGGCAGTCGGTCGAATTGCCTTCGGTAACAACTGCTGCGGTTACCGGCATCACAAAGGTTTCTGCCATTTCAGGCGGAACTGTCACTTCTGATGGCGGTGCCCAGGTTATTCAGCGCGGCATCTGCTGGAACAGCGGCGGCAACCCGGATATCAATGGCGAGCATACCACGGATGATTCCGGTTTGGGGGTTTTTGTCAGCAACATTACGGGACTTACGGCCGCAACCCCTTATTATGTGAGAGCTTATGCCACCAACAGTGCCGGAACTGCTTATGGTGCCGAAATTCAGTTTACCACCGAATCGGTTGATGAGCTGCCGGTGGTAACAACCTCCGAAATATCTGCCGTCACGAAAACCACAGCAACCGGGGGTGGCACCGTCGCTTTCGAAGGCAACACTCCCGTAACCGCGCGCGGGCTATGCTGGAATACGAAAGGGCTGCCGGTTGCAACAGATCCGCATACCGTGGATGGCACGGGCACCGGGATATTTACCAGCAGCCTTTCGGGCCTGACAGCCGGCACGCCCTATTACGTAAGGGCGTACGCTACCAATAGCTTTGGAACGGCTTATGGCGAACAACGGCAATTCACAACCAGCCAGGTGATTACAATTCCTGAGGTAACAACCGCTGATGTCACGGGTATAACCGGTACAACGGCAACCGGAGGCGGTAATATAACCGCTGACGGCGGAGCCGAAGTCTCGGCCAGGGGCTTATGCTGGAATACCACGGGAAACCCCGATGTTACGGGCAACAAGACTTCCGATGGTGCAGGTACGGGGATATTCACAAGTTCACTCACCGGCCTTTTTGCCGATTCCACCTATTTTGTGAGGGCCTATGCTACAAACAGTGTCGGCACAGGTTACGGCGAACAGAAACAGTTCCATACATCCGACTCCGTTCGCCTGCCAACCGTTACAACAAAGAATGTGTCGGAAGTCACGATCACTTCCGCCACCTGCGGTGGCGACATTTCCTCCGATGGCGGCGCCCCGGTAATTGCCAGAGGTGTCTGCTGGAGCGGATTGGGAGAACCTGCGATCACGGATGGTATAACGCACGACGGAACAGGAGTGGGATCATTCATAAGCCACATGGACACCCTGTTTCCCACCATCACATACTATGTCCGCGCGTATGCCACCAACAGTGCCGGAACAGCCTACGGCGAGACCAGGCTTTTCACCGCCCTTGACCCGGAGGGTACGGCAAAGGATCCACGAACCGGGCGTATTTACAGGACCGTGAAGATCGGTACAAAGACCTGGATCGCCGAAAACATGGACTGGCTGCCACAGGTGTCACCTCCGGGAGTGGAGCAGGAAAATGGATATGCCTATTGGGTTTTCGATTACCATGGCTACAATGTGGCTGAAGCAAAGGCAACGGCAAACTACCAGGCATACGGTGTGCTGTACAATGCGCAGACAGCTGGATGGGCATGCCCGGTGTTCTACACTCTGCCTTCGGAGGAAGAAGCTAAAAACATGGTTCAGATCCTGGGAGGAGAATCTGTGGCCGGCGGCAAGCTTAAAGAAACCGGAACCCAATTCTGGCAGAGCCCGAATACCGGTGCTACCAATGAAACGGGTTTCGGTGCACGTGGTGCTGGCTTTAATTTCCTTGGAACTTTCACAAATTTAGGCTACGGAGCCTATTTCTGGACGGGGACACCCCTGGAATGGGAATTCAAGCATGTTTATTCATTTGACCTGAGTAACCAGGGGGCTGATGTCCAGCACAAAGAAACCTGGACAAAATTCGGATTATCGGTCAGGTGTATCCGGACCTATTAATCGTATTTGTCGCACTCACACAAGGAATCGGCTACTGATTATTTCTTCTTCTTCGGCCCGAACATGTCCTTCAGGTCCTTCAAACCCTTGTCGATGTTCTTGCCGATGCTGTCGAATACCGGATCAGACGTACTGAAATTCGATTCTGTGAATTTGATATCAGCCGGAATGGCAAATTTGCTTTTATCGACCGATCCGCCAACCTCGATTTTGGTGGCCTCGATAACTGTTTTCCCGAAAAGGCTCATCTCCGTTTTCAGGGCGAAATTCTGCCACACCCAGATCTTGGTGTTCATCCCTTCCCAGATCTCGCACTTCTTGTCGAGAATGACACCCTCGCCCGTTTTCTTGAAACCGGAGTCGGTCCAGGCCTGTTCGGCCGATTTGGTCCATTTCTCAACATCTTTTGGATCGATATGTATGGTCATCTTTACACCGGTCCTGGCCAGTTCATCGATGGTGTAAAAGACGGAATCATGCTGGATGACAGTCTGTTTTGTCTTGGTAGTGGAGCCGAACGATTTTGTCGTCTGCTCGGAATACCTGGCCGAAAGCTTGCCGTAATTGTCCATGTACCAGCTTTCCGGACCCGTAGTGGTGCCCGAATAGGTATATTCAATATGAGCGGATTTCACCGGATAGGCGTAAACGGTGGATCCCTTTTTCTGGGCGAAGGTTGCTGAAGTGGCCAGCGTGATGATACAGGTGATGGCCAGCAGAATGGTTTTTAGTGGTTTCATGGCGATTAAGGTTATTTGCAAAAAGTTATCCCAAAATTACAAAAATGTTTATGCTGCAGTCAAAGTCCCGATGTTATCGTCCCATCAGAAAAGTTATTTTTCCTCCAGCGGCGATTTCGCTGTGCAGCAAATAGTTGCGCTTGATGTCGATGCCGTTCACGAGAACCTTTTTTACATGGACGTTTTCGGCCGACTGGTCGCGGGCCTCGATTTCGAGGGTTTTGCCATTTTCAAGAGAGATTATGGCGGATTTTACCATCGGGCTTCCGATCGCGTACTGGTCGGATCCGGGGCATACCGGGTAAAAGCCCAGTGCGCTGAAGATGTACCAGGCCGACATCTGGCCGGCATCGTCGTTGCCGCAAAGGCCGTCGGGGGCATCATGGTACATGGTTTCCATGATCATCCTCACGCGTTCCTGCGTTTTCTGCGGGGCCCCGGCCCAGTTGTAGAGGTAGGGCACATGATGGCTCGGCTCATTGCCGTGCACGTAATTTCCGATCAGCCCGTCGCGCGTGATGTCCTCGGTGTTGGCGAAGAAGGAGTCGTCAAGGTGCATGGTGAACAGCGAATCGAGATGGCGGGTGAAGACCCTGTTGCCGCCCATCAGCCGCACCATGCGGTCTACATCATGCGGTACGTAAAGGCTGTAATTCCAGGCATTTCCCTCGATAAACCCCTGGTCGTGGGTGCTCATCGCGTCGAAGCCGGGCTTCCAGCTGCCGTCGGCCAGTTTCGGCCGCATATAGCCGGTGGCGGCATCGTAAACGTTGAGGTAATTCTCCGACCGGGCCCGGAACTGCTCATATACAGCCTGGTTCCCGGTTTTCCTGGCAAATTCGGCAATGCACCAGTCGTCATAGGCATATTCGAGTGTCTTCGATACCGACGACCCGTTCTTGTCTTCCGGAACGTAACCCGACAGCATGTACCAGCCGATCCCGTCGTACCGGGTGTTGGTGGCGGTGGTTACCATGGCATCCAGCAGTTTCGCCGGGTCCATGTCGAGGTTACCCTTCACCCAGGCATCCACCAGCACGGGCACGGCATGGTACCCGATCATGCACCAGTTTTCGTTGCCGTAATGCGACCACACGGGCAGCATCTTGTGCACGCTCTGGTTGTAATGGGCCATCATCGATTTCGCCATGTCGCCGTTGCGTTTGGGCTGGATGATGTTGAACAGCGGATGGAGCGCCCGGTAGGTATCCCAGAGCGAGAAGACGGTATAATTGGTGAAACCCTCTGCCTGGTGGTCGTTCTGGTCGAGACCGCGGTACTGCCCGTCGGTGTCCATAAAGGTTGCCGGGCTCAGAAAAGCATGGTACATGGCGGTGTAAAAAACCCGCTTCTGCTCCTCATTAACGGTTTCCACGCGGATCTTGCCAAGCTCGCGGTTCCAGCTTTCCTGCCCCTTTTTTACGTAACTGTCGAAATTCCAGGTTGGTGCCTCGGCCTTCAGGTTGCGGATGGCCCCGGTGGTGCTCACCGGCGACAGGGCGAATTTCACCATAACCGCTTCAGCTTCCTTCACATCGAAATCGAACCAGGTGCGTATCTGCCTGCCGGCCATCTCGGGAAAATCCTTCGTTTCATCAAACTTCCGCCAAAAACCCCGGTACACCTGCTGGTCGTATTTCCGTTGGCCGTAATGCGCGATCGGTTTCGAGAAACTCATGGCAAAATAAACCGTCCGCGTGCGGGCCCAGCCGCTGGTTTGCCGGTAACCGGTCACCAGCGTGTCGTTTTCCACGCGCACAAAGGTCCATACATTTTTCTCGGGGTAATTGTAAATGCCCGACATCAGGTCGAGCAGGATATGCCCGGTGCCTGCCTTCGGAAACGTATACCGGTGAATCCCCACCCGGGTGGTGGCGGTGAGTTCGGCCTTGATTCCATAGTCTTCCAGCATCACCGAATAATAGGCCGGTACGGCCTTCTCTGTGGAATGCGAGTACCTGCTCCTGTAACCGGAACCCGGCTTGTCATCCGTTCCGGGGTTGAGGCGAAGGTCTCCCTGTGTAGGCATCATCAGAAAATCCCCCAGGTCGCTGTGGCCGGTTCCGCTGAAATGGGTGTGACTGAAGCCCACAATGGTGGGGTCATCGTATTGATAGCCTGCACAGTACCGGTATACTTCGCCGTTGTACTTCCCGTTGAGCTCGTAGCTTACAGTATCCGTGTCCGGACTCAGCTGCACAAACCCGAATGGCACCGATGCACCGGGAAACGTGTGGCCCATCTTGTACGTACCCGCAAGCGGGTTAACAAATTTTGTGAGATCAGTATTCGCCTGTGCTACAAGATTTAAAACGGATAGACTCAGAAAAAACACGGTCACCACAATTATTTTTTTCATGCCACTCGAATTTGGCCTAAATGTATCCTTTCCGTTAGATTTTTTTAACCACAATAGGCACAGTAGTTCACAATAGGTCGCTCTATGCAAATGCGATCTATTGTGAACTACTGTGCCTATTGTGGTTAAAAACTCCGTTTCCTCATGTTTTAATTTTTTATAGTTTGACTGTGGTAAAACGGTTAGAAAATGATCAGGGAGATTGAGGCGAAGTCGGCACTGCACTACCATGAGCAGAAGTTCGCCACCAACTGGGATGCGAATATATACCGCGGCTGCGGCCACGGCTGCGTTTACTGCTTTGCCCGCTACTCCCACCGTTACCTCGACGATCCCGATTTTTACAGCGGCATCTATGCCAAGACGAACATTGCCCAGGTGCTGGGCCGTGATTTCTCGAAAAGGAGCTGGAAACGCCAGCCGGTTAACGTGAGCGGTGTTTCCGATGCCTACCAGCCGGCAGAGGCGGAAAAGCAGCTGATGCCCGCCGTGATACGGGAGTTTATCCGTCACCGCAACCCGCTGGTGATTGTTACAAAATCAACCTTGCCCCTTCGCGACATCCATCTGATCACCGAACTTGCCGCCATCGTGCAGGTGGATGTGATCGTATCGGTTTCCACGCTCGATGAAACGGTTCGCCGGGTGATCGAACCCGATGCCGCCGAAACGGCCGGCCGCATCCGGATGCTCTCCGCTTTCCGCGAGGCAGGCTGCCGCACCGGGATACTGCTGATGCCTGTTATCCCCCTGCTGACCGATTCGGAGGAGAACCTGAGGGGAATCTTCGAATTGGCCCGTGAGAGCCGGGTGAACTTTATTCTGCCGGGAACGCTCCACCTGCGGGGTAACACAAAGTCCCCCTTTCTCGAACTGGTCCGAAACCGGTTCCCGGATGCTTATCCCGGAATCAGCAGGATTTATGCCGGATCAAATGCGGATGAGGAGTATCGGAACAACCTTCGCCCGCTGATGCGGCGCCTGCAGGCTGAATACGGTCCGTGGGTGAAATACACACCGCCGCCGCCGTTAACCTTGCCCGAACCGGACCGGCAGCTCAGCCTGTTTTAAAGCTCCCGGCATTTTTGCTATGTTTATGGTTGCTTAAACCTATTCGCCATGAGCAAAAACACCCTGGTTCCAGCCGCTGTTTCACCGGTGGTATATACCGCTTCGCTGATTGTGGTGCTGGCCGGCGCCTACCTGGCACGTACTATTGTCACCCCTCTGCTCCTTGCCCTGTTTATCAGTGTCATCTGCGCACAACCCATAGCCTGGCTCGAGAAGCGCAGGGTGCCGAAAGCGGCTGCCATGCTGATAGTCCTTGCCGGTTTGCTGCTGCTTTTCGCGGTTTTTGCCGTGGTAATCGGAAGCACCCTCACCAGCTTTTCAAGCAATGTGGCCGATTATGAATCCACCCTCACCGATATCGGCAACAGCTTTACGCAGTTTCTGAAGGACAAAGGCCTCAATGTGCCGGATGACCTGCTGTCAGGCATCATCCAGCCGGCCAAGGTTCTGGCGCTCACCGCCAGTGCGGTGAACGGGGTTCTCGGGATGATGGGCCGAACCTTCCTGATTTTCCTGATTGTGCTGTTTATCCTGATGGAGATCGGAAGTTTTTCCGTGAAAGTGAAGGCCATTCGATACGGATCCGGCAGGTCGGATGGGTATTTCTCCGATATCGCACGCAACATCAGGCAGTACCTCTGGATCAAGACCATCGTATCCGTTTCGGTTGGCGTTCTGATCTATTTTGCCCTGCTGATCATGGGTCTGGATTACCCGCTGCTGTGGGCCCTGATCGCCATTCTGATGAACTATATACCCAACATCGGATCGGTGATCGCCACCGTACCCGTGGTGCTTTTCGCACTGGTTCAGCTCGGTTTGGGGGGCGCTATCTGGACACTGGTTCTCAATATGGTCATCCACAATCTTGTCGGTAATTTTATCGAGCCAAAAATAATGGGCAAGGGCCTTGGCCTTTCCACACTGGTTGTATTCATCTCCCTGATGTTCTGGGGGTTCATGTTCGGCACCGTGGGGATGATCCTTTCGGTTCCGATCACCATGACCATCAAGATCATTCTCGAGCAGGACGAAAAAACCCGGTGGGCGGCTCTTTTGCTGGGGACGCCCGGTGAGGCGGAAACCTACCTCAAGCAGAAGGAGGATGGGGAGAAGGGTTAGGAGGTGAGGAGGTTAGGAGGTTAGTGAGTTAGGGGGTTAGGGGGTAATTCCGAGCTTTTTCTTCAGTTCGGCGATATTTGGCTCCATCACCCAGATGGCCCAGTAGTTGGATCGGGAACTCGAAAAGGCGATTTTTTTCCCGTCGGGCGACCAGGCGGCTTCCATGTCGAACCCCGGGTTTTTATCCGCTCCCTTGTAAAAGGTGAGCTGTACCGGAGTTCCTCCTCCGGCCTTCATTACCCATACGTCGAAATTCCCGCCGTGATTCGAAGAGAAGAGGATCATCGAACCATCCGGAGAGAGGTCGGCCTTGCTAGCAAAGGCGTTCAGCCGGGTCAGCTGCACGGCCGGTTTCCCTTCGAGTGAAATCTTCCAGATCTCGCATTTTCTTGTAACGGTATCCCTCACGTCGATAAGCAATTCCTTGTCGCCGGGCATCCAGTAAAAGGGAATCGTGAGCCGGCCCTCCTGATGGTAAACCTTCGCGGATTCCTTTTTGTCCAGATCCATCACCCAGATGTCGGCCACCGACTGAAAGGCAATCTTTCGTCCATCGCGCGACCATGTCGGGTATCCGCTCCGGGAGATGGGTATGTCGGCCGGCACCACCCGTACGGGATCGCCGCCGCCGATGCCCGTCATCTGGATCACGGAGCCGAATTCCCCGTCGAACAGCAGTTTGGTGCCGTCGGGCGAGAGCTGGGTGTGCTGCGAGAAGCAGCTCGTAAGTTTCACCGGGGTTCCGCCTGAGGCCGGGACCTTCCAGGCATGACAGGCCTCCCGGCTACCCGAATCGTAAATGATGAATTTCGAATCGCGTGTCCAGGTGGGATACCCGTCATGCATCGAGTCGCAGAAGGTGATCTGTTTCACCGGGTACTCCTGCGCCATAATAGTATGGGCAGCTATCAGGCTGAGGCATATCAGGAGAATTGTCCTTGGCGTTTTCATATTTTCATTTTTTCAATGCCGCAAAGCTACCCAACCGGCCACAATTTTCGGCAATTTTGGTCTCATGAAAACAATGCTCCTGATCATCCTTTGCGCATTAACCGGCCTGGCTGCCCGGGCCCAGAGCGAACCCGAATACCAGTTTACGGATTACCATGTTCACCTGAAAGGTGACTTTACCTTCCAGAAGGCGATGGTCCGGTCGAAGCAGACCGGCATCCGATACGGCATCGCACTCAATTGCGGTGTCGGCTTTCCCACGCAGACCGACAGTGCCGCCCTGTCATGGCTAAAATCCATGCGAAGCTCGCCGTTCCTGCTGGCCATGCAGGCCGAGGGGCGCGAATGGGTGAAAATATTTTCGCCGGAGGTCATCGGGCAATTCGACTATGTGTTTACCGACGCAATGACCTATACCGATGCCTCGGGCAGGCGGGTGAGGCTCTGGATTCCGGAAGAGGTATCGGTTCCCGATGAGCAGCAATTCATGGGCGATCTCGTTGGCAGGATCGAAACGATCCTGGGCACCGAGCCGATCGATATCTATGTAAACCCCACTTTCCTGCCGGAGTGCATTGCGAAGGACTACGACAGGCTCTGGACCCGTGAAAGGATGTTGAGGGTGATTGATGCGGCCGTGAAAAACGGAGTGGCCATCGAAATCAACAACCGCTACCGGCTGCCATCAGAAAAGTTCATCCGGCTGGCCAAAAAGCGCGGGGTGAAGTTCGCCTTTGGCACCAACAATGCCGACAGCGACTTCGGCAACCTGGAGTATTGCCTCGAGATGATGGAGAAGTGCCGGTTAACCGAGAGTGAATTATTTAATGTGAAGTGAGAGGGATTGAATGGGGAAGGCTGAGATTCGAGGGCCAGTTTTGAATGCTG
>CAYWHP010000158.1:0-9524 GCA_964457845.1 uncultured Porphyromonadaceae bacterium | reverse complement strand
TGAACCTGATCCCCCAGGATATGGGGAGGGTGTTTCTGAACCTTTTTACCAATGCTTTTTATGCCATCAATAAGAGAAGGTTAGAGGTTAGAGGTGAGGAGGTTAGCAGGGGGGCAGGGAACTGGGAGCCGGAGGTTTCGGTAAAGACGAAAAAACATGGCCGGCATGTCGAGATCCGGATACGCGACAACGGAACAGGCATTCCGGCGGGGATCGTCGACAAAATTTACCAGCCCTTCTTTACAACCAAACCTACGGGAGAGGGAACCGGACTGGGGCTGTCACTCAGCTATGACATCATCACCAAGAGCTTCGGCGGGCAGCTGAAGGTGGATACCCGGGAAGGGGAATTCACGGAGTTTATTATTCACCTGCCGCTTTAAAATATTTTGCAACTTAGCAGTACCGAACCGGCGTCCCCCGCCGACGGATTTTTTAACGGCCCTGCAATTAAAACCGGGCTGATCTGTTTTCTTGTTATCGTCGATTAAACCAAACAACTATGTTACGTTCCATTCGTTTTTCGGCCTGTTGCCTTATGGTAGGCATCGGGAGCCTTGCGTTCGGTCAGGATGCGGTTAAGAAAGATTCCATTCCGCCTGACTGGTACGGGGCCTGGCATGCTAAAGGAAACATGGATTCACCCGTCCTTACCCTTCACAAATCCACGGCGCACTGCAAGGGTGAACCCTATTATTACCGCGGGATCACCAAAACGGCTGAGGGATACCAGATCAAAGCCTATTCCCAGACCGACTCCATGCTGCTGGATGTCAGCATGAAGGGGCCGAACCAGCTGCATGTGAAAGGCTATCCGCTCGAAGAGGCCGACCTGTGGGAAACCTGGAAGGAGAATGGTGCAAAATCGTTAGATTATAAGGATCTCCCGCCAATGATCAGGCACAAATGGTACTACAAGGTGAAGGAAGCGGGTTATTACCCTTTCCATATCGAGGAGAAAGGGATTTCAGCCCAAAGCATGACGCCGTTTATTCCCGATGAGATCCTGATGCAAGGCGGAACCTACCGTATTCTAACCAATACGGGCCAGGGGAAATTCTATTTCTTCCTGCGGGCCCCGGAGCGCCACTATATGGATATTGCCACCGGAACCGGTGCATACCAGACCTACACGAGCCACTACGAGCTGCCTGCCGTGCGGCCGGATAACCCGGAGCTTTTGCCGGCAGGTTTCTGGAACCCCTGGATGATGACCGATACCATCGGAAAGGTGCTCATTATCCCCGGCCGGGAAACATGGACGGTCGATGGTAAAGCCTATCAGATGGCGCACCTCAGGCAATCCGGAGATACCCTCCGGTTCAGGCTCCTGAACGAGCCTACCCTGGCAGAGGCATATATTACCAACCTGAATGACAAATACATCAGGTGGCACTGGCTCAACAATCCGCCGGTCATCCTGAAATCGTCGGCAGCCCTGCCCAACGGCTATCAGAAGAGCTGGCAGCAGGTGCCGGGCAAATTCTTTGGCTACTGGTACGCCACCGATGGCACCAATTCACTGGCATTGAGCCTGGAGGCCGCGGGTTTAAAAGTGCTCGGCGTGGCGGTTAAGGATCCCCTTATCTATGAAAACCTGGGCATCTGGCACATGGAATACGGGTCGAAGAAGAGCCCCGCACACCTGGTTATCCGGCCCCTGAATTTTGAATATCTGCTTGTTACGCTTACCGGACATGCGCCGATGCTCCTGAAGCACGATCGTGAACTGCCCGACCGGCTCACCCTCACCCCCGCGGAAATTCCGGAATCCTTTACCGCCAACTGGTTCAGCACGATCAGGCAGAATGATTATTTCTGCACGCTGTCGCGCGAGTGGTTCATTTTCCGGGGTGCCTTTTATACGTATTCTGATATAAAGCTGGGTGCCGGTGAACTGCAGTTCACCGCTGTTAACGAAACCAACTCCTGCAAAGTGGTTGTCGAAGAGAATAACGGCCGCTTCCGGATTGCGGTCGACAATTACCCGCCTGTAGTGGTCCGGCCGGAAAGGATAATGAGCATGCCGGGCCAAGGCGAGAGCACCCCATACCCGGAATTTAAGTACGTAAAGGGTGGCAAGTTTATCGTGAACGGCTACCTCCTTAACCACGAGCGCTATCCGAAATTCGCAACCATCCTGTTCTACTGGTCTCCGGTGATCGGGGGCAGCCAGAAGCAGCAAACGGTTACGCCGGGTCCCGACGGGCGTTTCCGGCTGGAAATCGATCTCGACCATGCCTGTGAAATCCAGGGCCATTATGGACAGGGATTCCTGAAATTCTTTGGCGCGCCGGGCCATGAAAACCTGATGGTTATGAACGCCCTTGACTATACTGAGCGCGGATTGCCGGCCACATCGCTGGCTGTTGCAGGTCCGTGGGCGGAAGAGATTTACCTGTGTACCGATTTTTTCCGAAACTTTCTCGATATCCAGCCGATGGAGAGCCACCGGGATCATATCCGCGATGATGACTCTACAGCGTATAAGGCGTATCGGTTAAAAATGTATAAATCGGAACTCGCCCAGCTCGACAGTTTCTGCAGTTCTGTGACCTATTCTCCCTTTTTCCGGAAGTGGGCGGAGACACGGGTTACTTTTTCATGGTATAACGACCTGATGCGGTTCCGTTGGTTAAAAAACAGTTACAATGCGGTTCGTACGCCTAATGATTATCCGGTTTCCACCGGCTGGTTGGAGTGGCAAGCGTATCTGCCCATCGATAAAAACCTGGTTTTCAATACCGAGGTGGCACAGGTTTTTCACGAACACCGCATGTATAATGAGACAAAGGCGATGATCGACTTCTATCCGAAGTGGCCCTATTTATCGCTGCCTAAAGACGAAAACGGGAAGGAGCTGAGCAAATCGGGCTATTATGAGGCATTCTGGAAGCGGGTCGACAAGGGGTACTCTCCCTTTATGCGGGATGTGATGACGGCACTGTTTTACGAAGGGGCCTTTGCCCGGGAGAGCATGGAGATCCTGGATCCGGTGGTCACCGATTACCAGGCAAAATCGGTCACACCGTGGGCTTCCGATTTTCTGTCCGATTCGTACCAGACCTTTAAAAAATACGGAAAGGCCGGGGCGCCCGAGCCGAAGTCTGCCAAACCTGTGGTGGCCGACACCAGCAAGATGTCGCTGTGGGACAAGCTGATCTACCCGCATCGAGGCAAGGTGATTTATGTTGATTTCTGGGCCACCTGGTGCGGGCCCTGCGTGAGCCAGTTCCCCTACAGCAAGGAGCTGCATCAGGCCCTTGAGGGGAAGGATGTTGTATTCATGTACCTCTGCGGCGGCGGTTCGAAAAAGCCGGCCTGGGGTGCCATGGTCGAGAAATACGGGTTGAAGGGCGATCACCATCTGCTCGATGATAAAGAGTGGGGCGAGGTCACCAATAAGTTCAAGATATCCGGGATTCCCCACTACGTGCTGGTTGATCCGTCGGGTCAGGTAGCGGATAAAGCTGCCCAGCGGCCGCAGGGTGGCAACGGGTACAATCAGGACCTGATGAAAGAGATACTGGGGCTGATGAAGAAATAATATTTAAGCCGGATTGCTATTTTTGTTAATTAAATCACAGAGCATGTTACAGAGAGCGCTGTTCACACTGGTCCTTGCCTTTTCAATGATCGGACAGCTCGCCGCCCAGTGGAACCTCATCAACCCCCTGCCGACGAACAATCACCTGAACGATATGGTCTTCCTGGACGCCGGCAAGGGCGTGGCAGTGGGCATGAACGGAACCATCCTCACCACAACAAACGGTGGAGAAACCTGGACGGTTGTTCCGGCAGGCTCCTTACCGAGCCTCAATTCCGTTGCATCGCCCGATTCGGTCAACCTGATTGTTTGCGGCAGAAACGGCCTTTTATTTACGGCCGATTTCGGTTTTAACGACGTGGACACCATCGAGTCCGGTACTCATGTCGATCTGAATAAAATCATTTTCCTGAATCGTTCGGTTGGGTTTTGTTTGGGGGATGACCAGCTGGTACTGAAAACCACCGATGGTGGTGCGCACTGGATTGCAGGCACATCCGGCTATCCCGGCAACCTGACCGACCTGTCGTTTATCAATGACTCCTTGGGGTATATGGCGGGCAACTTTTACGCTCCTTTCAGTTCGTATTCCGGAACACTCTTTATCACGCGCGACCAGGGCAGCTCATGGAGCCTGGTCGATTCACTGATGTTTACACCCAATGCCATCTGTTTCACGGACTCCCTCACCGGATTCATCGCCAGCTTTGACATCCTGAAGACTACGGACGGAGGGGAAAGCTGGATGGCCGACACGCAGCCGGAATATTCCTTTACCGATATCTGCTTTCAGGATAAACAAACCGGGTGGGCGATTACCTACGACGGGAACCTGGTGAAGACCACCGATGGTGGTAATTCCTGGGCCTGGATTACCTGGAACATCAATACCAATCATATCCTGAGGCTTAACTGCGATCACCTTCTTACATACGGAACCGGAGGGGAAATCTGGCTGAGCCGTGATGGAGGGCAGCAAGGGACACCAACCGGGGAAGGGGACCGGAATACCCTTCGGGTGATTGGTTTTGTGGATGAAAACAGGGGTTTTATATTGGGCGACAGCGTGTTGTACCGGACCACCGATGCCGGATTGAACTGGCAAATGGAGAATCACAATGCCGGCAACATCGATAATGCCGCCTTTGCCAATAAAGACCGATGTCTGGCTCTCACCTGGCGAGGCACCTGGCTGACAACCGACGGGTGCCGGAGCTGGCACCAGGTGAATGTTTCGCTTCCGCGGGCTGTTTACGGATGTGCTTTTTCAGATGAAAAGACGGCATACATCACGGGTGTGGAATACGGTCATTTTTTTAGCTATTCGGTGGTAATGAAATCAACCGATGGCGGCGAAACCTGGGCAACCGATTCGCTGCCCGGCAAACCGGTCATCAAGAAAATGCTATTCATGGCGGATGGTACCGGGTTTGCGATGGGGTACACCGCGGGACTTTATAAAACGCCGGATGCCGGAAAATCCTGGGAACAGATCACAGGAATACCTGTCGGGACAGTTTTCCGGAATATGACCTTTCCGGCCAAAGAAACCGGATTTGCAATCGGGGTATACAAAGACAGCGCAACAAGACCCTACAATGTTATTTGCAAAACAATTGATGGTGGAAATCAGTGGTCGCAGGTGTTTATGGAAGACACGAGCTTCAGACCCGAATTTTCCGGTGTTTGCTTTGTAACCGAAACCACCGGCTATGTGGCCGCTTCCGAAGGGTACATCCTGAAAACGGCGGATGGCGGTGCCACCTGGACCCGGGATTTCTCCACCAACGCGTTATATGCAATCGGCGGAACGGGTGACCGGGTTTGGGCCATCGGTGCCAACGGAACCATCCTGGCGAATAAAACCTATTCCGGACTGGGGGTTCCTGTTACCCTTTCAGGTGACAATCTTATCACGCGCCTCTATCCGAACCCCTTCGCGCAGCAGGTCGAAATCGGGCTTGAAAGCGGCAAGGCCGGCCCTGTGCGGATCACCGTCACCGATTTCACCGGGCGGAGGCAGCATGATGAAACACGGATCCTGCCCGCGGGCGTGTCATCGTGGAGCTTTAACGGAAGCGATCTGGCACCCGGTGTCTACATCCTTACGGTACGATCCGGATCGAGGGTAAGTTCGGCACGGATGGTGAAAATTGGGTTGTGATTATACCTGCAAAGTAAAGGGGCAAAGAAATAAGGGAATAATTGATCGTCTTACTTTGGTTATTTACCTGAATAACGGCTTCAAGGTTGTTGCCATAATTTGGCAGGTCGAGGTTAAACCGAATGCCCCGGTGTTTTTCAGTTGTTCCCAAAAATACCTGGAGGGATTTTAATGTTCCTGTTTTGCCGGCTTTTACTTCTACGGCATAAATTTCGTTTTCTATTTGCAGGAGATAGTCGATCTCGGCGTTTGAGTTTTTTGCCTCACGCAACCAATAGTAAAGCTTTGTGTCCTCGAAAAAGGAGGATGAAGCCATAAACTCTTGTCCGACAAATTGCTCTGCCAGTGCTCCTTCAAAATCAGTACATAAATTCCTGATATCGGCCAATCGTATTTTCCCAAGGTGGTTTGCAAGACCAATGTCGAGAAAAACCGGTTTAAATGTATCGTTATCGATGTACTGCGTAATCGGAGGATGCACAGACCTGGTTCTTCTCACCAGGTGAATGATCCTGCTCATCTCAAGTTTTAGCAAGGCTTCTTTTAGTTGAGAAGAATGTGCATTTCGATCGATATTTACATATTTTACTTTCCTTCCAATATTGTTGGCAGCATAATCCATGGAAGATTTCAATAAATCCTGTTCCTTCCGGGTACCATATTTTGCGAAATCATATTGCAAAGAGGTTAATATGCTGGAATGGACCTTTTCAACTTCAATCAAATTGCCGGTATCAATATAGGTTTGCACAGATTCCGGCATCCCTCCGATAAAAAAGTACAATCGCAGGTTTTCAGCTAATTTTGAATGAATAGCCTCGCTAAAACTAAGTTCCGGGGTGAAGTTTCTCAAGTAATTGCAGAGTCCGGTTTCACCCAATGCATGGCAAAACTCCATGAAATTAAGCGGGTACAGATAGGCATATTCTACCCGTCCGACGGGCATCGAATACTTGAGCTCATTGAGGGTGTGGTCAAGGAGTGAGCCAGCTGCAATAATATGCAAATCCGGCGCTTGTTCATAAAAGTATCTTAATGATGCCAATGCCGCCGGAGAAACTTGAATTTCATCAATGAACAGCAATGTCTTCCCGGCTATCAACGGAACGTTATAAAGACTGGTCAATTCGTTCAGTATGGTCACGGGGTTGTTACTGGCAAAGACGGTTTGCAAGTTACGGTCTTGTTCCAGGTTAACTGACAGGTAGAATTCAAATTGATTTTCCCCAAATTCATTGATAGTAAAAGTTTTACCAACTTGTCTGGCACCTCTCAGGATCAATGGTTTTCGCTTTGGGCTGTCCTTCCAGGCTAAAAGATAGCTGTCAATATTTCTTTTCATGGCATAAAACTTACCATCAAAGGTATGCTTTTTATAAAAACTTCCTTAAACACTATTGGAAATCGGAAGAAAATACACGAAAACACAATAGTAAACTGGATTATTCTGTGTGCTGCTTCCGCTGCCGGAAGAGCCAATCCATCATGAGCGGATCGCTGTAGGCGGCCAGCCAGGAGAAATGGCCGACCTCGGGGTAGAGGGTAAAACCCGGATGTGCGCCCGCTTTTGCGAGTGCGGCAACCATCTGAACCGATAAATCGGGGTTCACGGCCTCATCCAGGGCACCATGAAAGATCCAGAGCGGGATGTGGCTGATGGTTTTTGACCTCGACACATCACCGCCGCCGCAAACGGGAACGGCAGCGGCAAAGAGACCGGGGTAACGCATGATGGCATCGTAGGTGCCTAATCCGCCCATCGAGAGGCCGGTGATATAGATCCGGTCGGGATCCGCTCAGAAGACATTCAGCGCCTTTACGAACCGGCGCTTGTACCTTTCAAGCTTCAGGCTGGTGATGATCACCTTCATTTCGCTGCCTGAAGAGGCGTGGATAAAGTCGCTTTCCATCCCGTTGGGATTGATTACAATGCCCACATGGCCGACAGCGTTACGTGTCGGGCTCAGAAAAAGGAGGATATCGCCCTGCCTGATGCTGTCGACAGGGATCTCTTTCCCAAAATTCAGAAATTGGGAGGTGCTGCGGGGAACCTGAATAGCAAAGTGCCGGAAAACATAGAAAACAAAGCCGGAGCAGTCGAACCCGTTTTTACTGCAGGCCCCGGCCTTGTAGGGAGTTCCCAGCAGTGTCATTGCAAATCGCACGATGCTGTCCCTGACGGAGGCATTCTGTTTACCCGGATCGTTGAGCGTATCTCCGGCAACCGTCTGGTCATGACCGGGGCTGCGCCATACGGTGCCCGACCGGCCCGAGGCGCTGATCAGCAATACAATTACCGTTAAACAGGAGAGTGTTGCCAGTTTCATAACCGTTAACGAATCATTCACGGGGAAAGGTGGCTCTGTTTTATCGGGGTGGTGTTACGTTATTCTTCAAATACATTACATCATTCCCACTTTTTTTTGATGCAAAAAAAAATGAATTGAAAAACGCCGATAAAATGAGTGCCGGAGAGATGCATCATTTTTTCAGCGAATATTTCAAGTTGTAGGATCGGATTATTTCAGCTTTATGTCGTAAGCCATCAATGCGTTGGTGTGCCTCAGGTACAGTACTCCGTTGTTGATGACCGGATGCGCCCAGAATGGCCCGGTATTGCCCTGCGTTACCTGGAAGCTGCTGATGAGGTCGAATTTTTCGGGGGTTGCTTTCAGCAGCCCGACATTTCCTTTCTTTTCATCGTAAATGTAGAGGAGCCCTTCCGCGGCGATGATTGAGCCTTTGCAATTCCAGACCTGTTCCCACATCTTCGTGCCTGTTTTCCATTCGATGCAGCACCAGTTGCCGTTGCCGTTGTTGAGCCAGTTGGCGCCATAGATATAGCCGTTGATCAGTACCACACCGCCGTGGTGAACATCCAGCACCTGGTCTGACCACACCACTTCGGCGCTTTTCAGGTCGGGAGCCATTTTGATCATTTTGCCGCCATAGTCGTAGCCGGCTGTGAAATAAACCATTCCATCCTGATACAGGGGCGTAACGCAGTTGATCAGGTCCCTGCCGGCCTGCCGGGTTTTCTCCGGCAATTCGAGGACAACCTTCCAGAGGATTTCGCCGTTTGCCGCATCGATGGCAAAAACATGGCCGAGTGAGGCGTTTATTACGATATGCTTCCCGGCATAATTAACCAGGATCGGGGATACATAGCCGGGTTTATCGCCCAGGCTTGCCGATTTCCAGATCACAGCACCGGTTGCCTTGTTGAGGGCGATGGTTGTGGTTTCGGGTCCGCCGGGCGTAAAAAAGAGACGGTCGCCGTCGATGAGGATCGATTCGGCGATTCCCCAGTTTCCAAAAGTCCCCTTATTGAGTTCACTGCCTTTATATGACCAGATGATCGTTCCGCTGGCTGCATCGGTGCAGGCCACATCACCGACACCGCTGGAAGTGTATACCTTGTCGCCTTCAACCGTAGGTGTTGACCGGCTGTCGGGGAAGGATCCCTTCCAGGCCCGGCCGATGGCGGTTTGCCATACCGTTTTTCCATTCAGGTCCAGTGCCAGGAGAATATCGAGAGAATCCTTGGTCCCGGTAATGTAAAGGAGGTCCTTGCCGAAGGCTGGGGAGGAATAGCCATTGGGCAGATCCAGATTTGTCCATAACAGGGCAGGCCCGCCGTCGGGCCATGATTTCAGCAACCCGGTTTCCGGGGAAACCCCGGTGCGGTCCTTTTCGCGCCAGCTGCCGGTTATCTGGGAAAAGCTGAACTGAATACCGATTATGCTTAAAATCAGAATTAATTGAATCGATTTCATAGAGATTCTTTTGGATTTAATCAGGGAGCAAATATAG
>CAYWHP010000157.1:0-9539 GCA_964457845.1 uncultured Porphyromonadaceae bacterium | reverse complement strand
TTTTCTTTCGGCAGGCCGATAGCGGCAACAAGATCGGGCATATCCTGATACATGAGTGAATCGAGCCCCAGATTGGTGGCTATCTGATCTACCATGGCATGATATCTGTCGGATTTCGGATCCACATAATCCTGAAAATTCTTCTCATCTCCGTCGAGCTGGCTTATCGCTTTTCGGCTTGCCAGTTCCAGGGTACTCCTGGATTGGGAAAAATTCAGGAACATGCAGGGGAAGGTCAGGGGAGGGCATGCAATCCGCATGTGAACAGCCTCCGCACCGCAGGCATGAAGGTCGCGCGTGTTATCCTTCAACTGTGTGCCGCGAACGATCGAATCATCGAGGAAAACGATCCGCTTTCCTTTAACCAGATCCGCGTTGGGAATAAGCTTCATTTTGGCAACGAGGTCACGAGTGGCCTGATCCTGAGGCATAAAGCTCCTTGGCCATGTAGGTGTGTATTTGGTATACGCACGTTTATAGGGAATCCTTTTCTCGTTACTGTAGCCAATGGCGTGTCCGATACCGGAGTCCGGAATCCCGCTGACGAAGTCGATCTCAACCTGATCGCGTTTGGCGAGCGCTGCTCCGCAGCGGTAGCGGCTTTCATCGACATTGATCCCTTCGTAATGAGAAGGTGGATAGCCGTAATAGACCCAAAGGAATGAACAAATCTGCATTTCTTTCCTTGCAGGCAGAATTGACTCCATCTTATCGTGCGAAAGCCTGACCACTTCTCCTGGTCCGACAGTATAGCAGGTGTCGTAGCCTGTATTGGAAAAGGCACAGCTTTCCGAAGCAGCACAATAACCTTCGCTGTTTTTACCGATGATTACCGGTGTCCGGCCCAGTTTGTCGCGTGCTGCAAGTATGTAATCGCTGGTCAGGATGAGAATGGAGCAGGAACCTTTGATATGTTCCTGCACATTTCGAATACCCGAAACGAAGTCGTTTTCCTCGCATATCAGCTTGGCTACCAATTCCGTGTGGTTGGTAAACCCTTGTGAGTTTTCCAGGAAATGACCTCCTTTGGCCAGAAACCGTGCGGTAAGTTCATCAATGTTGTTAATGCGGCTTACAGTTACGAGGGCGAACATTCCCAGATGGGTATTCAGCAGAATTGGCTGACTGTCGGTGTCGCTGATGATTCCGATTCCGCTTTTTCCCCTGAAGCGGCTGAGCTCAGATTCAAATTTATTTCTGAAATAGCTGTTTTCAAGGCTGTGAATGGACCGCTCGAAGGTGTTCTGATCGCCATCGAAAAAGGCCATCCCTCCACGCTTTGTGCCCAGGTGCGAATGATAATCCGTACCATAATATACTTCCGCTACAACATCGTGCCTGGCGATTGCTCCGAAAAATCCACTCATGATTTCTATTTGGTTTAGATCGATTTTTTCAATAAAAAGATGGAATACGGTTGAAGGTAAACCGCACCACCGCCTGATTTGAATACTTCGTTTGTTCCGAATGCAGGTTGGTAATTGCTGATGTCGGCCGGTGCCTGAAGCCGCTGAATATCTTTACTCAGGTTGATCAGGATAAGGAAAACCTCATTTTCATAGGCCCTGTAATAGGAAACAATTTTGCGGTTGTCCTGCACGAGCGGCTGGAAACTGCCCCTGCTTAAAGCCAGTGATTTATTTCGAAAATTTATGAGGTCCTTATAAAAATTAAACAATGATTTCGGGTCTTCAAGCTGGAATTTCAGCGGCTTAACGGTTTGTGAACTGCTGGAATACGGTTTTTCCCAGGTCGTCTGCCCGCGGTCCTCGCCTTCCATGTTCCACAGGAATGGCTCGCGGATGTATTCATCGGGTTTCTCCCCCAGCATGCCGATTTCCTCTCCATAATAGATGAAGGGGTTACCCGGCAGGGTGAGCAGAAGCGAGGCAGCTACTTTTCCTTTCTCGGTGCGGGGCCCGATATCAGTCATGATCCTGTTGATATCGTGATTGGACAGGAATATTGCATCCTCCCAGCCGGGATTGGTCTTAACATAAGTATCATGGATCTGCCACCAGGTTTGCAGGATATAGTGATCTTTTTCCTCCTTAAGGCTTGTGCGGATGCTGTCGGCAAGCTGCATATTAAAGCAGGACGTCATTGCGTCCTTCAGGTAAGGAGCGATCTCTTTCCCCGGACCCCACACTTCCCCGACAATAATAACATCCTTCCGGATTCTGCTCGCCTCCAGGCGGAATTCCTGCCACCATTTTATGGTCTTATCCTGCTGACTTTCCGGATAAATATACTTTGCGGCGTCGAGCCGAAACCCGTCGATTCCTGCCTCTTTCAGCCAAAATGCGGCAATCTTGTGGACCTCTTGCCTCACCTCTGGATTATCAAAATTGAGGTCCGGCATTTCCCACCAGAAAAATCCATAATACTTAGGGCCGTCAAGCTTTTTTCCCGAGGCATCCCGTACCGCATGCCAGTGGTAGGGTTCCGACTCGAAATCAGCAACATTGTCGGACCAGATATAATAATTCCGATACTTGCCGGTTGGATTCCTGACTGCCTCTTCGAACCATTTTATGCGGTTGGAGGTATGGTTCACCACCAGATCGAGGAGCACCACCATGCCCCGTTTATGCGCTTCTTTTACAAGATTTTTGTAATCGCTAAGGGATCCGTAATCCGGATGGATGCCATAAAAATCCGAAACATCGTATTTGTGGTATGTCGGGGAGGGATGAACCGGCAGGAGCCAGAGACCCTGCACACCTAACCCTTTGAGGTAGTCGAGTTTGGTGGTCAGCCCTTTGATATCGCCAATACCATCTCCATTGGTGTCGTAAAAAGACTGCACGAATACGGAGTAAAAAACACGGGTCGGTGGCGTGACCGCGGTTGGTTTGACCGCCTGCTGGGACCTCATCGGACTTATTGGAAGAAATATGATTACTAGTGTAAATAGACTGAAAAAAAGCCTGTTACGCATATCGGCAACCTATTTTGTGAAAATTTTATACCCCCAGGGTTTTAATGCTATCTGCGCCGAAGCGGGCTTGGTTTTCTCTCCGGTGAAAAAATCGGTGTATTTTCCGGGAGCCTGATCAGCCGACAAGGTAACTGCGGCGTCTTTGGCACTCATATTCAGGACCGCGATAACGGAACTGGTTCCAACTTCCCGCCTGACCGCATAAACCTGCGTGTCGGCACCTGTTGAAAGACGGGTGTAATCACCACCGAATCCCGGATTCCAGAGAGCCTCGTTGTCTTTTTTCAGTTTACCAAGCTTCTGATAAAGTGCAAAGAAGGGATGGTCCTTCCACTCGATCGGATCCCGCTCAAAGAATTTCAGCCGTTTTGAAGAACCTGCTTCCTGGCCGCTGTAAATGAGCGGCATACCCGGAATTACATAGGTGAATACCGTCATCAGCTCAGTTGCATCACCCATTCGTTCCCATTCGGTTCCGTTCCATGAATTTTCATCATGGTTTGAGGTGAAATAGATTCGTATATCATTTGTGTTATAATCCTTTGAGGCGCGACTAAAATAGGAATCTATCTCGGACACATCCTTTTTGCCCTGTGCCACCTGGTTCATGAGATGGTGAAGTTCCCAGCCGTAGGAGAGGTTCATCGACTTTTCGTGAAGGAACCGTTGTTCGGCCTCGGCGAGCATAATAGCATCGGGCTTAACCTTGAGAAGGGCAGGCCTCACTTCATTCCAGAAATCAACAGGAATCTGATGTGCAACATCGTAGCGGAATCCATCCAGGCCGGTTTCATTGAACCACCAAATCATGGTCTCAATCTGATAATCACGCAGGGCACGCTGATTGTAATCCAATTTTACCACATCTGTCCAATCCCACGGGGAGAACATTTTTCCTGTGCTGTCTTTAGCATACCATTCCGGATTGGATGTCACCAGCGGATTGTCCCATGCAGAGTGGTTGGGCACCCAATCAATAATCAGTTTCATCCCCAACTCATGAGATTTGGCAACAAGGGCTTTGAAATCATCCATCGTTCCAAATTCCGGGTTGATACCCCGGTAATCCTTTACGCTGTAATAGGAGCCAAGGGGCCCTTTTCTATTGACTTCCCCGATCGGGTTAATCGGCATAAGCCACAGGATTTCCACACCCAGATCGCGGATCCGCTGTAGTTTGCCGGATAATGCGCTGAAGGTGCCTTCATCCGTAAATTGCCGGACATTCACTTCGTACATCACCGAGGATTTCATCCAGTCGGGGTGAACCACCTCTGTAAACGGGCCCTGGCGTACCGGTGCCACCTTTTTTGTTTCGCAGGAAGTGCCGATTACCATCAGCGTTACCAGAACGAAGAAGAAATATCTGACTTTCATAAACATCGAAATTTAGTTTGACACGTTGTTTGATAGAGTGATTAAAAATAGCTTTATTTCCGTAAGCCTAAAACTATGGAATACGATTTCGTGATAATGGGATCCGGCTTCGGCGGATCGGTGAGTGCTCTCCGACTTGCCCGCAAGGGGTACACTGTTCTTGTTGTTGAGCAGGGGCGGCGTTTTACTCCGGCCGACTTTCCCAGTCGGAACTGGTATCTGTGGAAATGGCTTTGGGTTCCATGGCTGCGCTTTTACGGTTTCTTTAAAATTTCCCTGTTCAGGCACCTGACTGTACTTTCCGGAACCGGTGTTGGTGGCGGGTCGCTGGTATACGCCAACACGCTGCCTGTTCCTGATTCGCGGTTTTTTCGCTCCGGGTCATGGAAAGACCTGCTTGATTGGGAAAAGGAGCTGGCTCCGTTTTATTCCACTGCCCGTGAAATGCTCGGTGTTGCATTGAATCCAAGGCTGGGCCCGGGTGATGAAGCCCTTTGCCGTTTGGCGGATTCGATCGGAAAGTCAGATCAGTTTTCACCAACCCGGGTTGCTGTCTTCTTTGGTGAGCCGGAAGTGGTGACGCCTGATCCCTATTTTGCCGGACTGGGGCCGGACCGGGAAGGATGCCGGTTTTGCGGAGGATGCATGGTCGGTTGTCGTTACAACGCAAAGAACACCTTGGATAAGAACTATTTATATCTGGCTGAAAAGGAAGGGGTCAAAATTCTGGAACGTTCGGCCGTTATAACAGTAAACCCACTAGGAGACCGCGGGGAGAATGGGTATGAAGTTGTAATCCGGAGAACCGGCGGATTTCAGCGTACCAGGGTTCGCTCGCGTTCTGTTATCTTTTCCGGAGGCGTTTTGGGCACAGTGCCGATGCTCCTTAAGCTAAAGAAAAAGAGCAAGCCGTATCTTTCAGGCATGGTTGGCGCACGGGTAAGGAGCAACAATGAAGCGCTGATCGGTGTGGTGAGCAGCGATAAATCGAAAAAATTTTCGGAGGGCATCGCTATTGGCTCCATCGTTACCACGGATGAATTCAGTCACCTCGAACCTGTACGGTACCCCTCCGGATCGGGATTCTGGCGGCTGCTTATGGCTCCCATGGTTTCGGGCAGGACCATTTTCGGTCGGGTCCTTAAAATTTCGCACGACTTTCTGAGGCATCCGGTTGCCAATGGCAGGGTTTATTTTACCAGAAATTGGGCCGACCGTACGCAGATCCTGCTTTTTATGCAGACACTGGACAGCACGCTGAAATTGCGCAGAGGGTTTTTCGGCACCATGACTGCAGTTGAAAACGGTACGGCGCCTTCGGCGTTCATCCCGGAAGCACAGGATCTTGCGAGGAAGTATGCAAAAATAATCAACGGAAAGCCGTTGGTTCTTCCAACGGAATCACTGCTTGGAATTCCGACTACCGCACATATTCTTGGGGGGGCATGTATGGGCGAAAGTGCTGAAACCGGCGTGATCGACAAAGAACACCGGGTTTTCGGCTACCAGAACTTGTTTGTGATAGATGGATCCGCGATATCCGCAAATCCGGGCGTGAATCCGTCTCTAACCATTACGGCACTGGCTGAGCGGGCAATGGCTCAAATCCCCCCGAAATCTGTTTGCTAAAGATCAAAGCTCGAATATCACTTTACCTTTTTTCGGCACAGCGCGGTAAATAGCCTGGGCCTCACGGGCGTCGATTACGATCGAAATTGTAGGACGGTAAGGAACGGGTTTCTTGCTGAGTACACTTCCGGCCAGTCCTTTAAGGAACTTTACCTTATCGTTGTAATCGAACCTGAAGCGGGGCCAGAATTGCTTTACCGTATCGGCAAGAACCCCGGCTACCTGGATCCGAATCCCGTTTTGAAAATAGAGGCGATAGAGAATCGGTTCGCGAAGAACAGTGTCCGGGACAATTTCCGGACGTGCCATGGCTTCAACAGTGTCTTTGGGGGCATAGACAATCTCGAACTTATCTTTGTCGATATTGGCTTCATCATCCTGGATAGCCAGTGGTTTGCGGAAAAGCACATATTTTTCGGCAGGAGACAGATGCCTGAAGAAACTGCTGGTTTTTTCCTCCAATATCGGGGTCCGGTGCAGTACGATTCCCTTGATCTCAAGATAAAGCGCTTTCTCGCGAAGATTTATGCGCATTCCGATTGAATCATCTTCCGACATGGCAAGGCGGGCATCAAGGCTTGCTTTCCGTTCAAGAATATCGTCGGGATAAGAGAGTACATCCTGGTTTTTACTGATTTTGGCCGTCTCTTCCCTGAAATCCGACAGAAATTTTTCCGGAGCTTTCATTGAAGAAATCATCAGGAAAGTCAACCCGCCCACAACAATTATGGCAATGAGCAGCAATATGATCTTCAGTGCTTTCAATTCTCTGAAATTAATAAATTATCACTTTTGATCCTATGGGCATCGTGTTGAAGACCACCTCGAGGTCCTCATCGAGCAACCGGACACAGCCATGTGTAACAGGGAGTCCCATTCGGCGTTTCCACAAGGTACCATGAACCATATACCCATCGCCGATATCAAGTTTGTAATCTCCGAGCGTAGATCCGTCGAATCTTGATTCGTGCCCTTGAGGCGGGATCGGCAGCCCATCCTCAATAAATGCCCAGTTTGGTTTGGCCCATACCGGATTTTTCTGCTTGCCCAGTACTTTATGAACGCCGCGGGGAGTTTTAAAATCATAATGCTTCTTCCGCTTCTCATCAATAAGCCTTGTATTCTTTCCGGTGGAGCACCTTCCTTCGCGGATCAGGCTTTTGCCGTCATAAAGGTAAAATCGGTTTTCCGTTGTGTTGACAATCAGGTAAGGCCCCTGAGTGGTAAGTTTATCGATCTTTTTCTCCAGTGCTGCGATGTCTTTCATCACCTTCGATGTATCGATTGTTTTACCCTTTGAATGCAAGGTTGTATCCTTTCCCAGTCCACGCGCCATAGCGAGCTCCGGTCCGTTGGGTATGACAAAGAAGAGCATATACAGGCTCAGTGCCGCAAACGCAATAAATCCGATCAAACCGAGAAAGGAGAACAGAATTGTTTTCCAGATGTTTCTGCGTGGCTTTGGCTCATCCACAGGAGTACCGGTGCTGCCGAAACCAGCCGGTTCATCAAGCCTGTAATCTGAAGTTGTCATGGTTTTGGATTTTTTAGAATCTCAAACAGCGGTTGCAATGAACCCACAATGGTAACGGGACAACCTGAAGGTGTATTGCGGAAGAGTGATGCCATATCACTATCGGCGAGTGCAACGCAGCCGTCGGTCCAGTTGACGCCCTTACCACCACCGCCGTGTATTTCGATAAGTCCGCCAATGCGTGAACGCGACGAAAGAGTTTTGTTGCGGATAGCATTTTGGAATCGCTGTTTATCCTCTTCATTGGGATAATTCAGCAAAAGGGCCTTGAAGTATCGCGTTTGACCGTTATCTTTTTTCTTTGTTACGCGGTACTTGCCCTCAGGAGTGGCCTTGTCGCCAGAGTATAGCTTGTCTCCTATCCAGTTTTTGCCAAGTTCTACGGAATAGGTAGTTTTCAGCTTGCCCGCAAAATAGAGATATCCTTTTCCGGCGAATTTGTCGACAATAAAGGCATAGGATTGATTTTGCGCAGATTCGCGGATAGTTTGGTCTGCCCATCTTTTCCATTGGGACAGATTGGTGAAATAGTCGTCGAGCAGGTTTTTAATGTGCCTGGCAACATCAGTCAGGTCTGCCCTGGCCAGACCCAGCTTGGTTCGGCTTTCCTTGAAATTCTTTTGTTCGAAGTTCAGTTCCGATTCTTTAAGAAGAACCAGGCCCCGTGAATATTTAAAATTGATCACCGCCGGAAGTGGCAAGCGGCTGTATAACAATTCAATCTGTGCAGTATCACGTCTGACGGCGGCCAGGTCCTGTTCCAGGGAACCAACGAAATCGCTTGTGGTACGCTTCGCAATCGTTGGGCTGATCAGCGCCTGCTGTTCCGATCGGATAGCATAGGAACGGGCGCGTGTAAAGTCGCGGCTAAGGATGAACCGTTCGTTTTCAGCTTTCCAGCAATTCATGGCCGAATCATAAAGTGCTTCTGCCTCAAAGAGGGAAGGGGGGAGAAAATCTTTCTCTATGGTTCTCCTTGCGTCAGCAATTGCGATTCTTGCTTTGCCGATTTCCACTTCGGGTGGTTCGGGGCTGCCAAAATAGAAGATACCAAAAACAATAAATGGCAATGCGACCATTGTGGAGATCAGGATGATCCGGACTTTCTTTTTTAATCTTCTTGCCATGCGCGGGCTTATTTAAAAAACCCCGGAGCCAAGATTGGCGCCGGGGTTTTTAGATAAGTTTTATTCCTAAGTAATTCTTAGAACTTCTTACCAGCTTTGGTCAAAACTTCTTTCAGCTCGGTGTTGATGCTGGTAGCTTTGTCTTTCAGGGCTTTAGCCTGATTCAGAGCGTTGATGATGTCGTCAGCAGCAAATTTGGTGTTGACTTCACCTACCTGAGTTTCGATACCGGTAAGGTCAGCAGCGATAGCTTCCATAGCGGCTTTGCCTTCTTTACCCCTCGGGGCTTTTTTCAGCAGGTCCTGGTTTTCGGTGAGCAGGGTAGCAACTTCAGCAAGTGTAGCTGTGCATTCCTGTTTCATCTGTTCTTTTTTGGCAACTGCGTTAGCAGCAACTGTTTTTGCCATTTCGGTGGTAGCAGTCAGTTTTGCAACTTCGTCCTTGTAGTTTTTGAAGAGTTTTGATTTCTCTTTTTCAACTGCAGCAAGAACAGTGTTCAAAGAATCTGTAAGAGCGTTGAATTCAGTCGCAACATAAAGGTTAGCCTGAGCAGTTTTTGCAGCTTCAACAGCGGCATTTGCACCATCAACTTCAACCTGCGGATACTTCTGGCAACCTGCGAAAACGAGGGCCATACCCACAATAGCAATACCTGATAACAATTTGATTTTCATTTTAAATCCTCCGTTAAAGATTTTAAGATAATAGATAATTAAAATTTTTCTTTGATTTCTAGGTTAAATTCGCCGGCCGAAACACTCATTATCCTTATTTTTAAACAATTTAAATCAGTCATAACAGCCTTTGAAATTCGCTACAAAGGTAGTACTTATTTTATTCGTTGTATATCCTGGCTTATTTTTTTTTCGCTAAACGATAAGTTACTAACAAATAAGGGGTTAAATTCATTACTTTGTTCATAATTCTGGTG
>CAYWHP010000156.1:0-9566 GCA_964457845.1 uncultured Porphyromonadaceae bacterium | reverse complement strand
TAAACAATCCACTACCAATTTTGGAAGTGGATTGTTTAAATCGGTTGGTTTGTGATCAACAAATACCTCTTTTCTATTCTGTTGGGGGCGGCGATGGGCAATGTCCATCGTGAGTCCCGGAATCAGTATGGTCCGGCTCGAAGACACAAACCACACATTTCAATACTTGGGAACCTTTCTTATAGTCAATTTTACTCCAGCAACATGGTCCCTCTTCTTCTTCAGTTGTGGTTACGGTTGTTAGTATTACTTTTGACTGGCCAACCGAAATTGAAAAGCCTGCAATGTTTATTGCAATAACGAGGCAAATAGCCCCCCAAAATATACCCTTCTTTTTCATACTTTGTGGATTGATGGTTAAGATCTTATGAATTCTGTAATTTGATTTCCAATGAACATTATCAGTAATGATAAACATTCACCTCAATGCAAGTTACCCCAAAACATAATATGAAAATTGGGAAAGTTTGATAATGCTTATAATTTAGATATTCTCGTAATATATTGATAATCAAGGCTCACCCCCCCCCCCCGCTATATTTTTTGATTTGGAAAATATTACAAAAGAGCTTTTTGTCCACATTGACATTGGAAGTTTATAACCTTTTGGAGAAGAACCAACGCACATTTGTAATGATTAGCAAACCCTGTCCGAAAGAAGCGGCCGGAATTCTAGCGCAACTTATGGTCAAGCTACCTGGTAGAATGGGCAGATCGGTAAATTCAATAAATACAGAGGTTGGTATTAACCTTTATAAATATCGCAATGGGAACACCTTCCCGATCGTGTTGAGCCTTTTTGATTATTGCTTTACGCTTGGCCTCGATCCGTCTTGGCTTGTTTATATGGCTTGCCAAGTTCAGCATGGAAGGATTACCGAAGCAAAGGCGTTGGATATACTATCGAAACCTGAAACCTGGAAATCATCAGTAGCAGTAAGCCATGCCGTGATTTTGGAGAAGTTAACAACGGAACCGCAAGAAACGTAAATCAATCAGGTGGAACGTGAGATTCCGGTCAATCCCTTCAGCACCCTGAGCGGCACCCAGGCGGCCATGAAGCCGATCACGCCCACCAGGCCCATCACCAGCAGGAAGTCGGAGACGAGCATCCGAACCGGGTAAACATTCACCACGAAGGAGCCGGATTCGGGGAACCGCACGATGCCGAACTGCTGCTGTGCCCAGCACACCAGCCCGCCCAACACCAGACCGAGCACCATGCCGACACCGGTGACCAGGATGCCTTCCCACAGGAACACCTGCCGGATTTTTGTTTGGCCGGCTCCCAGGCTGCGCAGGATCTGCATATCGGGCTTTTTCTCCAGCATCAGCAGGGTAAGCGAAGAGATGGTATTGAAGGAGGCTATGATAAGGATAAAACTGAGAATCAAAAAGATGGCCCATTTTTCCGACCGCATCACGCGGTAAAAGGCATCGTGCTGGCGAAGCCTGTCGGCCACCTGGTATTCCGGTCCGAGTTTTTCCTGTAGCAGACGGATTATTTCAGGGACCTTACGGGAACCGGAGGCGCGGATTTCCACTGCGCTGACGTCCGTGTCTTTATAATCAAAAAGATCGCGCGCGAAGGCGATGGGTGTGAGGAGGTATTTGGAGTCGTACTCCTGCTGCACGCCGAACACGCCGGATGGGAAGATGAGGCGTTCGTTGATGGATGCCATGGGGTTGAGGAGCATGCGGCCGGTGCGTTTGGGCACATAGAGGTGGATGGTGTTGATGAAGTTGAGGCCGATGCCGAGCTCGCCGGCCAGCTCGCGGCCGATGGCAGCCATGGGCGTTTGGGTGGTATCGAGGCGCAGCTCCCCGTCGATGAGCATCGAATCGATGCCGGAAACCTGCGTGAATTCGGGCCCCACGCCCTTCACCGTGGCGATGGCCTGTCGGTCGCGGTACTTGAGCAACGCGTTCTCTTCGAGCACCGGGCACCAGACGGCCACGCCGGCGACCGAGGTTATCTTGCCGATGAACTCCGGACCGGTACTGAAGGTTTTGCCCTCCACCGCGGTGATTTTAATATCCGGATCGAAGGAGCTGAAGAGCGACCGGATGAGGTGATCGAGGCCGTTGAACACCGACAGCACGATGATCAGCGTCATGGTGCCGATGGTGATACCGGCAACGGAAATTCTTGATATCCAATTGATTATGTGCCGCGAGCGGCGTGCCCTGAAATACCGGAAAGCGATGAAGAGGGGCAGGTTCATTATTTGAGCAGTTCGTCGATCCTTTCCGCGTAGTCGAGCGAATCGTCGATGAAAAACTTCACTTCGGGGATGTGCCGCACCTGTTTGCCGATCTTCTGACCGAGATCATAGCGGATCATTTTGGCGTGTTCCTCCAGCTTTTTAAGCACTACCTGGGCCTGGGCCGACGGGAAAACGCTGATGTAGGCGCGGGCCTGGCTCAGGTCGGGGCTGATGCGCACCTGGGTGACCGAGGTCATGGCGCCGGAGCCGGTAAACGGGTTGTTGCCCCGGAAAAGTTCGGCCAGTTCCTTCTGGATCAGGCGCGCTATCTTCAGTTGTCGTGTTGTGTCCATTGGTCTCCTCCGCACGGGTTAATCGTTATCAAAGGTAATCAAACCTGATGAATGCAGTAATTTCTATCTTTGCCGCCGTTCATCAATACGGGAAACAGCATGAAAGAAACGGTATTAAGCGGGATACGGCCCACCGGGAACCTGCACCTGGGTAACTATTACGGTGCCATCCGGAATTTTTTGCGGATGCAGCATGAGTACAACTGCTATTTTTTTGTGGCCGACTGGCATTCGCTCACCACGCACCCGCACCCCAACGACCTGCACGGCAACGTAAAGACGGTACTGTCGGAATACCTCGCGTGCGGCATCGATCCCGAGATCGCCACTCTGTACATACAGAGCGACGTTCGCGAGATCGCCGAACTGTACCTGCTGATGAACATGAACGCCTACATCGGCGAGCTGGAGCGCACCACCTCCTTCAAGGACAAGGTGCGGAAGCAGCCCGACAACGTGAATGCCGGCCTGCTCACCTACCCGGTGCTGATGGCCACCGACATCATCATCCACAAGGCCAACAAGGTGCCGGTGGGCAAGGATCAGGAGCAGAATATCGAGATGGCCCGCCGGTTTGCGCGCCGTTTCAACACAATATACGAAACCGAATATTTCCCCGAGCCGGAGGGGTTCAGCTTTTCCAAAAGCCTGATCAAGATTCCCGGTCTCGACGGATCGGGCAAGATGGGCAAATCGGAAGGGAATGCCATTAACCTCGCCGATGATCCGAAGGTGATCCACAAGAAAGTGATGGGCGCGGTAACCGATTCGGGCCCCACCGAGATGAACCAGACCCCGCCGGAGGCGATCGAAAACCTCTTCCAGCTGATGGAGGTGGCCAGCACGCCTGAAACGGTGACCCATTTCCGCGAACAATACGCCAAGTGCCAGATCCGGTACGGCGACCTGAAGAAGCAGCTTGCCGCCGACATCATCACCCTTACTTCTCCGATCCGCGAACGGATACTCGAAATCCAGTCGGACAACGCCTACCTGGCGAAGGTGGTAAAGATGGGCGCCGAGAAGGCACAGGAGAGTGCGGCGAAGACGCTGAAGGATGTGAGGGAGATTATCGGGTTCAGGCGGTTTTAGGGTTACGCCCCGGTGAGCCGCATCGGTGAGGGGGCCCGCCCTGATCAGCCGCATCCTAACGACCTTTTCTCTTGCTACTAATCCGCCTTGACCCTTTACTTCTTGCCTTCCTGCCCTTCTGCCCTCTTGCCTTTCGGGTA
Organism: uncultured Porphyromonadaceae bacterium; assembly: GCA_964457845.1. Taxonomy (GTDB): domain Bacteria; phylum Bacteroidota; class Bacteroidia; order Bacteroidales; family UBA12481; genus UBA12481. Next base: position 5,774 of record CAYWHP010000156.1, on the reverse strand, counting down.
ATCAAGATTATAATGAAGTCCTCGACTTTCCTTACGCTGCCTGGCATGCTTCACAATCAGATACGCCACCTTGATGGCATTCCTCAGTTCGCACAATTTCACCGAAACCGTTGAGCGGGTGTAGAGCTCCTCGGTTTCGCGGTAGAGGATATAGATGCGGTCGGCGGCGCGGCGGAGGCGCGCGTTGGTGCGCACGATGCCCACGTAGTTGGTCATGATGGCCTGGAGCTCGCGCGCACTCTGTGTAATAAGCACCATCTCTTCGGGGTTTCGGGTCCCCTCGTCGTTCCAGGGCGGGATGCCTTCCTGGTGTTTCAGGTCGGGCAGCACACGGCCCGAATCATCCGCGGCGCGGTGGGCAAACACAACCGCCTCGAGTAATGAATTGGATGCCAAACGGTTGGCGCCATGCAGACCAGTGCAGGCGACTTCGCCGGCGGCGTAAAGGTTTTTTACCGTGGTGCGGCCGTTCTCATCGGTGCGGATGCCGCCGCAGAAGTAATGGGCTGCGGGAACTACGGGGATCGGCTGGGTGATCATGTCGTAGCCGATGGAGAGGCATTTTGCATAAATATTCGGGAAATGCTTCTTAAGTGTTTCCTCGCCGATATGGGTACAGTCGAGGTAGACAAAGTCTTCCCCGCGGTTTTTCAGTTCGGTGTCGATGGCCCTGGCCACGATATCACGGGAGGCCAGCGAACCGCGCGGATCGTATTTATTCATGAACTCTTCGCCGTCCTGTGTCTTCAGGATGCCGCCTGCCCCCCTTACCGCTTCGGAAATGAGGAATGACGGGCGTTCGCCGGGGTTGTACAGGCTGGTGGGATGGAACTGGAAGAACTCCACATTGTCGACAAATGCCTTGGCCCGGTAAGCCATGGCGATGCCGTCGCCGGTGGCAATGGACGGGTTGGTGGTTGTCTGGTAGATGTAACCGCTTCCGCCGGTGGCGAGGAGGGTAATCCTGGAAAGGATCGTATCCACCTTCCGGCTCTGGATGTTGAATGCATAGGCACCGTAGCACTGGATATCGGGATTGCCCCGGAAAACGGGCTTGCCCAGGTGGTGCTGGGTGATCAGGTCGAGGGCGAAGGATTTCTCCAGGATGGTGATGTTCGGGTGTAAGCGCACCCGTTCCGACAGGGCGCGCATGATCTCGGCGCCGGTGCTGTCTTTGTAGTGCAGGATGCGGTGTTCGGAGTGGCCGCCTTCACGGTTGAGGTTGAACTTCCCGTCGGTGTCGCGGTCGAACTTCGTTCCCCAGCCTATCAGGTTCTGAATCTGCTCGGGAGCCTCGTTCACCACCATCCGGACAATCCGTTCATCGCACAATCCGTCACCGGCAAACAGGGTGTCCTGCACGTGCTTCTCTATGTTGTCAGGCGCATAGGTCACCGATGCGATGCCGCCCTGTGCGTACCAGGTGTTGCTCTCCTCGAGGTTGGTTTTGCTGATCAGGATAACCTTCCCGAACCCGGCTACCTGGAGCGCGTAGGACATGCCCGCGAGCCCGCTGCCGATCACCAGAAAATCAGTTTTGTGTTCCATCGCTGCAAAAATCGGATAAATTGAGGAATTACCCTATTTTTGGAGCCTGATATACCGATAGTTTCATATGAATCAAGAAGAAGTATTTAAAAAACTGGTCTCCCATTGCAAGGAGTACGGTTTCGTTTTCCAGTCGTCGGAAATTTACGACGGACTGGGTGCCGTTTACGATTACGGTCAGTATGGTGTTGAACTGAAGAACAATATCAAGAAATATTGGTGGGATTCGATGGTCCTTCTCCACGAAAACGTGGTGGGCCTCGATTCGGCCATTTTCATGCACCCCACGATCTGGAAGGCTTCCGGGCATGTGGATGCCTTCAACGACCCGCTCATCGACAACAAGGATTCGAAAAAGCGCTACCGTGCCGACGTCCTTATCGAGGAGGAGCTGGCCAAGCTCGACGGCAAGATCGAGAAGGAGATCGAGAAGGCGCAGAAGCGATTTGGCGACTCGTTCGAGGAAACCATGTTCCGCCAGACCAATCCGCGGGTGATGGAGATTCAGGCCAAACGCGACGCGCTGCACGCCCGGTTCGCCAAGGCGCTCAACGACAGTAATCTCGATGAACTCAGGCAGATCATCGTCGACAGCGAGATCGTATGCCCCGTTTCCGGTACACGCAACTGGACCGATGTGAGGCAGTTCAACCTGATGTTTTCCACCGAGATGGGCTCCACGGCCGATGGTGCGATGAAAATCTATTTACGGCCGGAAACGGCACAGGGGATCTTCGTGAACTACCTGAACGTTCAGAAAACCGGCCGCATGAAGATCCCGTTCGGGATCGCACAGATCGGCAAGGCATTCCGCAACGAGATCGTTGCCAGGCAGTTCATCTTCCGCATGCGCGAGTTCGAACAGATGGAGATGCAGTTTTTCGTGAAACCGGGCGAGGAGCTCTCCTGGTTCGAGCACTGGAAAAACATCCGCATCAACTGGCACCGGAAGCTGGGCTTCAACCCCGATCATTACCGCTTCCACGATCACGACAAGCTGGCCCATTACGCCAACGCGGCCACCGACATCGAATATAAATTCCCGTTTGGTTTCAAGGAGGTTGAAGGTATTCACTCCCGTACCGATTATGATTTGAGCCGGCACCAGGAGTTTTCCGGAAGGAAAATACAGTACTTCGATCCCGAAACCAACGAATCGTATGTTCCGTACGTCATCGAAACTTCTATCGGTGTAGACAGGATGTTCCTGCAGGTTGTTTCGGCCGCTTATGCCGAAGAGGAGGCACCAACCGCCGAAGGCGGCACGGATATCCGCGTGGTGATGAAGCTCCCGCCCTCGCTGGCCCCCGTGAAACTGGCGGTGTTCCCGCTGGTGAAGAAGGACGGTCTGCCCGAGATCGCCCGCGCCATTATTGACGATCTTAAATTCGATTTCTACTGCCAGTACGACGAAAAAGATTCCATCGGCAAGCGGTACCGCCGGCACGATGCCATCGGCACCCCGTACTGCGTTACCGTTGACCATCAGACTGCCACCGACAATACGGTTACATTAAGGAACCGCGATACCATGGCGCAGGAAAGGGTTGCCATTGAAGCGTTGAAGGAGATGGTTGGCAGTAAGGTCAACCTTAAGAATTTATTAAGGTAGGAATTATAAAGGCTGAGATTCGAGGACCAGTTTTGAATTCTGAAATTCCAGATCGAAGGGGCTTCAGGCTGGTCCTTCAAAACTCAAAACTGGTCCTCGAATCTCCGACTTCATCATTCAATACTCAAACCTGAAAACTTAATATTATGGATATCAAGTCTATAGGCAAAGCCATCCTTCCGGAGCTCCTCATGGTAGCCATCATGGCGGCCCTCGCCCTGGCCTTCATGAGTCCCGTGTTCCAGAACAAGGTGCTCTACCAGTACGACATCGTGCAGGCCAAGAGCCAGGCATACGAGGTTGCGCAGTTCCAGAAACAGACAGGCGAGTATTCGGGCTGGACCAACTCCGCTTTTTCCGGCATGCCTTCCTATCAGATCAAGTCGGCCCCGTCGGGGAACATCTTTATGACTCTGTTCCGTGCATTGAAGCTTTATCTCCCCGGTTACACCGTGGCCATCCTGTTCATCAGCATGCTGGGGTTCTATTTTCTGCTGCGGACGCTCAAGCTCGACCGGTGGCTGGCCCTTGCAGGCGCCATCGCCTTCGGGTTCGGATCGCATAACCTGCAGCTGATTGCTGCGGGCCACGTTTCAAAGATATATGCCATTGCCTATATGGCCCCGGTGATTGCCGGGATGTTCCTGGTATTTAAGCGAAAATACCTCCTCGGCGGACTGCTCACGGCGGTTGGTTTCGGTATCCAGCTGGTGACCAACCACCCGCAGATATCCTATTACCTGGGCATCATGATTCTGATTTATATGGCGGTAGAACTTGTGTTCGCCATACGCGAAAAGTATTTCGATCATCTGGTTAAGTCGGGTATCACCATTTTCATTGCGCTGGTGCTGGCGATTCTGCCCAACATGACGGCGCTGCTCACCACGCAGGAGTACGCCAAGGCATCCACCCGCGGGGTTTCGGAGTTGGTGAAGCCGGGTGAGACGAAGACCAAGGGACTGGATCTCGGTTACATCACCGACTGGAGTTACGGAGTAAGCGAAACCATTAACCTGTACATTCCTAACTTCAGCGGCGGCGGGTCGCGCCAGGACCTGGGGACCACCTCGGCCACCTACAAGGCATTGATCAGCAATAATGTTCCCGAGCAGCAGGCGCGCCAGTTTATCAGCGGCAGCTCCTACTGGGGAAGCCAGACGCTTGGGACCGCCGGTCCCCACTATATCGGGGCCATCGCGGTGTTCCTCGCCATTCTCGGATTGATTATCGTTAAGGGTAAAAACAAGTGGTGGCTTGCGGCCATCATTGTGCTTTCGGTATTGCTGGCCTGGGGCCGCAATTTCATGGGCCTTACCGAGTTTTTCGTGAAGTATGTGCCCCTCTATTCAAAATTCAGGGATGTCACCAACACTCTGGTCATCGCGCAGTTTGCCATTCCGCTCCTGGCCTTCCTGGCCATCCGGCAGTGGTTTGCCGACACGACTACAGATATCAAATTGAAACTGAAGAACCTCTATATCGCCGCCGGAATTGCCGGCGGGGTGGCCTTGCTGGTTGCCTTTGTGCCGACACTGTTCGGCTCCTTTTCCACCGCAGGCGATTCCCAGTATCCCGACTGGATTCAGGATCCGCTTCGCCAGGACCGCATCGGCCTGGCGCGACGGGATGCCTTCCGGACGCTTCTGTTTGTGCTGATGGCAGCGGGGATTCTTTGGATTTCGGTTAAAACCAAAACGAAGGTTGTATATTTATACATCGGACTGGGGTTGCTCATCCTCGTCGACATGTGGTCGGCCGGCAAACGTTACCTCAACAGCGACAACTTCGTGAGCAGCCGTCAGGTTGAGCAGGCCTATAAAGCCACTCCGGCCGATGAAAATATCCTCAAGGACAAGGAGGCCGGCTTCCGGGTGCTCGACCTCACCGGCAGCCCCTTCCAAAGCGGCAGGGCATCGAAGTTCCACCATTCCATCGGCGGGTACCACGGCGCCAAACTGGGCCGCTACCAGGACATGATCGACAAGTACCTTTCTCCCAACACCCAGGCAATCGGAGCCGTTTTACAGGACAACCCCACGCTGGAGAAATTCGATGCAGCAGTAAGCGGAATGAATGTACTGAACATGCTGAATACAAAATACATAATCATCAATCCGAACGGACAGCCCCTTCCAAACAGCCATGCATACGGCAATGCGTGGTTTGTCGACCGGGTGAAGTGGGCGGCCAATGCAAACGAGGAGCTGGATGCCCTGGGAATGACTCCCCTTTCACTCGAGGCGGTGGTCGACCAGCGGTTCAAGAGCCAGCTGAGCACCTTGCCGGCACAGCTCTCACCGAATCCGGAACCCGATGTGATCACCATGACCGACCTGAAGCCGAATTACGTGAAATACGATGCGAAGGTTTCCGAATCGCGGCTGGCCGTATTTTCTCAGATCTGGTATCCGTATGGCTGGAACGCTTATCTCGACGGCAAGAAAACCGAACACATCCGCGCCAACTATGCCATGCGGGCCATGCTGATCCCGACCGGACAGCATTCGGTGGAGTTCCGGTTTGAGCCGAAGAGCCTTAAAACCGGGAAGACCATCAGCCTGATCGGCAGTTTTTTGATTTTGCTGTTGGTGATCGGTACGGCTTGGCAGGA
>CAYWHP010000155.1:1457-9580 GCA_964457845.1 uncultured Porphyromonadaceae bacterium | reverse complement strand
ATTTCAGGCGTCCAGCTGTTTCACGGGCAATTCGGCAAACCCTGGCCGGGCGTGGAACCTCAGATTGCCTGCCTGAGTCCGCTCTGGGATGATGCGGTAAAGCACACGGCCGAGGAGTGCCGCCGACTTGGGCTGCGCTTTACGATGCAGAACTGTCCCGGATGGGCGATGTCGGGAGGTCCCTGGATCAAGCCCTCCGATGCCATGCGCACCCTGGTGTGGAGCCGCACGGATGTTTCCGGCGGCCGGATTGATCAGCCCCTGCCGGTTCCTAAACCCAGCCAGGAGGAATGGAGGGATTACAGGGACGTGGCGGTGCTTGTTTTTCCCACACCGCCGGGAGATGACGGAGGGGTTCTGAAGCCGTTCTCGGTAAAAAGCGATACGGCCCTGCCCTGGAAAGCATTTATATCCGGAGAATCAAAAGACAAATTTCAGCTGGCACCCGCATCTGAGGAGAAACCCCACTGGATTGAAGTGACCTTCCCGGAACCGGTTGTCGTGCGTACGGTCGAATTCTCCGACGTTCAGGGATTCAACCATGCCTGGTGTTTTGCACCGGGGGTCCGTGTAACAGTTACGGCCATCCTCCCCGGCGGCAAAACCCGGGAGATCCTTAATACCCCGATGCCGATGGCAGCCTGGCAATCCGATCACCCGATTTCGCTGGCCTGCGATGAAACGGAAGGGACTGGCACGTATCGTATAGAGATTGTCAATCAGCACGATATGGATCTCCGCTCGCTCCGCCTGCTGTCAGCTGCCCGCAAAAACAACTGGGAATCGGAAGCTGCGTGGACATTGCGGAGCATCGTCCGGGAAAGCGAGCATCCCAAACAGTCGGAGGAAGCATTTATCCGGTCGGAAAACGTGGTGGATATCTCCTCTTTCATGAATAAAGACGGGCGGCTGAACTGGAAGGCTCCCGAAGGAAGCTGGACGATCCTGCGCATCGGCCACGTAAATGCCGGGCAGAAAAACGGACCGGCGCCTCCCGAGGGAACCGGCTGGGAATGCGACAAGCTTTCCGATGAGGGGCCTAAGGCCCACTTTGCCGGATATATCGGCCGGTTGAACAGCGGCCCGCTGAGCGGAGGGCTCCTGAACGGAATGCTGATGGACAGCTGGGAATGTTACACCCAAACCTGGACCAACAAAATGGAATCCGAATTTGGCAACCTGACCGGATATCCGTTGCGGAAAATGCTGCCGGCTGTTATGGGTTATGTGATCGACGACCAGGAGACCACCGGGCGGTTCCTGCGCGACTGGCGGTTTGTGATCAACGAATTGTTTGTCAACCGGTTTTATGGTGGAATGGCGCGTCTGGCTAAAGGAAACGGGTTGAATCTCCAGTATGAAACCGCTGCCGGCGATGTATTTCCGGCCGATATCATGGAGTATTACAAATTCGCCGACGTGCCAATGACCGAATTCTGGCATCCCTATTCCGATTCCTATGTGGGAGCGCTCAATTTCAAGCCCATCAAGCCAACAGCCTCGGCTGCCCGGTTGTACGGTAAGCCCCGGGTATCGGCGGAGGCATTCACGTCGTTCAATCATACCTGGGACGAGCATCTGAGCATGCTCAAAGAGGTGGCCAACCTCAATTTTATCGAAGGCGTAACACACCTGGTGTTTCATACCTATACCCATAATCCGCGCACCGACTGGCTGCCGCCGGGCAATTCCTTCAGCGGCGCCGGTATCGGAACCCCCTTCCTGCGGGGGCAGACGTGGTGGAAGTATATGCCCGAATTCACCAGCTACCTGGCACGCCTCAACTATCTGTTTGAGCGCGGAAAACCCGTTTCGGATGTGCTCTGGTACCTGGGCGACGAAATCAACCACAAACCCGACCAGGAGGCGCCTTTCCCCAAAGGCTATAAATACGATTACTGCAATCCGGATGTGCTGCTGAACCGGTTGTCCGTAAGCGACGGAAATATCGTTACCCCCGAGGGGCTCAGCTACCGTGTGATCTGGCTGCCCGACAACGAGCGGATGCTGCCGGAGACGCTCGAAAAGCTGCTCGGGATGGTGCGCCAGGGTGCTACCTTGATCGGCAATGCCCCCCGGCAGATTGCCACCCTGATGGGAGGCCGGGATGCACAGCAACGGTTTGACCGTGCCGTGAAAGAACTCTGGGGAGGCAGTAAGGAGAAAATCAGGATAATAGAAAAAGGAAAAGTGCTGGCCGGCATGACCATCGATGAGGCATTGCCGAAGCTTAATATTTTGCCTGATGTGACGGGCGGCGATGCGCTTTGGCTTCATCGACGGATCGACGGAGCCGACTGGTATTATGTTTCTGCCCCGTATGGCAGCGGTTTTCAGGGTGATCTGAGCTTTCCCGACAGCGGCATTCCGGAAATATGGGATCCATTGACCGGGGAAATTGAAGCCGCTACGGTCGTAAGGCAGGAAGCCGGCCGGATTTCCGTTAATCTTGATCTTCCCCGGTCGGGTTCCTGTTTTGTGGTTTTCAGGAAAACAGGTGGCATGGCCATTCAAGCAGGAAAGATTGTAAAGCCTTTCGAGACAGCTATTCCGGTCGGTCCGTGGACGCTGTCGTTTCCTCCGGGATGGGGAGCGCCTTCATCAATTCCGGTTAATGAGCTGAAAGCCTGGAAAGATCTTGATATGACTCCGGAAGCAAAAGCATTCTCGGGCAGCGCCGTGTATACAACAACATTTGATGCCGGTGTGGTAAAGGATAACCAGCGGTTTATCCTGGATCTCGGGAAAGTGGAAATGATAGCGGCTGTGTCGCTCAACGGCAAGCCGGTGCGTACCCTGTGGACCCCACCCTACCGTACCGACCTGACGGAGGCTGTCAAACCGGGAATCAACCAATTGTCGGTGGAGGTCACCGGCACCTGGTTCAACCGTCTGGTGTTCGATGCAAGGCTGCCTGAAGATCAGCGCAAGACTTGGGCCATCAACAATCCGGCAAAGGAGGAAGCGCTGCGGGAGAGCGGACTGCTGGGGCCGGTTATCCTCACCATTCGGAAACCTTAAAAAATACTACAGTAGAGTGTAACCGGCCTCTCGTCTGAATACCGTTCCAATTAAGCCTGCAAGGACTCGATAAAGTACCCTGCCAGGTTCTGCGCAGTGACTCGGTTCAGGGATGGATTGATCTTCAACAAAAAACCGCGTTCATCCGGGACCGGCAACTGAATACCCTGTTTCCCCGCAGATTCCGCAAACCGGTTCAGATCATTGGTTTTGACATTCAGCCTGAGCACGTGCGATCCGTTTTCAAACCGGACGATTGAAAACCTTTCGTCTGCCTGAATCAAAGAAAATACTTCTTCGGCTCTCTGCCAGGCCGCCTTATAATCATCCAAAAAACTGTCTGCAAAACGTAGGGCTATTGCTGCGGTGGCCCAGGCTGCCGGAAGGCTGCCTCCCAACATTCTTCTTTCATGAAACAGATTGGCAGTGAATTCCTTATCTCCGGCCAAAATGGCGCCCGATGCGGCATTAAAACATTTCCAGAGGGAGGTATAGACCGTATCGAACAACTCGCCGTAACGGGCAGGGGCTATATTTTCATGGACTGCCTGAACAAAGATCCTTGCGCCATCCAGATGTGTTTTGATCTCACCATTCCTGGCGAAGCCGGTTATCGATTTGAGATTGTCGTACCTATAAAGGCGGTCGAATTGCCTCCTCACCGGCGTCTCGATGGAAACGGCCCCTATCCTGGTTTCGACCCTGCCATTCCTGGTATTTTTAACGATCTCCTCCATTTCAACCAGGGGGATTTCCACCGAATGAGACCCTGCAGGTATAAGGTTAAGCCCGCTGAGACGCTGACAGCAATCCCCCGAATCGTTGTACAGGTGACTCCTTTCCTGAACGATAACCCTTCGGTTATTTCCGGCAAGGGCTCTCACGGCCAAATGATTGGCCATGGTTCCCGTTGGCATGAAAATGGCCGATTCCTTCCCGAGCAGCAGGGCGAACTTATTTTCAAGTTCCTCGATAATTCCTCCCCTCGAATAATAATCAGGGGGAATTTGTCCTTCATCGGCCATTTTCATCAGCATTTCAGCATACTCTGCAGGTGAAAGAAGCAATCCGTCATTTATAAAATCCACCCGCCCGCCGTTCAGGGTGGATGGCTGGAAACTGGTCGAAGCTGCATGCAGGTTAACGGTGGCGGCAGCAGCGGCAAGAATACTTCCGGATTTTACAAAATCTCTTCTGCGCATGGTTTCTGATTTTTTGTTAAAGTTAATCCCTTTCAACCAATGGACATGGCTTAATATTACTTCCGAAAACCTTGGGATGGGTTGGTCAGCTTCATGCGCCGGAGACTGGAAAACTGGTCCGATTTCTCCAATCAACTAACTGACAATAAAACCCTTTCATGATATTTGGAAAAATATGGAATTGGATTCCATATTTTTCCAAATATGAAGAAGATAGAAGGCACCTGGAGATTTTCCATGATTATGATTTATGCGATCGAGTAGTTCAGCCGCTCTGCAACCTTACCAAATTTTTATCGGTGTATCCCTGCCAGGCAATTATAGACTGGTTAAATAGTGATATTTACAAACGATTTCGTCATGCATGAAGAAATATTCAACCCAAATTATAATCTGACCCGTGAAAGCAGCCACCGTCAGCGAACTCAAGCAGGAATTAGCCAGCCGTTCAAAAGGTGAACTTTTGGAGCTCTGCTTACATCTGTCGAAATTCAAAAAGGAGAATAAGGAATTACTGACATACCTCCTCTATGAGGCCTCCGATGAGCAGGCATATGTGGAAAGCGTGAAAAAAGAAATCGGGATACTGTTTGAAGAGATAAATAAACGGAATTTCTATTTTATCAAAAAGAGTGTTCGTAAGATATTAACTATCACAAAGAAGCATATCCAGTATTCAAAGAAAAAAGAAACAGAGGTGGAATTATTGCTCTGCTTTTGCGGCGAGCTTAAGAAGATGAGGCCATCCATCAATGGAAATGCCACACTTGCCAATATTTACCAGCGTCAGATAGAGGTGATCAAAAAAACCATATCGACCTTACATGAGGATTTGCAGTTCGATTATGAAATCGAGCTAAATAAATTATCCGCAAACACCAGGCAATTATGAAATTACCGCTATTCTTAATACTGAATTTACTCACAGGATGTACAAACGATCCGTTTCTGACTGACGAAAACGGCACTTACAAAGACTTGTGAAAACCCATAAACCCTGGCCATGCGAGAAAAAACACCTTCCCCGGTTATCCTGATCAGATCCTTGTTGTTCGCGCTTGTGCCATTTATGCTGATAGGGCTTTCGTCACCTGTCCTGGGTCAGGATCGGGATGCCCTGAAGGCCTCTTTCCTTACCCCGCCTGACAGTGCCAAACCCCGGGTTTACTGGTGGTGGCTCTTCAACCGGATCGACAGGGAAGGCATCACGCGCGACCTGGAGCAGTTCCGGGCCAAGGGAATCAGCGGAGTCAACCTGATCTGCACCGGAGGGTATGCCGGAAAAGCACCGCTGCTGGGGGTTGAGTTTCTGGGACCCGAGTGGCGGGAACTCTTCCGCCACGCCATGCGGGAGGCCAAACGTCTGAAGATCGAAATCGGCTTCAATATGGCCGGGGGCTGGACCATGATGGGTCCCTGGGTAACGCCGGATAACGCGATGAAGAAGGTGGTGCAAACCGACCTGAAGATCACCGGCCCGCAAAACTTCTCGGGAAAACTTCCGCAACCCGAGGTGGTCGACGGGTATTATCATGATATTCTTGTGCAGGCCTTCCGGGTGGTGGGAACCGAAAGGAGGGTTTCAGCCGGAACGATGATCGACCTGACTGCGGGACTGAAACCTGATGGTCAGCTCGACTGGCAGGTGCCGGAAGGAGAATGGGTGATCCTCAGGAGCGGCTATACCCTCACCGGACACCCCTGGAGCCGCTGGAATGCCTGGCCCAAAGGCGATACGTTTGAGGGCGGAGCAGGTTATGAAATCGATTACCTGAGTACCGCATCGCTCGAGGACCATTTCGAGCACCTGGGGAAGGTGGTCATTGAAGAAACGAAAAAGGCAGGCGGAAAACTGGCCTACCTATGGTCGGACAGCTGGGAATGCGGCAAACTCACCTGGACGCAGGATTTCCCCAACCAGTTCCGGAGATTCCGAGGATACGACCTGATACCCTACCTGCCAGTACTCGCCGGATATACGGTTAAGGATTCGCTGGTTTCCGACCGGTTCCGGAACGATTTCGACCGCACCATACAGGATTGCATCAGTGAGAATTATTACGGCCGGTTCGCCGAACTTTGCCATGCCAACGGGATGCTGGTGGGCAACGAAGCCGGGGGACCCAACGACATACCCCCGCAGGATGCCTTGAAAAACCTGGGCCGGTGCGATATCCCGGCCGGCGAATTCTGGGTAAACGGTCACTATAATTCCCCGGGCGGGTACAACTCCGATCCCGGGCTCCGGCTCAACCTCAAGCAGACTGCCACGGCGGCCCACATCTACGGCAAACGGCAAGCGATGGCTGAATCTTTCACCCAGCAGGAACAGGACCGCACCCACTGGTCGCTCGGGCCTTCCGACCTGAAACCCTACGCCAACGATGCCTTTTGCGAGGGCATTAACCGGCTCATGCTCCATCAGGCCACCTGCCAGCCGCCGTCCGACGGCAAGCCGGGCTACGAGTTCTGCGCCGGCCAGCACTTCACCCCTAATATAACCTGGTGGGAACAGTCGCCCGCCTTCTTCACCTGGCTGTCGAGATGTCAGTTCATGCTCCAGCAGGGACGGTTCGCTGGCGATGTCTGCTTCTATCTGGGCGAAAGGTCACCGACACTGGCTCCGCCGAAATACATCGATCCCTCGCTGGGTGCCGGTTACGATTGCGACTACAGCAATGCCGAAGTGCTGCTCACCCGAATGGCCGTGAAGGACGGGAGGATCGTATTGCCCGACGGGATGAGCTATAGCCTGCTGGTGCTGCAGAACTGCACCTCCACCTCGAAGGAGATCTGCACGCGGGTAGGCAACTACCAGCGGCTCACCGTTTCCGAAATCCCGTCGAACAGCATGTCGGTTGAGGTGATCAGCAAGATCCGCGATCTCATCCGCGACGGGGCAACCGTGGCAGGGGCGCCGCCGGAACTGTCGGCCGGATTGAAAAACTGGCCGGATGCTGATAAGCAGGTGCGAGCCCTTGCAGCTGAAATATGGGGCGACCTCGACGGCAAAACCCGAACAGAGCGTATCTACGGCAAGGGACACATCATCTGGGGCAAAACCCCGCGGGAAATCCTGCTGGCCGATGGCATCCAGCCCGACTTTTCCTTCAATGGGCAAACCACGGAGCCTGAAATTTTCGATTACATCCATCGTACCGACGGAGATACGGAGATCTATTTTATTATCAACCGCACCAACCGCCCGGAAACCCGTGATTTCAGCTTTCGTGTCACAGGCCTGCAGCCCGAAATCTGGGACCCGGTTACCGGTGAATGCCGCAAGGCCGGTGCATTCCGTGACGATGGCAAGCACACCACCCTTTCGCTGGAACTCGACCGCTTTGGCTCCTGTTTTATTGTATTCCGCATTCCGGCAGCTGCCGGATCTGTGTCAGCCGGAAACAATTACCCGCAACTTACCGAACAGTCTCAGCTGGATGGCCCGTGGAAGGTTGCGTTCGACCCCGCATGGGGAGGACCGGCAGAGGCTGAGTTTCCCGATCTCATCAGCTGGACACAGAGACCCGAGGACGGAATCCGGTATTACTCCGGAAGAGCCACCTACCGGAAAACTTTCGACCTGAATCGGAAAACAAAGGCAGAAAGGGTTTTTCTTGATCTTGGCGATGTGAAAAATGTTGCCGAAATCCGACTGAACGGCAAAAAACTCGGCATCCTCTGGTGCGCCCCATGGCGCATTGAGATCACCGGTGCCCTGCGGCCGTCGGGCAACCGGCTGGAAATCGACGTGATCAATCTCTGGGCCAACCGGGTTGTCGGCGACCTCAGCCTTTCCCCGGATAAACGGTTCACCCAAACACACGATGCCTTCCGGTTCGATATGCTGAAAGCCGATACACCGCTGCTCAGTTCGGGTTTACTGGGGCCCGTGAGGAT
>CAYWHP010000155.1:0-1357 GCA_964457845.1 uncultured Porphyromonadaceae bacterium | reverse complement strand
AGGGTTTTAATTGCCCGACCTTTGCTTTCCAATAAATTCAAATTGAAAAGACCATGAAAAAATCGGGAGCGTTTTACCCCATTTCAGCATTAGTTTTTATCGCCGGATTTCTTTCGATAATCGGCGGATGCACCAAAGAAATTACCATCATCGACCGGGATCCCGCAACCACAGGCAGTTATCCGATCGTTGGAACCAGTCAGACCGGATTATGGGACGCCACAGGCACCCAGATCATTGCCCCGGGTCCGAATGAAGCCTTTTACGGACAGGATGCCCAGTTTACGCATATCACGCCTGTTTACACCAAAAGCAGCGACGGGCTTACCGTAAAGGATGAGGTCACCGGCCTTACCTGGCAGAAAGACTATGCTGACGGCACCTATTACTGGGGTGGCACCCAAGCCGTAGTAAACAGCCTGAACCGGAAGAAATACGGAGGTTACGACGACTGGCGCCTGCCCACCATCAAGGAACTCTACTCCTTATGGAATGCAAGCAGTGGTTGGCCTTCCATTGACACAACCTATTTTGACATTAATTACACCAGTGAATCGGACCTCAGTCACGCCATTTTCTGGAGCAGTACCAAATATACCGGAGTAATGGGCAATGTAAATGGGGAAACACCCGGAGCAGAACTTGCCTTTGGTGTGAATTTTGGCACCGGACATATTAAATCGTACAGTATCAGCGTAGGTCCAAAACATCTTGTTCGTTGTGTACGCGGCAATCTTACCTATGGCGTTAATCTGTTTCAGGATAACAGCGACGGAACCATCTCGGACCTGGCTGCCGGCCTGATGTGGTCTCAATCCGATAATGGTTCCGGTATTGATTGGCAGAGGGCTTTGGCGCATGCTCAATCACAGAATCAGGCAAATTACCTTGGATATAACGACTGGCGTTTACCCAATGCAAAAGAACTTCAGAGTCTTGTGGATTACACCCGTTCACCGGGTGCAACCAACTCAGCCAATGCAGGACCCGCAATAGATCCGCTGTTCAGCTGTACGGGTATTCTGAATGATGGTGGAAAGGCTGACTATCCATACTATTGGACGGGTACATCGGCCATTTCAAAAGCAAATGGCACGTATGCTTATGCCTGGTATGTGGCTTTTGGAAGGGCGGAAGATGGAAACGGCGAAGACCTTCATGGTGCCGGTGCAGTCCGTTTCGACAAGAAGATTTTAGGTACCGGGGAAGGCGAAGTTTAATACTCCCCTTTCTCCAACCACGGGTGTCGGTTGTTAAGGTTAGAGGGTTTACCTCATAAACATCTCTTTTTCTTTTCTGCGTTCATTTCCTATGCTGCATATTCGTACCAGGCAAATGGTGTTTTACGGTCCAGACT
>CAYWHP010000154.1:6443-9605 GCA_964457845.1 uncultured Porphyromonadaceae bacterium | reverse complement strand
GTAAGTGACCACCGAACCGCCAGTCACCGAGACCTTGTCGGCTGCAAAATCGGCCACCGGGGCTACCGGAGCCACAACAGGCTGGCAGATACCGAATTCGTCCAGCGGGCCGAGTGCGGCATTACTGTCGTCGCCATCGGGAAGAACGGGGCAAACCGGGCAGTTGGCCGGCTTGGCACCCACGCCCCACCAGTAGTATCCGTCACCATCCGCATCTGTGCAGGCAACCGTAAAAGCCTGTTTGATGCTGGTTACGGGTGAAACGAGTGCATGCGTCCATCCGACATTGGCTATGTCGGTTTCAACATAAACATAACCGCCATCGCCCCAGGCGCCCCAGCTGTTTTTAAAGATCCATACCGTTTTGCCGATCAGCGCATTGCCGTCAGCAACCGTTAGGGTTGAAAGGGTGCCCGCCAGGTCGCGGTAAAAAAAGCTGTCGCCGGCTTTCACCACCTGCCAGCCCACCAGGGTCATGGCATGGCTCCAGTTATATAAACCGCCGCTGATGGGGCCGTATTTGATGATCATTTTCTTCAGATTGTCTTCCGTGGCAGTCCAGGCTGCCGAACCAAAATCGGCACGGCCGGCGATCTTGAATTGCTGCGCTGGCGTGGCACTTTTATTCTTGCAAAGCTGATCGGTGGCACTGTATGGAAAGGCAGCCTCGTCAATTATACCGGTTGATACGATATAACTGATGGCTACCGATGGATATCCGCCCGTACAGGATCCTGCGCCGCTGCACGACAGCAGCTCCTGTTCGGCCAGGTCGACATTGGTGCCCGCCTGGTTATAAAATACATTTACCTGTGCTTCCATAGCTCCTGTGGCTGCAAATGCCCAGCACGACCCGCAGCTGGCCTGGTTCTTAACCGGGGAAACCCAGTTCTTGCCGTGACGGTTACGCCAGTCCCACTGGTCGGCCATCGGGCTGGTAACCATGCTTCCCTTAAGCGAACGGCCTGCTTCCAGTATCCCGCCGCTGTAATACTCAAATCCGGCCGGGAAAGTTCCCTCGCCATAAAGCCGGTTCCGTTCATCAAACGATAGCGCGGAGACTGAAGTATTTCCTGCTTTCCAGTTCAGCCCTTTCTCGGCAATGGTCTGATTGATACGGTCGATCTTGTAGGTATCCTGCGCAGCCGCTGTAGCTTCGGCCGCTTTCAGGTTAACCGGCGCCGGTTCAGGCACCGTTGTATAACTGATCTTTTTTACATTCACTGTGGCATCCTTCACCTCCACCCGAAGATTATAGGGGCGAACGGCATCGAGCCTGCCGGTTTCCTCGCTGAGACCGTCAATCGTGGCGGTTGCGGTGCCGGCAAGCAGCGGATAGGTTTCGTAAACAAGATACTCTTTGAAGTCGGAGCCGGTGAGGATAACCCGAATCCAGGCATCCTCACTGCCGAACGTAACATCGGCTGAAAAGGACAAACCATAAATGGCTCCTGTCCGGCTGTCGATGCCTGCAACGTCGGTACTGGCATTGATGGTCTTGTTTACTGGAACTGAAACTTCCCGGAGACCGGTCATCCGGAAGATGGATTTCAAGTCATTCTGACTGAAAACCGATTCTCCAAACAGCAGGGCAATAGCCGTCAGGAGGAGTAATTTTGTTGCTTTCATGTTTGTGATGTGCGTAATTCCTAACCAAAGTTGATTCGGTTTTTTCGTACTGATTGCATCCCGAAAAGGGTATTTTTCCCCAATTTGACCAAGACGGTTTGCCCCCCGTCAAACCTCTTTTTGTCGGGATCAAATCAAAATGTCATGCAGAATCAGCAGTGACGAACGATCACTTTACTGTGACGAAAAAAACAGTGTGGCGAGCCAGAGAGATAGCCTCAAAAAATAAATAGTATGTCGCTTGTGATATAAATTATTCATTTATCTTTGTATCGTCTACGATATAATCTTTTGCGATATTTAATACAGAAATAACCAATGAACGACCAGTTTTATCAATTTACAGCCACCACCCTCCAAGGCAGCGAAATCAGCATGGAAGCCTTCAGAGGGAAAACGATTTTGGTGGTGAATACCGCCAGTAAATGCGGCCTTACCCCCCAGTTTGAGGGGCTGGAAACCCTCTACGAAAAGTACCGGTCGAAAGGCCTGGTGATTCTTGGATTTCCCTGCAACCAGTTCGCGAACCAGGAGCCGGGCGACGAAAAATCGATTGCGGAAGGGTGCCTGATCAACTATGGAGTTACCTTCCCGATGTTCTCAAAAATCGAAGTGAACGGCAAAAACGCCCACCCCATATATAAATACCTAAAAAAGGAACTGGGCGGAACGCTGGGCAGCGCAATCAAATGGAATTTCACCAAGTTCCTGATCGATGCAAAAGGCAAACCTGTGAAACGCTATTCTCCGGTGACCAAACCCGAAGAGATGGAACAAGAGCTGGTGCAATTTTTAAATTAACTTTTTCAGCCGATGTTGGTTATTCAATAAACCTTTCCTATGGAATACGAACAGCTTAAACTCGACAACCAGCTCTGCTTCCCGGTATATGCGGCATCGCGCCTTATCACGCGGGAGTATCAGCCCCATCTCGACCAATTGGGTATCACCTATCCGCAATATCTGGTTCTGATGGTCCTGTGGGAAACCGATGGCATAACGGTAAACGAGATAACAAACCGACTGATTCTCAATACGAACACCATGACCCCGCTCCTAAAAAGGATGGAAACACAGGGTCTTATCAGCCGGCAGCGTTCGGGTACCGATGAGCGGAAGGTGATCGTTGCCCTCACCCCAGCCGGGAAGAAGCTTAAAAAAGCCGCGGCGGCAATCCCCGAAAAGATTGCCGCCGGTCTGGCTGCAGGCACAATTAATATTGATGATCTGGTCGACCTGCGGGAGAAGCTAAACCTGCTGATCGACCTGCTCCGAAAAAAACCGGTCTGAAAGTTAGGGGTTAGCCTATTTAGCCGAAATCCTGATGGCTACCGCCTCCGTCTGGGCCAGTGAGGTCCGTATTGCTTTAGGCACCGTCACCACTACCCCATCAGCCGTCCGCTTCGCGTCCAACCTCCGTCCTGGGCTTCCTGTCTCCTGTCTCATGTCTTTCGTCTCTTGTCTTCCTTCCAGCAGCGTCACCGTTAACTTACCCGTCAGCTTCGTCCGGATCAAAAGCGTCTCCGGCAGCGA
>CAYWHP010000154.1:0-6343 GCA_964457845.1 uncultured Porphyromonadaceae bacterium | reverse complement strand
ACCCATCCCCAGGCGCCGCCCATCGTGATGCAGCTCTCCCACGGAACGGTAAGGGCTTTGGCCGGCGTATTCTGCTCCGGTGTTAGATAATTCTCATATTCGCCCTGCACCCAGCGGTCGACCACCAGCATGCCGGGGTTGGTTTTGCGCGCCTTCTCGGCGATCAGTTTCATGTTGATATCCATATCATACGGATACTTGCAGAACTCGGCCACCTTGGGCGTGATGGCGCTCTTGGGCAGCACCCAGCAGCCGTCGAGCCACAGGATATCCACCTTGCCGTACTCCGTGGTGATCTCATTGATCTGGTTCTGCGTATAGTCAACAAACTTCTTCCACCGGTCGGGGTGTTTGGTGATGTCGTAGGTCGGGTTGCGGTCCTTCGGCGGGTAATAGGGCCACCAGAAGTACGGCGTCGTCCAGTCGGGCTTCGAGAAGTAGGCCCCTACCGACATCCCCTCGGCGCGGCAGGCGCTCATGATCTCCTTGTAAACATTTGATTTCGGGTTGGTTGAGAAAGGCGTCCCCTTGTCGGTTACCTTGAAATCGGTGTATTTCGTATCGTACAGACAGAAGCCATCATGATGTTTCGTACTGTAAATCATATATTTGGCGCCCGATCCCTTAAAAGCCTTCGCCCATTTCTGCGGATCGAACTGTGTGGGGTTGAATTTTGCCTTATTGCCCCGGTAGTGCTTCGCGTACTCATAGTAATCATCGAAACCCGGCCGGCCCACCCAATCCTCCGGGCAGAGGCCCCATGATTCAATAACGCCATCCACCGAGTAGAGCCCCATGTGGATCAGCAGGCCGAACTTATAGCCCTGCCACGTTTTCAGGCTTTCGAGCACTTGCGGCTCTTTCGGCCACACGTAGGTCTGTTCGTTGGTTTGTCCGGCTAAATAGGCCGGAAGCAGCCCCAGCGAGAGGGCCATCAGAATAAAAAATCTTGCCGATCGGTTCATGTTTCGAATGGTTTTCCGCTAAGTTAGGATATTGTCGGTTTGGGTCGCCGATTTTTGTAATTTGGATCTGTGAAAAAGTCGCTCCGCTCTTCCGAGCTCAATAATCTTTATCTGGCGGCACTCCTGCTTTCCGTAGTGCTTGCGGCCGGCGTGACGGGTTACCGGGCCATCGAGGGGTTCTCCTGGCTGGATAGCCTTTACATGACGGTGATCACGCTGGCAACGGTGGGTTTCAAGGAGATCCAGCCGCTGTCGGATGCCGGAAAAATCTTCACCATCATCCTGATTGTCTCCTCCTTCGGGATCTTTGCCTACGTTATCACCACCATCACACGGTTCATCATCGACGGCGGCATGCGCAACTATTACCTCCAGCGAAAAATCAACAAAATGATCCAGCATACCAGCAAACACGTGATCATCTGCGGCTATGGCCGAAACGGCAGTCAGGCATGCCGCGAATTCACCCAGCGCGGCCAGCCGTTCATTGTGATCGAATCGAAGGAGTCGGTCATCGACCGGATGCGCGAAGACGGCATCGAACTGTTTGTCCATGGCGACGCTACCAACGACAGCGTACTCGAACAGGCCGGCGTGGCCACCGCCAGCGCCCTCATCACCTCGCTCCCCAGCGATGCCGATAACACCTTTGTGGTGCTCACGGCACGGCACATGAACCCGGAGCTCACCATCATCTCCCGCGCATCGGGCATCTTCAGCGACGTAAAACTTAAGCGGGCCGGGGCGAATAACGTTATTATGCCCGACCGGCTGGGCGGCATCCACATGGCCATGCTGGTGATCCAGCCCGATGTGGTGGAATTCGTCGACAATATGCTCCTGCAGGGCGGCAGCGTCAGCCTTGAAGAAATCCCCGCATCCGGCATCGACAACGATTACCTCGGCGAAACCATCGGCGGGCTGCTCAAAAAGGCCAATTCGGGCGTCGCCATCATCGGCATCAAAAGCGCCTCCGGCGAGTACCTCTATAACCCGCCCCTTACCGACACTATCACCGGCAGCGATAAACTATTCGTCCTCGGCAGCGCCGAACAGGTGGAAAACCTCAAAACCCTGCTCAGGAAAAGGAACGACTAACCGATATTTCCCATCATGAGAACCATCCGCTTCTCTAAAATCCGGATTACACTGGTAATCTGCGTTTTACTGACAATGCCCGTTAAATTTGCCCGGGCACAGTTCGACTATTTCACCAACAACTGGAACGTGGCCGGCCTCAAGGATTACCCCCGCGGGGCACGCATCACACCCGAAAATGCCGTCTGCCTCAACGAAGCACACGGCATCGTGGAGATTCGCTTCGGCACCGCACTGGAGCTTCTCAGCCGCAAACAGGGCAAACTGGCATACGACGGCTGGATGCCCATCATGCTGGTCAACACAGCAGAGGGCCCCGTACAATACGATTTCACCATCTGGGCCACCCCGCTCCCCGATGTGAAGGACTGGAAAAAAGCCTTCGACTGGCCCACGGAAGGCGAAAATTTTGCGGTATGGATAAAGTACCGGATAACAAATAATTCCGATAAGGCCGCCCGCGCAAGGATGCTGATCAGCCAGGTCCCGAATACGTCTTCGGGCACTCACCTTGTCGATGCGAACCTCGCTCCCGGACAGGTCATCGAGGAGGCGGCCCGGTACCCGTTCGTTAAGGTGAACAATCCGACCCCCCTGCTGAAGGCCGATTACAAGCTGTGGTTGCAGCGCACCATCGACTGGTGGAATGCAATGAAAAACTCCATCGCCTCCATCGAGGTTCCCGAAAAAAAGGCCACCGATGCGCTTAAGGCGGCCCACGTGTGCCAGATGATTGCCAACGACCTCGGTGAGGTGCGCGGCGGCGAAGGCTTCTATGATGAATTTTACATCCGCGACGGTGCCTATCAGGTGATGGAGCTCGAAGAGGCCGGCATGTGGGAGGCTGCACGTAAATCGGTTGAGCTGTACCTGCCCCGCCAGCTGCCCGATGGCCGGTTCGAATCGCATACCGGACAGTTCGATGCCAATGGTCAGGCCCAGTGGGTCCTTTGGCAATATGCCCGCATCACCGCCGACCGGCCGTTTCTGGAACGTGTTTACCCGGCCATGAAAAAGGCCGCCGACTGGACCATCAAAACACTCCGCGAAACCCGAAATAACCCCGATTACCCGGGCCTCCTTCCTGCCGCGCTTGCCGACGGCGAATACCTCTGGGCTGGAAAAAACCACATCGTGGGATACGATTTCTGGAACCTCCGCGGAATGCTGTCCACGGCGGATGCCGCCCGCCAGCTTGGTAAAACGGCTGAGGCCGCCGATATCGAACGCGAAGCAACCACCTACCGCGCTGCCATCGATGAAGCCGTGAAAAAGACAGGCCTCCCCCACTTCCCGCCCAGCTGGGAACAGGCAGGCACCCACTGGGGGAACACGGAAACACTCTGGCCAACCCCCATCTTCAGCAAAAACGACACCCGTGTAAACGAACTGATCCGCTTCCTCCGCAATGACTTCGGCGGCGGGTATCACGAAGGGACCATCCGCTGGACCGGATACCCCGACGTCATCCACCCCTATATGGGCGCATACACCACCATGGCCGATCTTATCCTGGGCAACGATGAACGCGTGGTGGAGGATTTCTACTGGTACCTCCTCCACTCCTCCGCAGCACACGGGTTCCCCGAAGGGATCTTCTTTAAATCGAATATGGCCTGGGGTCATACCATACCCCACGTTACCGGCGCCTGCAACTATGCCATCATGCTGAGGCATATGCTTGTGCACGAAGACGGCACGGAACTTCACCTGCTGAGGGCCATCCCCGACTGGTGGCTCGAGGATGGCAGGCAGATCCGGATCAGCCGCCTGCCAACCTGGTTCGGCGAGGTGTCAATGACCATTACCGGCCGGAAAGAGGGTGTGGAGGTTAATTTCGATGGCCCCGTGCGCGAAAAGCCATCCAATATTATATTGCATCTTCCCGAAAACAGGAAACTGCTTACTCCTGCAGCCGGTGTCGCGGTGGAGCTCAGAAAACCGCAACCGGTAAAATGGGATTTCAACAAAGTGGTCGGCCTCTACGAAGCCTCACAGGCAAAACCTGAAACTACCCTCCGCTTCGGCGTGATGACCGATGTCCATCAGGATATCATGCACGACGCCAGCACCCGTGTAAAAAGTTTTGTCAGGGATATGACCGCCGCGCAGCCCGACTTCATCATCCAGCTCGGTGACTTCTGCCAGCCTGTAGCCAAAAACCTCGACTTTCTCAATCTGTATAATTCCTATCCCGGCGAAAAATACCATGTGCTGGGCAATCACGACATGGACGGCGGTTTCAAACGCGACTCCACGGTAGCTTTTTACAAGGCCAAAGGGCGCTACTACTCCTTCAACAAAAACGGTTTCCACCTGGTGGTGCTCGATGCCAACGAGGTGAACCCATCACCGGACAAGGCGCCCGGTTATGCCCGTTACATCGGAAAGGAGCAGCAGGAGTGGCTGGCTGCCGACCTGAAAAAGTCCAGGTACCCTTCCGTGCTATTCTCCCACCAGCCGCTCAACGGCGGCATCGAGAATACGAAAGAGATCCTCTCACTCCTTAAGGATGCAGGCAAAGCAAATCCCGCCGGACGTGTAGTGGCTTGCTTTAACGGTCACGACCATGCCGATGTGGCCCGCCAGGTCGACGGCATCTGGTTCGTCCAGGTAAATTCCATGTCCTACGATTGGCTGGGAGATCCTTATGCTCACAATAGTTACCCGGATTCAATACATAAAAACTACCCGTATATACAATACACTGCCCCCTATAAGGATCCGCTCTGGGCGATGGTAACCCTTTCAAACAGCGGGAAAATCACCATAAAAGGGAGGAAGTCCGCATTTGTGGGCCCCACACCGGCAGAACTAAAACACCCGGGCAAGGGCAACAACACCCCCTTCTCCTCCTCCATCACCGACACCGTATTGCTTTTTAAATATCCTCTGTGAAACTCTGTGTAACCTCCGTAAAACTCTGTGTGAATTCTTAAAAAAGTTTCACACAGAGAACCCCTGAGGTCACACAGAGTTTCACAGAGAAGAATATCATGACCAGAAAAGAAAGATTATCGAACACCCTCCGCGGCCTCCCGGTCGACCGGCCGGCCGTCTGCTTCTATGAGATCAACGGCTACGACGAAAATCCGCTCGACCCCGATCCTTTCAATATTTTTACTCATTATTCGTGGTTTCCGTTACTCAATCTTGCACGTGACCACACCGATCGGATCGTAATGCGCGGTGTAGCTTTCCGCGAGATCGCCCCCGACCCCATCGGTCACATTGCCACCGACGTTACCACCATCCGCAACGGCAGCCGCTACATCCGGCGCACGGTGAAGGCCGGAAGCCGCACCCTAACCATGGAGACCCGTCAGGACCCCGACATCAACACCATCTGGACCACCGAACCGCTGCTGAAGGATATCTCCGACCTCGACACCTTCCTCGACCTGCCGGTGTTTGGCGCCGGGGAGACCGTCGATGCCGCGGCTTTCCTGAAAGCTGAAGCCGACATCGGCGACACCGGTCTGGTGATGGTGGATACCCCCGACCCGCTCTGCCTGGCAGCCCTGCTGTTCGACATGAGCAATTACACGGTGGTGGCGCTCACCGAACAGGAGCGGTTCCACCGGCTGCTGGAGCGATTCTCCGAAGTCCTGCTGGCAAAAACCGAAGAGGTGGCCGGCCTGCTCCCCGGAAGGCTCTGGCGCATATACGGTCCGGAATTCGCCTCGCCCCCCTACATGCCCCCTTACCTCTTCCGCGAATACGTGAGCCGCTACGTGAAACCCATGGCCGATATCATCCACAGGTCGGGCGGTTTCGTCAGGATCCACTGCCACGGCAACATCCGCGATATCCTCGATGACATCGTTGACCTGGGTGCCGATGCCATCGATCCCATCGAGCCGTCGCCGCAGGGCGATGTAACCCTATCGTACGTCAGGGAAAAGTATGGACACCGGCTCGCCCTCTTCGGCAACATCGAGTGTGCCGACATCGAGAACCTACCCACCCCACTCTTCGAACAGAAGGTTAGGCAGGCGCTCCGGGAAGGCACCGCCGGCCGCGGCCGCGGCTTCGTTCTGATGCCCTCCGCCTCCCCCTACGGCCGGGTGCTGGGCGACCTGGCACTGGAAAACTATAGGGCAATGGTGAGGATTGTGACGGGGGCGTGAAGAGTGACGAGTGACGAGTGGCGACTGCCTCCCCGGCCCCATGGCCGTCACCACAGGGAATAATTGGTCTTTAATCAGGAAGGGTTGAAGTCATAGATTCGAATGAAGAATTCCGAATTCCGGGCAGGAGATTCAAGTTAGTATGAAGTT
>CAYWHP010000153.1:1793-9645 GCA_964457845.1 uncultured Porphyromonadaceae bacterium | reverse complement strand
GTTTTCATCCCATCCTTCATTGTACTTCTTTCAATGCGGATTCCTGAGGTAGTAGCTATTGTTTCCATAATGCCGATTATTTCAAATTCTGCCCTGCCGTGTTGGCGGCCGGGTTGGTATCTTGATTGCTTTGTAAATGACTGTGTGATTTGTGCAGCTTTTGCGTGAAGTAGCTGCCCCCTTCCATTACCGTTTCAATGGCCTGCTCCAGTTCCATGATCCCGCCCGATTTCAGAATGAAACCCTTTACCCCGAGATCCAGCATCCGAAGAAAATACTCCTCGTTGCCAAACATCGTGTAAACAATAATCTTCAGGTCGGGAACCATCTCCAATGCCCGCATGGTGGCCTCAACCCCGCTTATGCCGGGCATGTTGATGTCCATCAATACCAAATCGGGCTTCAACGCCGGAAGCATCCGCAGGAATTCTTCGCCATTGCCGGCTTCGGCAATAACATTCGCTATGTTTTCGGTTGATATTATGGCAGTTAACCCCTGACGAAAAATCAGATGGTCGTCAACGACGATAATGTCGGGTCTGTGGATCACGTGTACTCTTTCCTGCGGTTATTCGCATGAAAGTTACCCATACCCACACGCTTAATACAGGGGAGAAATGGTCATATTGCTTGACGAAAGGAGTATTTATCGCCCTGAAAAGGGCTTATTCTGTATCGGCCTAAAGGAGTAGGCCGGGCGGAAAAAGGCGTAGCCGCCTACATCTCCACCAGGTGATTTTTTACGGCAAAACGGATCAAACCCGGCGTGTTTTTGCTTTCCGTTTTTTCAAGCAAATTCGACCGGTGAGACTTCACCGTCTTGGCACTGATGAAAAGCTTCTCCGCAATCTCTTCCGTGGTAAGCCCCAGACAGATGTGCTGCAGAATCTCCATCTCGCGGTCGGTCAGCCCTTCATTGTGCGTTAATACCTGCTGACCCCGGCGTCCGAAATTACAGATGATCTTGCGCAGAAGCTCGTTCGAGAAATAGGTTTCCCCGCTCATGACCTCGGTGATGGCCTTCTCCAACTCATTGATACCGCTCGACTTGAGGATGAAACCCTTCACTCCCACCTCCACCATCCTGTAGTAATACTCTTCATCACTGAACATCGTAAAGGCAATGATCTTGAGCCCTGGCATGATCTCCAGCGCCCTGCGCGTGGCCTCCACCCCGTTCATGTTCGGCATGTCGATGTCCATAAGCACCAGGTCGGGCTTCAGGTGCGAAAGAAGCTCAATGAACTCAACCCCGTCCGATGCCTCCCCGATAACATTGGCAAGATTCTCGCTTGCAATGATCGATTCCAATCCCTGCCTCATGATCAGGTGATCGTCGACAATGATGATATCAGGCTTTTTCATTTTTGTGATGATTATGATTTCAAAATGTGCTCTTCCTCAAGGTCAATGGTCACGCGGTAGTCAACGCCCTTACCCGGCTCACTCGATAAACTGATCTTCCCGCCGATTGTCTGAATCCGGTTTTGAAGGTTGAACAGGCCCAGCCCCTTCTGTTCGGACAGGACTTCCGCCATGTTAAACCCCGAACCGTCGTCGCTGTACTCCAGCCGGATCTGATTGCCGGAATCAATCAGGTTGATGCGTATCCGGTTTGCCCCGGCATGCTTCATCGTGTTGTTGATGCATTCAATCAAAACACGGTAAAGGGTTACCTCTATCTCATTTGTAAATCGCCTGGCTGTATTGCTTCGGAAATCAATGGTAATGGCCGATGTCTCCTCCAGCTTGTCAACGAAACTCTGAACAGCGGAGGTTAACCCGTAATTGATAAGCAGCCTCGGGCTCAGTTTGTTTGATATCTCTTTAACCGTGGTGAGCGCATCTTCAAGAATATCCTGGGCCTTGATGATGATCTCCTCGCGCGAGTTGCTGCTCTTCGGCCGCTGCGACCATTGCAGGTACATCTTGATGGCCGAGAGCAGGGGCCCGAGCCCGTCGTGCAGCTCCTTCGAGAAGTTGGCACGCTCATTCTCCTCGGTCTGAATAATGGTCTTTACAATGTTCTGATTGCTGGAAATCAGCAGGCTTTCTATCCGCTTCCGGTCGCTGATGTCGCGGTTGCTCCCGCGGATTCCCATGAAATTTCCCTGCTGGTCATAAACGGCGTGGCTCCCGTTGCCAATCCAGCAGACCGATCCATCGGCCCGTATGATCCGGTACTGAACCTCATTGATGCCGCGCTCCGACTGCATCACCAGATCGTGTATCGACCGGAAAAGGCCGGCATCGTCGGGATGAACAATCTCACTCAGGAGACTTGAGTTTTCCATGAACTGGGTCGAAGAGTAGCCTGTCACTTTTTCACACGATGAGGAACAGAAGATAAACCGGTCGTCCCTGTCGAGCCAATACTCCCAGTCGTAGGTGAAATTGGCTATGGTTCTGAATTTTTCTTCTGCCTGCCGGAGCGACCGGTTTGATTCCAATAGTTCGTCGGTCCGCTCCTTAACCCGGATATCGAGCTGTTCGTTCAGCTGCAGCAACTCAAGTTCGGCCTTCTTGCGGCTCGTGATATCCCGGATGATGCCGGTAAATAACTTTTCACTGGTGGTTTCCCAGGATGACCAGGAGAGCTCCGCCGGAAAAACCTCTCCCCCCTTTCGCATCCCCTCAATCTCCATCGTCCGGTTGGCATGCCGGCGGCTCCCACCGTTCTCAACATGCCGGATCCCCGCACTGTGGAGCATGGAAAAACGCGCAGGTATGATTTGATCTACAAGGCTTCCGATGATCTCTTGCTCCGAAAACCCGAAGATCTTCTCTGCACCGGTATTCCAGCCGGATATCACTCCGTCGGCATTGATGGTTACAATGGCATCGTTGGCCGAAGCGGCCAGTGCACGAAATCGAACCTCACTGGCACGGAGAGCCCCTTCCACCTTCTTGCGCTCGGTAATGTCGACCAAACTGAGCAGCCCCTGCTCCCCGTTGCCCGAAACAATGCCCTCAACATGAACATACCTGGGCTCACCTTCCGCCGGGTTAATGATCAGCTCAACAATCCCCTTCTCACCCGACTTAAATATCTGCCTGAAAAATGCTGAAAAATCATCCAGGCTCTCCTTGCTGATGTATCCGTCAAACCGGTTGTTCAACAGCTCATCATGATCCAGGCCCATCATCACCGCCGCGCTGTGGTTGAGCTGAACTATGACTCCCTGTGTGGATAATGTAAAGTAACCGGACGGAGCAAAATCATAGGAGCGCGCGTAATTTTCAGAGGCAACCTCTGCATCCACGATGGCGCGCGCTAGTTCGTTGCTCTGCTTCTTTATCCCCATGCGAAAGGTACGCAGCGTATAGGCAATATCCCGGTGCGTCGCCCTGATGGCCGGAGTGATGGCCTGCACGGCCTGAACAACGGGTTCATCGCCTGCCTCGGTTTCTCCATCGGGCCCGGGCTCGAAAAACCGGATGAACTCTTTCTCAATCCTGTTCAGGATGGCATCTGTTTCGGAGACGACTTCGGTAGAACGCCTTAACAGTTCCATGTCCCTGATAATCAGTAGTTTCTGATTAAACAAGTCAATGAAAGCGCGCACCTTGCTTCGAAGGATGCTGTTATTGATCGGCTTGAAAATATAGTCCACGGCACCCGATCCATACCCTTCGAGTATCTGCTCGATGGCAGCGTAGTTGGCAGTAATGAAAATGATGGGTACACGCACGCCGGCACGTTCCTCATTCAGCCGCTTGGCCAGTTCATAACCGTTCATGCCGGGCATGTGAACATCCAGTATCGCCAGTGCCAGGGTTATCCCCTTGGTTTTATTCAGGGCCTCAAAACCCGATGCTGCCTGGATCATGTTTACATCCAGTGCTTTCAAAGCCAGCTCCAACAAAAGGATATTCTCTTGTTGATCATCAACAATAAGTATGTTGGGTACCAGATTCAATTACTTGGATCTTTGCTTTCTGTTTAAGTTTCCTGCGTCGATATGTATACAAATAATTCCCAATCATATACAATCGTCCTAAAGATAAGAAAATTCTGATCCCGGGGTGAGCGTGCCCTGAAGATTTTGATGAAAAACTCCCGATTTATAAATTTCAACACTACCAAAAACGCTACGGCAGGTTTTCACTTCAGCCAGGCTCCTAAGCCAATCTGCCCGGATACCCCGATCATACCGCCCTTTCCATAGCCGATCCCTCCCCCAACGGGATCCTCCTCCAGCATTAGCGGCGTATCAAAATCGCACCAGGCAACCTGCTCCGACATCAAGGCCAGATGGGCCGAAGCAGTAAAGCCAAGCCTCGATTCAACGAATCCGCCAACCTGAACTTTCATGCCATGCGCCTCTGCCAGCCGGATCATTTTCATGGCCGTATGCAGCCCGCCCGATTTCCCCAGCTTTATATTTGCATAATCACACGCCCCGAGGCAGATGAGCCGCTCCAGATCGTGTTCGTCGCAACAGGATTCATCGGCCATGATCTTTACGGCGCTTGCTTCCCGCACCTTGGGCAGATTAAGAAAATCCCACCGGGCTATGGGCTCTTCGCAGAATTCGATGTTCATGCCTTCCAATGACGACAACACCCGGAGGGCTGCGTCGAGCTGCCACCCCTGGTTGGCATCGAGCCGCAAAGGGATCTCAGGCCGGATCGCGGCACGGATGCCACGGATCCTCCGGAGGTCGTCATCCGGATCTCCCCCCACCTTAACCTTAATCGCCGGAAAGCCGGCATTCATGATTCCAACAGCCTCCTCCACCATCCCGTCAACATCGCCCAAACTCACTGTATAATCAGTTACAAGCGGTCTTGCGGCTCCCCCCATCCATACATACAGCGGCACCGCCGCCTCTTGTGATGCGATGTCATGCAGCGCAATATCGAAGGCACTCTTGATCGACCGGTTGCCAAAGATTACCCTGTCCATGCGCCGTATACAGGTCTCGATATCCAGTGCATCCATCCCGGCAAGGTTCTCCCGAAGGCAGCTTCCTACCGCCATGGCGGTTTCAACATTCTCCCCGTTGATGGTTTGGAACGGGCAGCACTCGCCATATCCGGTGATGCCCGACCGGGTCTCTATCTTAACCACTACATTCTCAGCATAATCAACCCTGCCGAGGGAAATAATGAAGGGCTTTTTCAGCTTGATCCGGAGGGGGATCAGCTCGATGTGCGTGATGGTTGTGTTCATAGGGTAATGACCTCCCCCCGCCCCCTCCTTGTGAAGGAGGGGGGGAAGCAACTGCTGAATTTATTGTAAGTTCATAAGAGGCGCCCCCCCTCCTTCACAAGGAGGGGGCAGGGGGAGGTCAGTATCGGCTCGGAAGTATTTCATATCGGTTGGGGAGAGTCTATCTCATCACAAGATATTCAATAAAGAACTCCATCATCCTTTCACTGTTCAACGCGGTGTGCCCCCTGTCGGGCCCCACCTGAACCTCATGGCTCTTGCCGGCCTTCTGTAGTGCGGCGATAAGCTGCAGCGAGTTGGCCGGGTGCACGTTGTTGTCGGAGGTACCGTAATAAATCATCAGATGGCCCTTCAGGTTGGCTGCATAATTTCCCAGCGTGCCGGCATCGTAATCGGCCAGGTGATCCTCGAGCAAACCGGCATGGCGCTCGGCATAGATGTTATCGTAGTTCCTGAAATCCATCACACCGGAATTGGCGCAGGCGGCATGGAAAACATCCGGGTAACGGAGAATGCCGGCTGCCGAGGCGGTTCCGCCATACGAGGTTCCATACACCCCAACCTTGTCCTTGTTAACATAAGGCCGGTTCCAGAGCGATTTAACACCAGCCGCCATGTCATCAATCTCAACAATCATCAGGTGTGCATAGTAAGGATCCATGAACTTCTTGCCGCGGCCGGCAGCACTGCGCAGGTCGAAACTGGCAACCAGAAAACCATATTCGGTCATCGGGTTCGGGGTAGTGAAGTTCTCGCTGGCACCGTTGGTTTCCGGACCGCCATACACCGATACGATCACCGGGTATTTCTTTGAAGGATCAAAGCCCGACGGGAAATGGAGCATCCCGTGGAGTTCGGTTACGCCGTCGGCCGACTTGAAGGTGAACAGCTCCACCTTCTTAAGGCCCAAATCATTGAATTTCGCCAGGTCGCTGTCGGCAAGCCGTGCCAATACCTTCCCCTTGATATCGACCAGCTGGGTGAACGGTGCAATATCATGGGTTTGAGCCACATCAATAAAATACTTGCCGTTAGGCGCAAGCGTAACACGATGATTGAGTGCGGGATCCGTCAGCCTGATATCCCCTTTGCCGTCGAGCCCCACCCGGTGAAGCTGCAGCTTCATATAGTTCTCGCCGCTGCGGGCCATGTACCACAGGAAGCCAGCCTCCTCGTCGACCTTCACAATCGTAGCCACCTCAAAGGGGTGGTTCGTGAGTGTCGCCAGAAGTTTGCCGGTAAGATCATACAGGTAGAAATTCCTGAAGCCCGTTCGTTCGGATGTCCAGATAAACCGGTTGTTGTCTTTGAGGAATTGCATGGTCGGGGTATTCTTCGTGTAGCTCGCCAGCCACTCCTCGTGCACCACCACGCGGCACTTCCCGGTAGCCGGGTTTGCAGCGGCCAGTTCCATGATATCCTGCTTCCGGTTGGTCCGGTGGAAGATAAGTTCCGTTCCATCGGGCGACCAGTTGATTCCATAAATATAGTGCCCCACCACCCGATTGTCGAAAGGCTTGCCCTCGCGAACATCCAATGTGTTGATTTTCTTTGTGTTAACATCATAAACGAGCAGGTCCACCACCGGGTTTTGCCCTCCCACCTTTACATACGGTTCGATTTCAACAGAGTCCTGCAGCTTCAACTGATTGTACTGAAGGTAATAATCGAGCACTTTGCCTTCATCGAACTTGTAAAAGGCCAGTTTCTTTCCGTCGGGCGACCACCACATAGCTGTCCCCTGCCCCAGCTCTTCACCATACACCCAGCTGGCTGAACCGAACTTGATCCGGTTCTTGTCGTTGCCCTCCGTGGTGAGCGCCTGCACTTCGGTGCCGTCCGCCTTACTCAGGTAAAGATTGCGATCCTTGTGAAAAGCCTTCATCGTTCCATCGGGCGAAACCGCGATGGTATACTGCCGGCCACGGTCGGGCCGTTCGCCGGTGCCCCGTGGCATGGTCCCCTGGCGTCCGCCGACACCCTGACCGCCGGGACGACCGCCCGGTCCTCCCTGTCCAAACTGCCCGGGATCAGCTACGCCGGTTTCAACAGCCTTCTGCTTTTTTACATCGTAGGTGTATTTTTTTCCATTAAACTGGTAATCGAATGTCTTCCCATCTTCCGACCAGGTAACATTCAGCGCACCCTGCTTAACCGAGCCCCGGGCTTCCGGCAGCATTTTCTGGTACTGCGCATAACCCGGCATCTCTTTCAGCCGGTCCTGGGCCTTTGTCACAGCCGTTCCGGCCAGCAGCACCGCTGAGGCCAGCAAGGTCATGGTTACGTTAACAAAATTCATTTTTTTCATAGGTTCCGATATTTCTTTCACCAAAGATCACAATAATCCCAATCGCCCCACCGGTTGTCCAGCAGGTTTTCCCGGGATGGTGCCCCCCCCCAGACTGAAGTCTGGGGTTACTGATGTCTTCGGTGATGCTTGACGGCCCCCAGACTGAAGTCTGGGGTTAATGATGTCTTCGGTGATGCTGGACGGCCCCCAGACTGAAGTCTGGGGTTACTGATGTCTTCGGTGATGCTGGACGGCCCCCAGACTGAAGTCTGGGGTTAATGAACTTTTCATAGTAAAATATTGCAAAGCAATTATTTAGTCATTCTTCTACGGAGACATCATTAACCCCGCACTTTAGTGTGGGGGACGGCGGGCAGGCGCAGGCC
>CAYWHP010000153.1:0-1693 GCA_964457845.1 uncultured Porphyromonadaceae bacterium | reverse complement strand
GACGGCGGGCAGGCGCAGGCCCCCCCCAGGAGACATCATTAACCCCGCACTTTAGAGGTTGTGTAAAAATAGCTCATAAATAGTTCTTTGAAAATTTGGATTATTTTCTGTAATTATTTAGCTTTAAAATAGTTACAATGATTATCAGCAAATTGACAGGCACTATGCATTACATTGAACCCATTGATCGGGATCAACTTAGCTTAGCCAGCAGCATGAACGATTGGGTCAGTAAGGACAATGTGGTCCGGCTGATCGATGCGTTGGTTGATCGGATCGTAAAAGCCCAACCGGATAGCTTTGCCACCCGGGGGCAACAGGACTTGGGGAGGAAGGCTTACCGGCCGGAGACTCTGCAGAAGCTCTATTTGTATGGGTACCTGAACGGGATTTGCAGTTCCCGGCGGTTGGAGCGTGAGTGCTACCGGAACCTGGAAGTGATGTGGCTTCTTGGGCAGCTTCGGCCCGACCACAAGACCATCTCCGATTACCGGAAGGACAATAAGGATGCCATCCGTACGGTCTGTCTGGCCTTCCGTGGATTTTTAAAGGAGCAGGGGTTCATTGAAGGGCACACGGTTGCTTACGACGGGACGAAAATCAAAGCCAATGCATCCAAAGAATTAGTCAGCAAAGACGGTATTGAGAAGCGGATGAAGAAGCTGGAAACGGAATTGGAAAAATACCTGAACCAGCTTCAGAGCAACGACATTGCGGAAGACCTGGAAGAGCAAATAAACAATCTGTCAGCAGATTACCAGATTGAGCCGGCCTTGTTACAAAAGATCGCAGACTTGCAGAAGCAATTGGAAGTATTGCGTTCACAGAAGGAGTTCCTTAAAACGAAAGGCATTAAGCGTTACTCTCCGGCGGATCCCGATGCCCGGTTGATGAAAAGCCGGGATGGTTACATACCGGGTTACAATGTTCAAACCGGGGTAGATAAGAAGAACAAGCTCATTGTGGTGGCTGAGGTTACCAACAGTGTCAATGACTGCAAACAGCTTGAACCGAACGTGAAAAGGACGGTCGAACAGACGGGTATTGTTCCCAAAGTAGTTGTCGCCGATAAAGGGTATGCGAATCTTCATCAGATCCAATCCGTTGAGCAGAAATATGAATCGAACGAAACACAGTGTGTGGTTCCATTACAACAATCCGGACAAGAACAGAAGGATAAAGCTGCAGGTATATCCTTTACTTATGACACTGAAAATGATCAGGTTATTTGTTCCGAAGGTCGGGCTCTGCCTTGCAAGGCAAGGAACATCAAGAAGCGTGGAGAAATATGTGATTTATACAGGGGAAATTGCGCCGGATGCCCCAAAAAGCCAATGTGCACGCGGTCTCCCATCGGTCGGACTGTTTACCTGAATCAGAACCATGTCTGGATCGATGAGTATAAGAACCGGATGGGCGATCCGACCTTTAAGAAGGGGGTCAAAGAGCGAAAGACGCTCGTTGAACACCCCTTTGGAACCATTAAATGCATGCTTGGCAAGATCCCGCTTCGTCTGCGGGGTATGTCCAAAAGTCAAATTGAGATCGATCTGGTGACCACCGCTTACAATTTAAAGCGATTATTGGCCCTCGAAAGCATGGAAAACCTCCTGAATCGGGTTAAGTTATCGACCTTGATCGGATAAGGAGAAATCCGAACCTGTTTTGCTGATCAGAAAAAAATCCAAATTTT
>CAYWHP010000152.1:5335-9731 GCA_964457845.1 uncultured Porphyromonadaceae bacterium | reverse complement strand
GGTATCGGGTATCGGGTATCGGGTGTCAGGTTTCAGGTTTCAGGTATCAGGTATCAGGTATCAGGTGTCAGGTATCAGGTATCAGGTTTCGGGTATCAGGTTTCGGGTATCAGGTTTCGGGTATGAGGTAATCGGGTTCGGGTTCCTGGAGGGTATTTGATCGGACCTGGATAAGTTTGTTTAACATTCTGGATATTGATCTGCATTCTTCAACGATATGGTCGAAGTCTTCTTTTATAAGGTATCCGATTTCACGGGATATTATAGCTTGGGTAAGTACTTCAGCTGAAGAGCCCTTGGCGATATAAAAGCACCTTATGCTTTGTTTATTGGTTCCAAGTTCTTCTCCTTCAGCTATGTTGCTTGCGATGCTCACTGCCGCCCTCCTTATTTGATCCTTCAAACCAAAGTCTTTACTGAATGCTCCTTTATCGGTGACCTTATATATGAAAACTGCAAGATCCTTTGCTTTCTCCCACACTTTCAATTGTACAAAATCCCCCATACCATTAAACGTTAGTTAATTAAGAGCGACCTGATACCTGATACCTGATACCTGATACCCGATACCCGATACCCGATACCCCATACCCTTTCATTCGTAGACAACTTTCCCCTTCGCAACACTCTTCGGATCGAGGAGAAACGCCCCAACGCCTTTGGCAATCACCTCCGCATACTTCGGCACCCCCTCGCACACCAGCATCTTTTCGGGATGGAACTCGTTCCAGCTCTGCATGATCTGCAGAATGGTGGAGGTGTGGCGCCCAACGCGTTTGGCGATGGGCCACCCGGTGCTGTCGATGGGGGCGAAGAGGAGGCCGTGCTGACCGGCCTTCACCACAAATTCGTCCTTCCCTTCGAGGAGCTGCTTTTCACCGGTGATGCCGCGCGTGGCATCGAGGAAGGGTTCAGGGGCTTCGAGCAGCAGTGAGATGGCATCGGAATGGTCGCCGATCTCCCGGTGCGATAAACCATGAAGGTTCACCGGCGAAAACTCGGTGCCGATGGAGAACCCCTCGAAATCGGTGAGGGTCATCGAGGCCATGGTGGCCAGATCCTGGCCCTTTTCATGGGTGACGATGGTGTTTATAACAGGGTACTGGAGCTCCGCCTCATGCATATCGACCACCACATCCACCTTTTCCTGTTTGATGAGGTTCATGAAGGCGAAGGTGGTCCGTTCGGTTACGGTTCCGTTTGCACGACCGGGCCAGGTGCGGTTGAGGTTGCGGACATCCATGTAGGCCAGGTTCTGCCGGCTCGGGTAGTGGATGAACACCTCGGGATCGGGCCACTGGTCGAGCGGGTTCGTCCAGCGGTCACCCATGCGGAACCTCTGACTGCCCCATGCGGTTGGGATGTTGTAAAACTGCGGGTAGGCGCCGCTGGGCCGCGTTACGGTGGTGCCGCTGCGGTTGGCCGAGAGTACCACGATCAGGCGGCCGGCTGCGATGCGGGCCTGTTCCACCAGGATCAGTGCGGCGAGGCGCCCGGCGGGCTCCTCGGGGTGCGAACTGCCCAGCACGAGCATGGTGGCCCCGGGTTCCGTACCCTCCACGAAATAGACGTTGCAGTCGTTGGCACTGCCCTTTATGCCATCGAAATAGTCGCCCAGCGTCTTAACTTTTACCTGGTCGGAGATCACAACCTCCTCCCTGAAGTGCCGGTGCCGGTAAAACTGCATTCCTGCCACCACCAGGATGACAAGACCGGCGGCGCCGATGATGCTTTTTCTCAGGGTATCTTTTGTTTCCATCGGCAGGCTATTTGAGCATGAATAATCGCAACAGGAAGGGAATCAGGATGATCACATAAACAATCTCCTTCTTCCAGTCTTTCTCCTTGATGAGGTTGTATACGATGAGACCGCCTATGAAGGCGACGAGTCCGTAATAGAGGACCGAAATTATAGTTGTCAGGATTGCATTCATGTCAGTTTAAATTCCGGTTAAAAATCCGAGATGCTTGCTGTAAATGACCATCAGCGTACCGAGGATCATGATGACGACGCCGGGCACGATGCACTGTTTCAGGAAGCTGGAGTAGCGGTCCTTCGCGCCGGCCACGTCAACCGTGAGCCGGCCGATGATCGCTGTTGGCGGGAGCGCGTCGCCCAATGGCCATATCACGCTCATGCCGGCGAGGGCGATGATCGGGTTGAGGCCCATGGAGTTGAACAGGAGCACCAGCGGCACGCCGAAGACGGCGGCAGCACCGTACATCAGCACCGACTCGGTGATGGGCAGAAAGAAGAAGAGGCTGCCGATGACCAGCCACGCGGGCAGGGTGATGAAGGTGATGGCGAGGAGCCCGCGGACGCCCGTGAGCGTCATCATCTGCACCAGGATGCCGGCGGCGGTGAGGGTGCCGATGAGCGGCAGCAGCTGCTTCACCGTGTCGGCAGAGATCTTCAGGAGGTCGAGTTTTTTCGGCGACAGGCCCCACGAGGCCAGCGCGGCGAAGAGGAACATGAGGGGCAGGCCCACAACCGGCGTTTCATGCGGCCACTTGCGGCCCACGATCATCAGGCCGAAGAAGATCAGGAAGGGGATGGCGATGCGGGTCCAGTTCATCTTTTCGGGTGGCACGGGCAGCTCTTCAAAGGCCTTGCCGACATCGATTTTCGTGCCTTTCCAGCCGAGCCAGAAGATGGTGAAGAAGGCCCCGATGAGGCAGGGGATCAGGAGGGGCCAGAAAAATCCCACATAGGGCATGTTCACCCCGGCGGCGGTCATCATGGCCCAGAGGCTCACCGGCGGCGCGGCGGCGCTCAGCCCGGCAATGAGGAAGATGATGGCTGCCGTTTTGATCTTCGAGATCCCCATGTAGTTAAGCACCACGGCCACCAGGCTGCCCATGATGAGCACCGTTACGCTGCCGGCACCGGTAAGGGCCCCCGGGATCAATAGGAGGATGGCCAGCAAAATCAGCAGCAGCACCCTGCTTTTGTGAAACGTTTTGATGATCGACCGCACGGCATAGGCAGCGCCGCCCGACTCCTTCACGATATTCATAAAGAGCGTGGCGCTGATGAAGATCAGGTTGATGTCGAGGTAGGTGATCGCCCCTTCGGCCACATGGCGCGCGGGAAAAAAGTGCCCGCCGGCCATGGCCCCGGCCACCGCGGCAGCCAGCATGGCAAGCTCGGTGGAGAGCTTGATCCACAGGGCGACGAAGTAAACCAGTACCATCACCCCCAGGATGATGGCCGCAGATGTGTACATGTCCACGTTGATACGCTATTTGTTGTAAACTTTCTTAAGCACGCCCTCGATCTCGGTGTTCATGTCGAACAGGATGAGCGGGATGTTCTTGCCTTTCGATATCGTCGTAAAACGCCCGTCGGAGTCGCCCTCCTTCTTCACAATCATCAGGTCGGACACGTTGCACACGGCGTCGATCGACTGCTCGTCGGTGTTGTCGCCCGTGGAGGCGCCCTGCGAGCGGCGCGCCATCCCCTCGATATGCGAACCTATCACCTTGATTCCCAGTTTTTTGGCTTCGGCAATCAGCGCCTTGGTGCGGCTGAGCTCATCGTCCATCGATACGCCGGCGGCGCCCATCCCCTTGAGGCTGGCTCCGGTAACGATGATGATCGATTTGTACGGCTTTCCCTCCTTCTGTTTGGCAATCAGGTCGGCCGCCTTGGCCTGCAGACTGTAATCGAACACGATGTTGTTCTTCTGCAGGAAAATCTTCAGGCGCACCGGTCCGGGGCTCTGACCGCAGGAGGTGAGCAGCACGGGCTCGGCGGCCGTTTGTGCAACAGCCGAAAACGGGAACAGCGAAACGATGGCGGCAGCGAAAATGAGACGTGCCGTCCACTTGTAAAAGGATGCTTTCATATTGTAAATCAGATAGTTATTTGTCAACACAAAGGAAATGCCGCCGGAGCGTTTTTCAAAGATATTAAACATACGATTCCGATGGCTACCGGGCACTGTTATATAGCATCCGGAACCGCACCAGGAAGGCGGAAAACCAGGCCAGTCCGATGATGATTAAAACGACATGGCCTGCGCCGGCGCGACCGGGAAATGCGCCGTCGCTGTCACCGGAAACGGGCAGGGAGGCCGGGTCCCACGGGATGCCGTACCGCTGGGCAAGGCCTTTAATATACAGCAGGTGGATGACCGGAATCTCTTTTTGGAGCATGGCGTGGATCATGCCCTGCCGTTCCGGCTCCGGGATGACGGCGCTTTTAAGCAGACCGGGCCGCAGCTTCAGCACCGAGGCGCTGGTGCCGATGTTGGCGATGCCGCCGCCGGAGTTGATGAAGGCATTGATTGAGATGCTGGCAGGGGGGAGGGGTCCCCGCTTTCGCGGGGATGGCACCGCTATTGGCTGCTGAACGGTTTGGGGGAGCGGTCCCCGCTTTCGCGGGGATGACAAC
>CAYWHP010000152.1:0-5235 GCA_964457845.1 uncultured Porphyromonadaceae bacterium | reverse complement strand
GCTATTGGCTGCTGAGCGGTTTGGGGGAGCGGTCCCCGCTTTCGCGGGGATGACAACGCTATTGGCTGCTGAGCGGTTTGGGGGAGCGGTCCCCGCTTTCGCGGGGATGACACCGCTTCTGTGGAGGGAGGAAGACCATAGAAGCGTTGGCGGATGGCGATGTTCGTTGGAAGGTCTTTTTCGTTGATCAGCGGGATGCCGGCCTGCTGCAAACTTTCCGTTAAGCGGGCAATCACGTCCGGCTCGAAGCCGGCGCCGGTGTCGTCCTCGCCGCCGAGGGAGGCGGCAACGGGTTTCACATCAACGAGGCCTTTTTCGAGCAGCAGGCGGTACATGTCCCAGAGTGTGAAAGCGGGGTTTGAGGCGCCAAATGAGGAGGATCCCAGCGAGATGATCACCAGCGGATGGACGTTCAGGGCCTTTGCCGCCGAAAGCGATGCGATCAGCAGGGCGGGGAAGGAGCCGGAGCTGCCGACGGCGATGGTGTCGCCCGGCTGAACGCCGCCTTCAATGAGGAGATGCGCGATCAGCGCGGCAAAACGGGGATTCACGGTGGTCCGCTTGGCTTCGGGGTCGCCGATGGTGGTGGTGATGTCCGACCACTCGGGTCCGATGAGCCCGGTATGGCGCGTATCTTCGGGATTATCCGTGTTGATCCGGTTTTCGGTGCAGTATTGCTGAATGCACGAAAGCGATTGTGCCATGTATTCAGCGGCTTTTACCTCTTCCGGCCGGGGTTTCAGTCCGGATGCGCCGGGCACCAGCCACAAGGCTGTGATCAAAGCCAACCCGATCAGGGCATTGGAAAAAAGGAATTTCTTCTTCTCAGCGAATCTCTGTGCATCCCTGTGGTTCTCTGTGTAATTTCTTTTTTTTCTTGTTACACAGAGATACACAGGGATGCACAGAGATTCACAGAGTTTTTGTTTCATAAATCAGAAAATCAGAAAATCAGAAAATAAAATTTACTGATAATTAACAGGATAGCCAGTACGATCGCCATAGAGGAAAGGGTCACCGTAACCCCCTGCTTGTCGAAGTTGCCCGCGATCAGCCCGGGTATCACCCACCCGATCATCTTCAGCTCGATGGAGGCCGGGAACAACATGGGCAAAAAGTAGCCGGCAGCAAATGCGATCAGTGCGCTCACCAGCAGTAAAAACACGAACCTCCGTTTCCCGAAGAGGATCAGCCAGCGCGAGGCGAGCCGGTAAAGGAGGAAAGCAATAACCGCCACACCAAGGGTTCCCACAATCCGCAGCGGCTGATCGGCATACAGCACGAGGTATCCCGGCACGATGATGCCGCCGGGGAAGTAACCGGTGACAGCGATGAAGAGGAGGGAGAGGAGGAGGCCGGTGAAGAAGAGTTCGTATTCCATGGAGTTAACGGGTTGGGGACGGGGTCCCGTCCCCGCTTTCGCGGGGATGACAAAAGCCCGCCGGGATGACAAAAGAGGCTTTTTCGGAGTGCGGTATAAGGGACGGGGTCCCGGCTTTCGTCGGGATGACAAAAGAGGCTTTCGCGGGGATGACACCGCATTTTGCATCCATTGCGGTCCTTAATTC
This sequence comes from uncultured Porphyromonadaceae bacterium, assembly GCA_964457845.1. Taxonomy (GTDB): domain Bacteria; phylum Bacteroidota; class Bacteroidia; order Bacteroidales; family UBA12481; genus UBA12481. Next base: position 3,667 of record CAYWHP010000152.1, on the reverse strand, counting down.
TGTAATTTCAGAATTCAGAATTCTAAATTCGAATCTCAACTTTCTTACTTCACTTTTCATAACTTCCTTCCTTCCAAACCTTGATTAAAGATAAACCGGTGCCGTGTATATTCCCCAACCCGAACACCACGGTATCGCACGTGGTATCGCCGATGATCTGCCGGGTGACGGCGTCGGGGTCGTTGGTTCTCAGCCGCGTGCAGCCGGCCAGTTTCCTGGCAAAAATGGGGGAATGCGCCCCGACGGCATAGAGCCGGCTGAAGTGCGCCGATCCGCCGCCGAGGAGCCAGTGGAGCCACTGCCGGCTTCGCTCGCCACGGTCGGGGCGGAGGCTGAGGAGGCCGACAATATCGGGGTGGGGAGGTGAGGAGGTAAGGGGGTGAGGAGGTGAGGAGGTGAGGAGGTTAAGGGTTTGTCGGATAACCAGTAAGGTGGAGATCGGATCGTTGGCGGCGAAGGTGTTGACGAACCATACATGATGGCCGTTATGGGTGAAGCGGAAAACGTCGGGCTGGCCCATGTCGTGACCGGCGGCGGCGATGCCGCGGGCGGTGGTGTCGTCGGGTATGCCGAAATGCCTTGCCGTGGCGAGCACCGTATCGAGGTTGGAGGGGATCGGGTGTTTGGGGGCCTTGCCGGTATAAATCAAATCGGTACTGACACCTTCGGCGGCGGTGAGGAGGCGGGCTTTTTTTGCGCGGATGGCGGCGGCGATGTGTTCATTAACCTCGCTCTCCGGGATGATGACGACGGAGCCCGGGAGAATGTCGCGGGCGAAAAGTTCCGTGAGTTCTTCGATCGATTCGCCGACCGCATCGGTATGGTCGGGACGGAAATTGGAGAGGATGGTGACGTGTGGCCTGATCAGCCGCTGCGATTCGATGGTGTGGTTTTCTGGCTGGATGCTCATGATCTCGGTGATGAGGCAACCGGCATCCAGGCTTATGGCTTTGGAAATCAAGGTTTTTTGTTCGAGGATGGTGATGAGGCCGCGGCGACGCACCGGTTCGGTGGTGCCGTCGGAGAGGATGTACATCGCTTCGGTGCCGGTGGTTTTGGCGAGGGTGCGATAGCCCGCAGCGCGGAAAACAGCGGCCAGCATGCGCACAATACCCGATTTGCCGCGCGTTCCCGAAACGGTGATGCGAATGGGGATTTGCCGGAGCCGTCGGTTATGGATTATGCTTTCCGCTGTTAGGTACCCCGTAAAAAGCAGGGTGAGTGCGGCGAGGATGATCAGGCCGGTCATTACGGTTCCGGCCTGAAGAGGCCCTCCTGGTTGGCGCCAAGGAACACGGCGTCCATCAGTTTCGGGTCGGCGCGCTCGAGATTGGCGATGGATCCGGCATCCAGCAGCGGAAAGTGCCGGATCACGGTGAGGTAATCGCCGATGTACTCGAGGTCGTCACCGGTGAAGGCCCAGCTTCGGGCATCAAAGCGGGTGAGGTTTACCGGCCTCGAATAGGAACGCAAAGATTTGTCGCCCAGTGTGTTGAAATAGAAATCGAAATACGACATCACCAGTTCGCGGACGGAGCGGTACACCGGTTCGCGGTAGCGCAAAGCGGTGGTATTGGATTTGGCGATGGCGCCCCAGTGCCTGCCCGACTGGAAAACGGCGATCACGTGGTCGTCGTCGTTCTCAGCCATCATGTCGAGGATCAGCGGTTTATAGCCGATTTCACGAAGCATTGCCGCAGCAAAAAGCGCACCTTCGAAACAGTGCGCTTTTTGCTCAGCAATGACTTTCCGCGGCGACCGGCACTCGGCATTCGGATTGTAGGGGACCGAATCGAGGAACCGCTGTATGTCCGACGGCCTGCCGAATTGCCTGATAAACAGGGACTCAGCGGATGTCCACATGATCAGCGCTTAACCGGCTTCAGTGTGAATTTCTCGGCGATCAGGGCCAGGTCGGGATCGGTAAGCGGGGTGAATTTCTTCAGCAAACCGTTGAAATAGGCCACCTCGTCGGGTTGGGCCGGACATCCAACATTGGCGAGAACCTCCTTGCCGGTCTTGTCCTTCGACGGCATGCGGGAGTCGGCGAGCAGGTTTCCTTTGGCATCGAAGATGAGCCAGTAGGGGATTCCCGTTCCGGCGCCGTTGTACTTGTTCATCATATCCTGTGCGCCCGGGTTTTCCAGCGCCGTTTTGTCCTTGGCTTCCATTACCACCAGATGTTCGGTGACAAAGTTTTTTTCGAAGAAGCCCTTGAGTTCAGGCATGTTCATGATGGAGTCCATGCGGTGGCACCAGCCGCACCAGGAGGCGTGGAAGATGATCATCACCTTTTTGTCCTGCTTGCCGGCCTGCTTGCAGGCTTTGGCGAGGATCTTATCCGCAGGCTGCGGCTTGGTATCTTTTGAATAGGCGCCGGTTACCAGGGCAACCGCTAACAGAATGCTAAAGAAGGTTTTCATTTTATAGACAGGTTATTTGAATACTTCATACTTCTCTTTCGGTGTCATGCAGAAATCACAGTTATCCTTCACAGTGGGCTGATCATAGGTGTTGCCGCATACCGGGCACACATACCAAACTGCGGGGAACGATTTTTCGGTTCCGCCCTTAACCACCTCCAGGGCTTTGGTATAAAAGGCGTTATGTCTTTTTTCGGTATCCATGGCCCACATGAATGACTTTTTGGCTCCGTTCTGCTTTTCTGCCTCTGCCGACTTGATGAATCCGGGGTACATCTGGGTAAACTCGTGGGTTTCGCCTTTGGCAGCATCCACCAGGTTTTCGGCAGTGGTTTTCACTTCAAACTTTCCGATTTCGGGATCGCCAACCGTCTGGCCCAGCTTGGTGAGCACCTTCTTGTGGTTGGCAGCATGGATGGCCTCGGCCCTTGATGTTGACCTGAACATGATGGCGACATTTGCAAAGCCCTCTTTCTGTGCGGCTTCGGCAAATTTAGCATACTTGGCGCTGGCCGTTGATTCGCCGTTGTAGGCGGCCTTCAGGCCCTCTATGGATTTCGTCTGGCCAAAGCCAAACATCGTTGCCAAACCGAAAATGGCCAGGCTGAACAGTGCTTTTTTCATGATTTCGCTATTAATGTGTTGATGTTTAAAAAATAATTTCAGAGACCCATCATGTAGTCCATCACCATGGTTCCACCCAGATTGCCGGTTAATCCTACACAGACGGCCCCAAGGGCATAGAGGGCGAACACCACCCACCGATAAACGGGCTTGTCGATTTTAAAGTATATCAAAGCGAGCCGGAGTATAGAGCCCACGGTCATGATCAGCAGGGTGGCCAGTGCCATTGTTTCGTGCCGTTCAAAGATTTCCACTATTGACCCCTCGGTGGGTTCGCTTGTAAAAAGATTACCCGAAAGAAATGCGGCAGCTGCACCGAGGGTGCCCAGCACCATCAGCCACAGTCCCGCCTTAGAGAGGCATACCTCTTTTTTGAAGAAGAGGAAGAGCACGTCTGCAAGAAAACCAACGAGGATGAGCGCCACCGGGAAGTGCACGATCATGGGATGGATGTGGGTAGGGTTTAACATGGCTGCTGCGTGAGTTTGGTTTGAGGTTAAATATACGATTCTTTTTAAAAAGTGACGCCACCTCACCCCCCGTCCCCCTCTCCCGCGCTCCCTGCGGGACGCGAAGACCTCACCCCCCGGCCCCCTCTCCCGCGCTCCCTGCGGTCGCGG
>CAYWHP010000151.1:4931-9811 GCA_964457845.1 uncultured Porphyromonadaceae bacterium | reverse complement strand
TCGCGTTTTGCTACCTTTGTTGTGCGCCCATGGCGCACCAGCATTCAAAATTGGTCTTCGAATCTCACCCTTCTCCCTTCAACCTTCTACCACTTCGGTATCTCCCTCCCCGGTGTCCACGGGTATCCCAGCCTGTCGAATTCCTTCTTCAGTTTGGCAACCGATTCCCTGATTTGCTGAACCTCGGGCACGATTTTGGCCAGTTCGCCGGCCACGATGTCGTACTGCTCGACTGCGCTTTCGGGAACATCCTGGTTGGCGCTGATATACCGGGCGCTGCCGATGCGCTGGGCAAGGCCGGGTTCGGCGGCATCCTGCAGGCGGCTGATGATCGGGTTACCGCGGAAGCGGATGCCGAGGTCCTTCAGCCGGGTTTCGAGCGATTTCAGCTCCTTCATGAGGTTTTCCTGACCGCCGTAGGTGTACACCAGCTGCTTGCCGTACTGGACGTCGGTGCCAAGTTCACCGGCTTCCGACATGGTGGCATTGAGTGCATTCCCAAGTTTATTCGCCTTTTCGATGAAGGCAACCACCGCTGCGCGGTCTCTGGCCGGAAGGGTAAAGTTGTTGATCAGCCTCACGGAGAAGGGCTCCGGTCCGGCCAACGGGGTAACCACGCCGGCAACGTTACGGGCCATCTCAACGGTGTATTTTCCCGGAAGGGCGGAAGCCGGTGCCGGCGGGGTAGCCATCGGGCTTGCCTTGGCGCCGACATTCACATTGCCGCTCATCTCGAGGTCATATTCCCAGGTGATCCTGGCCATGCCGGTGGAGAGTCCGGTTTTGATGGTCCTGATGACCTTACCGCTCATATCTTTGATGGTAAAGAACAGGAATGCACCTTCCTCCTCCTCCTCGGCACGCAGGTCGGCATAGGTTGGATACGGCGGTGCGGTGCCATCCTTGCGGGCCTTCGACTGTGCCTCTTTGCGGATCTGCTTCAGCGTTTTTACATCATCCTTGACGTAATAGGTAAAAGTTGCCCCGTAGTCGGGGTTGGGCGCGTTGAAATAGGCATGACCCTGGCCATACTTGCCGCCGGTCTGGCTGAACATGATGCCCTCCTTGACGGGATAGATCATGCCCGCCTTGTCGAGGTCGGCAGGAGTGAAATGCCGCATCGGGGTGTAATCATCGAGGATGAAGAATCCGCGGCCGAAGGTGGCCAGTACCAGGTCGTTCTCGCGCTCCTGGATGGCAATATCGTACACGCAGATGGTTGGCAGGCCCGATTTCAGCTGCATCCACTTCTCGCCCCCGTTTATCGAGAACCAGAAACCGAATTCGGTTCCGATAAACAGCAGGTCCTTCTTAACCGGGTCCTGCTGAATGGCGTGAACCATACCATTTTCAGGCAGGTTGGCCGCAATGGATTTCCAGGTTTTTCCAAAGTCGGTGCTCTTGAATACATACGGTTTAAAATCAGCCCGCTTCACATTGTTATAGCTCACATACAGCGTATTGGCGTCGAACTTGTCAGCAAGGATGTAACTCACGTATGTCATGTCGGGCACGCCCGGGATGTTTTCAAGCTTCGTCCAGCTGGCACCATCATCGGTGGTCACCTGGATGAGTCCGTCATCGGTGCCCGCAGCCAGGGTTCCCTGCTTCAGCGGGGATTCGGCGAAAGCAACGATGTTGCCCCAAACGGAAGTGGAATTGTTCTTCGAAACCGCATCGATATTCTGCACCACGCCCATAACCGGCAGCTTGTTGCGGTCCATCTGACGGGTAAGGTCGGGTGAAATAACCGTCCACTTGTTGCCATAGTTGGTTGATTTGAACACCTTGTTGGCCGCAAAGTAGAGTGTCTTGTGATCGTACTTCGAGATCAGGAGCGGCGTATTCCAGTTCCATCTGTAGGCTTCTCCTAGGGGTTCCTGAGGCTGGATTCCGACTGCCTCACCGCTTTTGCGGTCGTAACGGACCAGTCCGCCAAACTGCGATTCCGAATAAACGATATCCGGGTTGGTGGGATCAACCTGCTGGAAGAACCCGTCGCCGCCGCATGTAACCCACCAGTCGTCGTTAATGGCTCCCGTGCTGCGGAAGACCCTCGAAGGACCGCCGAATGAGTTGTTGTCCTGTGTTCCGCCGTATACATTGTAAAATGGCAGATCGTTATCGAGCGCCACCCGGTAGAACTGGGTTACCGGAAGATTCGGCTTGAAGAGCCATGTCTGGGCACGGTCGAACGATTCGTACACGCCGCCGTCGCTGCCTATGATGTAATGGTTCTTGTCGCGCGGATCCATCCAGAAGCAATGGTTATCCACATGCTTGGCGTTTTCGCCGAGTGCGCGCCAGGTGGCACCGCCGTCGTCGGTAACCTGTGTCACGGTTTCCATCGAATACACCCGGTCAACATCCCACAGGTCGCAATAGATGCGGCTGTAATACTGTGCCGATCCGGATTCGTGGTTGCTCATTTTCCGCCAGTTGATGCCCCCGTTGGAAGTGCGGAAAAACCCGCCCGACCCTTCGGCTGCCTCAACAATGGCATAAAGCACATCCGTATCAACCGGTGATATGGCGAGACCGATGCGGCCGATGTCACCGCCCGGAAGGCCTGAATTGATCTTTTTGAATGATTTGCCGGCATCGGTGGTCTTGTATATGGCCGATTCGGGGCCGCCGTTGACGAGCGTCCACACGTGACGGCGGCGCTGGTAGGCGGAAACATAAATCACGTCGGGATTCCGCGGATCCATCTCAATGTCGGAAATGCCGGTATTCTCGCTGATCTCCAGTATGCGGTTCCAGGTTTCACCACCATCGGTGGTCTTGTACAACCCGCGATCGCCGCCGGGTCCCCAGAGCGGACCCTGACACGAAACGTACACCACGTTGCTGTTGCGCGGATCAATGCGGATACGGCCAATATGCTCGGATTTTCCAAGACCCATATTCTTGAACGACCCGCCGCCGTCGGTGGATTTATATACGCCGTCGCCATAGCCGATGGCGCGCTGGGAGTTGTATTCCCCGGAGCCCACCCACACCGTGAGCGGATTGTTCGGGTCAACAACAACAGGACCCACCGACCAGGATCCGTAATTATCGAAAATGGATTTCCAGGTGGTGCCGTTGTTGGTGGTTTTCCATACTCCGCCGGCAGCTACACCGATGTAATACTCGCTGAAGTTCTCGGGATTAACCGCAATGTCGGATATACGGCCCGAAGTAAAGGCCGGGCCGATACCACGGAATTTCAAGGCACTGAATGCGGAAGCGGACACGGGGTCCTTCTTTGGCTCCTCCTTGACCGCCTTCTTGTCGGCAGGCATGAAACCGGTTAAAAGGCCGGCCGTGAGCAGGATCGCAAGGCCCTTAAAGAACGGGAATGATTTGTGCATGACTGTAATACTGTTTAGGATTATCCCGCAAGGTACAATTAGTCCAATTGTCGCATTCCCGCCTGCGGTTAAAAAATGTTAAACCCTGAATGCGTATATTTACAGGCTCAAATTATACGATATCATGGCAAAGAATTTCCTTGCCCTTGCCTTCTTCTTCTTTCCTCTTCTCACCAGCGCCCAAAGCGTCAGGGACACTGCCCTTCAGATTCACATGTTCTCGTTCCACGCCACCGGCAACATCCCGGGTGGTGACCTCGGCAGGAGGTATGGCCTCAATGCCGGGGTTGGCGGCTCCTACATGTTCAAAACCACCTCCAACTGGATGGCAGCAGCCGATTTCACCTTTCTGTTCGGCAACAATTTCAAGGAGGATACCATCCTAAACGGCATTCGCGACCAGGACGGGTACATGATCAGCATCAACGGCGACCAGATGTACCCAACCATCAGCGAGCACGGCTTCTATGCCGGGCTCCGGCTCGGCAAGCTCTTCCCGGTGATCGGCCCGAACAGGAATTCAGGCCTTCTGGTAACCGGATCGGCAGGCCTGCTCCAGTATAAGTCATTCTTCCGTTTCGAGGAGGCTACCGTCCCGGTTCTGCTCGAAGACTACACCAAACTGTACGACTATCTTACCAACGGCTTCGCCCTCAACCAGTTTATCGGCTACATGCACCTCGACAGCAATCAGCCGATCAACTTCTACGCCGGTTTCGAATTCCATCAGGCCTGGACCATGTGCCGGCGCGACTGGCTATACAATATCCAGGGGCCCGAATCAGCCATCCGGCCCGGCATGAGGCACGATTTCCTCTTCGGTATACGCCTGGGATGGATCTTCCCGGCAGGCAGAAAGAACACCGGTACCTATACTTATTTTTAGGCTGCTGTGCACGCCGCTTACCAAATCCTCATCCGCCTTTATTACCTCGCCTTGTGGCTGGCATCCCCCTTTTCGGGCCGTGCAAAGCAGTGGCTGGCCGGCAGGCGTCTTAATCCGTCGCTCCTCGAAAAATGGCAGCCGCAGCCCGGCCGCCGAACGATATGGATGCACGTGGCTTCGCTTGGCGAATTCGAGCAGGGCCGGCACCTGATCGAACAGTGGAAGCAACGCTGCCCGTCAGACCGTATCGTGCTCAGCTTCTACAGCCCCTCGGGGTACAACATCCGAAAAAACTGGCCGCTGGCCGATCTGGTGATCTATCTGCCTCACGATACGAAAAAGGAGATGAACCGCCTGGTGAACCGCCTGCAGCCCGACCTGCTCATTCTGGTGAAATACGATTTCTGGCCAAACATGCTTCACGTCATCCATGAACGCAACATCCCCGCCTGCCTCGTGTCCGCGCGCTTCAGGTCAGGTCAGTACCTGTTTGCCGCCTGGGGAAAGCCGTTCCTGCAGCAGATCCGCCAGTTCCGCTGGATTTTCGTTCAGGATGAGGAATCTGCCATTCTCCTGAAGGAGCATGGAATTGATCACGCCGTGGTGGCGGGCGATACCCGCGTGGACGCCGTCATGCG
>CAYWHP010000151.1:0-4831 GCA_964457845.1 uncultured Porphyromonadaceae bacterium | reverse complement strand
ATGGAATTGATCACGCCGTGGTGGCGGGCGATACCCGCGTGGACGCCGTCATGCGTCGCGACGCAATTGCGGGCAGAGACGTTTATAAACGTCTCTACGATCCATCTGCGAAGGTTATCATTGGGGGAGGCAGAGACGTTTATAAACGTCTCTACGATCCATCTGCGAAGGTTATCATTGGGGGAAGCACCTGGCCTCCTGAGGAGAAGATGCTGGCTGAATTCTGGAAATCGTCTGACTTTCACAAAATCCGCGAAAATTGGAAACTGGTTATCGCCCCGCATGACATATCTGAAAGCCATCTTGTTCAGATCGACAGGCTGTTCGGCGGAGGGATCACCCGGCTCAGCACCTCCGGAACAACCATTGAACAGGCTTTAGATCAAAATGATATAATAATTATCGATTCCATCGGGCTACTCTCCTCCCTCTACGCGCTGGCAGACATCGCCGTCATCGGAGGAGGGTTCGGCAAAGGAATCCACAACATCCTGGAGCCCGCCGCCTTTGGCCTGCCCGTGCTGTTCGGCCCGGCCTTCAACCGGTTCAATGAGGCTGAGGCCATGACCGGCATCGGTGCCGCTTTCCCGGTAACCGATTTTTCAAGCCTCAGTTCAACATTGCTCAGGCTGTGTTCCGATTCACAATTTCGCTCCGAATCAGGGAATCTGGCTGTCAGTTACATGAAAAGCCAGATGGGTTCTACCGATCTAATAATTAGACATTTATTGGAAACACGGTGAACAATCCTGTTCATAACCGGATATGAACCGGACAAACCACTGGTAATCAATTTCCTTTCGCCAGTCTCCCGGGAAATGTTAATAAAAATGATGTCGGAGTTAGGCTCCCGCGCTTAATTTTGGTATCAGGGCGAATGTCCCCCGTTTTTTTAATCCCATTGTCTAACTGATTGGCTTACACGCGTTAACTGTGCCATGTATAGAGAAGAAATGTCCGTGAAAACAGAAAAAGGTCGCAAGACCTACACATTGGAAGAGGCGGTTGAAGCATCCCGCACATATTTTGGAGGCGACGAACTGGCAGCCACAGTTTGGGTCAACAAATATGCGCTCAAGGATTCGGCAGGCAACATCTACGAATTGTCCCCCGACGATATGCACCGGAGGATGGCGCGTGAGATAGCCAGGATAGAGAAACACTATCCCAGTCCGATGACCGAAGAGGAGCTCTATGTGCTCCTAAAGGACTTTACCTACATCATTCCGCAGGGCGGTCCCATGACCGGCATCGGGAACCCCTACCAGATCTCGTCGCTCTCGAACTGCTTCGTGATCGGCAACGAAGGGGCGTCCGATTCGTACGGCGGAATCATGAAAATCGATCAGGAGCAGGTGCAGCTCATGAAACGGCGCGGCGGCGTAGGTCACGACCTCAGCCACATCAGGCCCACCAGCAGCCCGGTAATGAACTCTGCACTTACCTCCACCGGCGTGGTTCCGTTTATGGAACGGTACTCCAACTCCACCCGCGAGGTGGCTCAGGACGGCCGCCGCGGGGCCCTCATGCTCAGCATCTCGATTAAACACCCTGATTCCGAGAACTTTATAGATGCCAAAACCGAAAAGGGCAAGGTAACCGGTGCCAACGTATCGGTGAAAATCACCGATGAATTCATGCAGGCCGTGGTAAACAACGGCAGCTTCCGCCAGCAGTTCCCCATCGGTTCCGATAACCCTACACACGTAAAAGATATCGACGCCCGCCTGCTGTGGGAAAAAATCATCCACAATGCGTGGAAATCGGCCGAACCGGGGGTGCTCTTCTGGGATACCATCATCCGCGAGTCGGTGCCCGACTGCTATGCCGACCTCGGTTTCGAAACCGTCTCCACAAACCCCTGCGGCGAAATCCCGCTCTGCCCGTACGACTCCTGCCGCCTGATCGCCATCAACCTCTATTCGTATGTTGATCAGCCGTTTACACCGCAGGCCAAATTCGATTTCGTGAAATTTAAAAAGCACGTCCACTATGCCCAGCGGATGATGGACGACATCATCGACCTCGAAGCGGAAAAGATCGAAGGGATCATCAGCAAAATCAATAACGACCCCGAAGATTACGAACTGAAACGCGTCGAAATCAAGCTTTGGGAAAATATCAAGAAAAAAACCGAACTGGGCCGCCGCACCGGCATCGGCATTACCGCCGAAGGTGACATGCTCGCCGCCCTGAACCTCACCTACGGCAGCGATATCGCCATCGATTTCGCCGTCGAAGTGCAGAAATGCCTCGCCGTGGAAGCGTATCGCGCATCCGTCGATATGGCCCGCGAGCGCGGAGCCTTCCCGATGTACGACACCCAGCGCGAAAAGAACAACCCGTTCGTTAACCGGATCCGCGAAGCCGATCCGAAACTGTACGAAGAGATGGCCTCTGTGGGCCGCAGGAACCTTGCGCTGCTCACCATCGCCCCCACCGGAACCACCAGCCTCATGTCGCAGACAACCAGCGGTATCGAGCCCGTATTTCTGCCTGTTTACCGCCGCCGCCGCAAGGTGAACCCCAACGACCCCGAATGCAAGGTATCCTTTGTCGACGGAGTCGGCGATTCATGGGAAGAGTACAATGTATTCCATCACAAGTTCATGGACTGGATGGCCATCAAAGGCATGGATACCAGCAGGATGACCACCTCGTCACCGGCTGAGATCGACGAAATCATCAAACAGTCGCCCTACTACAAATCCACCTCGGCCGACATCGACTGGGTGGCCAAGGTGCGCATGCAGGGCGCCGTTCAGAAATGGGTTGATCATTCCATTTCGGTTACCGTGAACCTGCCGAACGACATCGCTGAAGGCACTGTTGCCGATGTTTACCGCACCGCCTGGGAACATGGCTGCAAGGGTGTCACCGTGTATCGCGAAGGATCACGCGACGGCGTCCTTATCAAGCATGAAGAACAGAAGGAAGATAAATCCGGGCAAAAACATGAAGGACATAAGCGGCCCAACGTTCTGGAAGCCGAACTGCTCCGCTTCAAGAACGAAGATGAAGACTGGATCGCCTTCGTAGGAATGCTCAACAACCTCCCATACGAGATCTTTACCGGCCGCGCCGAGGAAGACACCCTGGTGATCCCGAAATCCATCAAGAACGGTCAGATCATCAAGGTGAAGACCCCCGAGGGCACCCGGTACGACTTCCATTATACCGACAAGTACGGCAACCCCTGCACCGTAGGCGGCCTGTCGTATTTGTTCGACAAGGAATTCTGGAACTATGCCAAGCTGATCTCCGGCGTGTTGCGCCACGGCATGCCCATCCCATACGTCGTCACCCTGGTCTCCTCGCTGAGCCTCGACAACGACAACATCAACAGCTGGAAGGCCGGCGTTGCCCGCGCCCTCAAGCAGTTCATCCCCGACGGCACCAAGGCCTCCAAGGGCGAACACTGCGAGGAGTGCGAAGGCGACGAGCTGATCTACCAGGAGGGGTGCCTGATCTGCCAGAAGTGCGGGCACTCCAAGTGCGGCTGAGAATAAGGCAGGAGGACAAAAGACAGAAGACATTAGACAGAAGACATTAGACAGAAGACATTAGGCGGACGACGAAACATTTTTAATTAGTCTCACTGAAACAATAAAGGCCTGCAATAGCGGGCCTTTATTGTTTCAGTGAATTGAATTTCTGCTTTAAGAAAAATGGAAATTTCAATTAAAAAGAAACTTCTCTTGGCCAAAGGGCACTACCTTTCAGCAACCAACATCCGCAATTGAATCCGACCAAACAAGAGGTGTTCATGGAGATGTACACTCCCTGTCACCAGGCGTTCATGGGCTATTGCCGCGGGCTGACGAGCAACCGCGACGATGCCCGGGACCTGGCGGGCGAGGCTTACGAGGAGGTTTGTTAAAAATTAATTTTGAGATCGCAGAGGCGGTAGGACCCGTGGGTCCTACCCTACGATATTGCCGGGAGATCCGTAGGGGAGGGCCCACGGGCCCTCCCGCGCCTCCGGGAGAGACACTATCACGATGATAGAAACCCGCGCCTCCTGATGAGACATCATCCCTTCGGCGCAGATATATAAGACAAAAGTCCGCCAAATGCGGACTTTTGTCTTATTCCTTTAGTCTTACTGACTTTCCTTTTGCCTTCTGCCTTCTAGAAGCCGCTCACATCCAGCCGCCCCCCGGTATCACACTTGCCGGTCAGCGAAGATGTTGGAACAACTGAACCAAGAATGGCAGCCTTTATCTGGGCAGCCGTGGCGCCCGGATGCGTTGATGCATACAGGGCTGCGGCACCGGTTACATGCGGTGTGGCCATCGAGGTGCCGCTGTAGCTGGCGTACCGCGATACAATGCTTTTTCCCGACTTGGCCGGTACGCAGGAAACAACAGAAACGCCCGGTGCGCCCATGTCGACCTTGGTGGCTGCATAATTGGAAAAGCTGGCCAGTAGACCGGTTTTGTCGATGGCAGCTACGGCAATAATGTTGTCATTCGGATAGCCCGAAGGATAGCTCAGGGTGGTTTCCGTATTCAGCCCGTCGTTGCCGGCAGCGGCTATAAAGAGGATTCCCGCGGTGTTGGCCCGGCCAATGGCATCCTGCAGCGCCTGGGAGAAAGCTCCGCCACCCCACGAGTTATTGGTAGCAACAATATTGAGACCTTTGTTCTTCAGGTTGGTGAAATAATCGACGGCCTTTACAGCATTGGCAAGCGTCCCGCCGGTGGCACCTAAAAATTTAGCATTCAGTAATTTAACATTCCAGCAAACCCCGGCCACACTCTTGCCGTTCCCGCCAACGGCACCAATGGTCCCGGCCACATTGGTCCCGTGGTCATCGGCAACCCCGTCG
>CAYWHP010000150.1:6066-9899 GCA_964457845.1 uncultured Porphyromonadaceae bacterium | reverse complement strand
CGAGGTGATGCTGTCGGTCCGCTTCCGGATCTGTTCGTTCAGCGCCCACATCTCGTTTTCCGGCTCCATGCCGAAATCGGGCAGCGCCTTAAGCTCCTTCTGCAGCGGCGAAAGTTCCAGGTCGGAGGCGATCCAGTTGCCCTTCCAGTCGGCGGGATTCATCATACCTGTCGTCCAGTTGGCAGCATCGCTCCAGACCGATTCACGGCCGCGGCTGTCCCACACCTTCACTTTCCACCAGTATCGTTGAACCGATGCCAGCGGCTTGCCTTCAAAGGGAATATAAAGGAATTCCCCCGACCGCACCCGGCCGGAATCCCAGATATCCCCTTCGCCGCCGGCCAATTTCAGACTGTCGGAGGCTACCAGCACCCGGTAGGCCGACTGGAGCCAGCCGCGCTCACCGGTCTGGATGTTCCAGCTGAGCCGGGGGGCAGGCATGTCGATGCCAACCGGACTGGCAAAGTATTCACAGGTTAGGCTCACGGGCTGCGTGGCCGGATCGGTGCGGCTGCACGATGAGCTCGCGAGTGCCAGGAGGGTTGCCAGAAGGCAGCAGAGCAGGGGTCGACTGGATTTCATGAGATTAAATTTGTTGGATGAATTATTCTGCAATAATTTTAACCGATTGATTGGCAGCTAGTTTTATCCTGATTTTATCAGCTGAAACGACATAGTCCGTAAAGGCCTTTTTACCGGAACCCGTCAGTTCGATAACCTGCAGTTTCCGGTCCCGGAATCCCTCCGGCAGCAGCCATTCACGATCTGCACCCTTCTGGCTGAACGCATAAATTCCTCCGTGAACCGGAACAAACCGCTCACCATCCTCGGCAATGATCACATCCTTCCAGGTGACCTTCAGGTGACCGGTAGGACCGTCGTAGGTGGAAACCACATCATCCGAAAAACGGGCTGTATACCCGTTGATGGTATCCCGGTTCACTTCGAGCATCTCCTTCGTCAGAAAGAAATGGTAAAGAATGGAACTCAGGTAGATCAGCTCCTTCATGTGGGCACGGTTGGTTTGGTAATCCAGGCACCCTTTATACAGTTTATAGGTAAAATCCTGGGTAATGGATCCCCCCAAACCGGATGTATATTGCAACGGGGCCATGAACTCCGGTATTCCTCCGCCAACAACCTTCCGGTGGAAGATCTGCCGGTATTCCGGCGTTAGCCAGAAATTGGTCCAGATACCGCATACTAACTGTGACAAATCAAACGGGTTGCCGTTCTGGGTTTCGGTGGTTACCTGTACCCCGCGATCGTTGAACCATTTCATGATCGGTTTAAGTCCCAGTTCGTACTCCTCCAGCACGCCGATTTTTTCCGGTTCCCACTCCGGATTGCAGTTGGTTATGCGCATGGCATCAAAATGGATGCTCTTTTGAATGGGAAAGATGCTGAACAATTCTTCCAGCCGTTTAAAAATCGATCCGGTTTTAACATCCTTATAATGTGAAATGTGGAAGGCACTATCGTGAATAATCTCCCAGAAAATGGGGCTTCCGTCATAATCGGTTCCCATGATTTCGGGGGTAAAATACTTGTTGGCCTTGTAGGCATCATCCATGTTGCAATGGATACTCAGCACCGATCCGATGCTGTCACAATACTTTGAGAGGGCATAGAGATCCTCGGAGGTTCCCATCCGGGGATTGAGCTGGTCGAAAGCCGGATAGCCGGTGTCATGGCCGTCGTATTGCCAGCCCACGAGATAGATGATCTGCGGGATGCCGTCGGTGATATTGCGGATGTAATCGATCATCTCACGGGTCTGGGCGAGGTTGGTCGGGGGATTGTCCTTGCTGATTACATCATTGATTTTGATTTTGTAAAAGATGGCGTTCCGGTGAAGATTGTCGGCATCCTTTTTCCCCCTGTTACACCAAAGGAAATAGTCGTCGCGGTCGATTTTTCCGTTTGTATTGAGGTCTCCGATGAAGGTGAGTTCCGCTTCGAAATCCGGCATCATTTTGTCTTTCACCCGGTAATAATATTTGTTGGGAGCCAGGTTGCATCCTTTGTCATCGCTCCACATCCGGAGAGGGTAGAGCTCCGTATTGGTTTTCACGGCAACGGCGAATTTCTCGGGATGCCAGATGCAGGCAAAGAAGGGATCGCCTTTCTTCTGGACGGTGTCGCCCGCATGGCCGGTGATGGTATTGTAGTATCCGATCCCTCTGGAGAATATCTTTTCGGGCACGAATGGAACCCGGGGATAATTCATTACGGTCCACCACTGCCATGCGGGGTCGGCAACCGTAACCCAGGGCTGGTCCTCCAGGCCGATCTCCATCAGGGTTCCGGACTTATCATTCACATTCCTGATCTTCATCCTGACGGACGATGAATCGATCCAGTAAACGAAATCGGCTGTGAGATCGGGCTGTTTCAATGCCATACGGTAAATCAGGGTATCTCCGGTAACCGAGGAGGAGATATTCCACAGGTCCCAGGGCTTCATCACACCATTAATGGTGAGGCCTTTTCCGGCTGCCGGACTGAGCGTATCGGAAGCATGGATGATGTTCTTAAAGACAGGCTTATCGGAATAAAGGTCGATTTTTATCGGGCCTTTATTAAGGGATCTTGTTTTGGTATTCTGGCAGGAGAGCAGTAAAAGCGGAAGACAGATAATTACGGGTATGAATTTGCGGATCATGTTTTGAGGAGGTTATTGGATTGGTTTACAATTCGCGGATCCAGATATTGCGGTAAGTGATCGCGTTAGTATGGTCCTGAAGTACGATGTGGCCTGCACCGTGGGCCTCGCCCGGTTTGCGGCAGGCGATTTCCAGCCGGAAGCTCCGTCCTTCGTGAAAGCCGGCAGGACTGCTTATAGCCTCGCCAACGAAAGGGAGAGTGGAAGGAGGTTCAGTTTTTTCATTTTTTCGTTTGGGGTTGGTGGACTTTTAATCAATAAACTCAGCTTCTGCTAAACAGGTTAATGTACAATAGTCAGGGTAAATATTTCAAAATTTTGTAGTATAGTCAGGGTAATTCCAGAATATCCGGATCTATTGCCCCATCCTCGCCGGCTCTCCATGCCCGCTGTTGAAGTTGGTCAGCGCACTGATGCTCCTCCCCGGCACCTCCAGCACCACGGGCCGGTTTTTCCGGATAACCAGTTCCCTGACGGGTTCCATCCGGTAGCCTGGCTTCATAACTTCGGCTTCGGTGACGGTGTAGAGCAAAAGGTTTTTATTGGTCATCCCGGAAAGGCTGATTCTCAAGGTGCGGGCCTTGTCGCTTTTATTCAGGATATAGGTGGTGATCAACCCGTCGGGACTTTTCAGGGTCTGCGAAAGGATATCACTGTCGTTTATGGGATCCGAGGTTACGACGGATGAATGTTTGGCGCAGAAGCGGGTCAGGATGCCGTACCCGTAATAGGCAGCCGGTTCAGGTTCTATCGTTTCCAGATATTTTTTCTGATCAGGATCCCAGGTGCGGATCAGCTGCCACTGGCCATCGAGGTCGCCCCGGTTGGTAAAGCTCCAGCGGTTGAAGGCGCCTGCCCCGGCAGCCAGCCCCCGCAGAATGGATTCGGCATTCGAGAGGGATGCGGCAAAGGATTTCGGACCGGGATCAGATTTCCCCCAGCCCAGCCGCATGTCGCCGATCTCCGACAGGAAGAAGGGCTTGCCGTGTTCAAGCGCCCACGCGGCCCATTCTTCCACGATCTTCTGCTTCTTCTCATCGATCCCCTGGTAGGAGTGGATATCATAGGCCCCGATATAGGGGTCGAAATCGATTTTGGCCGGATCAAAAGCCGGAAGGTCGGTCCAGTCGGGACCGGATACCGGCACCCGGATATTTTTGCCATCAAG
>CAYWHP010000150.1:0-5966 GCA_964457845.1 uncultured Porphyromonadaceae bacterium | reverse complement strand
GCGTTCCATTTCACGTTGCTCCACATCTGCTGAAGAAAAACATCGGCCTCATTGGCCTCCGCCCAGTCGAGGATTTTGTACAGCGCGGCCATCTCCTCATTGTCCCAGTCGAACCGGTCCCGCTCCGGATGGTACATCCGGGCGCTCAGCTCCACCCGCAGGAAGGAGAGCCCCAGCCAGGAGGCATGTTTGTAAATCTGGTTCCAGGCAGCGGTGTCCGTAACCGGCGGATTTCCGCCCCAGGCACTGCCCCTCGAGTTCGGGATGCGCAGTGCCCATTTGTATTCCGGGCTTTCATCGATGGAGTCTTCGCTGATGGCATGCCAGGAGGCGCCGATGCCGCCCGCCATCTGAAACCTGACCTTTCCGGCATCGATGGTTATGTCAATGGTATCCGGTGCTGTGCCGGCGGGGTTTTGCGTGCAGGAAAAGGTGCACGCCAGAAGGATGGCCATAGGTAAGGTTTGCAGGGTTTTCATCCGTAGCGGATCAATAGTTTTGCAACAAGTTACACATTTTCCGATCGAGCAGTACACCCCGGTATTTTTCATACCTGACATCCTTCCGCCCGCTGTCGGCCACGCCAAAGGAACCCCTGAAGCACCAGAGGGCCCAGCCCCAGCCATAGTGACGCCAGAGGCGCAGGTTCTCCTCCAGAAAGGAGAGTGCCACCTCATGCGGTGTCTGGTTGTACACCCCGAATTCGCCGACAAACACCCCGGCGGCGGATTTTTCGATCTCCTTCCAGGGGCGGAAATGCTGTTCGAGCCGGCCCCGGTCCCACAGTATGCCGGCTTCATCCACCATCGGCCACGCGGGCAGCTGCGACGGCGATCCTGCCCACGGGGCCCCGTAATGCGTTACCGCCCCGGGTGCATATCCCCTCGCGCATTGAACCAGCTCAAGGTCGGACAGCGTTTGGCTTGGCTCGAAATTCAACCCGTCGATCAGGATCAGCCGGTCGGGATCAACCAAACGGATCTCGTCAACCAGACGGCGGATCACCCGGTCGTGCTTTTCCACGGTGGTCCCGACGGGCTCGTTGAACAGGTTGAAGCTGAGGCGCGTGGAGGGAATGCCCCTGTACCGGCCGGCAAAATGGGCCCAGTGAAAGGCACAGGCATCGAGCGCCGCCTCATCGTCCCAGATGCTCGTGCGCTCCCTGTGCTCCGGCCGGAAAACCGAATCGTTGATAGTGTACCCGGGCGACCGGTGAAAATTGATGCACACATGCAACCCATACTGCCTGCCGTATTCAACGGCCTGGTCGATTTCGGAAAGCGGTTTCTCCAGCAGTTCCAGCCAGTTGCCGTCGCGGCACCAGCATTTGTACGACATGGGCAGGCGCACGTAATTGAACCCGAGCTCCCGGATCAGGGCGAAATCCGATTCCCGGAACGGTTCGTTTCGGAAGCCCCATTCCGGGGCAATTCCCATCCACTCATCGGGTGTGTGGGAAAATTTCTCCTGCAGGTTGAAACCCCGCCAGCAGGGGAAATCCCGGATTGGCTTAGCTCTGTTATTTGGATATTCGAACATGAACTTCAAATCATGTGGTTCATATGCAAATGGTTGACTATATCAAGACCTCGCGAATTCCAACAATGGCCCGTAATCTCCGGCATCAGCCGCCCGGATGGCTTTCAGGTACTCCTGTCTTGGATTGCCGTCTCTGACAAGATTATTTGATCCCCAGGTAAACAAAGGCATTCGATTTTTTTTTCAATAATAATATTTGCCATTTATCAATTCCGATGTTCTTTTCCGTTTTTCGGAATTGAGTCCCATAGGGTTTTTGGCATTTCGTACTTAATTGCGGCAAATGTTTCTTCGATAGCCTTCTCAATCCTCAGTTCCGTGTTTTCCTGGTCTTCCAGTTTCATCGTCTGGGAAGTTCTTTGTACGATGGCTCTCGCCATTTCCAATACCTTCCGGTCAATCAGGGCGCTTAATGAGCCATCTTTTGGCACCAGTGCATAAACCAGTTCCATATCCAGCGATCTTGCCACTTCTCTCAAAGTGTTGAGTGTAATGGTTCCTTCTTTTTCCCTTAATTCCATTTCCTTAACACTCTGCCTGGTTTTGGATAGACTGGTGGCAATCTGTTGCAGCGAGATGCCCAAAGCCGATCGTATGGCTTTTATCCAGCCAAGTGGAGGGGCTGCGAAGTCTGAAACCTGGGGAAGGGCTTTGAACCTTTTATCCAGGTGTTCAATTTGAAGTTTGCGCGTATTCATAAAATAAGGTTTTAACCTGACAATTAACACTCAAATGTAATGCTAAAGATTGACAAATGCAAATGAATGTCAGGTTATAGCCTGATTATAATCCGACACCAGAGCGGATTGGACCTAGCTTAAGGGTTGAATTACGATGATCTGCCCCACCGTGGTCGCCATGCTCACCCTCTCTCCATCCACGCGCCGGGTTTCCTGCCCCGACTGCACCGTTGCCCCGCTTCCCCAGGGCAGCAGAAGCTCCAGCTTACCGCCCGCCTCGCTCACGATCCGGATCTCGCCGATCCGCCCGCCCGTCAGACTGGTACTCACCAGGAAAGCCCCGGCTGCACGCAGGTCCTGGAACCGGGCATCCTTCTCTTTGGGCCAGTTGGGGAAGAGCCGGATGGTGCCGTCCCAGCTCTGCATCAGGCACTCGTTGACCACCGCCGGGAGGCCGAAATTCTCGAACCAGATGCCCATCCGGGCCATGAAGTCGTAGGGGGTGGTATCGTCGTACCGGCCATGCACCTGCAGCACCATCAGTGTGGCGGTGCCGTTGGGCAGCAGGCAGTAGTTGATCTGGCGCTTGAACTTTTCGATGTCGAGCATGCCGATGCGCGCAGCCTGCAGGTTCAGCATGACCAGGTCATTTCCCCCCTCGTTCTGCTGGTTTTGGAATGAGTTCTTCAGCAACTTCATGGTTTCAGGATCGGAACGGAGCCCGTGGTCCTCCCCGGGAAATACGGTGAACAGGGCGTTCGCCAGATTGTAAACCACCTGGTCGTGCTCCCCGGGCACCGATACCAGCACCTGGCCGTATTTTTCCGACCGCCCCACCGGGTAATCGGGATAATTGGCGAGGATATCGGCGATATTGTTCAGCAATGCCTTCTCCTTCGCTTCCAGACCCAGCACCCGCGTGGCCTCCTGGAAAGCCTTGAAGATGAACTTGGTAAGCGACAGGTCGGCGTTGGTGTCGTAATTGTATTTGAATCCCGGCCGCAATCCGTACAGCTCTGGCGGAACCGAGGGGAAGATGTGGTACTTGTTGTCGTTCCACCTTGCGCCGCGCGCCTCCGGCCTCTTCATGTAGGCCGCCAGAAACTCCACCGCCGCCCGGATAGGGGCGTACCCCCTCTCTTTCAGGAACTTCCGGTCGCCGGAATAGAGGTAGTGCCACCAGAGCCCCTGCACGGTCCAGGGGGTTTCGAACACTTCCCATCCCCACGTGGGCACCGGGTACGGGTTCATGGTCATCTTCACCGGATAGGCCGAGTGCGGGAAATAGGCACCCGGCAGCTTGTAGTATTCGCGGGCCCAGCGGGTCGATACGTCCATCAGGTTTTCAACCAGACTCACATACGGCAGGTTTTTCCCGAGGTGGTTGCTGGAAAAAGTGGCCCAGAAAGGCTGCTGCGTATTGTAGTTCATGTGGTAATCGCCGTGCCAGGCAGTACCGATCTGGTTGTAGTTCCAGTTGGCGAACAGTCCGGGCGGGTTCACCCCTTCCTTCGCCGCGCAGTTGAGGAAGTAGAGGTTCCGGTACCACACCTGCTCGAGCAGGGTATCCCCGAGCATCACGCCCGACAGGTTCCAGTAGTCTGCCCAGTTTGCCCTGTTTTTTTCTTTTATTCTGATAAAACCTTCCGGCTTTGGAGCCTGTCCGGCCGGATTACCGGAACCGACTGCCGTAGCAAGCCCCTCCTCGAGGGTGATGCAGCATGTGAAGGCATCGCGGTTCAGCAGGGCGGCCTCCAGCTGCGCCATCCCCTGCATGTTCCCGTCCCAGTTTATCCGGGTGGTTTTGCCCAGCGCACCGTCGACAGCGGCCAGCAGGCGGAAGGCCTTGTCGCCCGGGTGCCCGGTTGCCGCATTGTATTTCCCGGGTTCGGAATAGGGCAGCACCTGCCGGAAGGATAGCATGCCCTTCTGCAGCTGCTCCTCAATCCCTGCTTTCGGGAATTCGGCCGGGGTGGAGGGATCGATGAACACCCGCATCCGGTCGAAGATGTTTTTGCAGGAATTGCCCTGTTCATCCACCAGCCGCATCCACAGGCGGTCGGAGGCCATGTCGGCCGTCACCAGCAGCCGTATCTTTTTATGATCCGGCGTGAGGAAGAACACCTCGCACAACCCGGTGGCGATATCGAGCCGGTGACCGGTTAGCTCGGCGTTCCGGCGGTCGAAGCCCAGAAGCACCGATCCGCACGGGAACGGGCGCGGATAGGGCTTCCCGTAGTTTTCTGCAGTCATGCTGCTGTATTCCGCATACCACGGATCCCGCGTGAGCAGGTCGAGCGTGTCGGGAATGGCGTTTACCCGGTCGAAGATCTCCTGAAAGGTGCCGATCTTCTCCCTGTTGTTTTCCGCCACGCGGATGTCCCACACATTATTGTGGGCAAAATAGAGCACCACGGCGTCGGGCCGGGTGGTGACCACAACGCCCATGCCGCCGTTGCCCAGCAGGGCCCCGTCGAAGAAGTCGGGCGCCGGCCGGTTGAGGCTGATGGCGTGGAGACTTGCCCGTTCAACAGGGGTGAAGCGATCCTGCTGCCCCGCGGCCGGACCGGCCGCCAGGGCCAGGCCGAGAATTGCGACGATTGAGAGTCTGGTTTTCATTTTTTTGCTGGTGTAATCGTTTTTAATGCGGCTGCCTGACCAACCTCGTATCCATTTGTCTGGCAGCGGAACCGAATCGTTTCCCGAGCTCCAGCATGCCGTCGGCATCGAAATGGGCCAGGTTACCCACGCCTTTACGTGGCAGGTCGGTGGTCTTCACGAGAACGCTGAGCGGGTCATCGGAGCAGACCGCTGCCTGGCGTTTCCTTGCCAGGTCGCCGAAGGCCCAGGTGTGACTGTTGATCTCCCCGATCAGGAATGGCATGTCATTGTCAGACAGGTTGTTGCGAACGCTCCGGATGAATCCCGACAGGATCTTGTCGTAATCACCGGCCATCGTCGGGCTGATGCCCGCCTCGTGTTCCCCCTGCATCCAGATGAACCCGCCGATCCGGTACGGGATGTTTCGGGCTTCGAGTCCCGCCAGCGCCAGACGGATATTTTCCAACAGTCCGGTGTACAGATTGCCGGCCGGTTTCCCTTTTTCGGGCGGCGCCCAGTTGTTGTCCTTGTCGTCGAATCCCTTCAGGGCCGGGATATAATCGTTGTAATCGGAGCTTCGTGCGATGCCCGTGGCCCCTTCGGCATACTTGATGATGGCGATCTTTCCTTCGGGATCGGACTCCCGGAGCTTCAGCGCGAAGCCGATTTCCGGACCGAAACAGCCGTTGCGGTAGCTCTCGTCAGCCGCGATAGCCGCCAGGCCCGGCCGGAGCCCTGTCCATAGCCCGGCCGTTCCGGGCAAAGCATTGGTGCCCGGCCAGAACAGGATATCGGTGACACCCTTCAGTTGCCGGGACAGTTCGGCGGTGTCGCCGTGGTATTCGCGGATGTGGTTGTAGCCAACCGCATTCGACTGGCCGGCGAGCAGGTAAACCGTGATGGTGTCCGACAGGGCAATATCGTACCCGGGAGCGGGCAGGGTAACGGACGGCAGGGCACCGCATGGCCGGGCACCGGATGGCAGTGCGGCCATGAGGAGCAGGGCTGTCAGCAGCCTCAGTCCTCTGATTATCATTTCGGTATGTCGGATCATTTTGAAACCGGTTCCGCGCCGAGGGTCCACCGGTTGGTGTAGAATCCGGAGTGTACAATGGCCTTAACGCCATCGCGGGGCAGGTCCGACGT
>CAYWHP010000149.1:0-9937 GCA_964457845.1 uncultured Porphyromonadaceae bacterium | reverse complement strand
CCTCGATGGTATGGGGCGTTGAGGAGGTGCACGAGTCCCAGTAGCTCAGCTTATCCTCATACAGGGTGCCGGAGAATGTTCCGGTGACCAATCCGCCGGTTTCGCCTTCAAAGATGACCAGCGTGACCTTGATATCCTCGGCGCACTTGTGCACCGAATTGCAGTCGCCTCCGGAAACAGGCGTCCGCACGTAATAGGCGTCATAATAACCCTCCCCGCTTTCATCGTTACTGAAAAGCATGGTACCAACAGCGTTGTGGCAATCAAGCATATGCGAACCTACGGAAGGCTTGCTCAAACCGAACACGCAGGAGTTTACATCTTCGAGGAAGGCATAGATTCCTAACCCGTCATCATCGAAGGTACACATTGCGTTACCGGCATTCGGATCATCCGGAGGATTTACGCCATCGATTCCATATTGGTAATAGGTGAATACCTTTCCGTCGATTTTGATGGTAATGGAGTATACCTCGCCGACATGGATATTGGACACCAGTTCATACGAGGATTTCCTGCCTTCCTTGTTGGTTGTTTCCAGTTCTGCGGAAACAGCCACCGGGTTGGTTTCGGGCTGTTTGGCAGGCGCCTTGTAGGTAGCTCCCTGACCTTCGGGTGTGAGTGATCCGTTGTTATCGGAAACCGGGGCCGCCTTGCCGTTCATGTTCCACTTCTTAACACGGAATTCCATAGCCCTGGATTCAACAGGAGGGATCGGGGTAAGCGGGGTGAGCACGTCGCCATCTGTGGTTATCGGCCGGAGCGGTACCAACTCCTCATCATCGGATGAATTCTGATCGCGGAAAAAACCGGTCAGCTGGAGCCTTACCGATTCCCCAAGCTTTACCGTCGGCGAAGCGGGCGTCAGCTTCAGGTCGATAAACCGGGCCAGTGCCCAGTCGCTGAAATGGGATATTTCACCGCTCACGGTTCCGGCGGATTTGTCGAGGCCGCTCCGGAGCAAGGCATTCCAGCTGCCGTTGGCCGACTGGGTAACGATCCAAAGGAAATCTTCGGAGTAATCTGCCAGCAGCGCCTGGTCGTAAGAGAAGGTTAAGACAACCGGTTTGGCAAATGTCAGCCCTTCGGGCAGCAGCCTGTAGCCCATGCCGAGGCCCAGGGGCGCCTCGCCGGAAACCGGCTGTACCGTGATCTCCACCGGACCTGATAATGCCCCCGCCGGGATGGTTAGCCCCACCCTGCCGTCGGCCGAAACCAGCTCCCCGCCTCCGGCACCGATGGTCGCCGATGCGGCTTCACCGGAAACTGTCCCGATTTCCGTGATCACGGGATCGGAAACCTGGGGTGTGCCCGGATCCTCCTTTTTGCATCCTGATAAGCCGATAAGAAACAGGGCGGAAAACACCAGAAGGTGGAAAGGGAGGGCAACAGGTTTCATTTTGGCGGTTTTTAGTTACCTGTTGAACATGCGGAAAGATGGAATGTTCAGGAAATAACCTGACAGCCGGGTTATATTTTCCTCACCCGGTGCTTTTTCAGGAATCCGGCAACTTCCCCTTTCCAGATATCATAACCCTTGCGATTCAGGTGCAGGCCGTCTTCTGCGAAGATGTCCGCCATAGGCTTGCCGGCTGGATCCATCATCAAATCCCACATATCAAGGAAGAAAACCTGCCGTTTCCGGCCGGCAAATTCCTTCAGGCGGAGGTTGAGACCGAGGTAGTTTTCTTTCAGGTTCCACCGGGCGAGGCTCGGTTTGGGAGCAAGAAAGCAAATCTGTGCTCCGGGAAGTTTTTGCTGAATCAGGGCAACCAGCTTTTCAGCCGAAGCGAGGATCTCCTCCGCCGTTTTCCCCGAGGCCAGATCGTTGTCGCCTTCGTAAATAAAGATCCAGTCGGGTTTGTATGGCACAATCAGTGTATCGGCATAAAACAGGAGCTCGCTCATAAAGGAGCCGCCGAAGCCGCGGTTCATGACCGAATACTGAGGAAAATCGGCTTTGATATCCGGCCAGAGGCGGATGGTGGAGCTGCCGGTGAACAGGATGCGGTCTCCGGTGGGGGCAAATGCTTCGGAGGAAGCTTTGTATGCATCGATCTCCGGTTGGAAGCGGCGGGGTTCCTGGGCGAAGAGGATGTTTAGGGCAAAGAGCTGTAGCAGCAAGAGGAGCGTAATGCGCGGCATAATTTTCAGTTTGGATTTAAAGGTACGATTATCCGGCGTGTGCGGAATCGGTATCTTTAGAACATGAAAACGATTTCCATCCTCCCGCTCATGCTGCTGGCAGCCTCCTGCAGCCTCATTCCCGCAAAAAAGATTTATGTTTCAACCGAAGGCAGCACCCTGAACAAGGGTTCCCGGAGCCAGCCCCTCATGAGCATCGGTGCGGCGCAGGAAACGGTGCGGAAAATTCGGGTTGAAACACCGAACCGTTCCATACGTGTTCTGCTTGGTGAAGGAACCTGGCACATCACCGAACCGGTGATTTTCGAGGCGGAAGACGGCGGATCAGAAAATGTTTCCGTCACCTGGGAAGGCAGGCCGGGCGCCACCATCATTTCCGGCGGCCGGGAGATCCGCGGGTTCCGCGACGAGGGGTACGGCCTCTGGTGGGCACCCGTTGATTCGGGTATGAACTTCGAGCAGCTGTATATCGGCGGACGGCATGCCACCCGGGCCCGGATGCCTAATGCAACCGATTCGGTGCCCCGCTTCTATCTGGAGCCCTCAAAGTACGTATACAATGCCGATTCTACGGTGAAAAATGTCACCATGCCGGTGCGGGATAACGGTCAGTTCGCCGGCCGGTCGCCGAACGGCGAATTCGAGGTGGTGGTATTCAAGGAGTGGACGGTATCGCGGTTTCACGTATCGGGAATGAACGCCACGCCGGCAGAGCTTTACCTGACAACGCCCGTTAAGGCATTCCAGAATACCTTCATCTGCATATTTGCCCCTGTGGCAAGGAACTACAGCTGCTGGCTCGAGGGGGACCCCACCTTCATCGACCAGCCGGGCGAATGGGCGCTCGACCGTGCGGCCGGAAGGCTTTACTACAAGCCGTTGCCGGGCGAAACCGCTGACCAGCTGGTGGCCGTCGCCCCAATCGCCGAACAGCTTGTCAAAATCAACGGTTCCGTGGATAAGCCGGTGACCCGCCTTGCTTTTAAGAAGATCAGTTTTGAACATGCTGCGTACCTGCTGCCCGGTTTCGGTCACGACGGGATCCAGGCAGCTTTTTACTACGGGGGCAGCGGAGGCTCAATAGACGGGCTCGGGCTCATCCCTCCGGCGATCGACATGAAGTGGGCCGAACGATGCAGTTTCACGGGCTGTAACGTGCTGCACGGCGGCGGCAATGGAATCTGTCTGGCCGAAGGGTGCCGCGGCAACCGGATGGAAAACTTGAAGATTGAGGATATCGGCGCCAACGGGGTCATGATTGGGACCTATAATGACCCCGGCAAGGACTCGCTGCAACTGCCCGTCGGCAATGTATTCACACAATCAACGGTGCATCAGGCCGGCATGGCCTTCCACGGCGCGGTGGGCGTGTGGCTCGGCTTCTGCGCCGGCACGGAGATCTCCGGCAGTGAGATTTACGACCTGCCTTACACCGGCGTCTCGGTGGGGTGGCAGTGGAATCCGCAGCCCTC
The DNA here is from genome assembly GCA_964457845.1 of uncultured Porphyromonadaceae bacterium. Taxonomy (GTDB): domain Bacteria; phylum Bacteroidota; class Bacteroidia; order Bacteroidales; family UBA12481; genus UBA12481. Next base: position 6,320 of record CAYWHP010000149.1, on the reverse strand, counting down.
CTCCTCGCACAGCAACAAAATTCTCAACAATAAGATCCACAATGCGATGCAGTTCCTCGGCGACGGCGGCGGGATATACACCCTCGGCTGGCAGCCGGGATCGGTAATCGAAGGGAACGAGATTTACGATATACTTCGGAGCAAGCTCAACCATGCATCCGACAATAACGGCATCTTCATGGATGAAGGGAGCAAGGGGTACCTGGTGAAAAACAACACCATCAGGAACACGGCGCACACCTGCATCCGCGGGCACAAGGCATCGGGATGCCTGCTCGAGGGGAATACCTTTCACATGGGCGGGAAGCCCGCCATCAGCCAGTCGCCTCCCTACGGCCGAATGATATTCGCCAGCAGCGACTCGCTGATCCGGTGGAAGAACCCCGGCCTGCCGGGGTATGAGGACAGCGTGACGGCGTTTACGATGAAGGGAAATACGTTCCTGAAGTAGACCAGGTCGCCGGCCCGTGTGAAGAGCCCGAGTAGGGGTGCACAGCCAGTGCGGAGTGCCCGGGTAGGGGTGCTGCCCCAGACTGAAGTCTGGGGTTAGTCATAGCGACAACTGCATGAATATCTGCAACATAAATCTTATCCACCGATTGAGTTCCGGAGGTTTCCGTAGGATGCTGCCAAACCTGCATGGTGACAAAGAGACCGCACCCTGGTATTCGTATTGGTAATGATCCACCTATGGCATACGTCCGAATATAATCAGATGGATAACAATCAACCTGCTGGCATATAACCTGTTGAGTTTATGAATATCCCCGGAATTCATTCCGGGGTGCGGGTTGGTTACCGGTAATGATGAGAATTGCACGTCAGACCATTATCATTTGCTAATCTCGCCCGTAACGCTATTTTTGTGCGAAATGCAAATTGATGCATAACGCATGACAAGGGTACTGATCGGCATTGATGATACAGACAACCTCGAGAGCCGGGGAACCGGCTGGAGGGCACGCCAGCTCGGCAAGGCCATCGAGGCTGCCGGCCTGGGCAGGCTCGAAGGGATCAGCCGCCACCAGCTGCTCGTCGACCCGCGGATACCCTATACCTCACACAACAGCTCGGCCTGCCTGGAGATCACCGGATGCAGCCAAAAAGGGGCCATCGCGCTGGCCCGCGCATTCCTGCTGAAGGAGAGCGCCGACGGATCCGATGCGGGCCTCTGCACCTGCCTCTTTGATGAGGCCGACGAAGGGGTGGTGAACTGGGGACTCCGCGCAAAAAGGGAGGTCCTCACGAAGGCGGAAGCCCTCGATCTGGCCGGCCGCAAAGGGATCTACCTCGAAGGGCTCACCGGCACGCGCGACGGCATCATCGGGTCGCTGGCCGCCGTCGGCCTCCGCAAATGGGGCAGCGACGGGCGGATCATCGGCACCGGCAGGCGCGATATCCGGGAGCTGAAAGGAAAATTCACCGTAAAACAGGTGATGGAGGAGGTTAAGTTGGACGCCGTCACCGACCGGGAGGGCAACCCGATGCCCGAAGGAACGCTCATCGATCTGGGCGACTGGGCGCGGCCCGTGATGCGGGGCGGACTTATCACACTGATAGCAGAACCATTAAACGATAACAACCATGAGTGGAGAGTCGCAACCAAAGAGTATATCAAGGGCATTACCGGTTAGCCGCACGGCGGCCGAGGTGCTGTTCCTCCTGCTGCTCGGGGCGCTGGCCGTGCTGGTGCGCGCCAAGCTGCGTATACCGCTGCAGCTGCCCGGTCACCATGGCCTCGAGGTGATGGCCATCCTGATGATCGGCCGCAAGGTATCGGACATCCCCGTGGCAGCCAGCATCTCCACCCTGGCGGCGGCCCTTTTTACGTATTTCCCCTTCATGGGTTTCAACGATCCGTTCCTTCCCCTCGTTTTTGTGCTGATGGGCGCCGCTATCGACCTGCTCTGGCGGATGGTCCGCCTCTTCCGCGAAAGCTGGATCCTGTTCGCCCTCCTCGGCGGCATCGCCTACATGGTGATCCCCCTCAGCCGCATCATCATCCACTTCACCACCGGTTACCACTACAATTCACTGGCCCGCGGCGGATACCTCTACCCGGTGGCCACCCATTTCCTCTTCGGCGCCGGCGGCGCCCTCCTCGCCTTCGCCATCGCCTTTGCCGCCAAAAAACTCAAAAAGTAACCTCCTAACCTCCTAACCTTCTAACCTCTCCCCTCCTTGCGATATGTAACAAAATACATAACGATCCTCAAGATGCTGGTAATCGCAGCGGTGTTAGTTGCAATTTCCGGTTGCCGGGAGGAGCCTGCCAACTACCCGGTACCGGGTTTGCTGCTCCTCTCCGGTTCCGGATCCCTTTCGCACGACACCACGCTGATGCTCAGCGACACGGCCGTGATCAGCCTGGTTGCCGAAACCGGCAGCGATCAGCCGCTCACCCTGCTTCACACCACCGTCTCCCGCGACACCTCGGTGGTACGGTTCGACAGCGCCCTGTTCACCAAAAAGCTGGAATACCGGAAAACGGTCATCAAGGGCATCGCCGGTACCGAAAAATGGTCGTTTTACGTTCGCGACCGCTTCGGCAGGCAGTCGCCCGAAGTTTCAGTTACCCTGCGGCTCGACTCCTCATCGGTTTACGGCCGCATCACCACCCTGCCGTCGGTCCGCCTGGGTGCCCAAAAGGCCGGCACACCCGGCAGCTTCTGCGCCCTTCCGTCCGGCACGGTTTACACCCTTGCCGAGGCTTTCTCCAATCAGGACCGGATAACCCTGGCCTGCTACTTTGATACGGTGGAGAGCGATGCCCATACGATCGCTTCCCCCGGCGCAAACATCGATCCATCCATCTATACGGGTGATGCGGCACTCGCGAACTGGACCATCCGGAATACCACCCGGTTTGAATACAGGGCCAATATAGGTGCCGCCGAATTTGAAGCCGCCCGCAACGACAGCCTCATCCTGGCCAGTACATTCGAATTCGAAACCGGGAAACGCAAGGCGAAGAATCTGGCAGCCGGGCAGGTATACGCATTTGTTACCGACCGGCAGTTACGGGGGCTGTTTATGGTTAGAGAGATTAAGGGTGAGGAGGTTAGGGGTGTGGAGTTCGGGTCGGTTGAGATTTCGGTTAAAATGAAAAAGTAGCATGCGATACCTGTTTATTCTGATAGTGTTTTTCGCGGTTCAGGGCCTCCGGGCCCAGGAACGGGATACGGCATCAAACAGGCATATTAAGCTGGATGAGGTGGTGGTTACCGCCACCCGCACGCGTAACCTCGTTAAGGAGGTGCCGGCGCGTGTTCAGGTGATCGGCCGGGAAGAGCTCGAAAGCCTTCCGGTGAGCAATATCGATGATGTACTCCGGTCGGCGGCCAACGTGAACGTGAACCGCAGCTGGGGCATCTTCTCGAAAAACTCCAGTGTCACCATGCACGGCGTACCGGGCAGCCAGCGGGTGCTGGTGCTCATCGACGGGGTCCCGAAAAACAAAATCGGCGGGGGATCGGTGAACTGGCACAACATGAACCCCGACAACATCGAACGCATCGAGGTCATCAAGGGGCCCGCCTCCTCGCTGTACGGCAACAACGCCATGGGCGGGGTGATCCAGATCATCACCCGAAGGCCGCAGAAAAGGCTGGAAGGATCCTTTGATGCGTTCGCCGGAACCTACGGAACCCTCGGCAGCTCCCTCAACCTCGGCGGAAGTGAAGTGAAAAACAACAAAGGCATTTACTGGGGCATCGACGGTTTCTACAGGCAGGGCAAAGGGTATTACCTCGATCCCCCGGAATTCCTCGACCCCACCGATGTGCCCACCAACCTGAAAGAGTTCGGCGGCGGCGTTATGGCGGGATACCGCTTTAACTCCAAAAACTCGCTCGAGGTGAGCTGCGACTATTACGATGAGCTGCGCGGTGCAGGGCTGAAGGTGCACCTCGACGACGGCAGCTATGAATCCACCCGCACCGGACAGGTGCAGTCGCGTTATACCGGCCGGATCGGGCGGGCCGACGTCACCGCCCTGGTGTACGCAGCAAATGAGGATTTTTACGGTCAGAAGGAATCGCTGAACGAAACGGGCGACTACCGGCTGATCGATTCCTATACCATCAAGAAGGACCAGGGCATCTGGGCTACCGCATCGCAGGAGGTGCTCCGGAAGAACCGGGTCACCATCGGCACCGAGGTGAAGACCGGGAGCCTCGACGGCGAGGATATCTACCGCTCCTCCACCGACCTCATCCGGTTCGGCAGCCGGATGGATGTGCTGGGGCTCTTCATCCAGGACGAGATCAGCCTCTTTAAGGATAAGTTCAAGGTGATTGCCGGACTGCGCAACGACATCGTCCGCTTCCGCGACGGGCATCAGGAGATCACGGAGCCCACCGCCGCCACAGGCTTTGCGGCCGGTTTTACGGAGACCTTCCGGTCGAACGGCTGGAATGCCGTCAGTCCGAAACTGGCGTTCCGGTATAATTTCAACAGCAAATCGGGAATATATATCTCCGCAGGAACCGGGTTCATTCCACCCGACCTGAAGGACCTGAGCCAGACAGGCAAGATCCGCAAGGGTTTCCGGCTGGCAAACCCGGAGCTGCGCCCCGAGAAGCTCACCAACTATGAACTCGGCTACTCGGTTGTGATAGCCGGGCGCGTGAGCCTGGAGGCATCGGTGTACCATTCCGCGGGCCGCGATTTCCAGTACATGATCGGCACCGGCGACTCGGTGGAGACCAACGGCACCCTGAAACCGGTGCTGAAACCCGCTAATATCGCCCGCATCGCCGTGAACGGAGCCGAGTTGAGCGCACGCTGGGTGATCCTCAAAAACCTGGCGCTGAACATAGCGTATGCCTATAACGATTCCCGCATCACGCAGTTCGGAACGCCGGATTTCAACCCCGATAAGGACCTCACCGGCAAATACCTGCTCGAGGTGTCACCGCACCAGCTGTATGCAGGGCTCAACTGGCGGCTGAAAGGTTTCACGGCGAACCTTAACTGCAATTATGTGGGCCCGCAATGGTTCGACGACGAGAACACCATCCTCCTCGACGAATATTTCCTGCTGAACATGCGAATCACCCAAACCATCAAAAAACAGTTCCGCCTGCACCTTGACGTCCAGAACATCCTGAACAGCATATACATCGACCGCAAGGGACAGCTGTCGCCGGGGCGATATGTCACCATAGGAATTCAATATGACCTATCGGGTAGAGACGCATAAATGCGTCTCTCTCATCAAAAAACAAAATGAAAAGGAGACGCATTTATGCGTCTCTACAACGCATCGGGCATAATCAATAACAACAATAACACCATGAAACACCTCCTCCTCCTCACCGCCGCCCTGGCCATCACCACGGCAACCTTCAGCCAGCAGGCTGTCATCGCCAAATGGACTTTCCCCTCCGGGAATGCCGTCGACACCCTTCCCGATGAGGCCAATGCACTGAACCTGACCAAATCGATCTTCACCGCCGGCGGCGCCAGCGGCATCGCGTTCAAGAACGGAGCCACCACCAAAGCCGCGCAGGCAACCGGATGGAACAACGGCAAAGACACGAAAGCCTGGCAGATCGGGGTTAACACCACCGGCAACGAGAACATTAACGTAAGTTCGAAGCACACCGCCGGCGGCAACAACCCGGGCCCGCGCGACATGAAACTTCAGTACCGCATCGGCGACGGCGCCTGGACCGACGTCACCGGCGGGGCCATCACCGTGGGCAACGACTGGACCTCGGGCGTGCTCACCAGCCTCGCCCTTCCGGCCGAATGCGGCAACCAGCCGGCTCTCGGTCTGCGCTGGGTAATGACATCCAACCTCGACAGCAACGGCACCGAGCTCGTTGCCGGCGGCATCTCCAAGGTCGACGACATCATCGTCACCGGCCAAACCGCCTCAGGAATCAACGACAATGCCCTTTCCGGCACGATCTCGGTTTTCCCGAACCCCTGCAACGATTACATCAATATTGAGTCTGAAAAGCCGGTTTCCCGTATCGAGGTGTATTCCATCGGTTCCGAAAAGGTCATTGATCAGGCCGTAAACTCAACTTCGGCTTTGATAAAGTTGAAAGGAATAGCACCCGGGCGGTATTTTGTGGTGATCCATTCCGACGGCAACAATAGAAAAAGTGTGAAGTCGCTAATTATCAACAGATAATAACCAAGTTTAGAATGTAAAAGTCGCAGATTCGAGGACCAGTTTTGAATTTTGAAATTTCAGGATCAAGGAGCCTTATTCAGGCTGTTTGGCCTCCATGATGCGTTACTTGATCCTGATTTTGTCGAGTAGGCCGGGGCATTGCAGCCCCAGCCTCTCACAGAACCGTACTTGA
>CAYWHP010000148.1:4001-10035 GCA_964457845.1 uncultured Porphyromonadaceae bacterium | reverse complement strand
GAGACATGAGACATGAGACATGAGACATGAGACATGAGACATGAGACATGAGACACCAGACATCAGACGGTAAGATGAAGAGCATTTTAACCATATGTTTATGGATACTGGCCGCCGCGGCGGTCAACGCCCAAACCCTCAACCACCTCTACAAAAGCGGTGAGGAGGGGTATGCCTGCTTCCGCATCCCGGCCATAGTTACCACAAAGGGCGGCACCCTGCTGGCTTTTGCCGAAGGGCGCAAAAAAGGGTGCAGCGATACCGGCGACATCGACCTGGTGCTGAAGCGGTCGGAGGATGGCGGCAAAACCTGGTCGGGGCTCAGCGTGGTATGGGACGACGGCGACAATGTATGCGGTAACCCGGCTCCGGTGGTCGATCTCAAGACAGGTAAAATCATGCTGCTGTCGACCTGGAACCTCGGCTCCGACCATGAATCGCAGATCATCGAGGGAACCAGCAAGGATACACGCAGGGTTTTTCTACTGTCATCCGCCGACGATGGCCGCAGCTGGTCGGCCTCGAAGGAGATCACTGCATCGGTGAAGCAGCCCGGCTGGACCTGGTACGCCACCGGCCCGTGCAACGGGATACAGGTGCGGTCGGGGAAATACAGTGGCCGCCTGATCATACCCTGTGACCATATCGAGGCGGTGTCGAAAAAATATTACTCACATTCCATTCATTCCGATGACGGCGGCGCCACATGGGTCCTGGGCGGCACCACCCCTTCCGACCAGGTGAACGAGTGCACGGTGGCCGAGCTGCCCAAGGGAAAGCTCCTGCTGAACATGCGGAACTACACCTCGGTGCGCATCCGCCAGACGGCCACCAGCAACGACGGCGGCGAGAGCTGGTCGGAATTGCGGGGCGATACGGCATTGATCGAACCGGTTTGCCAGGCCAGCATGGTCTGGTATAAACACGGTCTGCGCCGGCAGTTCCTGGCTTTCTGCAACCCGGCGAGCCAGAAGGCGCGCACAGCAATGACCCTGAGGCTCTCGTACGATGAGGGCAGCACCTGGCCGGTTAAACACCTGATTTATGAGGGGCCGGCCGCCTACAGCAACCTGGTGGTTTTGCCGAACGGCGACATCGGCTGCCTGTTCGAGGGCGGGGTGAAAAGTCCCTACGAGGGCATAGTTTTTACCAGAATAGATACGAAAAAGATTAACCACAAAGGGCACAGAGAAGATTAACCACAATAGGCACAATAGGTCACAATAGAACGCTTTTGGAGGATGCACAGGTAAGAAAGCAACCGGTTGATTGGTATTACCCTTCACGACCTATGTGCCTAATGTGCCAATTGTGGTTAAAAAAATGCCTCTCATCGAAATTCAAAAAACAATGACCAGTCATTTTAAAATCAAAGTTTTGTGGTGTTGCCTGACGGCAGCAACCTTTCTGTGCCTCAGTGGTTGCCGTGAAGGCGGTACCCCGGTGCAGGTATATTCCGATCCGGTGATGCCATTGATCCAGCTGCCGGTGGAATTCAAATCGTTCCGGCAGAACTGCAACGACCCGGTGTCGCCGGGTGGTTACTACAGCCTGCTCGATGTGAAGGGCCCGGGCTGTGTGCGGAGCATCTGGTTCCTTTATGCCGAGGACAAGCGGATCGTGATCCGGGCCGACGGCGTCACGCAGGTGGACATGCCCGCACCGGTATTCTTCGGCAACCTGCTCGGCAAGGAGCCCTACCGGATGATTTCGGCCGCCCTGGTTAGCATGCCCAATACCATGGTAAGGGACAGCTTCGGCGGTGGCGGCGAGCCGGGCTACACCTGTTACCTGCCCATCCCGTTCCAGGATTCCTGCAGCATCCGGATATATGAAACCCGGAAGAAGGGTATGGCCGCCATGGTGAACTGGCACAAGTATGCCGACGGCACCCGGATAACGCCTTACCGGCTTCATGTGGTACGAAACGAGATGAACCCTGCCCTTCCGCGCGGCAGCCAGATGGTGATGGCCGACGTTTCGGGCTCCGGATTCATCGCCGGCATCATGCAGGGCATCATCCAGCTGAAGTTCGACGACCTGATGTACCATCACGGCGGCATCACCTGGCTCATCGACGGGGAGACCGACCCGCATGCCATCCGCGGTCAGAACATGGAGGACGACTATGGGTTTACCTGGGGATTCCATCCGCACCAGACGCCCTGGTTCGGCGTGCCTTACCATACCTATAAGCGGTTTGAGGGCTCCGATCCCAACGACGGGTCCATTTTCGCCCTGCAGCAGGAGGCCATCGTCTACCGCTGGCTCGGCCCCGACCCGGTAGCGTTCGAATCATCGGTCTCCATGCGCGTGGGCACGCGGCCCGATCACACCGAAAACGTCATCTGGTACTACAAAGAGGCCGGCACCGCGGCGCCCGAAGTGCTCACCCCCTTAAACTGGCAGGTCACAGGGACCTTCCCCTGCAAAACCCGTGAGGATTTCGACAGGGACGACCTACCGGGAGGGACTCCGGGTGCATGGCCCGAAACGGTGGCGGCGGGGGACAAAAACCTCCCGGTTTTCGGCCTCGAATCCGATCACGCCTGGGTGAACTTTCACCGCTTCTTTTTCACGCGGAGTTACACCCCCATCGCCCTCACCGAACAGGCCGCCTACGCCCGCGGCACCGTCGAAAGCAGCCAGCCGCGCAAGGCCTTCCTGCACCTCGCCTGCGACGACTGGGCAACGGTGTGGCTGAACGGTGAAAAGATCGGTACGGCGTACCATGACGATGACTTCAAATCAATGAAATTCGCAGTCAGGCTGAAAAAGGGCACCAACGAAATCCTGGTCAAATCGGTGAATTTCAACAGGATACCCAATAACCGCCTTTGGGCTTTAAACCTCAGCATCAAGTAATTTCCACCTCTTTTTCACAGCTAATCAAATGAAGAAATTTCTGTTAATACTGATCATCCCGCTCGCGCTCACCGGCCTTCTTCCCGCTCAACCGGAAACGGCATCACAGACGGCCTCCTGGCGCGACATGCACCTGGGCCTCTTCGTCCACTACATGCATCCGGCCAAGGAATACAGCTGGGGATCCACCACCTGGGCCGATGGTTCGGCGGTGGCCTCCCTCGATGAGCTGGCCGACAATTTCGATGCCGACAACCTGGCCGCCATAGCTGCCTCCATGCGCGCCCAGTATGTGATCTTTACCGCCTGGCACGCCAACATGAATGCACTTTTCCCGGGCGAGGCGATGAAGAAGTGGCTGCCGGCGCACTGCTCAAAGCGGGACCTGATCCGCGACCTCATCACGGCCCTTCAGAAGCGGAACATCAGGCTGGTGCTCTATATCCACCCCAGCGACGGGCACGATTTCACGAAGGAGGACCAGGACAAAACCGGCTGGAATGACGGCGCCCCCTGGAAGCGGTGGAACGACTTCATCAATGAGGTGATCGGTGAGCTCACCACCCGTTACGGCAGCGACATTGCCGGCTACTATATCGATGGCGGCATACCCCCGCAGGTGGATACCAAACGCCTGCACGAAACCATCACCAGCCGCAAGCCCGATGCGTGGCTCATCCAGAACTCCGGCCTCCGGCCCGAACTGGTGGATTACGGTGCACTCGAGCGGATGGACAAGCCTTATCCGGCCTCCACCTGGCTGATGTGCCACACCCCCGCCTTCGAGTGGTGGGCCATGCAGGGCACGGTAACCTTCTGTCCCGAGCTGGCGTATCGGTACACGGTCCTCCAGGCAGCCGTTAACGGCCGCACGGGAGGCGGCGTCGCCTGGTCGTTCGGCCCGCACCCGGGAGGGAGATGGGAACTCGGAATACCCTCCTTCTGCGACCGGCTCGGGAGGCTGATGGATGCCTCAGGGCCCTCCGTCGTCGGCACCCGGCCGTCAAAAGCCTTCGTAACCCCCGACAAAACCCCGCTCACCGGCCTGAAATACGCCGCCACCGAGTCGGCCGACGGTAAAGCAACATACCTCCATGTTTTCATGCCGCAGCGCGGAACAACTCTCAGCCTGCCCGCTCCTGCCGACGGCCGCACTTTCACCTCGGCCAGGATGGTCAACGGCAGGCATACCGTCTCCCTGGCCCAATCGGCATCGGGGATAACCCTGATCCTCGATTCCGCCGCCGGATGGGATGAGGTGGACACCATCATTGAGCTGAGATAGGGGAGGACTGTTTTTGAATCTGGCGCTGCCCCCAGACTGAAGTCTGGGGTTACTGATGTCTCCGGGGATAGCGGCATAACCCCCAGACTGAAGTCTGGGGTGAATGATTCCTTCGCTTATAGCTCAGTATATCAATGATATAAAAGCTTCGACACAAAGAGATCAGTAACCCCGCACTTTAGTGTGGGGGTTTTGTCCCACCCCCCCCCAATTGATAGGGCCTTTGCAGGCAGTTGGTGGCAGCAACAGATATACCCTCTGGCAGCTTATGAGGCGATTGGCAATTAAACGCTAAATTTATCGGGCAGTCCCGCAGGGACTCAGGATCTTTCATGCTGAAACTATGAAATACCTCTCTTACATTGTCCTGATGCTCGTACTACCGGCTTTCCTGGCTTCGGCCAGGCCGGTAACCTCCGGAACCGGCGGGAAATCTTCTCTCTCTGCCGTTTACCTCAGGACCGAATACCGTGTAAACCCGGCCGGCATCGATGTGCGGACCCCACGGCTCAGCTGGGTGCTCCAATCCGGCGAGAACGGCCGGAAACAAACCGCCTACCGGATCCTGGCGGCCTCATCAGCGGAATTCCTGGCACAAGACCGGGGCGACCTGTGGGACAGCGGCAAAGTGCTTTCCGATGAAACCATCCAGGTTGAATATGCCGGAATCACCCTTAAATCGCGCATGGCGGTGTGGTGGAAGGTGCAGGTGTGGGACAACGATGACAAACCATCCGACTGGAGCGAAACGGCAGGCTGGAGCATGGGACTGCTGGAGGAGGGCGACTGGTCGGCCAAATGGATCGCCGACCGGCAAAACAATGGTGAAGCGGGCCCGCAGGTACCGCGCAACGGGTTTCACAGCCAGATTGCCCGCTCTGCCTATCAGGAATACCAGGTGCTCATCGACCTCGGAAAGGAACAACCCTTTCAGGCGATACGCCTGTGGCCCGCAAGGCCTTTCGACTTTCAGGATACCCCCGGATTCCTTTATCCCGTCAGGTTCCGGATGGAAGCCTCTGCAAGGATGGACTTCCGCGATGCGCTCTTGCTGACAGACAATACGAAAAACGATGTGCCCAATCCCGGCGATAACCCCTCTACCTATGGCTTCCCGGCCGCTTCGGGCCGGTTCGTGCGGCTTACCGTAATAAAGCTTGCCCTGCGCGATGGCGACAACTTCGCTTTCGCACTTAACGAGATGCAGGTGCTCAACGGTGATAAAAATATTGCCCTCCATGCGAAGGTGATGGCCCCCGATGCGATCGAAGGGGAGAACTGGAAATCCGGATACCTCACCGATGGCCAGACGCAGAACCCGAAGGCGGGTGAGGCCCTTCCGGCCACCTATACATGCAGATCCTTCAGCCTCCCCGGGAAAGTGAAAAAGGCAACCGCCTACGTCAGTGCCTGTGGCCTTTATGAATTCCGCCTCAATGGTCAGCGCGTCGGCGACCAGCTGCTCGCGCCCGAGTGGACCGCCTACGACCGGCGGATATCTTACCAGGCGTACGATGTGACAGACATGCTGCGCACCGGCAAAAATGCCGCAGCGGCCATCATCGGTGAAGGCTGGTATGCCGGCCGGCTCATGATTGTGGGCCGCTTCGCCTACGGCAATACCCTCAGGTTTCTGGCCCAGTTGGAGATCGAGCTGGAAGACGGCTCCCGCCGGACCGTGGTGACGGATGAATCCTGGTACACCACACAGAAGGGGCCGGTCGTTTCATCGGGCATCTACGCCGGTGAATCATACGATGCCCGGCTGGAGAAACCCGGCTGGGATATGCCCGGGTTTGCAGATACCTCCTGGACGCCGGCCATCGCCTCCAACCCCGGCGGCAGTAGCCTCGTATGGCTGCCCAACGAGCCCATCCGGGCGGA
>CAYWHP010000148.1:0-3901 GCA_964457845.1 uncultured Porphyromonadaceae bacterium | reverse complement strand
GGTCTGGCGGAACGGCCAACCGAAGCATCGGTGACGGGTGTGGTTTTCCACTCTTCGTCGCCCATTTCCGGAACATTCACCTGCTCCGATCCCTCCCTCAACCGCCTGATGGAGAATATCCTGTGGACGCAGCGGGCCAACCTCATGAGCTCCCCCAACGACTGCCCGCAACGCGACGAGCGATTCGGCTGGATGGGTGATATACAGGCCTTTGCGCAGACGGGCATCTTCAACATGGACCTGGCGGCTTTTATAACCAAGTTTGCGCAGGATACCCGTGATGATCAATCTGACGATGGCCGTTTCCCTGATTATGCACCCCATCCCGGCGACCGGAACGGCACCTTTACAGGCGCCCCGGCCTGGGGCGATGCCGGCGTGTTCGTCCCCTGGGCCGCCTGGGTGAATTATGCCGACCGCAGGCTCATGGATCAGCACTTCGATGCCGCGCGCCGCTGGGTGGACTTCATCCGCCGCAACAACCCCGACCTGATCTGGCGGAACCGCAGGGGCAACGATTACAACGACTGGCTCAACGGCGACCGAATCATCTATGAAGGGTGGCCAAAGAAAGGTGCGGAGGTGCCCAACGACCTCTTCGCCACCGCCTTCTTTGCCCGCTCGGCGCAGATCGTGGCAGCCATGGCGAAAGTCACCGGACGTGCGCATGAGGCGGAGCAGTACGCTGCACTTGCCGGAAGCATCCGGGCAGCATTTGCCATGGAATTTCTATCTTCCGACGGGCGCCTAAAGGGTGACACCCAGGCCGGCTATGCCCTCGCCATGAGCTTCAACCTGATACCCGACAACCTGAAACCCGAAACCCTGAAATTCCTCATCGAAAATATAAACGGCCTGTACAGCGGTCACCTGTCAACCGGCATCCAGTCGACCCACCGGGCCATGCTCGAGCTTACCCGCGGCGGCCGCTCCGATGAGGCCTACAAACTACTGATGAACAGGTCGTTCCCATCATGGATGTATATGGTCGACAATGGCGCTACCACCATATGGGAGCGGTGGGACGGCTATGTGAAGGGCCGCGGTTTCCAGGATCCCGGCATGAACTCCATGAACCACTGGGCCCTGGGCTCCGTCGGCGAATGGGTGTGGCGCACCGTCACCGGCCTGAATCCCGATGAAACCCAACCCGGATGGAAGCATTTCACCATCGCACCGGTGCCCGGCGGCGGGCTCACCAGCGCCAAGGGAGAATACAACAGCATCCGGGGGCTCATCACCAGCGCCTGGGAGATCAGCAACGGCCAGTTTACCCTGAGCGTTACAGTGCCCCCTGGCACCATGGCCACCGTCCGCCTCCCCGGCACGGAAGGGGCCGTGCATGAGGTCGGTTCCGGTCATTACAGATACACAACATCTTATAAATAAGTAATATCAGTATGAACACAAAGCGTTTATTGTCCATCTTTATCCTGATGGCACTCACCGCAGGGATGGCCTTCAGCCAGTCGCCCAGCCAGTGGTCACGTGAAAAGGCCAATGCCTGGTACAAAAAGGCAGGCTGGCAGAGCGGGTGCAACTACATCCCGGCTACGGCCATCAACTCCGTTGAAATGTGGCAGAAGGAGAGTTTCGATCCCGCAACCATCGACAAGGAGCTCGGATGGGCGGAGGAGCTGGGATTCAATACGATGCGCGTTTTTCTGAACAGCCTCGTGTGGAAGAACGACCACGTAGGGTTCCGGAAGCGGATCGACCAGTACCTGACCATCGCGGAAAAACACCAGATCACCACCCTGTTTGTGTTTTTCGACGACTGCTGGAACGAGGAGTCGGCAATAGGCAAACAGCCGGCACCCAAGCCGGGAATTCATAATTCGGGCTGGGTGCAGGATCCCGCCAGAAGCCTCCGCAAGGACAGCATGAAACTTTATGCTGATCTGGAACGCTACGTGAAGGACGTTATGGAAGCCTTTAAAAAGGATACCCGCGTGCTGGGCTGGGACATGTACAACGAGCCGGGGCCGGAATCGATCGGGCTGCTCAGGCAGTGCTACAAGTGGGCGCGCGATGTGAATCCCGATCAGCCGGTCACCAGCGGACTTAACAACCTGGATCTGTTGGAAATCAATCGGTTCCGGCTGGAAAACTCCGACATCATCACCTTCCACTGCTACGACGATGTGAAGGATCAGACTTACTGGATCAAGTTCCTCCAGCATTACGGCCGGCCCATTATCTGCACCGAATACATGGCGCGCAAGTTCAACTGCCGGTTCGACAATGTGATGCCGCTTTTCAAGCGGTACAATGTGGGCGCCATCAACTGGGGCTTCGTGGCCGGCAAAACCAACACGATCTTTGCCTGGGGCGATCCGCGCCCCGACGGGAAGGAGCCGGAGCTTTGGTTCCACGATATCCTGCGGCCCGACAAAACACCTTTCGATCAGAAGGAGGTTGATGTGATCAAACGGACCAATGGCAAATAGGTTTTTATCCGGATTATGAAATACATACAGTTTTTCCTCATCGTGGGCCTGCTCCTGCTTTCCCCTGCCGGCTTCAGCCAGGAGGGGCAGCAAGGGGTTACCGTGCACGCCGTCACCGACCTGGCCCACGAGTTCACCTTTTACGCCGACCACCGGTTCTATTCCCAGTACCTGCCTGACCAGAAAGGGGTTACCAACTGGTGCAACCTGTGGAATTTCGATTTTTCGAACGCCAACCTGCTGGTGCTGCCTGGCTGCGACGACCGTATCGGTTATTCCGATAAAGATGTGGCTGCCATCACCGGTTTCCTCGAATCCGGCGGCGGGGTGGTCATCCTCGGATCGGTAAAGAGCAAATCGCAGAATAAGCTGATACAGACTTTCGGCGCGGAATTCACCGCCGATGCCCTTCAACCGGCAACCGCCTCCGTAAAACCGGCCCTCTCCAGAGTGGAGGGCAAGGGCGGATCCGTCCTCACTTTCGACAGGCCCGGGAAATGGGAGGTGCTCGTGCAGGATTCCGCCCGTAAGGCCATGATGGCAACCCGCAAAGTGGGAAAAGGCATGCTCCTGCTGGCCTCACGGTCGCTGTCGGGCAGCAACCCCAATGCAAAGGATTCCATCAATGCCGGGCTCTGGCGGCCGCTGCTGCCGAAGATCGCCTCCGGGAAGAGGATCAACGCGGACAAGGAGTTCAACGAACTCGGCATTGAAAACCTCCCCTACAACGACGACCATGGCACCTTCAAACTGAGTTACAACGAGTACATGAAGCCGTATGCGGCCGCCATGGTGGATGTGTACAAGCGCTCACTCCCCTTCATCGAAAAGCGGATGGGCGTGCCGCTCTCACCGGGGATGGCTTCGCAGGTCACCCTTTTGGCCACCGGCGGCGGAGGCTTCTCGAGCGGCACGGTGGTGGCGCTGGCCGTCTGGTGGGGCGGCTTTCCCGAGCGCGAGGACGGGATGATCGAATTCCTTACGCACGAATCGGTGCACTCCTGGGTATTGCCGTTTCCGGAGGTATGGAACGAGCCCATCGCCACCTGGGTGGGCAATCTGGTGATGATCGACATGGGTCATGAGGAGGAGGCCATGAAAAGGATTCAGGCAACCATCGGGAGGGCGCAAAAGCTCGATCCCACCATGAAGAACTACGACCTGCAGGGCAACCTCACCGGCACCGGCCGGGAGCTCACCGACGGCGAAAAGAACAACATCCACTGGGGCAAATCCTTCTGGGTGCTCGAGGAGCTGCGGCGGGAAAAGCCCGACATTACCGCTGAATATTTCCGCCTGAAACGGAAATACGGTGCCGACGGCACCATCACGAAATATGGCATCGACAACACCGTGGCGCTGCTGAGCAAGGCCATGGGGCGCGACCTTTTCGGGTGGTTCAGTGAGCACGGAATGAAGGCGGAGAGGGCGAAGGCGCAGGTGAGATAAGC
>CAYWHP010000147.1:0-10149 GCA_964457845.1 uncultured Porphyromonadaceae bacterium | reverse complement strand
GTGGAAATGAAATTGTCGATTTTGCCGTCGGAATCACAGGTGATGTCCTGGATGGTTGCGTTCCGGTCGGGTTTCTCATCGAGACGATGAATCGGGATAATTGGGAAAATCTGGTCGACTGCCCAGGAATCGGGAAGCGACTGGAATAGAGAAAAATTACTGAAGTATTTATCTGACAGCAATTTTTGGAGGTTATTGAGCTCTTCGGGAACGTGTTTCAGTTCTCCTGTGATTTGCTGGATCTCCTTTGCGATTGACCAGAAAAGCCGTTCGATCTGGGCACGGGTCTTCAGGTTCAGGAGGCCGAGGCTGAAACGGTCGAGTGCCTCTTCGCGGATCTGCTGGGCATCGTGCCAGGTTTCGAGCATGCTCAGCTGGTTCAACATTTCCCATGATCCATATAATTCCTTGACCAATTCGTGATCGTCGGGGCTGATCTCTTCATTGTCATCCCAGGCGGGTGTTGTGGCCCCCTCGAGCACCTCGAATATAAGTACTGAATGGTGGGCGGTGAGTGACCGGCCCGATTCCGTAATGATGTTAGGGTGGGGGATACTGTTCTTGTCGGCCGCATCCACCATGGCGAATGTGGCGTCGTTGACATATTCCTGTATGCTGTAGTTAACGCTGCTCTCGCTGTTAGAGGAGCGGGTGCCGTCGTAGTCGACGCCCAGTCCGCCACCGATATCAACAAACTCAACATTAAAGCCCATCGCGTGCAGCTGCACATAGAACTGTGAGGCTTCGCGCAGGGCAAGCTTGATACGCCTGATCTTGGTGACCTGGCTGCCGATGTGGAAGTGGACGAGCTTGAGGCAATCCTTCATCTCCTTTTTTTCAAGGAACTCGAGTGCCTCGAGAAGTTCACTGGAAGTGAGCCCGAATTTGCTGATGTCACCGCCCGAATCTTCCCACTTGCCGCTTCCCGAACTGGCCAGTTTTACACGGATACCGATATTTGGACGGATCTTATGCTGCTTGGCGATCTTGGTAATCAGCTTAAGCTCATTGAGTTTTTCTACAACAATAAAAATACGCTTGCCCATTTTCTGGGCAAGAAGGGCCAGCTCAATATAGTCTTCGTCCTTATAGCCGTTGCAGATGATCAGCGAATCGGTATCGGTGTTGATGGCGATAACGGCATGAAGCTCAGGTTTTGACCCTGCTTCGAGGCCGATGTTGAATTTCTTGCCGTGATTTACGATCTCCTCCACCACAGGCCTCATCTGGTTTACCTTGATCGGGTAAATGATGAAGTTCTGGGCCTGATAGCCGTACTCCTCAGCGGCCAGTTTAAAACAGCTCGACATGATCTCGATACGGTCATCAAGAATATCCGGAAACCTGATCAGCATAGGTGCGGAAACATCACGCAGCTGGAGCTCTTCCACGAGCTCAAGAAGGTCGACCTTAACCCCGTTGTTTTTTGGGGAAACGGTTACATGTCCCTTCTCATTAATTGAAAAGTAATTGATCCCCCAACCATTGATGTTGTAGAGTTCAGCCGAGTCTTCGATGCGCCATCTTCTCATTATGCCAACCTGTTATCAGTCAAAAGATTTAGATACCTTTACGTTCAGGCCGCTAAAGTACAAGTTCCTTCCGGAAAACGGGCCTATTCATACCCGCTTTTTATTACGGTTGAACGATCAGCTTTTCCCTGCATTTCGTGCAGAGGTTTCTGCTCTTCTGATCGATATCCTCTACATAAGTGCTTGACCCCATAACGCAACCTGTTGTATGGCAGTGGATTAGGCCATAGGTGTGGCCAAGTTCGTGAATAACCTCCTTGGTAAACCGTTCAAGAAGTATGCTTTCTGTCTCCTTCAGCCCGTAACGTTCGTTGCCAAGCCTGTAAATCGATGCAATACCGGTTCTGCCGCCCAGAAACGCCTGCCCGAATATGTAGGTTAGAATTGGTATAAACAGATCAACATAAAACAGTCCGAAAGCTTTACTATGTTCCATGCCATGCAGTGCGTCCACCGCCATGAGGAGGCGGTTCCCGTCGTATTGGCGGCGGGCAGAATCGTAAAACTCACTCAGGTCAAGATGACCCTCGCGGTGGCTCACCGGCTGGTTGAATTCCCTGTTTACAGCAAGGACAATCTTATCGAGAAAATCATGCTCGAAATAGCCGAATGAAATCAAAGATATGCCCTGTTCATTCATTTGGATACACCCGGTTCCGACAGGCCATGGATCAATCGGCCTGCTTCAGATTGTATTTCCTGATTTTATTGTAAAGGGTCACACGGTCAACCTTCAATGCCCGTGCAGCTGAGGATATGTTCCAGTTGTGATTGGCAAGCGTCACTGCGATATGGTTTTTCTCCATATCGTCGAGGCTCTCGAAACTGCTGGCAGCCACCAGTTTCTGGATTGGAAGGTCTTTCAGGGTGATTTTCTTACCGTTGCCGATCACGATGGCCCTTTCCACCATGTTTTCCAGCTCCCTGATGTTTCCGGGGAATTCGAATTCCTGCAGGCGTTTCAACGCTGCTGGTTCAATGGTTACCGGCATCCTGTTCATCGATGTGCAGTATTTGCCAATAAAATAATCAACGAGCAGCGGGATGTCCCCGATGCGCTCGCGGAGCGGGGGGACGTGAATATTTACAACGTTGAGGCGGTAATAGAGGTCTTCACGAAAGGTCCCGCTGTCCACCATACTCTTTAAATCCCTGTTTGTGGCGCAAATTACACGGAAGTCGGAAGAGATCTCTTTATTACCTCCAACCCGGATGAAACTCCTTGTTTCCAGAACCCGGAGCAGCTCCACCTGCATTTTCTGGGAGATGGTGGCAATCTCATCCAGGAAAATGGTTCCCCCATCAGCCATCTCAAAACGACCCTTGCGGTTGTAAAGAGCACCGGTGAAAGCCCCTTTCTCATGGCCAAAAAGCTCGCTTTCGAGCAGGCTTTCCGTTAAAGCCCCGCAATGCACACTCACCAGGGGAAAGAATCTGCGCGGCGAATTGGCATGAATAGCTCTGGCAATCAATTCTTTGCCTGTTCCACTTTCCCCTGTAATGATGACAGATGAATTTGATTGAGCCACGCTTTCCACTTCCCGAAGTACGTCGCGCATGGCTTCGCTGCCGCCGATTATGTCCTCCACGTTTTCGAGTGAAACCACCTTCTGCTTCAACGATTCATTCTCTTCGGCCAGGGTTATCTGTTTGGAT
This sequence comes from uncultured Porphyromonadaceae bacterium, assembly GCA_964457845.1. Lineage (GTDB taxonomy): Bacteria > Bacteroidota > Bacteroidia > Bacteroidales > UBA12481 > UBA12481. The sequence continues at coordinate 6,961 of CAYWHP010000147.1, read as the reverse complement.
GCATTCCTGATCAGGTGCGAGAGGTCATCCGGATCAAAAGGTTTCGTAACGTAATCATAGGCCCCGTCCTTTAAGGCCTGAACCGCGGTGTCGACCGTTGCGAAAGCGGTCATTACAATGACGATCGAATCGCTCTTCAGTGCCTTGATCCTTCGGAGCATCTCCAGGCCGTCCATGCCGGGCATCTTCAGATCCGCCAGGATAATGTTGAAGCCCTCGGATTCGAGAATGGTGAGCGCGATTTTTGCATTTTCGGCACACTTTACATGGTAGCCATCCTCGATGAACCAGTTGAACAGCGAGTCTCGGACGGAAACCTCATCATCAACAATCAGGATAGAGATTTGCTTTGCCATCGGTAGGATTCTTCGTTTGTTATAATTGGGAGCCGTATGGTAAATGTTGTCCCTTTACCGGGTTCTGATTTCACATCAATCCTGCCGTTGTGGCTCTTCACGATGCCGTGAACAATCGACAGTCCGAGCCCGACACCGGAGCTGTTACGCTTGGTGGTGAAGAAGGGCTGGAAGATGTGTGATATATCTTCCGGGGAAATACCGGATCCGTTGTCGGAAATCTCAATGCAGATAAACTCTTCATCAGGGTTGAAACTCCGGAACAGTATCTCCCCGCCATCGGTAACTGCTTCCGATGCATTTACCAGAAGTGCAACGCATGCCTGCTTCATCTGGTTGGGGCTGCACCAAACGAGGTCCGTTGCAGCCGTAAAATCCATCTGAAAAGTGATGTTTGCGATATTTATGGGGTGCGACATCAGGTGATACGTGTCGTTGAGTATCTCCTGAAGGTGTCGCATCTCAAAATCGTTTTGGTCCTTCCTCGAAAAATCAAGCAGGCTCTTGACGATATCGCCGCACCTTTTGGTTTCATCTTCGATGAGTTTCAGGTGCTTGAGCATGGATTCCTTTTTCCCTTCCTCGACATCGAGGTTGGACAACTTTTTGTGAACCAATTTTGTGTACACGAGAATCCCGGAAAGAGGATTATTTATCTCGTGGGCAACCGAGGAAGAGAGTTTGCCGAGTGATGCAATTCTTTCAATATTAATGAGTTCGTTCTGAACCTCACCAAGCTCTTCTGATTTTTTTTGCACCTTGTACTCGAGCTGCTTCGACCAGTTCTGGAGTTCGGTGGTGGCCGTCTGCAGGTTGTCGAGCATATGGTTGAAGGCATGGGACAGCAACTTGATGTCGTCCAGCTGGTTGTCATCGATCACCAGTCGTGCGGTGTGGTCTCCGGTGGCAACTGCTTCGCTTGCCTGTATGATTGCCGAAAGGGGATTCTTGATGTTTTTCCGGGTGAAAAGCACCAGGAAGAAAGCGAGGAAAAGAGTAATAAGGGCAGCCAGCAGGAAGAACTCCCTGGTCGACTTCTGCACGGCTGCATCCACTTCCGCAAGGGGCATCTTGATGAAAAGGGAGCCGAGTACCTCCTGCGAGGCTTCGTGCGCATGGCAGGCAGTGGTATTGTAGCAGGACGGCTCATTAAGGATCGGCGACCGGATCAGAAGGTGCCGGGAGCCTCTGTCGGTCTGGTTCATCTGGCATTCACTCTGGCTGTCGATGATCCGGTATGATTTTTCCTTGCGGGGAAACATGGATCGGATGTCGGTGTGGCAACCCTTGCAATTTGGATCGATATGTCCTCCCTTATCCTCAGAAAAAGAGGAGTAGGCCAGATTATCCTGATCATCATACATGTTGACGTCATCGATCCCCGGCATGGTATTGATTACATCAAGTGTATTCTGAAGGGCACCACGATTGTTTTCAAGCATCGAATGGTACAGCGCGCCTTCCACGATTGATCCGATGTTGCTGCCGTTCTGGTTAATGACCGTGTTGATGTAGTTTTCGTTCACCGACCGGAAAATGACATTGCTCGAAACCAGCAGGAAAATGGAGAGTATCCCGATGACGAGCACCACGCGGCTATAGATCGATGACCGGAACTGCAGGTATTTCTTCCTGAGTGACCGGCCATCGATACCTTTGAATTTTCTGAATTTATCGGTCATGAATCATTTCGCTTCTGCCGTCCTATGTCTGTAAATATAAGGAATTTCAGGCAAAAAGTGTTGAATTATTCAATAAATCAGTCGTTGATATTCAGGAAGTCTTTTTGAAATTCCTGCCAGGTTGATTCCGGCATGGCAGCGAGCGTATGGTCACGAAGTTCTCCCCCATCCTGCAGGATCACCCCCTGGGCAGCACCGCTTCTTCCGGCAGAAGCCATGAGGAAATCTTTAAACCTGGTCAGCTCCCTGGTTGTCCATCCTGTGGCTTCTCCGGCAAGATAATAGCCTGAAGTTTCCCGGATCCAGTCGGATGGTTTGATGCGATAGATCCAGCCCAGCCGGAAAGGATCCTCTGACAAACGGTCCGGCTCGTCGGAGAGGAGACTGTTGAGTTCCTCAATTATTCCCGAGATCGGCGAATAGATTTTAAGCTGCCGGCCTGCGTGACCGATTTCGGCGAGAAGGTCGCCCTTCTTTACCGCTTCGCCGGAGGAGGCATGCCAGGATAGCTCAACCCGGCCGGTTATGTGCAGGAGGAGGTCATCGAGGCCCACCTTTGCCGTTCCCGAACGTTCGAGATGTGTCCAGGTGTGATTCCTGCTGAAGAATACACCCTGTGGGATGCGCAGCGACGACGGGTTAATGGTGCCTTCGAGCCTTGCGGAACGGCGGCTTTTCAGCCGGCGGTTCAGCAAAACCCAAAAGGGGATCAGGATGGCAAAGAACAGCAGGATGACAATGTATTCGATGCCTTTGGTTTCAAAGATGTTGTTATAACTAAAGCCTTCCATTTTGTATTGTTTTTAGTGTTGTTTTTAGTGTTTGGCCCATGCCGGCGGCTCCCGCAGTACAGGCATGCGCCGGACAACCCAGCGGAAGATCCATATCTCGGTAAAAATCACCGTGAGGGTAATGACAACCTCCATCCATGACGGGACATACCGGATGGCATCTTCCCAGCGGAAGCCGATTACCGTTACATTCAGCCGGTTAAGAATGACTCCTAACATGGTTATGATGGCAGCAATTTTGATGAGGTTCATGATTTTGCTCCGGTAGCCGTAAAAGAAGAGCATCATCGGCAACAGAACGAATCCGATCATCTCCAGCAGGAACCAGTAACCCATCGGCGTATTCAGATAGTCCCAGTTCTTGTCGTGAATAAATACCAGCACATGCATGAAGAAATAGGCGAACATGGCCCCGGCACAGATCTTTGACAGGCCAATTACAATACCGTGATGATTATGCTTGTCCTTTTCGCTGATCTGGTCGGAGAATACCCGGTTGCTGATCGACCCTTCGAAAATCACCATCGAGAGACCTGCAAATACGCTTGATACCAGGAACATAATTGGAATGAACTCGGAATACCAGAGGGGATGGATCTTGTCCTTTGCCATCAGGTAAAGTGCACCAAGACCCGATTGGTGTAGCGTCGACAGTGTGATGCCGAAGATAACCGCAGCGATTGTCATGCCGGAAAGGATTTTCCGGGCACGCCTGGCTCCCAGCCATTCGGCAATTGCCGGCGAGAACTCGATTAATTGCGCCAGCATGTAAAGAAGAAAGTGCCAGGCTACCAGAAAAAGGACCGAGCTGGTGCCGAAACTGTTGCCAATAATCGGATTGATTACGTTCCAAGGGCGGCCCAGATCAAGAAGGAGGGCACCTGCATAGAACACATATGCCAGAAAACCGTTAAGGACGGTTATCCTTACGATGGAGTGGTATTTCTGGTTATTAAGGATGTACACGATGAATGTCAGAACGTAGGCCCCGCCGGCAAATGCCACACCGGTCACCACATCGAACCCTATCCAGAGCCCCCAGGGGACATCCTGTGTCAGATTGGTGACTGCCCCGATCCCTTTCCAGAAACGAATAACAATCAGAACGGTACCCAGGAGAATTACAGGGATCGAGATGATGTTGAAGGGGGTCCAGATTTTACCTTTCGGCTTGAATTCGCTTATCAGGAATTTCCAGATGCTTTTCCCGTTTCGATCGGTTACTGTTATGGCTGGATTACTCATTTTCGTCTTCTTCGTTTGAGGTTCTTTTCTTCGCTGATTCATGAATGCCCAGCAACAATACCGGGAGGAGGACAAATACGGATGGCACGCTGTAGAGGAACCCCTTCGATAAGGCGGGGTAGGAGCTGTTCTGTAATTTCGTTTTGAACCCAAGCTCGACAGGCGGCACCTGGGCTATGTACAATTCACCGGTGCCGCCGGCTTCATGTTCGCCATAAATGAAATCGGCGTAAACATCCGGCTGGTCGTTGATGCGCTTGCGGGCTTCGCGGATCAGTTCCCTGCGGGTGCCGAACGTTATCGCTTCGGCCGGGCAGTCGGCCGCACAGCCCGGCTTTTCTCCCTTCATGACTCGTTCATAGCATAGGTCACATTTGTTGATTTTTGGGTTCGGACTGAAGTATTCGAATTTTGGAACGTCAAACGGGCAGGAAACCATGCAGTACCGGCAGCCCATGCATTTGTTTGCGCGCCATATGACCGGTCCTTCTTTTGTTTTATACATGGCCTGGGTTAAACAGGCGGCGGCGCAGGCGGGTTCGTTGCAATGCATGCACTGTTTCTTCGAGAAGACTTCGCCTTTGGTTGTTTTAAAGGCATTTATCACCGTACGGCTGTTCTCGCTGGTCTCCCTTACGACACCTGCGGCAGGTGCATCGGTTGGGGCAGGCAATCCGTGGATCTCGGCGCAGCTGTTTTCGCAGGTCTGACACCCGACGCAGCGCGTTGAGTCGTAAAGAACGCCGAAAAATTCAATCCCTTCCTCCTCAGCCGGCTTTGCGCCGAGCTTGCTTCCCAAGGCCAGGGTTGCACCCGTGAGCCCGAGGCTCTTCATGAAATTTCTCCGGTCAAGTCCCATGATTATTGCTTTTTGGATTCGTCAATGAATCGGATCTGAAATTCTTCCCATGCTTCTGGCGGCAGGCTTTCCAGAATATGATCACGGACTTCCCCTCCATCCTGAAGAACTGCAAAAGCATATTCAGGATTTTCGTGTTTTAGGATTCCGGCCAGAAAGTCCCGGAGACGGGTAAACTCGGTTCGCAGCCATTCACTGTATTTTTCAGCCATGAAAAGGAATTGGGTTTCCCGCATCCAGTTGGTCGGCTGTATCCGGTAAACCCAGCCTTCGGTATAGGGTGCCGAATTGAGCAGGGAAGGATCCGTGAAAAGGATGCTGTTATCGGCGATAATGATCCCGGATACCGGTGCGCTGATCACCAGACGTTTGCCTTTTTGCACTAACGTTAGGATCGGATCGCCCTTCCGGATCTTTTCGCCGGGCAACTTCATTTTGATACCTGTCAGATTACCTGTTACGTGCTGAAGGAAGTCGTCGATGCCAACTTTAACGGTTCCGTCTGTCTCCATGAAGGTCCAGGTGTGGGTTTTGTCGAAGAGGAGACCTTTGGGAATACTCATGCTGGCTTCACTGATACCGGCCAGTTCGCTGGCTGCATTCAAATTCAGGGGTAAGTTACTGCGACGATAGCGGGCCACTGCGAGCACAATGGCAAGGATAACAGCCAGCCCGGCAATAATGGTAATAAGAAGCTGCATGGTATTCACTCCTTCGCCCGACGATGAGATAAAACCATTGTCTGGCAGCCTGTCGATCCTGGAGAGTCTTTCGCTGGAGACAAGGCTGTTGAAGCCAGCCAATTCAAGAGATGCCTGACCGGTGGTGAGGATGTATTTCAGAAAGGCTGTCTCGCTGGCTTCTTCAGGCTGCACAGGCGCAATAACATAAATATTGCCGCAGAGGGCGCTCGGATATTTGCCGATCCAGATGCCCCGTGATAAGTCAGCTACACTGCCGTATATTTTCTCAACGTAATCCAACCTGCCGTTTGCGTTCCTGTCGATGGGCAAAAGAGCAATACCTGCTGCAAGCTCTCCGGTTATTCCGGTGATGTCCGCCAACCTGGCGAAACCAACCCCATAAGGGTCACCGGCCACTGATTCAATCACGTTGGCACTCCCTGCAGAGGCGATCCCTTCGATAAATACCGGATCCATACCGGTAAAACCAGAAATCGCCGATCTCACCCCTTCATCCGCTCCCAAATAGAAATTTACGGATTTTGAAGCGCCGCCGTCCAGCAGTCCTGCCCACGTTCTGGTTCCTTCCGTTTCGAACAGGTTGGCAAATTCGCCCGATGCAATGCCTTCCCGTCGGATATCATCCAGATAGGGATTCGATGCGCTGACAAACGGGACAACTGCATCGCGGCCAACTACCATTTTCCACGCGGGTTCGCTGGTTACCGATTTTGCCCGTTCCTGGGTCATCACCTGGAGACCGGCGGTGCCGGGACTCACAGTGCCGTCATCGGCAACAACCCGGATGCTCGTACCCGGATTGGCGCTCATGAAGGCATTGGCCCAAACACGGGTAAGATCGAACATCTCCGGCGAAGCCGAAACGGTAAGGGTGCCTTTTGGCTGCCCGGTTTTTGTGGTATCACCGGCAAAACCGGGAATGGCGGCGACGCACACCAGAACCATGGCGACGCCTGTGAGGAAAGAAACTATTTTTTTCATGGCCGTAAGAATTGAGTTCATGTTGTAATTTTTTACAGATCACAACCATGTAATCCAATTACCGGGCCAAACTATATAACAGACAGAATATGAAAAAGTTAAGATGGAATTGCCTATGTTGCGCAGGGCATCGAGTGTTGAAAAATTCTACACCGAATAGTATCCTATTGTTTAATTCGCAGATTATCAACAAGTAATGGAGGTGTAAATAAATACAACACCTGATAAAAAATTCAACAGTCCTTCTGAATCCCTTAGCCCTGCTGTTCTTCCGCGTCACGCGCTACGCGACACTTCTTCGCGTCAAGACCTCACCCCCGGCCCCTCTCCCGCGCTCCCTGCG
>CAYWHP010000146.1:1751-10184 GCA_964457845.1 uncultured Porphyromonadaceae bacterium | reverse complement strand
ACCTGTTTATGAGATAGTTGTTCATTCATGGCTTGCCTGTTTTTCATTTTTCTTCAGAGGTCAAATTTAAGTAATGTTTTGTTTTATTACAATCATTTGTTCTGTTTTCAGACACGAAGGCCATCAGAAAATATTTTTTGCAGTGCGGGTGCCTGCCTGACGGATTTCTCAATATACCGCGCAGTGGAGACGTTATTCGATCAGTACATTGAATTGCGCTTCTCTTTAATCTTTTCATCCAGGATATAGTCATCATAATCCATCATCCGGTCGATGATGCCGCTGGGCGTGAGTTCGATGACCCGGTTACAAACAGTTTCAATGAACTCATGGTCATGCGATGACATCAGGATATTCCCTTTGAACTTTATCAGTGTATTGTTGAACGCCTGGATGGATTCGAGATCGAGGTGGTTGGTGGGCGTATCGAGGATCATCACGTTGGCATTGCGGATCATCATGCGGGCAATCATGCAGCGGACCTTCTCGCCGCCCGACAAAACGCTTGCCTTTTTATAGATCTCCTCACCAGAAAAAAGCATCTTACCCAAAAATCCCCGCAGATAATTCTCGCTGGTATCCTCGGAAAACTCAGCCAGCCAATCCACCAGCGTCTGGTCTTTCTGGAAGAATTTTTCATTTTCCAGCGGCAGATAGGCCTTTACGATGGTTTGCCCCCAAACGAAGGATCCGCTGTCGGCCTGCTGATGCCCCTTGATGATCTCAAAAAAGGTGGTCATGGCACGGGTGTCCCTGGAAAGGAAAACAATCTTGTCATCCTTATTGATCACAAAACTGACATCCTTAAACAGGACCTTCCCCTCCACTGTCTTGCTCAAACCCTCAACTTCCAGGATATTGTTCCCGGGTTCCCGGCCCGGGGTGAAAATGATACCCGGATATTTACGCGTGGAAGGCTGAATTTCCTCGATATTCAGCTTTTCAATCATCTTTTTACGGCTGGTGGTCTGCTTCGATTTGGACACGTTCGCACTGAACCGGGCGATGAATTCCAGCAACTCTTTCTTCTTCTCTTCGGCCTTCTTATTCTGATTAAGCTGCTGGCGCAAAGCCAGCTGGCTCGATTCGTACCAATAGCTGTAGTTGCCGGCAAATTGCTGGACCCTGCTGAAATCGATATCCACGATATGGGTACAGATGGAGTCGAGGAAGTGCCGGTCGTGGGATACCACGAGAACCGTATTCTCCAGGTTCGACAGATAATATTCGAGCCATTCAACGGTATCCAGGTCGAGGTCGTTGGTGGGCTCATCGAGCAGAAGATTATCGGGTTTGCCGAACAGGGCCCGCGCCAGAAGGACCTTGACTTTGTCCTTGCCCGTGAGTTCGCGCATGAATTTTCGGTGATGTTCCTCCTTAACGCCTAATCCGCTGAGCAAACTGGCGGCATTGCTTTCCGCGTTCCAGCCATCCAGCTCGTTGAACCGTTCTTCCAGCTCAGATGCCCGGAGGCCATCTTTTTCGGTAAAATCCTCCTTCGCATAGAGGATTTCCTTTTCGTGGATGATACTCCAGAGCTGGTCATGTCCCATCAGGATCACATCCAGCACCACAATATCCTCGAATTCGAAGTGGTTTTGTTTCAACACCGACAGCCGTTCACCGGAACCGAATGAAACCGAGCCCTTGGTGCTTGCAACTTCACCGTAAATCATTTTCAGGAACGTAGATTTCCCCGCGCCGTTGGCACCGATAATACCGTAGCAATTGCCCGGTGTAAACTTCATATTGACATCCTGGAACAATATCCGCTTACCGAACTGAACACCGAGGTTTGATACTGTAATCATTTGATAATTCGTTAAAAAGCCCGCAAAGGTATTCGAATTATTTGATCACAGATGGCTTATCATTTTTCGGGGAGCGTTTTCTGTCCCAGATTGTTCCATAAAAATCGAAACCATTGCCAGGCCGTTGGTCACGGGATTTGGGAAAACAGTGACGCTGAATGACTCGGGAACCCGGGGTCTGATTCCGGAAATGCAGTTCATGGCAGCCTCCATAATTTCATTTCTCCCTTCCCGGATTACTTTGGTGGTGAGTGAACCAACCGAATCGATCTTAACTCCGTTCCGTTGCTGCTGGTAGCCATCGGCACCGGCAGCGTTTCAAGTCTGCTGTTCCAATCCGCCATCGTTGCAAATTGTTTTCTACTTTTATGAAAACACCACCATATGCCACGCCGCCTGCTCCGTCTTCTCCCCGTCATCCTCATCATCCCGGTGATCTGGATCCTTCGCGGTCCCCATCGGGTAACGATCTGCGGATCGCCCGACAACGACCTGATCCTGTCGCTGAAACAGTCGGGACTGGCCTTCAGCCGGGCCGGCAACCCCGCAGAGGCGGTTAAATCCGCCCGGCGCGGCAGCGGCCTGCTGATCCTGGCCGACGGATACCCGCTGAAGCCCACTCCCATCCCGGCCGAAGTGTACGAAATGGCCCGGAAAAGGAAGCTGAAGCTGTACGTGGAATATGCCGCCGCAGTGCCCGGTCTCGACCTTGCCGCCCAGCCGCTGGTGATGAACCTCGAGCGCGGGGTGATCCTGTCGGAAAAGATCAGCGAAAAGCTGGCCCCGATGTCGCTGGTGGGGCTCAATCATTGCTACATCCAGCCGGTGGCCGTGGATTCCAGCCTGATGGTGATGGCAAAGGTGGCCGGGTTCGATAAGGCGGAATACGGAACATCCGGCGTACCGAATTACCCCCTGCTGTTCAACCATCAGGGCATACTTGTGGCAACCTCCAAACTGAGCCATTTTGCCACCGGCCGCTACGGACCGGCCGACAGCTGGAAGGAGATCTGGAAATACATCCTGCAAACCGTGAGCGGCGATCATTCAATCGGCTTCACACACTGGCTCGCTTATCTCGCACCGGCCTATGCAGCCGGCGAAACCCTGCCCGCCGATGCCCGCCGCAACTCGATCATCCGCGGCACCGAATGGTTTTTCAACGGCCGCTTCTTCATCGATCCTTCGTGGAAAGAGATGTGGCTCAAATACCAGGGCGACGGCACCAACCCGTTCGGACCGCCCGTGCCGCAAAACTTTCCCAACGGCGATGGCACGCTGGGTATCCTCGAGGGGCACGCCTCGCGGGTGGCGTGGGACGGCAGCGAGGAGTACCGCTACTGGATCCGCAACGACGTGCAGGGCGAGGTGTCGCTGGCCCTGGCAGCCGTTGGGGCCTATCTGAATAAAGAAGAGTATAAAACGATATCGGCCAACCTGGTTGATTTCATTTTCGGCAGCAACATCCGGAACGGGCCCCGGAACAGGCCGAACGACCCGAATTATGGCCTGATGGGCTGGTCGCTCACCCATCCGTGGGTGTATTACCAGGACGACAATGCCCGCTCGCTGCTCGGCATCATCGGCGCATCGGCCAATATCGGCACCGGCAAATGGGACCGGCAGATCGCCGAAGGCATCGTGGCCAATTTCCGCACCACCGGGGTGAACGGGTTCCGCGGCGAACGCATCCATGAACAGGACCTTACGAAGCTCGGACTGGCGTATTTCCAGAAGTCGGAGCTGATCAACCCGCATCCCCATTTCGAATCGTGGATATGGGCCACCTACCTGTGGCTGTACGATAAAACGAAGTACGCCCCGCTGCTCGAAAAAACGGAGCGGGCTATCCGCCTCACCATGGAGGCTTATCCCGATAAATGGTCGTGGACCAACGGCATCCAGCAGGAGCGTGCGCGCATGATCCTGCCGCTGGCCTGGCTGGTGCGCGTGGCCGACACGCCGGAGCACCGGCAGTGGCTCGATACAGTAGTCAACAAGCTGGTGGAGAACCAGGTGGAGTGCGGCGCCATCCGGGAGGAGCTCGGCAAGGGCTCGAGCCCGTTCGACCAGACCCATTCGAATGCGCAGTACGGGTTGTACGAGGCGCCGCTGATCTTCCGCAACGGCGATCCGGTAGCCGACATGCTCTACACCTCCAACTTTGCGTTTTTCTCGCTGCAGGAGGCCTGGAAAGCCACCGGGAACCCGAAATACCGGCAGGCTACCGAACGGTTGTCGGAATTCCTCACGCGCATCCAGGTGCGCAGCAGCCGGTGGAACGACCTCGACGGCGCCTGGTTCCGGGCCTTCGACTATGGGCGCGGCGACTACTGGGCCTCCAATGCCGATGCGGGATGGGGCGCCTGGGGCACCCTCACCGGCTGGATCCAAAGCTGGATTGTGTACACACAGCTGCTTGCCGAACAGAACACCAGTTTCTGGGAGCAGACCTCCGGTTCGGGCATCAAACAGGCGGCCGATTCAACGATCAGTTGGATGATGCGGTGACAAACACCTTACCGTGCAGGAAAACCGGTTTATTCAAAAGCAATCTGCCAATTGATCGCGGCATTTTTGCCGGATTCGATTTTTATTTTGATTAATCCATCCTCGCATTTGATCAGTGAAACCGTGGCATCCGGGCCCGAGACAGACACCTTCCCCGCCACCAAACCGGCGGGGGCGATGGTGATGATATAGGGATCACCGCCGACCACCTTGCTGGTGCCCGAAAGGATTTTCGTTCCGCTGTCCCATTTTTCATCGCTCATATCGAGGTACCCCTGCATGATATGGCGATCGGCAGACAGCACCCGGGGATAAGGTGTTGCTTCCCTTACCGACAACATGCGCGCCTCACCCGGCCTGTTTGTCAGCTCCAGCCGGGCCGACCCTTTGTAAATACCCACATACCGGTCGTTCCAGAAATCATAAACATGGTAAGATTTCGCGGGATCCAGTGCGAGCGCCCCTTCAACGGCTTCGCCGGCGAGGTTGATGCCGATCTTGTTTTCTTTTTCAAAATCACCATTATAAAAGGTCACCTGGTGCCACCCCTCATCTACCTTGAAATCATACACCATCGGATATTCGCTTACGAAGGCATCCACGGGCCTTGCCGACCGGTTCTCCGTTGGATACGGGAAGGTGCGGGTAAGGTCGTGGTAGGTTTCGGCGGAGAATTGCGAGAAGCTGTTGGCCAGCAGAAAACGGCCCGTGGTCACGTAGGCCATGGTCACCACCGAGCGCACCTGGTCGCGGTTTCCCTGCAGGCGGGCAATATTCTTCGAATCCGTATCCTGGTTGTAGAGGACCCTGTTTTTGTACCAGCGCAGTCCGCAGCGGGTAACCGTAACTTCATCCATCAGGTCGGTGTCGTTCTCCGTGCGCATGGAAGCCACGTAGCCGATCGTCACATCACTTCCCTTCTCCATATTGCGTTCATCCACATAGGATCCCGGGCCCAGGCCTTCGTACGGCAGGCGGAAGATAGTCCGGTAGGCTGCCGCCGTGGTTGAATATTTATCCTCCAAACCTCCGCCCGAAGCCCATCCGGAGAAAGGATAATCGTACATCAGGCCCTTTATGCCGCCGGATGCCAGGTTCTTATAAACCTCCTTCAGATGGTTCAGAAAATCAGGATCGGTATAATCATAGCCCCATACAATCCGGTTCCGTGTCCAGGTCTGGTTCCATGTCGTAAACAATGGGCCCGACGTATCTTTCGGTTCCCCCACCCATGCATAGGATTTGTTGAAGAGCATGTGCCCGGGGAAAGCCTTTGCATAATCCTCCGACCGGAAACCGGTTTGCACATAGGTGAGGGGTATCCCGCCGAGCTGGGTCACCGCCTTGCCCCATTTCTCCGATGTTTCGTAGGGCTCCATGTATCGCCCGTTCTTACTGGCATTCAAATCGGTTTTCTCCATCTGCCAGTGCTTGTCGTCCCACCAGCCCTGCTGGTTATCGGGCAAATAGGAATCCGGCACCAGCCGCACGGCCGCACGGCTGTAATTCAGGAAACCTTTCCCGGCAATAATGCCCATCTCCTTAACGGCCCCGGGCGTTGTGTTGTCAGCCGCCCCTCCCCCGTAATCGCTCACCTGGGCGTACCAGAGGCACACCGACGGGAAATCATACATGCTCAGCTCGATGTGCTGTGCCCGGGCAACGAGCCGTCCGTATTGTTCCAGGGCTTCGAAAGGATCGGGGCACGTTACATCGATATAAAACTGATCTTCAGGAACATAGGTCGTTCCGGGATCCACCCGCTTGCCCACCGGATCCAACGCATAAAGGTTCGCCGTGTATTCCCTTCTTGCCCGGGTACATTCGTTAATCTGCGTCAGCCGATCCGTCATCAGCGGCTTGCAGCTGCCATCGCGCAGCCACAGCTCACTCAGGTATACATTCGGATCCTTCGCGTTGTTTGCATACTCCCCGGCCGCATGCTCCACCAGCAATTGAAAACCGCCGGCTGCCACCGCCTCCGCTGGAACAGGCAGCTCCACCTGCTCCACATCCTCCTTTTTAACCCCGTCGAAACGCGGGAGCAGCTGGTTTTCCATCAGGGCGATCCGGGTAAGTTTACCGTCCTTCATGAATTCCACAAATACCGACTGCCGGTGATCTTTCCGGTCGCCGTGCCACAGGCCCCTCCACCACGAGAAACCCAGAAAGTAGGGCTTATCCCGGTTGAGGTTTTTAATATCCAGGATGATTTTCGCACTGTCCATGGCTGATGTGGCCGTTTCCGTGCACCGGAACTCCTGGTTCTGCCACGTTTTTTTCTGATTGCCCTGCACCAGTTCCAGTTTCTCCCCGCCAGCCGACTCATCCAATTTATCATCCGGCAGGTTGAGGTAGCAGAGGAGACTGCTTTTATCATCAGCGCCCTTTTCCAGTTCCACCTTCCGGCTTTGCTCCAGCGAAGCATATTTTTCATAATCGTTGTAGGTGAGCCCGCCCATCACGAGTGTTTGCCGCGACTGACCGCTGCCGAACGTAAGCAGGATATTATTCCGCGATTTCAGGGCGTACTCCCTCGTCAGCGGCGAATACAACCGTTCACCGTATTCCAGCGGTTCCCCGGCGCTGAACCCGTCGATCATGGTGAAGTTATCGGGGAATACCGCTCCGGCATAAGCCTTTCCCCCGGCAAGTACACTGATTTCCTTCACCTGTATGGTGTCGGCCGTTGTGTTTTGAATTTCGCCGGATACCGTGAAGAATCCCTGGTTTTCCCGGAGGGTAAACCGGAATATCATCACCGGCTGCTTATCCGATTCAATTTTAACGGACAGGGCCTTCCCTTTGCCCAATTCATCCGAAACCGTTTGTTCTTGCCAGGCGATCCGCCTGTTTTCGGTGTCGGACGACCAGTCGTTGATCTTCAGCACAGCATCCCTGATCGGGGTTGTTTTATCCTTACGGTTATTGATACTGTATGTTCCGGCAGCCAGGTTAAAATCGAGGCTCACCAGCTCATTTCCAAGGGAAGCCACATTGCCGCCCTTCTGCACGGTTACTCCGCCGGTGCAGGAGGCGGATAGGATAACCAGGGCCGATAGTACGGCGCCGGTGAATAGCAAATGTCTGATCTTTTTCATAGCAGGTGAATTTAAGGCTTTTGGAGTGGAAAAACAGCGCACAGTTTATCCGGTTTGGTCAAGATTTTCCCTTAGTTTAGCACGATAAGCTTATCAATTCCGATGATACCGGATAAATAATGTAACAAATGGCCAATACAGAAGCGGATACAATCATCTCAAGCACAGTGGGTTTCGTTCAGGAGAAATTATCGGGCGACTCATCCGGTCATGACTGGTGGCATATTTACAGGGTATGGCAGACCTCCATTGTCCTTGCAAAGAACCATGAAGATGCCGACGGTTTGGTCATCCAGCTTGCAGCTCTGCTGCATGACATTGCCGACTGGAAATTTCACTCGGGGGATTTCTCCGTCGGCCCCCGTATTGCGGCGGAGTGGTTATCGAAATTTTCGCTGGACCCTGCCACGATCAGGCACATCTGCCAGATCATTGAATCCCTTTCTTTTAAAGGGCATGGGGTAAAAACGGATATGGAAACGCTGGAAGGGAAGATTGTGCAGGACGCCGACCGGCTGGATGCCATCGGGGCCATCGGGATTGCCCGGACATTTGCCTATGGCGGCTCAAAAGGCAGATCGATGTATACGCCGGGTGTAGAGCCGAAATATCACGCAACCGCTGAAGAATATCTGAAAAATGAGGGGACAACAATCAATCACTTTCATGAAAAGCTGTTGCTGCTCAAGGATCGGATGAACACCGAACAGGCAAAGCGCATTGCCGCAGAAAGGCATGCGTTTATGGAACAGTTTTTAGCGAGGTTTCATGAAGAGTGGGAAGGAAAGGCTCTATGAGAGATGAGGTGTTGCGGACACGCTGACAATAAACCGGATCCCCGCCGGGCTTTTGTGCCACCTGGCCCCAATGTTCAATTACCAGCAAGCGAAAAATATGGCAAATATGTCCATAAAGTGCCTCTGGTAAACTAATCTAAGCCCTCAATTTAGTACCTTAGCTGAGTGGAAACGATTGGTAAAATATTAGTTGACATTGAGATTGACAAGCTG
>CAYWHP010000146.1:0-1741 GCA_964457845.1 uncultured Porphyromonadaceae bacterium | reverse complement strand
TTACAGTCTCTGCCGACCGGCAAATGCATTGGTCATTATTCTTATTCTTATATAAATTAGAGCTTTACGATTTAATATAATTGTTCATTCTAATCGGCAGGCGTTGTAATTTTTATCGGCCTGTCCAATGTGGGAAAAACAGATAAAATATTAGTTGGCATTGAGATTGACAAGCTGTCGAACTCCATTGAGAATTCTGTTTCAGGGGATGTATTTTCATCGAAGTGAAGAGACACTCTATGCAACGCGTTTTAAAGGGACAAAATGATCATTGAGGCGCCTGCTGCACAGAGATTAATCAATCAGTATTTTAAGAAATAAAACCATGGGACTTATCAGAGAACCTAAAAATGTAGACTTCACGGTTTTAGACAAACCATGGAATGATGAAGAGCGAAAAGAGTTTAGCGCTTTTATCAAGTTGCGGAAAGAGCAGCAAAAAAAACGCAGAACACGAACCAAACCTACTGGGAAAAGTAGTGTTTTGATTAATAAATAGCTCAGAAATTTATATTTTAACTTGGCCCGTCAACTTAAAATATGGATAATTGTGTTTTAAGTGGCGGGGCTGGTCGATGGATTCATTTCTTCCAAGCTTACAAAGCGGCTCTATGATTTATCCAATTCGCCCATAAAACGTTCGAACGCCTCCCGCGCGGTGCCGGTCAACCGAACCGGCCGCATCGTGGTACGGTCAACGAACAGTCCCGTCTGGCGGCCCTTTGCGCACAGTTCGCCGGTCTCGTTATAAAACCGGAACTCCATGATCGCCGAAGCGTTGTTCAGTTCCGAAATCCAGATCTCCACGTTAGCCTCGTTATGCAAGAACAGCGGCCGCTTGTAAGCAATCCAGGTTTCGGTGAGCACCGGCACGATCCCTGCCTTATCGGCAATTTCGCTCACCGGAAGGCCCATCGCCTCAAGCAGCCGGAGCCTTCCGTTTTCCATCCACAGGATGTAAACGGCGTTGTTCACATGTCCTGCGAAATCAATCTGGTACGTGTAGATCTTCTCCCTGAATGTTACTTTCTGTGGCATTTCGTTTCTTTTTATTCCGATAATCCCCTGCGGCTAAACCCGCATGCGGGCCTGATCAACGAAAATACGAAATAACAGGCTCCCCGGCCCGGGTAATGCAACCTTCGCCTGCAGATCGTGATGATCCGGGAATACTAACGCCTTTATAAGCCAGATGGCTATCTGTATGCCGGACAGATGGGTGGGCAGTCAGGTTACCTTACACACCCTACGCCACTCCTTTGCCACGCATTTGCTTGAGAATGGCACGGATCTTCGTTACATCCAGAGCCTGTTGGGCCATGCAAGTCCGAAAACCACACAGATCTACACGCACATCAGAACGGCTAATTCAAAAAATATCTATACATTGTGGTGGTCATAACTAAATGAATTACAACCAAATGATCAGAGATCTGATAAATGGAAAATATACGCAATGCGTATAGCGAAACGTTACCAGCAATTATGATAAGACAACTTATACATAGAATTTTAGCTTGGACAATAGACTTTGGAGTTATTGTTTTGTATGCCATTTTACTTTTCACAGTGACGAGCTCGTTTTTCGAGGTTAGACAAGGAGTTCTTCATCCATATTTAGGACAACTTATTGGTTTCTTGACACTAACATTGCCAGTGATAACCTATTCGTATTTGACAGAGACGAGTAAGTGGAAAGCAACCATCGGGAAAAGAATACTGAAACTGACAGTGCTCACTA
>CAYWHP010000145.1:0-10407 GCA_964457845.1 uncultured Porphyromonadaceae bacterium | reverse complement strand
GCGGCGGGCATCAAGGCGCAGGTCTCAACCGATATCGAAGCCGACCTCTGGAAGAAATTCATCTCGATCTGCGTAAGCGGCCTGCTGGCTGTAACGCATACCACCTACGGGCAGCTGCGGGAGGATCTTGTAAACCGCCGGCGGATGATCGACCTGCTGACCGAAGCGTACGATGTTTCGCAGAAACTCGGCATCAGAATCGAACCCGGGTTCGTTGAAAAAACGGTATCGTTCATCGACAGCTTCCCTTACGACACCACCTCATCGCTCACGCGCGACGTGTGGGAGGGCAAGCCGTCGGAAATCGAGTACCAGAACGGAACCGTAATCCGGCTCGGGGAGAAGGTCGGCGTGGCCACACCGGTGAACCGGTGGGTTTATGAGAGGATAACGGGTTCGGCGGGATAGGCAATTGAGCGATCAGTAATTAGCCATGCCTATTGATATTCCATCTCCAGCCACCGGGAAAAGAAAACATCATACACTTCAATCCGGGTTTCTGTTTTGGTGGTTGTCGACAGCAACAGCTCCTTTTCGATCAAAGATCGGCTTATCCTGACGGAATTGGCAGGGGTTCCTATCTGGTACTTGCTAAGGAAATTCTGAGCGGTAATCTGCGTAACTGCCTGTTCGCGTGCCACTGCTATCAGGTAATTCCATTGGGAACGGGTTAAAAGTTGCCGGTATTGCAGATAAACCGGTTCACCGATTTTCAATTGCGCGAGGCACGCAGCACGCAACTGTTCCTCCTGAATCACCGGGCTTCCCATGGAATAGAGGGTGTTGCACAAACTTTGGGTATAGTAGGTATGGCTGCGGGTCCATCTGAGTATGGCTTCCGGGATTCCCGGATTCAGGCGGCGGTCATTTTGCTCAAATAGCTTGCGGATAAACGGAACATAACTTTCATCTGGGATTTTGTCCAGTGCAAGGAAATGCGTGCTGTTGTAGAAGGGGCGTATGGCATTGGAAAACAGGTCGGCCATCAATGAATTTTTGCTGCCGCAATAGATGAATTTTACGTTTTTCAGATGCTGGGTGGAGCTTCGCATTAAAGCTTCGGTATTTACTTCCGGATATTCGGTAATCTGCTGAAATTCATCGATTGCCACCACGATCGTCCGCCCTTGTTCCTCTAAAAACCTGAGTATTCCCTGAAGAGTACGTTCCTTATCTCCTTCGGATTGGTAAACGAGTTGAATCTGAGGTTGCCCGGTCATGGAATCAAACCCGATAAGAGGCCGGAAGCCTTTGATAAACCGGAGAAAACGTTTTCCGACCGGCGTCTTCTCCGGAAATTTAGCCAGCACGGCTTCAGATAACAGCCTGATAAAATCTTCGAGGCTTCTTGACGGATAGATGTCAATGTAAAGATGGTCGACGGACTTGTCGTTCAGGAATTCGAAAAACCGGAAAATCAGACCGGTTTTTCCCATGCGGCGCGGGGACACCAGGGTAGTGTCGATCCCGTTGACAGCGTTTGAATAGAGCTGATGTATCTCCGATTCACGATCGCAGAAGAGTTCACTGGATTCATACCCCTTTATTGGAAACGGATTGATTGCTGCCATTTGATTATCATTTTGTGCAAATATAAACAGGATTTTACAATATTATCTATTTTAGATAATCTATTTTAGATAATCGACTTTAGATAATATTTCAAGTCCCCATTTTCTGGAAATTCGGTATTCAATTCGAACACGGCTGGTGGAGAAGGTCGGCGCGGCAACAACCGGTTTTGCGGTTTGCCGATATGTCCATCGGTTTCAGGAATTTTTCGAGCAGAATTTCCCCGGGATGTACGTTTGGGAGTGTTTTCATCTTAATCTGATCAGTAGGTATCCCGACATAAAAATAGTCAGGTTTTCCCCTACCTTTGCGCCCTCAAATTGTAACGCAACCCAATGAAAACCGTTGATGCAAAGGGGCAAAAGTGCCCGATGCCGCTGATCCTCACCAAGCGGGCGCTGATCGGGATGGAGGCGGATGAAACGCTGGAAATCCTTATCGATAACGAAACATCCGTGCAGAACGTCACCCGGTTCCTCACCGAACATAACATGAAGGTAAACAGGGAGTTGCAGGGAGATGTTTACCGGCTCACCGTGAATAAAACCGGCACCATAACCGAAGAAACGCCTGCCGAGGCCTGGTGCGAAACGCCTGCCCCGGCAGCCGGGGATTACATCGTAAGCTTTCAGAAAAACATACGGGGCGCCGGTGCCGATGAGCTCGGCGAACGTCTGATGCAGCTGTTCATCCATACATTGCCCGATCTCGATAGTAAACCCGGGATGATGGTGTTTCTCAACAGCTCGGTATTCCTTCTCCTGAAGGATTCGCCGGTGCTGGAGCCGCTGACCGCTCTCGAAAAGGCCGGTGTGCGGATCCTGGTGTGCGGCACCTGCCTTGATTTCTTCCAGAAGAAGGAGGAGCTGGCCATTGGGGTGGTATCGAACATGTTCGAGATTCTGGACCATCTGTCGAAAGCCCCGAAAGTCCTGTATGCCTGATAGCCCATGAGCACTTTCGACCTCCTTTCGACCGTTGAATATGGCGGCTGCTCGGCCAAGCTGCCGGCCGCCGAGCTCAGTAAGGCCCTGGCCGGACTGCCGTCTACGCCCCACCCGGATATCCTGGTCGGGATCGACACCCACGACGATGCCGGGGTGTACCGCATCAGCGATGAACTTGCCCTCATCCAGACCACCGATTTTTTCAGTCCGGTTTGCTCCGACCCCTTTGAGTTCGGTCAGATCGCTGCGGCTAACGCCCTCAGCGACGTGTACGCCATGGGCGGGGAGGTTATGTCGGCACTGAATATCGTCGCCTTTCCGGCCGCCGTGCCGCTGGAGGTGCTCCGCGAGATCCTCCGCGGGGGCATCGAAAAGGTGAAGGAAGCCGGCGGGGTGATCCTCGGCGGCCACACCATCGTGAACGACGTTCCGCTATACGGACTGGCCGTCACCGGCACCGTTCACCCCGATCGGATCGCCACCAATGCCGGCGCCAAGGCCGGCGATGTGCTGATCCTCACTAAACCCATCGGGGCCGGCATCATCATGGCCGGCAAACGGATCGGGGAGATCGGCGATGAGTCCTACCGGGCCGTCCTCGAAAGCATGAAACAACTGAACCACGGCGGCGCGGTTGTCATGCGCAAATACGGCGTGAAATCCGCTACCGACATCACTGGCTTCGGTCTGGCCGGTCATGCCCTGAAAATGGCACAGGCCTCCGGGGTCACCATCCGGCTTTACGCCGATCAGGTCCCGTTATTTGAAGGTGCAATGGACCTGCTCAACCTGGGCTGCATCCCTGGCGCCTGCTTCCGCAACCTCGAATTCGTGGAAAGCGACACCACCTTCGGCGCCGGTCTGGATTACGAGCATAAAATGCTCATGATGGATGCCCAAACCTCGGGCGGCCTGCTCATGTGCTGCGATCCGGCACAGGTGCCGGACATGCTGAGGGATCTTTCCGACAACGGATTCGGGAAATCCTCCGTAATCGGGGAGGTGGTACATTTCACTGCCAAACACTTGGTTATAGAGATGTAGTTTTTGACGGTGTGTGGGTAATTCCTTCCCCATAAGCTGATTATAGAAACGGATTTTCTAAATTTGATGCATGGATAAGGGAAAAACATATTTGGAGTGGTATTTCCAGGCAGACTATGACCTTGAGGTAGCCGAAGATATGTTTGCCGCCGGCAGATATGTTTATTGCATCTTTATGTGCCACCTTAGTCTTGAAAAAGGGCTTAAAGGACTATTCCATAACCGAACGGGTGAATATCCTCCAAAATCCCACAACCTCATCTTCTTTGTCGAACGCATTGGTCTGGAAATCTCGGATGAAGATCTCGAATTTGTTTTTTCACTAAATAAGGTATCAGTACCAACAAGGTACCCGGAAAACCTCAGGGATTTGATTCGTGACTTTAATCAGGGAGATACATTGGCAATTCTGAATGGCTCAAAAAAAATCCTTACATGGATCAAGAAGCAGTAATTTCAATTATCGGGTTTCTTGGATCCTGTTTGAAGGATCAAGGGCTTCGAGATGCTTCGATTGCATTATTTGGGTCTGCCTTGACCCATGAAATGGGACCGGAAAGCGACCTCGATCTGATCATAATTTCAGATAAATTTGAAGGTAAAAGTTTAGCGGCCCGAGGCAAAATGACAATGGCGTCTGAGCTTAAGACCTTGCGGAAATTTATGATCCCAATGGATGTTCTTAATCTTACGCCGGTGGAATATCAGTCGATGGTAAAACGAAATATGTTTCCAAGCAAAATCGTTGCCTGATCACAGATCTCATTAAAGTTCCGCCAAAAGAAATCCCGTTCATTTTTCCTCTGCCCCCGGCAGAAAATCCATCGGCAGCATGCTGATGATCTTCTTCTTCGCATCAAGCGATCCCCACAGCAGGTCGCCGTCGTAAATCTGACTATCGCCTTCGGAATAGAATTCGAGCTCCCCGTTCCCGATGTAAAACAGCGTTACGGCATCGTCATAGCGGAAAAGGGTATCGCTGACATTTTTGAAAACCAGTATCGAGTCATTGAATTTCAGGCTCTTGCGGAGGGAATTCTCCAGCAGCCGGGTTTTCCGGTACAGGGGATACGCTGACGACGGGAGATATTGGAGGTACCCCGACTGGCCGGTTACACTGTTAAAACAGAACACACTGTCAATCGCGGGACGGGGCTGTTTCTCCTTTTTGGTTTTATCCGCCGGTGCCGGGGCGCCGGTGCGGAGCGAGTCGGGAATGCCAACGGCCGACACATGGTAGCCGTTTTCGGTCAGCTGGTTGATGTAGAGGCACGAGAGGAAATGGCTGAGGGAGCCCGAAAAATCCTTTGCCCGGTTTTTCATCCATTTGTTTTGCGTTGCCGCGTCAGGAGGAGTCATGTCTTTATAGAGGGCCACTCCCTGGAAGCTGTAAAAACTGATGTCGGAACCGCTTGTATGGTAGTCACGGCGGTCGTTGAACACGAAATATTCCAGGTTATAGGAGAGGTCATACCCCAGGCGGTTGTTGGTGATCTGCAGCGGGGCCGCTGCGCTGGCGATGATCCGGCTCCCCTCGTGACGGAACCGCAGTGCTTCGGGATTGTTGATCCTGCACTCGCTGTTCTTCACGTCGCCCAGAAAGAACTGGTAGAATATCCCGAGATCGTATTTCCGGTCATTTTCCGCCCGCCTGTTCCTGTCGCCGGTGATCTTCACCTCCCCGATATCGATGACGCGCGGGGCCATGAAAACGGTAATGTCCTTACCCTTCGCCAGTGCGGATCCGATCCATACCACCTTCAGCCCATAATTGAGGTGACTGAAGGCCAGCTCGGTGGTCGAGAGCGGCATGCCTTTAATGGTGAACTCGCCCCGCTCATTGGTGAGCCCCGAAACAGTGGTGTTGGGCACAAAAACCGTGAGGAACGGAATGGGTTCGCGGGTTACGGAATCCCGCACCACGCCTGAAACGGACAGGCCTTTTCCCTGACCCATCACCCCCGCTGTCATGCCCGGCATTATCAACGCCAGGCAAATGAGCAAAACCTGTTTACGCATGATCAATGATTAATCAATTTATTGGGGGGACATCCAAAATTAGTAAAATCCGTCTTTCGATATCCGTATCTTCGGAACTCAATCACGGTAAACCATGAATATAAAGCCAAGCGTCCTTACAATCCTCTTATTATCAGGCGTATTAACCTCCCTAACCTCCTCGCCTCCTCACCTTCTCACCCCGCCCCAGTCGCGCGACAAGGCCTCCTACGTCAACCCGTTCATCGGCGCCAGCACCAGCATCGGCAAAGCAGGTGTTCACCACGGCCTCGGCAAAACCTTTCCCGGCGCCGCCACCCCTTTCGGCCTTGTGCAGGTGAGCCCCAACACCGTCACCGGGGGCGATAACGGTCCGGGTTACAGCTACGAACACACTACCATCGAGGGCTTCGCCTTTACCCAGATGAGCGGCATTGGCTGGTACGGCGATCTCGGAAATTTCCTGGTGATGCCCTCGGCAGGGCCGCTTGTCACCAATTCAGGCAAGGAGGATCCTGCTATACCGGGCTATCGCAGCGCCTACGATAAATCCACCGAGAAAGCGGAGGCCGGCTACTACTCGGTGAGGCTCTCCGATCACGGCATCCGTGCCGAGGCCACCGCGGCGCCCCACAGCGGGATGCTCCGCTTCACCTTCCCGGCAAACAAACTGTCGCGCATCCAGATCGACCTGGCGCGGCGGGTGGGCGGCACCTCTACCGAACAGTACGTGAAGGTCACCGGTCCGAACACCATCGAGGGGTGGATGCGCTGCACCAGCGACGGCGGCGGGTGGGGCGACGGAGGCGGCAAGCCCGACTACACGGTCTACTTTTCCGCCCGATTCAGCAAGCCGATGAACGATTTCGGGGTATGGAGCGCCGATATCCCCGATGGCACCGACCGGCGCCGGAAGTTCGAGGAGGGCCGAGCCTTCCAGGAGATCACCGCCAAACCAGCGGTGCTGAAAATGTGCCGCGAAAAGCAAGGCAAACACCTCGGTTTTTATACTGATTTTGAAACCGCGAAGGATGAGGCTGTGCTCCTGAAGGCCGGAATTTCCTTCGTGAGCATCGACGGGGCGAGGAAGAACCTGGAAACGGAAATTCAGGATTGGGATTTTGATGCGGTCCGGTTGAGCGCAAGGAATAGCTGGAATGAAGCGCTGAGCAAAATCAGCGTGGACGGAGGGACGGAGGAAGAGCGGACGGTGTTCTATACGGCACTGTATCACAGCATGATAGATCCTAGGGCATTTGGTGATGTTGACGGTAAATACCCCGGCGGCGACGGAAAGGTCCACGAAACCGGGAAATTCACCAAACGCACCATCTTCAGCGGCTGGGACGTATTCCGGAGCCAGTTCCCGCTACAGACGATCATCAACCCGGAGGTGGTGAACGACATGATCAACTCGCTGGTGGAGCTGGCCGGTGAGAACGGCACGCACTACCTCGAGCGGTGGGAGTTCCTCAACGCCTACAGCGGCTGCATGATCGGCAACCCCGCCGTATCGGTGATCGCCGATGCCCGGGCCAAGGGGATCAGCGGCTTTGATACCGCAAAGGCCTATCAGTATTGCAAAAACACGGTGGAGAAGTTCGGCAACGGCGAGCTCGGCCACTCGTACGGCATCTCCACCACGCTGGAGCACGCCTACTCCGAGTGGTGCATGGCTGAGTTGGCGCACCGGGCGGGCAATGTCGCCGACGAGGCAAATTACCGCAAGCGGGCGAAGAGCTACCGCAACATCTTCGATCCGGAGCATGGCTGGTTCCGCCCGCGCGAGCAGGACGGCAGCTGGTCGCCCTGGCCCGCCCGGGGCCGCCTCGAGCAGAACTACGGCTCGGAGGAGTGCAACCCCTACCAGCAGGGTTGGTTCGTGCCGCACGATGTGGATGGCTTGGCCGGTCTGCTTGGCGGGCGCGAAAAGGCCGTCGCCGACCTGGAGCAGTTTTTCGACAAGGCACCTGAAAGCCTTATGTGGAACGATTACTACAACCATCCGAACGAGCCGGTTCACCAGGCGCCGTTTATGTTCAACCGGCTGGGCGCCCCGTGGCTCACCCAGAAATGGACCCGCGAGATCTGCCGCCGCGCCTACCACAACTCGGTGGAAGGGCTGGTGGGCAACGAGGACGTGGGCCAGCTGTCGGCCTGGTATGTATTGGCGGCCTCCGGGCTGCACCCCGTTTGCCCCGGCGATTCCCGTTATGAGGTGACAAGCCCGGTATTCAGTAAGGTGATTATCAATCTTGATAAAAAATATTGCGCCGGGACAACCTTTACCATCGTAGCGAAGAACAACTCGCCGCAAAACAAGTATATACAGTCGGCCCTCCTCAACGGAAAGCCGCACAACCAGTGCTGGCTGCGCCATGAAACCATCGCGGCAGGGGGCACGCTCGAGCTGGTGATGGGGCCGGAGCCGAATAAAAGCTGGGGGACCGGGGAATAGCGGTCAGGAGCGCCCCGGTGCGGCGTTGCGGGTGCGGAAAGTGTACTGCTTCTGGAGGAAGAAGGAGACGATCACCGTGAAAACAGAGACCAGCATGTTCGACAGGGTGGGATAGAGTCCGAGCCCGTCGACCATCAGTTTCAGCCCTGCATAGCTGATGGCCAGGTTGATGAAAAAAACCACCAGGTAACGGAACAACTGCACCCGCCCGCGCAGGTCGGAGGCGGAAAAGGTGACGTATTTCTGCAGGAAGAATCCGGTTAGGAAAACAATGGGAATTTTTATGGCGAGGCTGGCGATGTGTGAGCTGAGGGTGACGAACCCCAGACGGAGCATCCGCTGCTGGAGAACAAAATTGTAGAGGACGAAGTAGAGCGACCAGTCGAACAGCAGGTTGGCGCTCCCTGTAACGCCGTACCGGAAGAACTGCCGGCTGAAGTACCTGCGGAACGGCGGATAAAAGAAATCGATGCTGTGCCGGATCCTGAGGCTTACCGCCTCTGCCGGTCTGAAGGTTGAGCCCATTCTTTGCGCTTTCCGTAATTCGCGGCTAAATTAGCCAAAAATGGATCCGATGCTTTTTCGCTTTTTGGGTTTATATTTGGGCACACGTAAACCTCCAGACATGAAAAATTACCTGAAGATCTTTATTCTCCTCGCTGTGCTGGCTCCCTGCCAGGCCAGAGTGATGGCCCAGTTGCCCAAGGAAACGCCTGCCCAGAAGGAGGCCCGCATGAAATGGTGGACCGACGACCGGTTCGGGATGTTCATCCATTTCGGGCTCTATTCACAGGCCGCCCGCCACGAGTGGGTGAAGAAGTACGAGCGCATCACCGATGCCAATTACCTGAAGTATTTCGAGCAGTTCAACCCCGATCTGTACAACCCGCGCGAATGGGCAAAAATGGCCAGGGCTGCCGGCATGAAGTACGTGGTGATGACCACCAAGCACCACGAAGGGTTCTGCCTCTTCGATTCGAAATTCACCGATTACAAGGCCACCAACACCCCCATCCGCAAGGACCTTGTGAAGGAATACGTGGAGGCCCTGCGTGCCGAAGGGCTCAAGGTGGGCTTCTACTATTCGCTCATCGACTGGCACCATCCGGATTACACCATCGACAGGGTGCACCCGCAGAGCGCCAATACGCAGAAGGAATATGACAGCCTCAACAAGGGGCGCGACATGAACAAATACCGCCTGTACCTGAAGAACCAGGTGCGGGAGCTGCTCACCAATTACGGCAAGATCGATGTGATCTGGCTCGACTTTTCCTTCCCCGGCCTCAACGGCAAGGGCCACCAGGACTGGGATTCCGAGAACCTGCTTAAGATGGTCCGCGAGCTGCAGCCCGGCATCATCATCAACGACCGCCTCGACCTCGAGGAGGTCGCCGGGGGCTGGGACTTCAAGTCGCCCGAGCAGTACAAGCCGAGCGAATGGGTGAAGGTGAACGGCCAGCGCGTGGCGTGGGAAACCTGCCAGACCTTCTCGGGCTCGTGGGGCTACTTCCGCGACGAGACCTCGTGGAAAGACAGCAAGCAGCTGATCGAACTACTGATCGAATGCGTGAGCAAGGGCGGCAATGTGCTCTTGAACGTGGGCCCCACCGGCCGCGGCACCATCGATTACCGCGCCCAGGACCGCCTCGCCGCCATGGGCGAATGGATGAAATTCAACAGCCGCTCGATTTACGGTTGCACGCAGGCGCCCGACGAATTTAAGGCCCCGGCCAATACGCTGATCACCTGGAACCCGGAAACCAAAAGGCTTTACATTCACCTGCTGGTATGGCCGCTCGACCAGATTTCGCTGGCCGGTTACGCAGGGAAGATCAAATACGCCCAGCTGCTCCACGATGCCTCCGAAATCGGCATGTCGACCAAAAGGGCCACCATCTGGCTCGATGAAAAGACCAAGGGCGACGAGGTTATCCTCCGGTTGCCGGTACTGAAGCCCAATGTGGAGATCCCGGTTATTGAGCTGATAATGAACTGATTGTGGGATGATTGAGGGCACGGAGAGGGATGGCCCATGGGCCATCCCGTACGGGCCCCGCGGGTCCTCCCGCTCTGTGCCCTCTCTGTGCCCTCTCTGTGCCCACCCGACGCCCGCCCTCTGTCCGTGGAACCCCAGGTTGAAACCTGGGGTTAGTCATATGCCCAATGGGTTGGAATAGTGCATAGTATGAATGAATTCCTTTTGGGTAATTGCGGACCTGTCCGATTGACGGCTTCCTATCCTGATGGTACAATGATGAATTTCGGGACAGGTCCGCATGTATCCAAAAGGAGCCATGATGACAACCCCTGATGCATCCAGATGGCTTATGACTAACCCCGGACCTCGGTCCGGGGTCCCCGACGGTCCCCGACGGTCCCCGACGG
>CAYWHP010000144.1:0-10442 GCA_964457845.1 uncultured Porphyromonadaceae bacterium | reverse complement strand
CCGCCATCGCCGTTTCCCTGGGTGCCCCATTCTGGTTCGACCTGCTCAATAAGGTCATGAACCTGAGAACAGCGTTTAAGGTAAAATAAATAAAAGATAAAAATATCTTTAATAAGTATTTGCTATCTTTGAAGTGGAATAAAAATCATTTCAGATGGCAAAAGTTGATTTCGACAGACTAACCGTTGGCGGCATTGTAACCGCTGATTTCCGTGCTGCACGGGTATTCTCAAAGGCAGGGATCGATTTCTGCTGCGGCGGCAAAAAGGGGCTGAACGAGTCGTGCCGTGAGGTTGGCGCCGATCCTGAGGAGCTGAAGAGGGAACTTGCAATGGTTGAGGCGGAACCGGATGGGCAGGCCTTGAATTTCAACGAGTGGGATCCCGGTTTTCTATGCGACTATATCGTGAACACACATCATAAATTTGTTCTTAAAAACCTGCCCGACCTTTTATTCTATACGGGTAAGATAGCAAACGTCCATGGCGGGCATCATCCCGAGCTGATTGAAATTGCAGAACTGTTTGCAGATATACATCGGGAGCTGCTCCAGCACCTGGGGCACGAGGAGCACGACCTGTTTCCGGCAATCAAGCGTGTACTGGCCGGTGGTTCCGCTGAAGACCGGCAGATGATACGTTCGGAAATTTCCAGAATGGCCGGAGAGCACGAATTTGCCGGCGGTGCCATGGACAGGATAAGCCGGATCAGCGGCCGCTATGCAGTGCCGGAAGACGGCTGCGGAACGTATGAATTAACGTATAAGCTCCTACATCAGTTCGAGGAGGATCTTCATGTGCATGTTCATCTCGAAAACAATATCCTTTACCCAAAGGCACTGGAGTTGGCTGAAATGGATTTTGGCTAAATTTATGGCGCTTCAATTCTCCGTGAATGGTTCGCTGCCGAAAGGATACTGCTTCCCGCCCGATGTGCTCCGCCAGATGGCGCATTCCCTTGCTGTTGCTGATGCTTTTACCACTTCTCTCGGCCGGTCCGGAGGGTGATCTGCCTGCCGATCCCCGTGGTGATTTCCAGTCGGTAACCATACCGCTAAAAAGGGTTGGTCGGCTCTTTCTCATTGAAGCCAGAATCGGTGATCAGACCGGTAATTTCGTTTTCGACACCGGCGCCAGCAAACTGGTACTTAACCGTACCTATTTCCGAAAGGATCTGGCTCCGGTAGATGAAAGGGCGGGTGGCGTTACCGGCGGCATCGACAAGGTGTTCCAAACCCGTGTCGACCGAATCGATCTGAACGGTATCTGGTATGAAAATGTTCAGGCCGACGTGGTGAGCCTCGGACATATCGAGAACCGGCGCGGCGTAAAGATACTCGGCCTCTTTGGGATGAGCATGTTCCGGTCGGTGGAGATGGTCATCAACTTGCAGAGAAGCGAGCTCCAGCTGTACCGGATCAACAGGAACGGGATCCGGGCCGATAGTACGGCCCTGCTGCAGCCCGACCTGGTGGCTCCGGTGCGGGAGTCGGGCGGGGTGGTATTCCTGCAGGCGATGGTTGGCGGCAAAGGCGTTGATTTTTGTCTCGACACCGGAGCCGAAGCCAATGTAATCAGCAGTTCGGCCCCCAAAAAGGTGCTCGGAACGGTTACCATCACCCGCCGTTCGGGCCTCACGGGATCCGGAACTGCCGAGGCCGAGGTGTTGTTTGGTACCATGAATGATTTTGTTCTTTCGGGCTTGCCGCTGCACCCCATGCAGACCATGATAACCGGACTGGAATCACTTGCCATGGCCTATGACTACCCGCTGGGCGGTGTGCTGGGCTATGATTTTTTTGAAAAAGGGGTAGTTTCCGTTAACTTAGTAAAGAAAGAACTTAGCCTGAGTTTGGCGAAGGAGGCTGATCAATGAAAATAACTGTGAACTTTTTCCGGCTTCCGCTGCTCCCGATGCTGCTGCTTACCGGCGCCCTGCTGGCTGCTCCGGTGGCCAGAGGCCAGGAGTACCTGAAGGACGTCTGCCGCATCGAGGACGGGAGAATGATATTCCGGATCGACCTCAACTGGACCATGGAGCAGCTCCGGAAGGTTTCCGGACAATTCAGCCTGGATTCCGTATTGCTCGATAAAATCATTACGGGGAAAGCCGACAGCATGATGCTGGCCCTTGGCTGGCAATTCAGGAAGATCAACAATCGCACCGCCGAAATTTCCAGGTTGATGGCGCCGGAGCCACCCCAAAACCCCGCGGCGGTGCACGTTGATGTGACGGCAAAGCCATTCCTGATGGATGAAAAGTGGTTTAAAACCGCCGGAATTGCGGAATCCGACCTGGCCAGCTATGGGGTAAACCGTTTCACCCGGAACGATGTGTTTTCCTATACCGACAGCCTGGCGCGGTTCTTTTTGCCCGGACATGCGGATGCCCGTCAGGTTTACCTCTCAGGCAGCTTTAACGAATGGAGCACAATGGGCACACCCATGACCCGTATTGAAAAGGGTTGGCAGGCAGTGATGCGGCTGCAGCCCGGCAAGTATGCCTATAAATTCATTATCGATGGCCGCTGGACCCGTGATGAGTTCAATAAGAACCGCGAGGATGACTGGAATGGCGGGTTCAACTCCTTTGTATGGTGCTATAATTACCGGTTTGTCCTGAATGGCTATCCGGATGCACGCCAGGTTGTGGTCGCGGGAAGTTTTAACGGCTTCAGCCCCAAAGAACTTCAGATGAGCCGCACAGCTGCGGGCTGGGAACTTCCGCTCTACCTGAGGCCGGGTACACATGCCTATAAATTTGTGGCCGATGGCAAATGGATTACCGATCCGGCCAACCCGGTAGTGAGGCCCGATGGGAAAGGTAATTTCAACTCCTTCATGGGCATCGGCGATACCACCTGGTTCCGGCTCGCCGGCTACACACACGTGCGGACGATGATGCTTGCCGGTTCATTCAACGCATGGAACAACGCCGAACTCAGCATGGAGAAAACGGCAACCGGTTGGCAGTTCCCCTACATCATGGGGCCCGGCAACTACGAGTATAAATACATAGCCGATGGCAGCTGGATGACCGATACGGCAAATCCTTTTGTGAACGGCGAGGGGCAGTTTGCCAACTCCTTCCTGGCCGTCAGGCCCAACCATACCTTTGTTCTGCCGGGCTATCCCAATGCCCGTAACGTGATTGTTACCGGCAGTTTCAATGGCTGGAACAGATCCTCCTACCGGATGGTCAGGCGTAACGAACGCTGGGAACTGCCCATCCGGCTGGCCCCGGGTAAAAACACCTATAAGTTTATTGTCGACGGTAAATGGATCCTCGATCCGGGCAATGAGCTCTGGGAGGAAAACGAGGAGGGAACCGGCAATTCGGTGCTTTGGCTGGAGCGCTGATGCCTTTCGTCATTTCACCGCAGATTTCTTAATTTTATAGGATCTGTAAACCTAACAGCACACCCATGAAGCGCTTCCTTACTTCCGTGTATCTGATCCTGCTTCCGCTGATCGTTTTCAATTCATGCAAAGATGAATACGGTACCCCTTCGGTTCCTGAAAATATTAAAACAGGCACGGTCGTTCAGGCAGGGTCGTCGGTTATAGGTGCCGGCGGTGGCACCCTCCTCGTTTCGCAGCCGGGTACCGCGGTCGACGGCCTGCGAATCGGCGTGCCGGCCGGTTCCTATACAGCGGCCCAAACATTCACCGTCTCCTACGCGCCGATCGAAAGCCATAAGTTCGGACAATATTTTAACCCGGTTTCCCCGATGATCACCATCGCCTGTGATGGCGGATACGCTTCACAGATTATGGAAGTAACGGTTCCGGTCAACGTGCCGGAGGGCCACATTCCCATCGGTTTTTTTCTTGATAAATCAACCGGGAAACTGGAAGGGATTCCCTTTTCGGCGATAACAAAGGATTCGATCACACTCACCACCAGGCATTTTCTTTCGGGCGACAGGCTCCGCACAGAAGCTTCCGCACTCAAGAGCGGCAGCAGTGTGAAGAACAGCGGGGCCAGCATCATAGTCAGCTCGATTGCGGAAAGCGTTCTCAATGCACAACCGGTGATCGCTTCCGGTTTCAAGCCGGGCACCGACGACTGGGAATTCACCAATTACGGGTCATACATCGCTCCGGGAGGGCATTGCGCCGGTCAGAACATAGCAGCCATGTGGTACTATTTTGAAAAAAAGGCCACCGAGGGAAGCCTTTTTAACAAGTTCAGCGACAACACCGCGCTGTGGCAGGATAATGCCCTGGGTTACAGATTCTGTTCCGTTGTTCATGCTGACCTGGTTTGGGACGGAAAGGTTTCCAGCTTTTTCAATAATTACATCGACAGAAACCAGGACCTCGACAGGCTGAAGTTCCTGACCATAGCCGGCACCATGCTGGCGACCGGCGAGCCGCAGGGTATCGGCATTTACCTCCAGACCGGCACGGATGCAGCTGGCAGTCCTGTTTATGCCGGGCATGACCTGATCTGTTACCAGGTTTCGGTATCTGCCGGCAAGCTGTTTATTTCTGATCCGAATACACCGGCTGCGGGCCAGGTCATTGAGATGGTCAACGACAAGTTCAAACCGTACGACGCAAAGCTCAACGGCAATTCCGTTTCCCTGGTATTTCCCTTTGTAACGTATTATGCTAAAACCGCTTACATCGAATGGGATAAAATCGGGAAGCGCTATGCCGAAGTATTGAACCAAAGCATCGGCAACGTTGAGCCGAATATTTTCCCGCCCTGGTCCATTTGGGTAAAAGGTGTTGAGGACAGGGAACTCCGTGATGGAATGAGCATAGACAACAATAAGCTGCGCTGTGTGGTGGAATGCCCCACTGCCGAGAGATATTTCCTGGTTGGAGGTAAACGACTGATATGGCATGACGAATATGACCAGGACGGAGGCATCCTGAGCACCGATGAAGGCGCCGGCTCAGGGTCCCTATATCTTAAGCCGGGCCTCAATACCATAGGATTTTACATACATGCTGAAAAAAACGGAGAGCTCGACGGCAATGGACATCAAAGTCAATTGTACATCGACTTTAAATGGTTCAATGTCTATTATTCGAAACTCCGGATCGAACCCGACCCCATTGTTGCAGAACCTGGCAAGGATGTCACCATCACCGCCCGCACCGACGGAACGGCCCCTAAGGATGCCAAATATGTGTGGAACTTTGGCGATGGATCGAAGGAAGAAACCGCCAGGAACGACAGCACGGTGGTGCATAAATTCTCACAAAAGGGGGATTATCTGGTAACTGTGAAACTGTACGACAATGCGAAGGGAACCCTTGTGGGGCAGGCTACGGCCCCCGTCTCCGTCCAGGAGGGGAAGCTCGTTGAACTGCAGGCCTGCGAGGCAATCCATGTCACCCTGTCTGCCGATTTTCTCAGCAATTCCGTATCGCTCAGCACCCTGGGGGTCAGCCTCGGAAACCGGCCCCTCATTGGTTCAACCGTTACCGGCAAATGGCCATTGACGTGGAACGGCACCAAATTCAGCTGCGATTATTCGGCAATCTGGTTTACCAGTGAAAACGAAAAGGTCACCACTTATTGTAAATTCGACGGGGAAGTATCTGCCAACGGACTTATCCTGAAGACATTGACTGCCTCAACCAGGACCGTCCGAAACCAGGACAGGGACGTCAGGGAACAATCGGTCACGGTTACGGAGGTGCCATTCACAGGGCTCTGCCGCAGCGGCGACGAGCGCTGTTTCACGATGGCGGGTTCTGCGGTTTCCGGCCATGTTGCAAATCCCGTCCATACCTACATCGGGGTTGCCAATGGGGAATCCTTCTCCTACCGGATCACGGGTGTAAATTACAACAGTACTGACAAACCACCCATTCTTGAAATTTCATTCAATTTATAATTAGTACAGTATCATGAGACACCTCCTATTCATCTGTCTTCTGTCTATCATCTCCTCCGTTTTTACTACTGCCGTGCCGCAGTCATCGGCCAAATTCATGGGCAAACGCTACCTTACACTGAACACCGTTGTCCGCGTTAATCAGATCGAAGTCACGCGCGACCGCGATGAAGGTGAACCCGAGGCGGCTATCCATACCCCCGCCCATGCACGCGAATTCCGTGAGGCGATCGTTGCCGGATGGCCCGGCGCCCGGATCACCTGGGCCTTCAGCTGGCAGGCTCTTTTTTCGGAATTGCCTAATTATGAGGCAATCAGGCAGTATGCCCGGGAATGCCATCAGAAATACGGTGATGATGTCACCTTCATACCGGGCGGTTATTTCGCCAATGCCTACAATACCCGCGAGCAGGTAAACAAGGATCTCCATGATGCCCTGGCGAGGGTTTCCGAATTCATGGGCGGCGGTTTCCGGCCGCAAAGCGTGGTGGCCGGTTTCCTGGCCGCCGAAAACCTGCAGTACCTGGCCGAAAAGGAGGGTATCCATGTGTGCCAGGGCAATATCTGGAGCCAGTATGCCATCGACAACCAGGATGGCGACGGCTCGATCTGTTATCCTTACTATCCGTCGAAGGAGCATTTCTGCAAACCGGCGCAGTCGAAAGCCGATTTCATCGACTGCGTGAACCTCGATGGCTGGACCTGCGACTTCCTGGCTGCCAGGCGCGAGGGGTTCCGTGACGGCTTCAACAGCCGGATGGGGGTGGGACCGATCGAGACCATCCGCAACCACGGTCCCGAGGATGGCCTCAGGCAGCAGATCGCCACCACGGTGGTCCATTTCGACAATGGTTTCGAACTCAACGGGTTCGCCTGGGTCACCAACTGCTGGGAGATCTCGCTCATCGATCCCATCGGCCACATGGAGAAGCTCACCGAATGGCTTCAGGCCATCCGGAAACGGTGGCCCGATGCCGTATGCATCACGCAGGGGGAATTCGGCCTCGCCTGGCGTGCGGAATTCAGCAACAACGACCGCCTCAATTACCGGTTTGCCCAGGGCGGCACCGGCATTGGCGGCTCCGACAAAGACAAGGAGATCCGCTGGTTCATGAACAAGGATTTCCGGCTGGCCATGCTTAAGGATTTGAACGACGGCTCCGAGAATGTGATCGATTTTACCCGCTACGATATTCCTGCCGCCGAGCCGCAAACGCTGTCGCGCAACTGGAGCCTGATGGGCTACATCAACCAGAAGCAGACGCGCCCGCAGGACAAGCCGGTGGCCATGCAGAAGCTTCCGGTTGACGGGCACCGGCTGATTTCCCACAGGTACCCGGAGTTGGGCGGCGACCTGCCAAACGCCTGGCCGGCAAAGTCATTCGGTCTTTCGGTGTATGGTTCCGTTTTGCCGGGGCTCACATCGATCCTCAACCTTAGTGCCGACAGGATGTGGCGGCTTAAGAAATGGCACATCGGTTTCACCGCGGGCATCACCGTTTTTGGTCCCGGGTTCGTTTCTTTTAATTATCCGGGCGCCCATCTGGCCTTTACCGCATTCAGCGGCATGAAAAACCATCATTTCGAAACCAAGCTCGGCATCGAGGTTGTACCTGAACGCTACGCATGGGACCCGGACAACATCTACTGGCGTGCCCAGCCGATCCCTGTCGTTACCATCGGGTACCGGTACCAGAAACCGGGCGGGAAGTACTTTTTCCGTTCGGCCCTGAGTACTGCCGGCCTGGGAGTGGGTTTCGGCTATACTTTCCCGCAACACCGGTAATCGCGGCTGCCGAATCCGAATTTTTCTCATCTTGCGGGCATTATCAACCTGATTGATCGTTCTGTATGACCCTTTTACGTGGACTTCTCCTTTTCACGGGCATGCTCTTGTTTTCGCTGACAGGGGAATATGGATGCATCAGCGCCCAGCAAGCCATCCCGGCCGCCGGCGGCAACGCATCCGGCTCCGGCGGCACGGTGAGCTGGAGTGCCGGTCAGACGTCCTTCTCATCGTTTGCCGGGATAAACGGCACTGTATCGGAGGGCGTTCAGCAGCCCTATGAAATCTCGGTTATCAGCGGCGCCCGCCTGCCCGAAATCACCCTGCAGTGCCGGGTTTTCCCTAACCCGACCGAGGGTCCGCTTGTCCTGGAAACCGGAGTCGATACAGGAACATTCGCCGCCATCCTGGTCGACCAGCGGGGCAGGGTGATCAACCGGTTCCGCGCCGCTTCAGCCACTACCACCATCGATCTCGGCCCGCTGGCCCCGGCCGCCTATTACCTGAAGGTCACCCGAAACGGCCGCCCGGTGAAAACATTCAAAATCATCCGAAACTGATCCATGAAAAAAATACTTTTTATTCTGATATCCCTTGCTGCGGTAACAGGCCTCTTCGCCCAGGTACCGGAAAGGATCAGCTATCAAGCCGTTATCCGTAACCCCGCCGGGCAACTGGTTGCCGACAAGCCTGTCGGCATGAGGATATCCATCTTGCGGAGTCCCGGGTCCGTCCCCGTTTACTCCGAGGTTCATACACCCACAGCCAACGCCAACGGGCTGGTAACCCTTGAGATCGGCGGTGGCACCCCGGTAACCGGAACTTTTGCGGCCATCGACTGGTCGCTGGGCGACTACTTCCTGCAAACCGAAACCGATCCCGACGGGGGGGCAAATTATACCATCAATGGCACCAGCCAGCTCCTCAGCGTTCCCTATGCGCTCCATGCCGCTACCGCGGGCAGGGTAACAGGCGGCGGCGCTTTCGAACACTATGCGGGGGAACGCTTCGGCGGCGGCATCGTGGTGGGTGTCTGGAAAGAGTCGGGCATTGAGCACGGCCTCATCGCCTCCCTCACCGATATCAGCGCCTCTGCAATCTGGAGCGATGTGACCGACATCCAGATCGGCCCCGCCGCACAAAGCACCACCGACGGGCGCGCAAACACGGCTGCCATCATCGCCCAGAGCGCCAATCCCGAAAGCGCGGCCTGGCTGTGCGATGATTACGAGCACGACGGCTTCACCGACTGGTACCTTCCGGCCGCCTGGGAACTCGATATGTGCTACAATGCCGCAATGATAGTGAATACCATCCTCGGCCCCGCCAGTGGTTTCCGCATGGATGTTTACTGGGCCTCAACCGAAGACCCTTTCACCCCGAATGCCGGCATGATGAAGCTCTTCTACAGCGGTAAATCAGGCAGCGTCGACAAGGGCGTTTATACCCGGGTGCGGGCGGTGAGACGGTTTTAGTCTGGTTTTCATTGGATGGAAATCCCATTTAGGCTTAAGATTAGGCCTTTAGTGTAAATATCCCTCTTCCGTCAGAAGAGATTCCATCATTTTGCCTATATTCATATATCAATGATCTATCTTCACTAAATAGATGAATGTATAGATGACAGTAGACCTTCAGACACTTATCCTCATTACCGGCCTGATGCACCTGGTGCAGGCCCTTGTTTTTTACCAGCAATACCGGACAAACCGGAATATGGAAGGACCCGGTTGGTGGTTGGTATGGAGCCTTCTGGAGGTGCTGGCGTTTTTCGTCATGATGTTCCGCGGGAACCCTGTTCTGCTCCCTTTCATCATTGCCGTGCAAAGCCCGCTTGGCGCGGCGGGGATCTTCTTCGTATACTTCGGTATCCGCCGTTACCTGGGGAAGAGCCTCAACCTCTCCTGGATGGTGTCCCTGTTTGTTGTTTATTTCCTGGTGCACCTCTTCTTTACCGTTATCGACGACAATATCGCCGTCCGTTCCGTTCTATTCGATATCATGCTGGCTTTTATGGGATTCCTTGCCGCGGCAAACCTCCTTTCCCGTAAGGTCAAGCTGGTTCCGGCAGCCCGCTTCAACGGGTTGTTTCTCGTGCTGCATGCCATCTTCTTTTTATGCCGGGCGATGGAAATTACAGTGACCGGTTACGATCAGTCTGTCGGTCCGCTTAGCCTCTTCAATACCGGCCAGTATTTCGACGCACTGTTTGTCGGGATTATCTGGACGATCGGCTTCATCATTATGGTGAACCAAAAGCTCCAGTCCCGGATCTCACAGGCCAAGGAACATTTCGAAAAAATATTCAGCATCAGTCCCGATGCTGCGATCATAACACGAATCGGTGATGGCCTTATCCTGAATGTCAATGATGGGTATACCCTGATAACCGGCCACAGGCGGGAGGATATAATCGGTAAAACCGTTGCCGACGTCAATATCTGGAAAAACCCGGAGGAGAGGAAAGAATTTATTGATCTGATCATCCTGCAAGGGTATGTCCAGAACTATGAGGCTCATTTTCAAAAAAAGACCGGCGAGGACCTGATCGGTCTTGTATCAGCCAACCTGGTCGACATCGACGGGGAGCCCCACATGATCAGCCTCACCCGCGATATCGGCTACATGAAGCAGGCCGAGCTGGCGCTCAAGATGAAGAACCAGGAGCTGGTAATAATCAATTCGGAGCGCGACCGCTTTTATTCGATAATTGCCCATGACCTGCGCAGCCCCTTCAACAGCTTCCTCGGCCTCACCCGGATGATGGTCGACGGACTGCCCGACCTCCCCACCGAGGAG
>CAYWHP010000143.1:6875-10538 GCA_964457845.1 uncultured Porphyromonadaceae bacterium | reverse complement strand
AGGAGCAGACGGCCGCCATACTGGAACGGGTGAGCCGGTTCAACCATAAGCTCTATCTCGAGTTCGGCGGCAAGATCCTCTTCGATTACCATGCTGCAAGGGTGCTGCCCGGATTCGACCCAAACGTGAAGATGCGGTTGCTCCAGCTCCTGAAAGACAAGATCGACATCATCCTCTGCATCCATGCCGGTGCCATCGAACGGAAGAAGATCAGGGCGGATTTCGGCATCTCGTATGATGCCGATGCCATGAAGACCATCGACGATTTTCGCGAGTGGGGGCTCGACATCAAGGCCGTGGTGATTACCCGTTTCGAGAACCAGCCGGCTGCCCGGGCATTCAAAAACAAGCTGGAACTCCGGGGTGTAAAGGTGTACCTGCATTATCCCACGAAGGGCTACCCCACGGATGTCGACCTGATTGTAAGCGACCAGGGTTATGGGGCCAATGAATACATTAAAACCGACAACCCGATAGTCATTGTAACCGGGCCCGGCCCCGGAAGCGGCAAACTCGGCACCTGCCTTTGCAACCTTTACCACGAGTACAGAAACGGCATAAAGGCCGGCTATGCCAAATTCGAGACGTTCCCCATCTGGGATTTGCCTGTAGACCATATGGTTAATGTCGCGTATGAGGCGGCCACGGTCGACCTCAACGACAAGGTGCTGGTTGACGGCGACCATGTGAATTTTTACCACGTGCAGGCGGTCAATTACAACCGCGATATCGAGGCGTTCCACCTGCTGAAGAGGATCATCGAAAAGATCACCGGCGGCGCCTCGATGTACCAGTCGCCCACCGATATGGGCGTGAACCGGGCAAGCGCTGGTATCGTTGATGATGCTGTCATTTCAGAGGCTTCACGCCAGGAAATCATCCGGCGTTATCTGCTCTGTTCCGTGGAACATGCCGTAGGGCTTGCCGACCCGGAGTCTTTTGAACGGGCCGATGCCATCATGACGCGGATCGGCGCCCGTCCGGAGGACAGGCGGGTGGTGCTGCCGGCACGCGAGGCGGCCCGGAATGCCGAAAAGAACGGCAAGGGTAACGCGGGATTCTTTTGCGGGGCCGCAGTGGAACTGCACGACGGTACCATCATTACAGGCAAAAACTCGCCTCTGATGCACGCCGCATCGAGCCTCATCCTAAATGCCACCAAGCAGTTGGCCGGACTGCCGGATGCGATGCATCTGCTGCCGCAGAATATCATCGATTCGGTGGCTCACCTGAAAAAGGTGATTCTCAAGGGCAAAATGGTTAGCCTCGATGTCGACGAAACACTTATTGTGCTTGGCATCAGTGCCATTTCAAACCCGGCGGCCCAGATGGCCCTGGAGAACCTGAAGCTGCTGGAGGGCTGCGAGGTGCATCTTACCCATATACCCACACCGGGCGATGAGGCCGGCTTGCGCAAGCTGAAGGTAAACCTGACCTGCGATCCCGAATTTTCGAGCAAGAGCCTCTTTATCAGCAGATAACTACCCGTTCATGATTTCCGCCAGCAGCTCCTTCGCCAGGTCGGCGGCGATATTGATTTTGGCCGGATCCACCCGTACGTTATTGAGATACTGCATCTTGATGTAGTCGCCGTTCCGGAATTCGGGAACGATGCCGCTGAGCATGAAACCCAGCCCGGAGAGCTTCTCCGATAAAACGGCGGAAACCGGGGTGTCAACCGGCATCTCCAGGTAGATGGTCTCCACCTTGTTGAGGCAGAACTCCCGGAGCTGCTGCCGCACCTGATCGAATGCATCGGCCCCAATCGAGGAGACCGATATGACCGCCACATTCAGATCGGGTTTGAAGGTGCTGGATATCATGGAGTTAACTTCCGGATCGTAATTTGCCGTCAATGCATTTGTCTTAACCACCTCACGGAGCAGTCCGAGGTTGTCATACACCTTTTTCAGGATCGGGAAGAACCGTTCGGAGATGTACACCGTGCGCTGGGGCTCCTGCCCGGTTCTCAGGTAATAGAGCACCGTGGCCTGCCGCTGACCGGCCAGCTGGTCGTTGTTGATCTTCTTGAAGGTCCATTTCTCCTTGATGTAGGCCAGCATGATGCCGGTTTCTTTCGCACCCAGCGAGATGTTCCCCTGCTGGGTAAAGGTGTGTATCGTAACCGCCTCGCTGTAAAGACCGTACATCCCGTTTTCGGCGGCATACTCCTTCAGGAACATTTTCATCCGCTTAAAGAGGTTGTGACCGCGGTAGCGGGGATCCACCATGGCGGCGCCGGAATCGGCCACCCGCCCGCCGGCGGTTTCGAAGAAGAGGCTCAGGTTGCCAACCACCTCGTTCCGGGAGTTTACGGATACGGCGGAAACGAGAAGCCCGCCCGCAATGAGCTCGCGTATCTTTTCAGGCTGATAAAAGAATCCGAAGTAGGTGTACCCGTAAACCCGCCAGGCCAGCCGGGCGAGCATCTCCGCATCATCGGGCACGATGAGCCGTATAACCGGATTGTCGGTCTCCTGCACCACCTGGTCCCCTTCGGGAGCCGGTTCAACGGAAGTATCAGTCAGACCGGGCATGCTCTCCTCCGGCAGGAACTTCGCCAGCTCAAGCCGTTTCCCGTCGCGGCCAAGGTTGACGAACCGGAATTCATCGGCCAGGTTTTTCATGAGGTGGATGCCGAGGGAGCTGTGCTCCGATTTCTCGAGCTGGCGGAAATCAACCGGGATGCCCTTGTCCTCTATGGAAATGATGAACTTTCCGGGTTGATAACCAACCTTGATGTCGATCTTTCCGAGCTCCTCATCGCCAAAGGTGTTCTGGATGGTGTTTACCAGCGCCTCCTCGGTAATGAGCTCGAGCTTCTGCAGGTCGGGCCCGGTAAAATCGAACAGGCGTGCATAAAAGAGCACGAAAGCCTGTGCCTGGGGAATGAAGTTTTTTTCCGACAGGATTGTCAGTCTGGCGATAAAATCGCTCTGAAGAATTTGTTTGCTGATCATAATGCCCTAAAGATACAAAAAGGCTTTTTTTTGGCCGCCCATATAGCTGGTCGCAGAATCAGGAAGGAGATTCCGTCAGCGGAAGCGTGAAAAAGAAGGTTGAGCCTACCCGGAGGCTGGTTTCCACCCATATCCGCCCGCCGAGCATCTCCACGTAGGCCTTTGATATGGAGAGCCCTAGTCCGGCCCCGTCATACTTCCGGTTCAGGAATTCGTGCCCTTGCCTGAACCGTTCGAAGATGACCTTAAGCTTATCGGGTCCGATCCCGGTACCGGTATCTGTTACGTAAAACTCCAGTTCGGTATCCCTGATCACGCAGCCAAGGCTGATCGACCCGGTATCGGTAAACTTGACCGCATTCTTTATCAGGTTCGTGAGTATGGCGTACACCTTTTCCTTGTCGGTATAAAAGATGGCCCTTTCGCCCGGCAGGGGGGCCGTAATCCAGATCTTAACCCCTTTCAGCTCGACCTCCGGTTTGAAGAAGGCGCACAGGAATTCCAGTTGCTGGTTGATGTCGGTCATGGAGAGCGATACTTCAGCCTGTCCCGATTCGATCCTGGAAATGTCGATGATGTCGTTGATGATGTTCAGCATCCGGGTGCCGCTCTTTTCGATCACCCGAATGTAGCGTTGCTGCTCTTCGCCGGTAAGCTCCGGCTCCTTCAGCAGTTCGGCGAACCCGAGGATGCCGTTCATCGG
>CAYWHP010000143.1:0-6775 GCA_964457845.1 uncultured Porphyromonadaceae bacterium | reverse complement strand
ACCTCCCATTCGTTGTTAACCTTAATGAAATTTCCATCCTGATCGGCAATGCAGAGCAGGTCGAGGTTTACGATGAAGAAATCCTCAAGCTCGGCTTTCTGCCTCGAAATCTCCTCTTCGGCATTAACCCTGCCGATAAGCATACCAACAATGTCTGCATAGGATTCAACCATCCAGCGGTTAACAATCTGCTGACCCTTGGCGAACACCAGCGTGAAATCCCCGACCATCTTCTCATCCTTCACGGTTTTTACGATGACTCCGGGACCAATGCCTAACAGGTCGGCCAGCGTATTGACAATATTTGTCGGCAGTGCTATGCCGGTGAAATCACTGAGATGATTGAAATAAGTGGTCTTGTTGGCCCGGATGCGTTCTTCCCGCTCCGGGTCGTAATTCCATTTACGGCCGTTCAGCTGTAAACCAAGCATGCGACAGGCCATTTCAAGGCTCTTTTTCAAACCCGCTATGGCTACCGTTGTAAACTCCTTCCCGTTTGCTTCATACTTGTTCAATGATGCGTACCGTGCCCCTGAAAATACAAGCATTTGCTCTGTAATGCTTTGATAATCTATGTTTTCATGCGTATAACGGTTCAGCCTCCCGGCAACCTTGGTGAGGTTGTGTTCAAGCGTTACATCTACAAAGATGGTGGCGAACTTGTACTTTTCCGGCGAGTATACCTTTACGCTGTACCAT
Source organism: uncultured Porphyromonadaceae bacterium (assembly GCA_964457845.1). GTDB lineage: Bacteria > Bacteroidota > Bacteroidia > Bacteroidales > UBA12481 > UBA12481. The sequence continues at coordinate 6,076 of CAYWHP010000143.1, read as the reverse complement.
TTTCCAAGTTGCTCATTGAACTGCTCCGAGCTGTCGCTGCCACCGTTTACAGCAACTTTCCCGTAAAAGGCAATCCAGTTGAATGTCGATTTTTCGATCCCCGGCAATACCTGCCTGACCGTTTTTCCCCTGATCGCTGCCAGACTCAAACCGGTGAGCTTTTCGAAAGCCTCGTTAGCTTCCAGAAAGCGGTAGTCATACGGCTCGCCTGCTGCATCGAGGATGATCTCATGCAGGGAGTAGCCGAATGGGGCCTGATGTATAATGTGTTGATAATTAGTATGATTCATAGAAGATGATTAGGGAGGCGCTCTTTACTAATCCTGATTTGTGATCCTGAAGTTAAAATTAAGATTTTAACCTGAATTTCCGAATGAAACGGAACAGATCCTAAAGCCGGTTTGGCGGTTATGCATATCCCCCTACATTTGTATGCTTATACTTCGGCCATGCGAGAGATCATCATAGAGCACGCCCGTGAAAACAACCTGAAAGATGTCTCTCTGCGCATTCCCCATTACCGGCTGATTGCCGTAACCGGCGTATCGGGCAGCGGCAAAACCAGCCTGGTGCACGATGTGCTGTGCGCCGAGGGGCAGCGCCTCTTCGTTGAGAATTTCGCCGGAGGGCGCCAGACCGCAATCCAGCCGGCCCGCCCGAAGGCATCCCGCATCGATGGCCTCTTCCCCGTTATGGCCATCGGCCAGGAGAGCCTCCTGCGCAACCCGCGCTCTACGGTTGGCACCCTCACCGAAATATACGACCTGCTCCGGCTCCTCTTCGCACGCCTCGGCAAGTCGGATATCCCGGGCCTGCTGCTGAACCGCAGCCTCTTCTCGTTCAACCAGCCCGACGGCTGGTGCCCGGCCTGCAAAGGGCTCGGCGAGCAGGACCACATCGATACGGACCTGCTCATCGGCGATCCCTCAAAAACCATTCGCGAAGGCGCCTTCGTCCTCACCACGCCCAACAACTACATCATCTATTCGCAGGTGACCATGGCCGTGCTCGATGAAGTGTGCCGCGCCGAGGGCTTCAGCGTCGATATCCCCTGGCGGGAGCTCACCGAAGCCCAGAAAGGCGTGGTGCTGAACGGCTCCACGTGCATCAAGGTGCTCTTCGGCAAACACCCGCTGGAGTCGCGGCTCAAATGGACCGGCATCACCGCCAAACCGCGTGAGGAGGACTATTACAAGGGCATCCTCACGGTGATGGAGGATATCCTGCGCCGCGAGCGCAACCCGAACATCATGCGCTTCGCCCGGTCGCACACCTGTACGGTATGCGGCGGCAAACGGCTGAATGGCAATGCACTATCTGTAAAACTCTGGAACAGGGACATTTCGGAATTTGCCTCGATGAGCCTCCGTGAGATCGATGCTTTTTTCTCCGGCCCCGGAGTATCCGGATCCGATCCGGCCGTCGTGGGCCCGGTGCGCGAGGCGGTGCTCCGCCGCACGGCCCTGCTCCTGAAGCTCGGCGCCGGCCACCTTACCCTGAACCGCGAATCCCCGTCGCTCAGCGGCGGCGAGGCGCAGCGCATCCGCCTGGCCAACCAGGCCGCCGGCGGCCTGCGCAACGTGCTCTACATCCTCGATGAGCCCAGCAGCGGCCTACACCCGTCGGAACACCGCAACCTGCTCAACGTGCTCCGCTCACTGGTGGCCGCCGGCAACACGGTGATGCTCGTCGATCACGACGAACAAAGCGTCCGCGAGGCCGACTGGATCATCGATATCGGTCCGGGGGCCGGGACGGCAGGCGGGGAAATCCTGTTCAACGGCCCGGCGGAGGTTTTTTTCCGGATTCGGCAAAATGGCAAACCTTTCGCCAATATTTCGCAATTGCGGGTAGAGACGGATGATCATCCGTCTCAACGACCCAACGCCGAAAATCCGCGATTGGGGGGGGTGGCGGATAAATTCGTGCCGGGGCGGAGGGAGACGCATGTATGCGTCTCTACAACGCAATTTGTGGTTGAACATGCCATTAAAAATAACCTCCGTGATATTTCCACGCGCTTTACGGTGAATGCCATGAACGTGATCACCGGTGTTTCCGGCAGCGGAAAAACGAGCCTCGTTAACGACCTGATCGCAAATACGATACGAAATAAGTCGGGTGGCACCGCCATCTTTAAAAAGGTGATCCACCTCGATTCAACGCCCATCGGGCGTACGCCCAACAGCAACCCGGCCACCTACACGGGCCTGTCGGATCATGTGCGCGACCTGATGGCTTCACTGCCCGAATCGAAGGCGCGGGGCTATAAAAAGGGGCAGTTCTCCTTCGTGGTGGAGGGCGGCCGCTGCGAGAGCTGCGGCGGCGCCGGGGTGAAACAGGTAGGGATGCATTTTCTGGGAAATGTGGAGGTGCCGTGCGAGGTGTGCGAGGGGAAACGTTTTACGGCAGAAACACTGGAAATCCGATATAACGGGTTGAATATCTTTGAGATATTGGAATTAACCGTGGATGAGGCGCATCTTTTTTTCGAAAAGCTGCCGAAGGTCACGGCCATCACGGGTATCCTCTCCGGACTCGGGCTTGGCTACCTCCGGCTGGGCCAGCCCTCTACCACCCTGTCGGGCGGCGAGGCGCAGCGCGTGAAGCTGGCCTCGGAGCTGTACAGGCAGGGGAGCGGCCAAACCCTATACATCCTCGATGAGCCCACCACCGGCCTCCACATGGCCGACGTGGAGATCCTTCTGAAGGCCCTTAAAGGGCTCATCGCCAGGGGCCACACGCTGCTCTGCATCGAGCACGATCCCGCCTTCATCCTGCAGTCGGACTGGATGGTCGACCTCGGTCCGGGCAGCGCCGCCGAAGGGGGAGCCATCGTGGCGGAGGGGCCTGTTGCGGAGCTGATCGCCCACCTGCAATCGTTGACGGCAGCTGAACTGCGGAAATACCTGGGGCGAAATGCCACATCCGTACGCACTACCGGCTTGCCCTGCAGCGCGGAAACCATCGGCGCGCCGATACGGCTGCTGGGCGTGGAAACGAACAACCTGAAAAATATCGATGCATCCTTTCCGGTGGATGCCATCACCGCCGTAACCGGCGTATCCGGCAGCGGCAAGTCGTCGCTGGTGTACGGCACCCTCTGGGCCGAGAGCCAGCGCCGGTTCATCGACGGACTGCCCTCCTACAGCCGCCGCTTTGCGGCCAAAACCGGGGTTCCGGTGATGCGGGAGTGCCTCGGCCTGGTGCCGGCCATCGCCCTGCAGAAGAAGAACCCGGTGAAAAACCCGCGCTCCACCATCGCCACCTACACCGGCCTGTACGACCTCTACCGCCTGCTCTTCAGCCGGCTGGCACAGTCGGAAGAGGGCGGCGAGCGCCCGCTTTCCACCGCCTTCTCGTTCAACGCCGGCGAGGGCGCCTGCCCGGTGTGTCGCGGACTGGGCACCCTCACGGTGTGCGACCCGTTGAGGCTCATAACAAATCCCGATAAGCCTCTGGTGAACGGGGCGCTCGACGGCACCAAAACGGGAAAGTTCTACGGCGATCCGTTCGGTCAGTATGTGGCCGCGCTGCAGCACGTGGGCGAACTCCGCGGGATCGATTTTGCGAAGCCGTTTGAGTCCTTGTCGCAAGCGGCAAGGAGCGTAGCCCTCGACGGTTGCGGCGAGGAGCTCTTCGATGTGGAGTGGAAATACAAACGGGGTACCCGGGAGGGTGTGCACCACCTGAAGACCACCTGGCCGGGCTTCTGCAAGCTGGTGGAAACCGAATATGTACGCAAGCATGCCGACGAGCGGGGGGAGGCGATGATGGGGCTGATGAAGACCGAAAGCTGCCCGGCGTGCGCGGGATTTCGTTTGAAGAAATGGTTAGTAGGTTATACGATTAGGGGGTTAAACATAGGGGAGGTGGCGGCTATGTCGGCGGAGGAGGCGATGGAGTGGTTTGGGGAGTATTTCGGCGGCGAATTTGCCGGTGAGGAGGAGCGGATGACGGCGCTGGCCTTCCGCGGGAACATTACCGGCCGGCTGGAGGCCCTGATGAAGGCAGGGTTGGGCTATATCGCCACGGACCGCATCGTGGGGACGCTCTCGGGCGGGGAGTTTCAGCGCCTGCAGCTGGCAGGACTGGTGCGGGCGCCGCTCACCGGGGTGGCCTATATCCTCGATGAGCCGTCGTTCGGACTGCACCCCGACGACCAGCACAGGATCGCCGGCCTGATCGTTCATCTCAACCGTCTCGGCAATACGGTGATCGTGGTGGACCATTCTCCGCAGATGCTGGAGATTTCGGATCATGTTATTGAGATGGGGCCGGGAGCCGGGACGGAGGGGGGGCGCGTGGTTTATGAGGGAAGACGGGAAGACAGGAGACATGAGACATTAGACAGGAGACATGAGACATTAGACAGGAGACATGAGACAGGAGACAGGAGACGGAAGACTTTAAGACGGGAAGGGTTGAAAATAAAAGGGGCGTGTGCAAATAACCTTAAAAATATCGATATCGATATTTTTAAGGGGGAGATGACGGTGATAACCGGGGTGAGCGGGAGTGGGAAAACCAGTCTGCTCGACGGGGTGATATATGCCAGCCACTGCGCCGGGCGGGCGGTTAATTGTGCCGCAATAACAGGATTTGAAAAGTTCGGCAGCCTGGTATACATCGAACAGCCGCTGCCCGGGAAGGGGCATACCGCCACGGCCGGCAGCATGCTGGGCCTGCTGGAGCCTGTTGCAAAGGCATTTGCGGGTTCTGAGGCGGCGAAAGGGGCCGGCCTGAAGAGCGCCCATTTCCTCTCCGGATCCCGCGAGGGGCGCTGTCTCGAATGCGAGGGCGCCGGCGTGAACACGGTGAGCATGGATTTCTTTTCGGATGCGGTTACCCCCTGTGACCGGTGCGGCGGCACCGGCTTCCGTGATGAGGTGCTGCAGGTGAGGGCAGGCGGCCTGAATGTTTACGAGGCGCTCCAGCTTCCGTTTGCTCAACTCGGGGCTTTCCTGAGCGCGAACCACGGTGGTCCTTCAGGTAATATCCAACGGGTGCCGGAGCTCATCGAAAAAACCGGTCTTGGACATTTGTCGGCCGGCCGGTCGCTGAAAACCATCTCCACGGGCGAGCTGCAGCGGTTGAAGTTGGTGGCCGGACTCGCATCCAGACCGGCAGGAAACACGCTTTTCCTGCTGGATGAGCCTACCGGTGGGCTCCATCCCGATGACACCGACCGGCTGATCGGCCTGTTTGATGAGCTCGTGAGCGAGGGAAATACCATCATCTGTGTAACGCATGAGCCGCGCATGACCGCCGCCGCTTCAGCCGTGATCACCCTCGGGCCGGGCGGGGGAGGCAAGGGGGGAAGGATCGTGCCATGTTAACCCTGGCAACCCTGAAATTCCTGGTGGCCGGATCCTTCCTGGGACTCGCGGCGGGCATATCGCCCGGACCGCTCCTCGCGCTGGTGATCGCACAAAGCCTGAAGCATGGCCGCAAAGAGGGCATCAAGGTGGCGTTCGCACCACTCATCGCCGATATCCCGATCGTCATCCTCACGGTATTCATTCTGCGCACAATTGCGCGGTTCAACTTGATCCTTAGCCTGATATCGTTCGCCGGCGCCATCTTTGCCGCTTTCCTCGGCTGGGAGTCGTTCCGGTCGAAAGGGTTGCCGGTATCAAACCAGGCCGCCGGTATCGATTCCCTGCGGAAAGGGGTCATCGCCGGTTCACTGAACCCCCATCCCTACCTGTTCTGGGCAACCATCGGCGCACCGTACCTGATCAGGGCGGCCGCCCTGAATGCCCTTGCACCCGTCCTGTTTGTAACCGGTTTCTACCTTTTCCTCGTGGGATCGAAAATCGTGATCGCCATCTTAACCGCCCGGTCGAGGAAGCTGCTCGAACCGAAAGTTTACCTCATCGTCATGAAAATCCTCGGTGCCGTGATGCTGATCCTGGCCGCCCTGTTCGTTTATGATGGGGTGAAATACCTGAATTGACCCTCGTTTAGAACCTTACCTTGATTGGCTTGAAAAACTGATAAAAAAGCTCGCCCGGAGCGTTGTCATCCCGGCGAAAGCCTCTTTTGTCATCCCGGCGAAAGCCTCTTTTGTCAT
>CAYWHP010000142.1:0-10656 GCA_964457845.1 uncultured Porphyromonadaceae bacterium | reverse complement strand
GCATCCAGACGATACTCATAGGTGCCGTAGCCGCCGGTCGGGGCGGAAACGGTGATCGTGCCGTTGTCGGCATCGAAGCAGGTGGAGTTGGTTTTGGCAACGCTGGCGGCCAGGATGGCCGGCGGTGCATCAATTACCACGTCAGCCGAAGGATCCGAAACACAGGTGCTCCCCTCGCTTACGGTAAAATTGTACGTACCGGCTGTTAACCCGGTAACGGTAGCGGTTGTACCGCTGCCCGTTTTCGCACCCGGATTGATGGTCCAGCTGCCCGACGGCAGGCCGGATAATTCGACACTTCCGGTACCGCCAAAGCATACCGGTTGCGTAATGGTTCCAACTATCGGTGCGGAGGGATTCGAAGGTGATCCATTGATCACTACATCGCCCGAAGCGGCTGAAGTACAACCGGCTGCGCTTTGAACGGTGAAATTGTATGTATCGGGTGCAAGCAGGGATATGGTGGTGCTTGTACCTGAACCGGTTATGCCGCCCGGGTTGATCGTCCATGTCCCGGATGAGGGCAACCCGCTCAGGACCACGCTCCCCGTACTTACCGAGCAGGTGGGCGGTGTGATGGTGCCTACCGAAGGGGCCGATGGAATGGGGTGCACCGTTACCGTTACCGACTGGTGGGTCCCCTCGCAGGTGCCGATCCACGGTGTGATCTCGTAGGTTACCGTCTCGATCGAGCTGCCGCTGTTGGTAAGGGTCTGTGAAATGGTTGCTGCGCAGGATCCGGTGCAATCGATTGATCCTGTTACATTTGCGGAGCTGGCTGTGGCTGTCCAGGTATAGGTTACGGCCGGACTTGTAATATTGGTGGTAAGGGCAATGGCGGTGGTACCCCCGCTGCAGAATTCTTCGTTTTCCGGATCCACCAGGGTTGGAACCGGGTTAACCGTTACGGTCACGGTAAAGCTGTTGCCCTGACAGGTATATGAAAAGGGAGTAACGGTATACACCACTGTCAGCGCGGCATTGGTTGTATTGGTAAAATCATCGTTCTTAATGGCGTTCACATCGGTGATGCCTGTTCCGGTTGTGGCTGTTCCGGTGAGACCGGCGGCCACAACGGCTGAGATGTTGTACCGCGTGATGGCTGTTCCGCTGCTGCCGATGGCCGGAAGCTCCACACCAGTGGTGCCGTCACTGCAAACGGTGGCTGTCATGGCGCTGACCACGGGTGCCACGCAGCAATGATGCACGGTAACCGGGAAACAGTAATCCGGGCTGCTGCCGCAATTATTATCGGCTGTTACGCAAACTGTCTGATTACCAATGGCCACACCGGTCCAGTCGACCGTGATGGCGGCCGAACCCTGACCAGAGGTGATCGTTGCCCCGCCGCTGGCTACCCAGGCATAGGATGTCGCTCCCGATACCGGGTTGATTTCATAGGTCCGCGTGAAGGGGCCCAGGTCGTCGCACACGAAATCCACCTCCGGCGTGATCTGCAGGAAGGCGCTGAATTCCGATGTGTTGTTGCCGGAAGTGTTTGTGGCTGTTGCGGTTATATAATCCTGATAAAGATCGAGCCCGTTAACGGTGAAGGTAAACGGTTCATCGGAACCGGTTCCGGTGACATTCACCGTACCGATGGAGGCATACCCCTCGCCATAACCCGATGCATCCTGTGGTGCGATGCCCACCGGAGTCTGGAAAAATTCGAGGCGTATGGGAGCTCCGGCAGCGCCGTTGAATTTACCCGTCACAACCAGGTCGGCACCGCTTACGGCTGCCGTTTCGATAACGGGGAAGTTCTGCAGCCCGTTCACACCGGTGTCGGCATCACCGCCGTCGTTGGCGGTTACCCCGTCGTTGCCCAGGTCAATACCAAGCAATGTGTTCAGATAGATGGAGTTGAAGGCAATGTGGTTGCCGGTGGATAAAGAATTGCCGGTCGCCGAAACACCATTTCCGCCGTTGTAGGCGATGGTGTTTTTAAGGAGGCTGGAAGCTCCCACATTGGTATTCTGGCAATAATTCAAAAGAATCCCGTTCAGGGAGTTCCCTAATGATTGAGATGATCTGTTGACACCGATCTTGTTGTTTTCAATAAAGGATCCGGCCACGGCATTGGCACTGGTACCATCCAGGTTGATCCCGTTTGCATTATTTCCGCTGATGATGTTGTTTGAAATCACGGTAGCGTCGCACAGGTAGACATTGATCCCGTCGAACATGTTGCCGCTGTCCATCAAACCGTTTTCATCGGTACCGATGTAGTTGTAAGAAATGGTTGTATTGGTGGCTTCGTTGGTGGTGATGTTCTCGATACGGATCCCATAGGTGAGGTTGGAGGAGATGATGTTCCGGTTTGCCTCGCTGCCGCCGATCACGGCGTTGTCGGTACCGGCGATCCGGATGCCAGCATAGTTTCCGCCGGCACTGCCGTCGGGGTAAATACCGATGAGGTTGCCGGTGATGTTTGTAACGCGGCAATTATTCAGATAGATACCTGCGCTTGCTCCGCCTGTGGCATTCACAATCGAGAGGCCTGCTATATCGCTGGTTCCGGTTGAAAAGGTAAAAACAAACCCTGATCCGCTGATGTTGTTGAAATCAATAACATCCAGAATTTTTGCCGGATAGGTTGCCGTAGCCGGGTAGGTGCCGGGTTCGCTGTACCCGTTGATGGTAACCTGCTCGGTGATGACCGGCAGTGCGGTGATGAGGCTGATCACATGGGGACCTGCGCCCGGGATGTTGAAATTGATGAGATCCTTTCCCAAGTTGGCGTTGGCATCCGTTATGGCCTGCCGGAGCGATCCCGCTCCGGAGTCGTAGGTATTGGTAACGGTGTAGGTTGCCGCCAGAGCGGTTTGACAAACCAGAATCGAACCGATGAAGATTCCGGCAATTCGCCTGATAGCATTGTTACGGGTGGTCATAACGCTTTCTGTAGTATTTCTGTTGGCCTTCATTGTCTTCATGGATTAGAGTTTTTTAAAAGGCCTTGCAGGTGGAACAACACAAGGTATGATGGTAATGGTGACCGTTGCCGTATCGCATTTACCGTTTGTGTCGCAGATGGTGTAGTTAAACGTATCGCTGCCCGTATAGCCCGTCGGAGGGGTATAGGTATAGGTGCCGTTGGCGTTCAGTTGTACGGTTCCGCCCTGGGTGGTTGGAGACCCGGGTGGAAGAGGTGTTGCGGAGAAGGAGGTGCCGTCGGGGTGGTAATCGTTGCCGATCACGATGCCGCTCACGGGGGTATCCATCACCGTACTATTCACATCATCCACAGCCACCGGGGGGTTGAGCACCAGAATCTGGGCACTTCCGTTCACCGAAGGGATCGGGTTACCGTGCTCATCCACCGCAAAATCGACGGAAGCATTATTGGTGACCATCGACCCTTCATTGCCGTGAAGGGCCTTGAAGGTGACATCGATGGTAACCGATCCGCCTACGGCGATGGGGCCGATGTTGGTCCAGCTGATCTGGCCCGCTCCCGCCTCTGCCGGGGGCGCGAAGGCCGGCGCGGAAGAGATGAACTGGAGGTTATAGTCGCTGTACACATCCGCCATCGGCACCGTTGTGGCTATCGTATTGCCTGTATTGGAAACGATGATCCGGAACGTAATGTTATCGCCCACGTATACCGGGCCTGCCAGCGGATCGTAAAGTGCCTTGCTTAATGTCAGCTGCGGGTTGTCGATCGTTACCGGGCTGGTTGCCACGGCGTTTGGAACTCCGGTTGCGCTAGCCGTTGCCGTGTTTGTTGTGGAACCGCAGCCTGAGGCGGCTATAAAGGTTACCGTTACAACAACCGATTGCCCGGCATTAAGGGTACCGCCCAGTGCAGCCGTATTCCAGGTAATGCTGCCCGACCCGGTTGAAGATTGAGCCGGGGTGGCGCTCAGGAAGGTAAGGCAGGTGGAGTTGTACGTATCCGTAAGTGCAATGTTGGTATGATTGGTTGTACCGGGGTTGGTTACAGTGATCTGCCACCTGACGGTATCGTTCACCACCGCATAGAGATCGGTGGGGAGCAGCCTGGATTTGGAGGCGCTCAGTGCAGCCACTCCGGCGGCGATGAAGGCGTTGTCGGTGCAAACATCCGAAGGCGTACTGGTATCGGTGTAATTAAAATTCAGGGTGGCACCGGGCAGTGCCGTCAAGGTGCCGTTGCCCGTTGTTACGATGCCCGACACCACATAGGCCAGCGCCCCGGTGAAGATGCCGGTATTGACCCCGCTTTCCGTCAGGACTTTCGTTTCCGAATCGCCGCTGCTGGAGGTAACCGTAACGGAGATCGTTTCTGCACTGGCCGGATCGGTGTTCTTATCGAAATCCTGCACCCTGAAGTAGAGGTTGCCATTGGCGTTGGCATAGCTGGGCACCGCATTGTTGTAGGTATTGTCGGTAAAGTCGGCGCTGCACGGTGTTCCGGTGTCGAGGAACTGGAGCGTGAAATTCGTTTGAGCGGTATCCCTGACCTCGGCCTCGTACCCTTCGTTAGCTATGGCACGCAAGCTATATGCTCCCTGAGTTACACCGGTAGGCCAGATGTATTGGTATGTTTTGGTACAGCCCGAAGTGCCTACCTGGGTCATGGCCACATCGGTGTTTCCGGCTGCCGGGTCGGTGATCCGGAGGGCTACCCCGTTGATGTCATAAATTCCGAAAGGATCAGTGACTGTGGTTCGCACATACACGGTTGATCCGTTGAATGCATTGGTAATGGCGGTGCCGCCGGCGTATGCGGCATTGTAAACGGCCAGTTCGGTTATGTCGATGACATTGGATGCCGGCAGGCGAACCATCGAAGGTACGGCAAATGCATCATAGGCAATCTGGAAGGTAAAACTGGCCTGGGTGGTCGAAATATCCAGGCTAACGGTGCGCGTGGCGGCAAGCGTGTATGCCGAAGCCAGGCTGCCGGTCCAGACAATGGTATCATTGGCGGTTAAGGTGTTGTCGGTCAGGGTTGGTGAGTTAAGCGTGAGGAAAGCCGTCCCGTTATCCTTCAGCACCGCCGAAATCGTTGGATTGCTGACAACCGTTCCTGTCATGTTGCTCAGCCAGAGCTTCACCTTGACCGCCCCGCCGCTGGCCAGGGTGATGGCGCTGCACATGGGTTGATGCTGGGTGAAGGTTACCGTTGAAGCACCTCCTCCCCCTGCAGGCTTGATCGGTACGGCCTTTTGAGCCCATTGCAAGCTTGAATTTTCCGTCCAGCTCATGGTTACACTCGCTGCCCCTGGTTCCGTACTCCCCCCGCCAGTGTGATCATACGTGCTGGAGCCACTTACATTAGCCTCAATGTTCCATCTTTGTGTTTGTCCCGATCCGGTAGGCAAAGCAAGCTGGTTACTGTTATCACCAAGTGAGATGGCATCCAATACCATATCATTGACAGCTGAGGATACCACAACCGACATGGTATTAGAATTGCCGGTTCCCGTCACTGCTGTGCCGAAAGGCACTGTTTGGTGGGCACCGGTAAAAGTATTAACGGCTACAACTCCTGCTGCAATATTGCCGCTCCATGTTACGGTAACATTGGCATTCCCTGTATTTGGTGCAATCAGATACCAAAAATCCACCGTGGGCTTGTTCCCATTCGAATTTTTCAACCGCGTGCCGAGGCGGGCAAGAGCCTGACCCGGCCCTGTTCCGAATACAACACTTGAAATATCCCGGTTGTCACCGGTGTCGTTATACGTTATGGCAACCACCATAAGCCGGTTTGTTCCTGCCGGGTTATGGGCAACCTGAAAGCTGCTGCGCGAAGAGTTAAAGGAGTTACTGGTTGTTGAAGAGTGAGCAACAGAACCGCCGCCACCATTTCCCATGACCACACTGTTTGCCGCCGTCACATCCGCCGCATATGGCTTTATCCTGTCGAGATAGGTGCCGGTGCCGGCAGCAGTGGTGTCGCTCAGGTACAAAGGCTTGCCAAACGAAGGCCCGGTGATCGGCAAACTACCGATGGAGCAGGTGCCGCCAAAAATGAGGTCGGTGTAGCTGATGCCAATGGTGTTGCCGGCCGCTGCATTCAGGATGCCGTTGTTGACCCCCGAACCGCTGATCTTGGAAGAAGGCAGCGAACGGAAGAAGATACCCGTGTTCACGCCGGTTTCGAGCAGGTAGCGCAGCTCGCTGTCGCCGGTTGACGAAGTGACCGTCACCTTGACCGAGTCGACCGCGGCAATGTTCTGGTTGTTGTCGCCGTCGGTTACCTTAACGTAAATGGTGGAGTTTTCGTAATAGGAGGTAACGTTGGATCCTGCCGCATCAGTGAAATTGATGGCGCAGGAGGTCATGTTGTAATTGGCCGGAACCTTGGCTTTCGACCGGTATACGCCCCCAAAGTTATCGAGTGCCGTAACCCGGTTAAGGATGGATGAATAGGTGATGGCGGGTCCGTTAACCACGGTCTTGAAATAGATGGAATCCCTGGCCCCTGCCGGCAGAACGGAAATCAGGTAGCCGGCCTCATCAATCGGAAACGGCGTGTTCGGCGACACCTGGTCGGGCAGGTGGATCAGATCGTAATAGGTGGAGTTGGGTTTGTAAGTGACCTGCGGCGGAATGGTATCGTACACATAGATGTTTGTGTACGGCTGCAGGGTATAGTTGGTGATTCTCAGGATAAACATGATGGTATCGCCCACATCGGCCAGCTTGTTATTCGCCGGGTCGTAGGTCAACCGGTATTTCTTGTCGATCACAAAGGTGGGATCCGGCGGAATGGTCGTCCCCACATCGAGGAAGGGATTGCCCGGACCGGCGGTCATGGCATCTTCCCCCCATGCAGCGGTAATGTTCTTGCCGTCGAGGGTATACACATGCATACCGGTCTGGTTCTTGTCGCTGGCGTCATAGAGGGTGGTATAGGTATACGGGGTGAGCACGCGCGAAAAGTCATACTTGTTGCTGTTGATATCCGTCTGCGGCCCGGTTGTGGGATCCCCGTCGAGGTCAACATAAATCGTGAGGTTATCCACATCTTCGGTGGAAGAAACCCAAACCGGGTTTCCGTTGCTGGTGATGGGGCTGCCACCGGAACCGGGGCCCCAGCCGCAATAAACCGAATTGGTGAGGAACATCTCCGGGATGAGGGTATAGCCCCAGTCCCAGGTGAGGTTGCCCGCGGCATCCATGTCCGTTCCGCCAACGGCGTAAAACGGCAGCGTGGCATGAAAATGCGCACTTGCATTAATGGGCATGTTGTAGCGCTGAACCCCTTTGGCCGGGATGACCCAGCTACCGGTTGACCCGAGTGTCTGATAATTAACCGTTAGATTACCGGCTTGCGGATTGAAGATAAAGACATCTGACCGGGCGTCCGATTTCGGGGTGCCCACCGGGGAGTAATAGGACTTGTCCCACATGAAGAAGGGGGTGAGGCTGTACCACCGTGAGGCATACGTGCCGCCGATCTTGCCGGTGATGAGGCCCGCCTGAACCGGTTTCGAGGAGGTAACCGTTCCGCCCGACAGGATCCCTCCATTCACCTGAAAGCTCTCGCCCTCGTTGATGACCGCAGTAACCGTGGTGGTACCGGGATTGGCCGGGTCCTTGACAACTGTAACCTGGGTGGCATTCTGCGAAGCCTGCACGCAGAGCGACACCAATGAAAATGAGTTGTCCGACGGGGTGTTCTGCCCGATCGGGAAATAGAAAAAGGTCCCGAATGTTTTGGTATTGTAAAACTCCGTGGCATCCGCCAGCACCGTGCCCGGGTTCAACGCCCAGCTCGACCGGGAAACGGCCAGCGACTGGGTGGATCCGAACTTGTCCCGTCCGTCGTAGTTAACAGTGGTAGCCACACGCGGTAAAACCACATCGTTTTCAAGAACGATGGGCTTCCCCGAAACGATCAAATCCGATGCATATCCTGGAGGAATCCCGTTGCCCGCATTACCGTCACCCCAGATCTGGGTGGATGCCTGTGTTTTGGTCCCCAGGCTGGCTTCATACCCGTCTTCCCACTGGTCATAATAAATCATGATTCCGCTTTCCGACGGAACAATGGAAACCACCGTATGGTACGTTGTCCCGGTACTGGCATAGAGTACCTTGAAGGCATTGTGAATCTGCTGCTCGGGGAGCGGAACATAGTAAATGTAGGAGGGCGTCTGACAAACGCCGCTGAGCGTGAGGGCCAGGAATAGCAACAGGAATAGACTGCGTAGATTTTTTTTCATGATATTTTTCCCCGTTTGAGTAGGTTGCTCAAATAGTTCCATTTCTATTTTTCTTTAAGTTGATAGGTGGAAGGCCCACCGGGGGTCTTCCGGTCCCCCATAGCGACAGCCCTTACAGAGGATCTGACCGGCTCGTTCTTAACCGTATCATTTACCTTCTGTATCAGATTCTTCATAGCATCGATAACCTGCTGATTGCGCTCCAGCAGTTCATTTGCATGATCTGTATTCAATTTGTAAATATTATGCCTCCCCCGGTTTAGGTCAAAACCAGTGTAAATGTAGCAGGATCGCCGAAAAATCGCATTAAATGGGCTAAACTCCATCAGAACAGACTACACAACAATATCTGTACATTTGTTGTAACCAGATCAGCATCAGCATACTACAAATTCGGATGATAAACAACAAAACTGCCGTACAACAGTTTGGCAATTCCGTTCGTAATCACGAATCCAGCTTCAGCAGAAAATCAACCAGATTATCATCGGGATCCAGGTTCAATTTCCTGCGCAACCGGTACCTGGCCGTATCGATACTCTGCGGGTTCTGGAAGGTGATGGCGGCAATATCCTTGGTGGAAACATTCAGCCGCAGCAGAGCACAAAGCCGGAGTTCCCCGGGTGTCAGGTCGGGAAACCGCTCTTGTAGCCTTTTATAAAATGACTCATATACATTTTCGAACCGGGTGAGAAAATCCTCCCAGATCCTTTCATCGCTGCCAACGCCGTAGCGGCTGATGATCTGTCGGATGATCCCGCTTCCTTTTCCATTAACATAGGGGTTGAGGCTGGCCAGCTCCGAAATGAGGCTGTTGTTCATTTCACTGATCTGGATCATCCGCAATGCGCTGGATACCAGCTCCTTTTTCTTGCTTTCCATGATCAGGTCATGGCTCCTCTTCAGTTCGGAAACATCGGTGAGCAGCAGGAGTATCCCGGCAGGTTCATTGCACGCATTCAAGAAAAGATTCTTCGAAAAAATAAAGTCCTGTTCTGATTCACCAAACCGGGCTTCGTATGATTTACCGCTTCTGTTGCGGACCAGTTCCATATCTGCATTCAGGTGCTGACCGGCGGATTCGTTGCTGAATTGCCGGTAAATCAGCGTGTCCGTCAAGTCCGCCTCGCTTCGCCCTGTTAAACCCGCGAACATTTCATTACAGCCGAGGATCATGCCATCCAATGAATAGTAAACCAGGGGGTGCGGTACACTTTCGATCAGCGACCGGATAAAACTGCTGCTGTTTTGTATGATCCGGTACTTTTCGGCGAGATCCCTGGTAGCGCGTGACAACAGCAGTGCCGATTTCACCCGTGCGATAAATTCGGAGCGAACGAATGGCTTGCGCAGGTAGTCGGCAGCACCGGCCTGCAGCGAAAGCATCAGGTTTTCCGGGGTGGTCATGATGCCCGTGATCATAATCACTGGGATATCTGCCGTCTGAGGATTGTTCTTTATGATTCTCATTGCCTCGAGGCCGTCCATCCGGGGCATGGTCCAGTCGAGGATGATGAGATCCGGGTTCTCCTGCAATGCCAGGTCCACAGCACCCTGCCCGTCGTTGGCAAAAATGAGCCTGTAATTCTCCCGGATGAGCAATTCCCTGAACAATGCAATATTAAAGGGCTCATCATCAGCAATCAGAATCAGAGGGGCATTATCCATGCAACGATATTACAAATAATCTGCGATTTTGCAACAATAGCGGGCGAAATAGCCCCATCCCCGATACGGGAAACGGCAAAAAACCTGTTGCGGTCTGAACCTGTCGGACAAGCTCCGGGTAACATTCCCGCCCAAAATTTAACATTTTCTTTCCGCCTGCGTTAAAAGGGAAAACCATTACCCATGAAACTCGTAATTTTCGGAGCCGGCGGCCAAACCGGCCGTCTCCTCACCGAACAGGCCCTCGAACAGGGCCACCAGGTAACCGCCTATGTGCGCCGGCCCGAATCCGTCACCCTCACCCACCCCGCCCTCACCGTGGTCGCCGGGCAGCTCTCCGATGCCGCACTCCTCGAAGCCACCGTTAAAGGCGCCGATGCCTGCATCTCGGTGCTCGGCGGCAATTCCCTCACCCGACACGCCACGGAAATCCTGTCCGGCATCGGCAACATCATCGCCGCCATGGAAAAGGCCGGCACCAAACGCCTCCTTTACATGTCGAGCATCGGCGCGGGCGACTCCCGCTACTACATGGGTGGCCTCATCCGCTTCTTCATCGTGGGCCTCATGCTGCGCATCCCGCTGGCCGACCACACCACCAACGAAAAACGGATCATGCAGAGCAACCTCAGCTGGACCCTCGTGCGCCCCACCGGACTCGGCAACGGGCCCAGAACAGGGAGTTTCCGCCACGGCAGCGAAGCCTTCAAAATGACCGGCAATTCACAGGTGTCGAGGGCCGATGTGGCTGCTTTCATCCTCAGCGAGGCCGTTAAGTCGGAGTACGTGAGGAAGGCGGCGTGGATGATTGGCGGGTAGTTCGTGT
>CAYWHP010000141.1:0-10779 GCA_964457845.1 uncultured Porphyromonadaceae bacterium | reverse complement strand
GGACCTGGTTGTAATGATTGCCTATCTTTGTAAAAAGCAGCAATTCCGGTAAGAAATGAAACAAAGATGGTACGTACGGTTTTTTTGGATTGCGGTCTTGTCTATCCTGATGTCCTGCCAATGGGCGTCATGCAATCCGATAGTACCGCCTGATACTGCCCGGCTGAATGCGATGGCGAGGGAGGCAATGAAATTAGTGAAGGATAAATCAAAATCAGGCCAAGCCGACTCGATCGTGCAAATGGCTTGTCAGATTGCAGCTTCCGGAAAAATTCAGCTCCCCCCGTTGCTACTTTGGGCAAAAGCCCGCATAGCCTTTGAAAATATGGATTATAGCGTGGCGTACGAAATCGCAGCAGAGGCGATGAAATCTCCACCTGAACAATTCGGCCTTCAGGACCGGGGGGAACTGGCTATCTTTTTTGCCAAAACCTGCCAATACACAGGGCAGTTCAGCTTCGGCATCGAAATTCTCGAGAAGAATATTGAATTCGCCAAATCGAACCATCTTACGGAGATACTTCCCTGGAGCTACAATGGCCTGGCCGACATTTACGAGTTGGTCAATAAAAACACTGACGCCATTCAATCACTTGAACAGATGAGGGAAACTGCCAAACAGGGCAATTACCTGTCGGCCGCAGAAACTGCCTTTTCAAGACTGGGCAGGGCGATGCTCACCTACAACCGCAATTTTACCCTGGCCAACGAATATTATAAACAGAGTCTCGACATATCCATTCATTTGCGTGATTCTGCAAGGATTTCACGAGCTCTCACCAATCTCGGCTGGAACTTTTATCTTGAGAAAAATCTCGACTCCTCGTTGGTTTATTACAAGAAATCACTGGATTACAGCATTCCGGCCCGGTATTATTCCACCCTGGCCAACTCATACGGGAATATCGGAACCATTTACTGCGATAAAAAAGAATTCGGCCAGGCAGTCGCAGCCTGGAAAAATGGGATCGTGCATGCGATGATGGTCAATGACTGGTACAGCCTCTCGTGGATCTACAATGACATGAGCCGGATGTCGGCAAGCACTGGAGAATATAAAAATGCCTATGAATACCAATTGCTTTATAAGCAGTACAGCGATTCGGTAGAAAGCCATAGCTTTACGGAAAAGATTGCCCAATCACGGGCAAAATTTGATTCCGATTCCAAGGAAAAAGAATTGCAGCTATTATCACTGCGACTTAAAAATCAAAGACTTTTACTCTATGGTTTCACCGGATTCCTGGCACTTTCACTTGTGATCGGGCTGCTTTTGCTTCGCCAGTGGAGGTCAAATACAAAACGTCGTATCAGCGAAATGGACCAGAGAATTCTCGAGGTTACCCAGGCCAATCTCCGGCAGCAAATGAATCCGCATTTTATCTTCAACACGCTGAATTCCATCCAGTATTACATGTACAAACACGATAAGCTGGCCACGAATAATTACCTGACCAAGTTTTCCAACCTGATGCGAAAGATCCTGGAAAATTCGCAACACACGGCAGTTTCAGTTCGCGATGAAATCGATGCTCTTCAGTTATATCTGGAGCTTGAATCCATTCGGTTCAGGGGAAAGTTTGATTATGAGATCGACGTCGACGATGAGATAGATCCGCTTATATACAAGATTCCCACCATGTTAATCCAACCCTATGTGGAAAATTCAATCTGCCATGGATTGATGCTAAGGCCGGAAAAAGGTAAGGTTGTTATCAGCCTGAGCCTTAAAGAGGAATATTTGATGTGCATAATTGAGGATAACGGCATCGGACGGGAGGCTTCACGGGAGATCAACCTGAAGAAACAGCATCAGCACAATTCGCTGGGTACAAGAATTACTGAGTCGAGGCTGAATCTGGTAAACTCTTTCTACGGGAAAAGCCTGAGAATACTATACACGGATCTGAAAGATGAATTTGGAATAGCCACCGGAACCCGTGTCGAAATTCATATCCCCATACTAACATGAAAGCAAAACTTAGAACAGTTATTATAGATGATGAAGCGGATGCATTGAATTTCATTCATTCAATCATCAGGGAATACTGTCCGGCGCTGGAGGTTGTAGGCAAAGCCAACAACGTCCTGGATGGCATCGCAGTTATTCGTGAAAGTCAGCCCCACCTGGTTTTGCTCGATGTGGAGATGCCGCATGGCAGCGGATTCGATCTTTTGGTGCAATTCCCGGATAAGGCTTTTGATGTGGTTTTTATCACCGCATTCAACCACTATGCAATTAAAGCCATCAAATTCAGTGCAGTAGATTATCTACTCAAACCAATCAATATCAATGAGTTTATCGTGGCGATGGAAAAAGTTGCTGAAAAACGCGCCTCTCCCGCCATGCCCAACCGGAATTTTGAAACCCTCCTGGAGAACCTCAGTTCAGCAGCACCACCAAAACTGGCCATACCTACTTCGGACGGCATGGAGTACTTGAATACCAAAGAAATTATCCGGATTGAAGCCGATCGGAGCTACTCCTGGTTTCACTTAACCGGTAAAAGGAAAATGCTGGTTTCGAAAAATCTGAAGGAATATCAGGATCTTCTTAATGATCGGAATTTTTTCAGATCGCACAACTCACATCTTGTTAATCTTGAGCATGTTAAAAAATACATCCGGGCTGATGGCGGAGCAATAGAAATGGTTGACGGTTCCCATGTCCCGATTTCCAGAACGCGTAGAGATCTTTTTTTGACGCACATGGGAAGACTATAGAAAGCGATGGCGGAAGAAGTTTCATGACCAACTTATACACTCCTGTAATCTCCTGCTGTCTGGAACAAAAATGATTTAAGGGCCGCGGTCTGTCAATTCAAAGACACCAATGGTGAGATTACCTGCTGTACCGATCGAAAGTGTCGGTAATTTTCTGAGAAAACCAAATATCCATCTCATCATGAAAAAAACTTCAAGCATGTTTTTGGTGGTCTGCCTGATTCCATTCGGTCTCTTTGCCCAGCACATTAATGTCAGGATCGGCAGTTCCATCGACGGGTGGGATCCGAATGAGCCTTCGGTCTGCATAAACCCCGGTAACACGGATGAGATCATGGTGGGATCCAATACCAACTACTATTACCATTCTTTAGATGGCGGCCTTACCTGGAAAAAGGGAGTGTTGCAATCCTCCTACGGTGTTTATTGCGATCCGGCCATCATTTGTGATGATCAGAGCACATTCTATTATTTCCACCTTGTTCCGGATTTAAGCCGTGTTGTCTGCCAGAAAAAAAAAGCTAACGAGGCTTCATGGTCGGATGGCAGCTATACTGCCCTTAACGGAACCATGCAGATTGACAAAGAATGGGCAACCTTTGATCCGGTCAACGGCAACCTTTACACCACGTGGTCGCAATTTAACCAGCACGGGAGCAACGCCCCCCTTGATTCCACCATCATTTTCCTCTCCAGATCGGAAGACCGGGGCCTGAGCTGGTCAGAGAAAGTCAGGATCAGCAACAAGAGCGGAAATGCATCTGGCGGTTTCATGAGCGTTCACGGGTCCTACCCGGCGACCGGGCCCAACGGTGAGGTATACGTATGCTGGTGGAGTCCGGCAGGACTGATGTTTGACAAATCCACCGATCAGGGCAAAACCTGGCTACCGGCAGATATCCGCATAACGACACCCGTACAATGGATTTACCAGGTACCAGGCATGCAGCTGACCCCCAGCTTTCCGGTTATCAGCTGCGACCGGAGTAACGGGCGGTACCGCGGCACCATTTACATCAATTGGTCAGACAATCGGAACGGGCCCACCGATTCCGATATCTGGGTGGTTAAGTCGATGGATGGAGGAAAATCCTGGTCGACCCCGAAACGGGTTAACGACGATCCTGCCGGTAAGCAACAGTACTTCAATTTTTTATCTGTTGACCAGGTTACCGGGTATATATATATTGCTTATTATGACCGCCGAAACTACCCGGATAACCGCACCGATGTTTATCTGGCAATATCCCGCGATGGTGGGTCCAGTTATGAAAATATGATAATTAGTGATACCCCGTTTATCCCTTTCAGTACTGTGTTTTTCGGCCATTATCTGGGGATCAGTGCGCATGACAATCATGTTTTTGCCGCCTGGTCGCGGCAAGATAACGGGGTGAACAGCTTGTGGGGTGCCGTGGTGGATACCAGGTCAAACGGGGTCGAAAGTCAGGTCAAAGGTCCCCTGGACCTGGATCAGAATAGTCCGAACCCTTTCAGCGAATACACTTTTTTCTCTTTTAAACTTGCCGAACCGGGGCCTGTTACGCTGCTCGTCAGCAATATGCTGGGAAACACCGTCGCCAGATTAATTGACAGGGAGTTGATGACTGCCGGAAAGCACACGATCCATTTCATACCCGAAACCTACAATCTGGCGCCCGGAATTTATTACTATACCCTGGTTACAAAAGACCAGACGGCTGCAAGGAAGATGATTCTTGGCAAAGCGCTTCCAGAGTAGGAAACCGACTCTCAGGACTGATCCCGGCTATTTCCGATATGGGTTTGGCCTCGGTCCAGGAGCCATCAGCTTGCAGGTAGCGTATATGTAGCCCTAACTGAATTCCAGCATTGGATGAGCGGTCAAAGAGTATATAATCGCCGTCGGGTGATATGAAGGAGGCCCCTTCTTAAATTGTTTCTTTTACAGCGTATTCCAGTAGTATGGTTTTACCGTTACGTTTTACCGTTAATGAAATGGAGGGACTGGTATCAAGTTCCTTGCTGACTTGCTCGCGAGTAATCCCTGCAACAGCCTTTCCTTTTATCATGGTGATTACATCACCGGTTTGGAGACCTGCAGACCGGGCAGCTGAAGGATTATATATGCCGTTAACAATCCAGCCTCCGGCAATATCAGACCTGTCAGCGTATTGAAATCCAAGCCGATTTGAAACGAATGGTTTTGAGAATTCTTTTCCGGGCTTGTAGTATAGTATTTTATTGGGGAAATCGATCACCAGATCAAAGTGCTTGAGTAATTCATTGCCAACCAAACCCTTATACTTATCGCTTGCCAATGCTCCCGCCTTATCCAGTGAATATTGTGCTACCAAATTGTCCAGGGTTAAGGTTCCAAATGTGACTGAATGTGCCCGGATATCAACTCTTTCCGACATTCCACCTGCACCGCCCTGTCGGTTGACGATATGCATACCGGGTTTGTCCATGCGGGCAGCCAGGTCCAATGCCGCAGCTGTCTTGCTTGTCAATGATATTGCCGAAGCACTTCCCAGATCGAGCAGAAAATCGCCCTCCACCTTTATATCCTTCGACAGGGCAACTTTCAAAGGGATATAAATCCGGTTACCTGTTAGCTTAATGGCAATTCTTTGATAATCTGATAAATCATCGGCTTTAGATTGATCTGAGATTCGAATAAAGCGGTTGCTGTAATTAATTTCAACGATTTTTTTCAGAAAAAAACTGATTCCGATCATTCCATCGGCCCGGCAACCAACGATACTTTTCAGGTTCATGACCACCGATCGGGGTGTTTTACAGGAGAACCCGTTCAGGTCATTGACCACCGTATCGAGGAGGATGGTCACCTCCTGGACACCTTCTCCAACTCCCGGCAGCATTCCATGGGCAACTCTCGTGAAACGGGTTCCCATCCGACTGTAAAAGAGTGAGTCGAGGTACAATCCATCAGCACCGGTATCCATAATAAAATGACCGGAGTCGCGTCCGTTAATTATACCATCGAGGTAAAGATGACCTTCGAAAAAGAATGGAATCTTTTGAGCAGTAACAGGTTGACAGGCAAACAGCACACTTCCTAAAACAGCAATGAATAGAATTTTTCGGTTCATGGATCTGTTTATTTGGCGATTACAATTTTCTTAATCTGACATTTACCATTTTCCAGTTTCAGACCATAGGTATACATCTCCGATATTGGTTTTCTCATGTTTATTGATCTAAGCCGCTGCAATTTTAGACAATGAACCAGACCGATTTACATGGCTGATGCGGTTGGGTGAATTTGGTTGACAAATGGCCTTTTTCAATTTACCGCCGGGTTTATTGGACGTGTCGATAAAAGGTACAGTCTCTGCCGACCGAGAAGTGAATCGGCTAATTTTCGTACTATGTTGTAAATTTGTGTTTTACGGTTTAAAATGCTGCTCATTCTAATCGGCAGCGGTTGTAAATTAAATCGGCACGTCCAGAAATACATCGTGGCGATCTAATCAAAGGATTAACGCGGCGTTAACACACCTTCCTATTGGCATGGTGTAACAATAAATTCAATTTCTCGTCTTAAAAGTGAAACCTTAAGTTCTGCCAGCACCTGAATCTCATAGGAATTGCAACCTGTTACCATGATAACAAACCTTATAAAAACCGCCTTCCGGAATATTCTCAAGAAGTTTGGCTTCAGCCTGCTGAATATCCTCGGACTAACACTGGGAATTGCCAGTGCCCTGTTTCTGATCATGTATGTGGCTGATGAATTGAGTTTCGACCGGTATCATAAGAAGGCCGACCGGATCGTCAGGGTGCAGTCACACATCAAGGAAACCGATGATGAATTCACCTGGATCATCGCCCAGGTGCCTTTCGGTCCCCAGGCAGCCACCGACTATCCGGAGGTTGAGGCGTTCAGCCGTCTTTACCAGCAGGGACCGGCCACATACAAGACGGAGGACGGCAAGGAATTCAAGGAAGACAATGTTTTTGTTGCCGACTCTGCGTTCTTCGATATTTTCACGTACCGGATTTTTGAAGGCAGTTCCGATAAGGCCCTCCGGCATCCAAACGACCTGGTTCTTACCCGGACTATGGCACGCCGGTATTTTGGGAACGGGCCTGCAGTTGGCAAAACGCTTCGTTCCGGCGACCGTTTGTTTACCGTTACTGCGGTAATGGAGGATGTTCCCCAAAATTCTCATGTCACGTTTGATGCCCTTATTTCAAGAGTCACCTTTGATGCCCAGGCCGGGAACTGGGGAAATTTCGGGGTTTTTACCTATCTCTTACTGAATCAGGGTACGGATATACCCGGATTCCAGGAAAAACTTAAAGGCATGTATGCCAAATACATGGCATCAATCTTTGAAAACATGGGGATAAAGATTACGTACGAACTGACTCCGATCGCTCAAATCCATCTGCATTCCACCAGTGCACAGGAACCCGTACCTCCCGGGAATATCCAGTATGTATATATTTTCGGATTGGTATCCTTTTTCCTGATACTGATCGCATCGCTCAATTATATCAACCTGGCAACCGCAAGGGCTACCCGTCGTGCCAAGGAGGTCAGCCTGAGAAAGGTTGTGGGGTCGGGAAGGGGCCTGCTGATCGGCCAGTTTCTGGCAGAATCGATCCTGATCACCCTCTTTTCCCTGATTCTCGGGGTCATCCTGATTTCCTTGCTCCTACCGGCATTAAACCAGCTATCCGGAAAGAACTTTGCCCTGGATATCCTGTATAGTCCGGTTTTCCTGGCGGCTATGGCATCCATGGTCTTGATCATCGGTATTCTGGGCGGCAGCTATCCGGCATTTTACCTGTCCCGCTTTTCTCCTGTCCTGGTCATGAAGGGATCGGGTCAGGCAGGGCGCTCCGGGAGTACGTTCCGGAAAATCCTCGTGGTATTGCAGTTTGTGATATCGGTGGCCATGATTGTATGTACCCTGATCGTTTTTAAGCAACTCAATTATATGCAGACAATGGATCAGGGCTGGAACATGAAGGATGTGGCCACCCTCGTGCTTCCCGATAACGAACCCGTCAGACAGATGAGGATTCTGAAGGAAAAACTCTTGCTGAGTCCTTATATCAGGAAAGTTACACTTACCAATGACCGGATCGGGGAAGGGTCTGGGAAAGTGATCTTCAACATGGAAACCAGCGAAGGAATGCAGCCCCGGGGGATCAATTTCTCAATAGTTGACCAGGATTTTATTGAAACTATGGAGATTCCCATGGTCAGCGGAAGGGACTTCTCCAGTGACTTCATGTCGGACACGGTTCAGGGCGTAGTCGTAAACGAGACATTAGCGCGGCGGCTGGCATGGGATGAGCCGATTGGCAAACGGGTTCAGCTTGGAGACGGCCGGCTGGTCATGGGCAAGGTAGTCGGGGTGATGAAGGATTATCACCAAACCGGGATGTATTCCGGGGTGGAGTCCCTGATGCTTATTTACCGGCTGGACAATCCGATACTGTACCTGAAACTGGACCCGATGAATACCGAAGCTGCCATGAAGCATGTTACGGAGGTATGGAACGGGATTTTTCCCAACAGGCCCTTTGAATGCACCTTTCTTGCCGATCGGTTTAAGGAGCAATTCGGTGCCGACCGAAACCGCAGCATTGTATTCTCCAGTTTTACCCTGCTTGCGCTTTTCATCGCCTGCCTGGGTTTACTGGGCCTGGCCTTTTTCACCGTTGAACGGAGAACCCGCGAGATAGGGGTGCGCAAGGTTTTCGGAGCTTCTTCAGCGAGCATTATCAGGCTGATCAACCGCGATTTTGTGATCCTGGTTGGGATCGCCATAGCAATCGCGCTGCCCGTTTCGGGTTTCCTTATGACGAATTGGCTGGAGGATTACGTATACCGGTATCAAATGAATGTCTTTGTTTTTCTCTGGCCGGCCCTTATCACCCTCGCACTCTCGCTGATTATCGTCAGTGTTCAATCGTGGCGGTCAGCCAATGCCAACCCGGTAGATTCGCTGAGAGATGAATAATTGGTCCCTTTGTCGGCTTGATCCTGTAGCATTTTGGTTCAAAATACGTCTTTGTAAAAAAACCATCCCATGCTGAACAATTACCTTCTTATCGCCATTCGGAATCTCATTCGACAGAAAGGGTATTCCTTTATTAATATTTTCGGACTGGCACTTGGGATCTCAGCGGCTATGTTCATCTTCATCTGGGTAGCTGATGAGGTTTCCATGAACCGGTTTCACCTTAACACAGACCGGATTTACCGCGTGGAGCAGGACCAGGATTACGACGGTAAAACGTACCATGTTAATGTGACGCCTTACCCTTCCGGTGAAGGATGGAAAAAGGAAATCCCCGAGATCGAAACCACGGTAAGGGCTACCCCGACCGGAGCTCTGCTGACAAAATATGGTGAAAAAGCCTTTTATGAGAACGGGATCACATGTGTTGATTCCACATTTCTTCAGGTATTTACTTTCCCACTGGTAAAAGGAGACCCCAATACTGCACTTCGGGAACCCTATTCGATTGTACTTACTCCGGAAATGGCACTCAAATACTTTGGGACCGACGATCCCATCGGGAAGGTGATCATTCTGGATAATAAGTACAATTTTAAAGTGACGGGCCTCTTGAAAAAATTGCCGGTCAACACCAGTCTCCGGTTTGATTTCCTCATCCCCTTCGATTTCACAAAAACTACCGGCGCTTATGCTGACCATTGGGGATCGAACAATATCTACACCTTCGCTATGCTGTACAAGGAGGCTGATCCGGGTCCGGTTGATTCCAAGCTGACGGAATGCGTCAGAAATCATATCGATTTCACAGGCAGCGGAAGGGACGCCAGCGAATGGAAAACCAAATTCATGCTTGCACCCTTGAAAAAAATGTACCTGCATGAATATTTCGGATTCGGGCAACCGGCAGGCAGGATACAGCGGGTGATCATATTTTCAATCATCGGGATTTTCATCCTTCTTATTGCCGCAATCAATTATATGAACCTTTCTACCGCGCGCAGTTCCAGACGGTCGAGGGAGATCGGCCTGCGAAAAGCGTTCGGCTCCCGGCGAGGTCAGCTGATCATGCAGTTCCTTGGTGAATCGGTGGTCACATCCATTGCGGCCATGGTAATTTCGGTGGTAATCATCGGGCTGCTGCTCGATCCCTTTCGACTGGTATCAGGAAAACAGATATCCGCAGATATTCTTTTAACGGGAAATTTCATACTGGGCATGATCGGGATGACGCTGATAACCGCCATTATTGCCGGAATCTATCCGTCCTTATATTTATCGGGATTTAAGCCGATGGCCATTCTGACCGGGGATCCCGGGGATTCAAAGGGAAAGGGATGGTTCCGCAAAGTGCTTGTCGTTTTTCAGTTCAGCATATCTATATTTTTAATATCCAGTACTTTATTCATTTTCCGACAGGTCAGCTACATGCAAAACCGTGATCTCGGATATAACCAGAAGGATCTCTTGTATGTCCGGCTTTTCGGGGACCTGAATACGCGTTACAGTGCCCTTAAACAGGCCATCAGGGGAAATCCGGATATAATCACCGTCTCCGCAGGAACGCACCTGCCGATGAATATCGGCAGCAATTCAGGAAGTATCTCCTGGGATGGCAAGAGTCCCGATTTGAATCCCCTGGTCAGTGTCAGCCGGGTCGACTATAACTATTCTGCCTTAATTCAGGTTCCGGTTATTGCCGGGCGGGATTTTTCTGAAGAGTTTTCATCCGATATGTTCAATCCTGAAGCATCAACCGGGGGCATGCTGATAAACGAATCACTGGCCAAACTTATCGGCAGGGAGGATATCATAGGGATGAACATCACTTTTTCCGGTGTAACCGGGCCAGTCGTCGGCGTCATCCGTGACTTTCATTTCCTTTCCATGCGGACCGAGATTCCTCCGCTGGCGCTATTTCTGTTTCCGGAAAGCCGCATGCGCTATATGATGATCAGGTTACACCCCGGAGAACGGGGACCGATGATAGAGAAGCTCCGGACAACCTGGAATTCTGTAATTCCCGGCTATCCTTTTGAGTATTCATTCATTGAGGACGATTATGACCAGG
>CAYWHP010000140.1:0-10813 GCA_964457845.1 uncultured Porphyromonadaceae bacterium | reverse complement strand
ACATTGTCTATCAGCCGGATCTCCCCGGCCTGAACGGCAATGAAACAGCGGATTTTCCGGTAATCCAGCCAGGCATTCGCATGCGCGAGAGTGACTTCATCAGCAAAATCAACATACTCTGTTTGGAGAAGGCCGGTGGCGTTGATGGTATCGGTTATGCGGGCGATGAGGCCGGCAGGGGAATCGTTGTGTGCGCGGGCAGAGGCTTCGGTGAGTGTCCGGAAAATGACCGGGGCGATGGCACGATGCTCCGGCGTAAGGCGCATGTTGCGTGAGCTCATAGCCAGCCCGTCGGTTTCGCGGACGATGGGGCAGGGGATGATCTGAACCGGCAGCTGCTCGATTTCAACGAGGCGCCTGATGATGGCCAGCTGCTGGAAATCCTTTTCGCCGAAATAGGCGCGGTCGGGGTCCGTTATGCGCAGGAGCCTGTTTACCACGATGCCAACACCGTTGAAGTGGCCGGGGCGGAAACGGCCTTCCATTACCGTTGCCAGGCTGCCGAAATCGTATATATGCTTTTCTACTGTGGGGTACATCTCTTTCACCGAGGGGGCAAAAACATAGTCATCCTCGCCAAGAATATTTTGCAGCATGTCGAGATCGGCCTGCAGGTTACGGGGATACTTCTCCAGATCGGACGGGTTGTTGAATTGAATGGGGTTGACAAAGATGCTTACTGCCACGTGGTCGTTTTCCGTGGCTGCGCGCCGCGCGAGCGAGAGGTGGCCCTGGTGAAGGGCGCCCATGGTGGGAACAAAACCGACTGTCAGGTGTTTATTTCTGAGTGCGTGGAGATGCAGGCGGACCGCCTCTGTGGTTTCAAATACCTTCATCAGATTGGAAATAGATCAGCGAAAGTAGCCATAAAAGATGTTCATAACCGCTTGCTATTGTTAACAAGTTGGGTTATACTCTAATTTTTACTACCTTTGCAAACTTAGAAGTAAAAATCCGACAGGATGAAAAAGCCAAGGGTTCTTTACATATCCCAGGAGATCACTCCCTATTTGCCTGAAAGCGAGATGGCTAGCATTAGCCGTTTGCTGCCGCAGGGTATCCAGGAGCGAGGCCGGGAAATCCGTACGTTCATGCCGAGGTTTGGCCTGGTTAATGAACGGCGGAATCAGTTGCACGAAGTGATACGACTATCGGGCATGAACCTTATCATTAATGATGCGGATCATCCCCTGATCATCAAGGTGGCCTCGATTCAGGCTGCCCGGATGCAGGTTTATTTC
This sequence comes from uncultured Porphyromonadaceae bacterium, assembly GCA_964457845.1. GTDB lineage: Bacteria > Bacteroidota > Bacteroidia > Bacteroidales > UBA12481 > UBA12481. Next base: position 9,572 of record CAYWHP010000140.1, on the reverse strand, counting down.
ATCGACAACGAGGATTATTTCCAGCGTAAGGCAATGCTCACCGACGAGCATGGCACCGAATACCCCGATAACGACGAGCGTGCAATCTTTTTTGCCCGCGGCGTTCTCGAAACGGTCAGGAAATTACGCTGGACGCCCGACCTGGTGCATTGCCACGGCTGGTTTACTTCGCTTATTCCGCTCTACCTGAAGAAGGTATTTCATGACGACCCCTTGTTCGGCCACGCCAAAGTGGTTTATTCCATTTACCAGGATTCGTTTAAAACGCCCCTCAGTGAGACGTTCAAACAAAAAATCCTGATGCCGGGCATTAAACCGGCCGATGTTGACGTTTTAACGGTGCCGGATTTCACCCATGTCAGCCAGATGGCCATCACGCATTCCGATGCGGCCATCATCGGCAGCAGGGAAATTAATCCGGACGTGGATGCATTTCTTCGGAATTCGGGCAGGCCGTTCCTGGAATACCAGGATCCGGATAACTTTGTGGAGGCCTATTCGACGTTCTACAAGGATGTTTTAGGGGTCTGATTTTATTACTAAATATACAGATGGTCAGTATTTTATTGCGCAAAACAGGTTTTGCACTGTTATCGGGAGGACTTATGCTGCTGGGGGTTGCCTCATGCACAAACAGTGACGAGATCGGTCTGAACCTTACCCCTCCGGGTGAACGGTTTAAATATGTTGTGGATTCAACCACCGTCATTACGGCAGCTACCCTGCGCCAGGATTCCCTAACCAGCGAGAAGCGCGACATCTGTCTGCTTGGCAGCATGAATGATCCGGTGATGGGCCAGACAACGGCCAGCCTGATGACCCAGCTGAGGCTCTCCTCCAATGATGTGGATTTCGGCGTTAATGCCGTGATCGATTCTGCCATGCTGCTGATGAAGTATGCCGGGTATTCCGGTGATACCAGCGGTATCCAGAAGGTTCGGATCTATGAACTCACCAAGGACCTTTACTACGATTCAACCTACTTCTCCAACCAGAAGGTCGAGGGCTGGTACAATCCGGATGCACCCATTGCCGATTTCTCCTACCGGCCAACCCCGGAGAAAGATTCGGTAATGATCCGCCTCTCCGACGATTTCGGGAACAAACTTATCCACGCCGATACCGCATACCTGTCGAACAATCCCGTCTGGCTCACCTGGTTCAAAGGCCTCTACCTGCAAGCTGAGAACGTCGACCAGGGCGGCTCGGTGGTCTATTATGATTTCAAGAACGGCAAATCAAGGCTGGTACTGTATTATCACAACGATGCTGCCGATTCGCTCAAATACGAAGTCGTCATCAATTCAAACTGCAGTTGGGTGAACCTTTTCAACCACAACTATTCTACGGCCTCCATGCAGGGGCAGATCAACGATTCCGTGTTCACCCATTCCAGTACCTTCCTCCAGTCGATGGCCGGCCTCCGTGCGAAGCTGAAGCTGGATCTTCCGCAGGCACTTCTCGATGAGGTGAAAACCGGCGTCACCATCAATAAGGCAGAGCTGATCATCACGGTGCCCGACGACCCGACGGCTGTTAAATTCCCACGGCCCACCTCGCTCAGGATATACAATGTGGGCGAAGGCGACAAGAACGAATTCATCGATGACCTGCTGCTAGGCGAGAGCTATTACGGCGGCACTTTCAATGCATTGACCTCCACCTACCGGTTCAATATCGGTCTCCATCTTCAGAATCTCCTCCACCCCGACAGTACCATGCGGGTAAAGAATAACGGGCTGTTCCTTGTTCTCACCAACGAGCGCACCAGCGGAAACCGGCTTGTGCTCAAGAACAGCGGGATGCGCCTGGTGGTAACCTACACCCCGTTGCAGTAGAGACGTTTATAAACGTCTCACGGGTAAATACGTTTAAAATCGGTTCACGAGCAGAGACGTTTTTAAACGTCTCTACGGATTCGTGTAATGAATTCCCTTGCCAAACGTATTACTATCCGTAACACCCCCGCATGCACCAGAAGGCCTTCCTTAACCTGATTGAACCATTCAAACCCCGTTTGTTCGGGTTTGCTTACCGGATGCTCAGGAACAGGGAAGATGCCCGGGACGTGATGCAGGATGTGCTGATTAAACTCTGGAACAACAGGATTAAATTGGAAACAAACGGAAATATCAAAACGTACTGCTTCACGGTGATGTACCGGGAGTGCATCGACCGGCTGCGGAAGCGGAACCGGTTCCGGCTGGTTACCGGGTACGAAATGGTGGAGGCCGGGGGCAGGGACCTGGCGGTTGACATTGAAAACAGCGACCTCGTGAGGCAGATCCGTGCGGCGATGGAACAGTTGCCCGAGAAGCAGCGGGTGATTCTGGAGCTGCGTGATTTCCAGAACTTCGATTACGACGAGATTGCCAAAACGCTCAATATGACAGTAAACGCCGTGCGGGTGAGCGTGGCCCGGAGCCGCGCCACCATATCAGAAAAAATGAAACAGGAGATCAGTTATGGAACAGGAACGTTTTGATCCTGACTTTCAGGAACTGTACAACCGGTACATCCGGGAAGAGGAGGAGCAGGCTGCTGAAGCGTATAAGGAAATCAGCCATGAGCTGAAACTTCCCGAACCGAAGGCCCGCCGCTGGTGGTACCCGGCCGCCGCCGCCGCCATCCTCGTGCTGGCCGCAGGTACCTGGGCGGTTACTTCGGAGAGCGGCCCGTTCCATCCGAAGCCCGGATACAGCAAGGCTGAGATCCGCGAGTCGCTGGAGAAAACCATTCATGCGCTTTCCTCCTGCAGCAAAACCGTTAAGGAAGAGTTCAGCCGGATCGGCGACCTGTCGGCCATGTCGCAGGCGATCAAGCCGGCGAAAAAGAGTGTAACACCGAATGTGAGAAACGAATCCAATACAACTAAAAATTAAACAAATGAAAAAGCAACTGTTTATTCTGCTGGCCATTCTGCCGGCGGCCCTTTTCGCCCAGGTGAATTCAACCGGAAGTACTTCGGGTTCCTCAACCGGATCCGGTTCCTCCTCGTCAACCGGAACGGCCGTCAGTTTTACCCAGATGAAAGGAATGGGCCTTTCGGAAGTAATGCGCGGCTTCATCACCGACAAGCGCTATAGTTACTTTGAAGTAAGCGAGGAGATGTTCAAGGCATTTTCCGAGATCAAGGATGCCGACTCGGCTACCGTTGAGCTCTTTAAAAAGATCAAATCGGTAAAAATGCTGGAACGCATATATACCATGGATGAACAGGCCGAGATGGATGCCAGCCAGGAGGAGGATACTCCTGTAGATGCTGGTTTTTACAATGCCATCGCGGGCCAGCTTGATTATTCCGGCTACTACCAGCTCCTGAAATCCCGCAACAACCGCACCATTGCGCTGCTCCTGAAAAAGGAGTTCGGCCCGGCCAACAATGAATTCCTGCTCATCACCAACCGCATGGTTATCGATATCATTGGCGATATCCGGATCAAGACCATTTACGAGATGGAGGAGATGATGGGGATGGTGCACCAGATTCTGCCGAATTAAGCAGTAGTGCCTTTTTGCCTTTTTGCCCATATAATGGTATGAAATCCCATTTCATCCTTATTGCTATCCGAATAGTTTATGAATCGAGGTTTGCCGGTTCGGCTGAAAGGTTCTATTATTGCAGTCCGGTGAATAACCATTCAGCCGGATCGCAACCGTATGATACGCATCGTCCTGCTAAGTCTGTTCATTCTCTCCACCCTCAGTGTATTTCCGCAAAATGAAGCAAAGCCGGTATACAGCGGCGGTATGCTGATCCTCCAGCCCGGGTATGCTTTTACCACTACCCGGCATCAGGAAATCAACCAACTGGGATTTGGTATCGGGGGAATTCTCCGGTTCTATTTCCTGGATATCTGCACGGCGGGGATATTTGGCGGTTCCCAGCGAACCGGCTATTCCTCAGCCGGTTCTGATAATTCCTACCTGAATCTGGGTTATGGAGGTCCCTTCGCAGGATTGAGCCGCAAAAGTGGAAAATTTCGCTACACTGCATCAGTATTTGCCGGAAAGGGCAGCATCAAAAACCTCCATATCGGACAACAAACGGAGGACCAGCTAATTGATGCCTACTTGAAAAAACATCCGGTGTGGGTGTTCTCCCCGATACTCAGCATTGACTATTCCCTTTCTCAAAAACTGTTGGTCACCCTACAAGCGGTCTGTCTGACTGCCCGGTATGACGGAGACCGGCGGCTCCTTAATCCAACGCTTCAGCTCGGGATCCTGTTTAACCGGTAGTCGCCAGGCCTGTTGAAAGTTTCAGGGTTTCAGAGTTGGCAAAATTCCGAAACATCTGAAACATTCTTTTAGTCCACCGGTACGGTGAACCCCAGCCAGCGTGACAAAGTGTCGAATATCCGCTGCTTCTCCTCTGCGGGAAATGCCCGAATGCTCGCCCCGTGATGTCCCCCCTTGAGGATCATCGTCATGGCATCGGCCGGGCCGGTGATTTTCGTCACGCCTGTGGCGGTCCAGGTGTCGAGTTCTCCATATATATAAAGGATCTTATCGCCCTTGTTCTGGACGAAATCGTGAAGGAAAGGAAGGGTTTTGGCGTTGAACGTAGTATCCAGACCGTAGGGGGTGAGGGAAAAATCCCAGGTGATGTCGGTTTTGTCGCTCACGTATTTGCTGAAAGGCTTAACGTCGTACCCATAATAGCCCATTTCGGTCATGGCCTGGTAATAGTGGGGAAGAAAGGATTTCAGACCGAAATCGCTGAACCACATCAGGTCGGTAACCGGCATCATCATATCGAAAAGCTTTTGGGGGTCGGCTTCGATACCCGGCAGGTCCATGGGTTTCTTCACCCCATACTGCCAGAGGGCGAACGGGTATTCCAGGACGTTGAGGTCATAGGCACGGTCGATTCCCATCGGGAATGTCCAGTTCTTTTTTTTGCAATACGCATCCACCAGCGGCATCAGTTCCTTTTTCTTTTCGAACAGGGCGATCTGGAAGTCGTACACTTTCTGCCGTTCTTCGGCGGTTCCCACATTGGCCAGGAAGGAGTATATCCTCGGGTCCACCTTGCCGGTGTTCAGCGGGGCCACATAGGGGATGGCCACATCGATGTCGGCGGGATAGAAGGCCTTGAACATGATGGCGGTCTGGCCGTCCTTGCTGGCACCGGTAGATACCCATTTTCCCGGATACAATTGCTTGAAAAGCTGCACGATTGCGTGATGATCCGAAGCCGACTGCCACACCGTGAGGCATTTCCAGTCGATCGGGTCAGGCGCCGACTGCCCGAAATAGCGGTGTTCCACCCGGATGAGGTTGGCCTTCAGCAGCTGGGCCGGTTCGGCGCCGCCCAGTCCGCGCGCATCATAACCCGATGTGCTCAGCACCATGGGCCGGTCGAACCCCGCGTGACCGATAAACATCCGCTGGGTGAACTTCGGCCCGTCGGGCTTGTTGTGGTCCACCGGCTGAGTGAATTTTATCTCCCAGGCTTCGGTGAAGGAGGTTCCCTTGCGTGTGGCGCCCACCACCTCAATGCCGGGGAGCTTTTTCAGGGCTTTGTAAAGGACGGAATCCTGGGCGGAGAGGAGGGTGGGGAGGAGGAGGAAGAGGAGGAGGGTTAGGAGGTTAGGGGTTAGGAGGTTAGGGGAGTGGTGGGCATTGCGGGGGCCGGGGGTGGTTGATTTCATGGTGGAGCAGTTTCTGGTTATCTTTAATGCTGCTCAAAGGTTATAACTTATCTACACTTAACAATGAAAGTTTCTGCTGCTCTGCGCGTGTTTTCCGTATTTCTGACGGTGGGGATGGTGGCTGCTTCCTGCAAACCTGGTGTTAGCCCGGGAGGAGCAGCATTGCGTGAAATCAATGGCAGCCGGGTACTGGTCGCCGATCTGGACATGGCCGGCGATACCATCGACTTCGATATTTCCGCCATCGTGGATTCGTGCCGGATGGTCAGGCTCGACAATAGGAAGGAGGCGCTTATCGGGTATATTCCTTATCTGGCTTTTACCGATGACCGCATTTACATTTATAACCAGGAGCGTTTGCTGATGGCTTTCGACTATGCCGGGAACTACCGCGAGCACTTGGGCAACCTGGGGAAGGGTCCGATGGAGTATACCGGTTTGAACAACATCGCGGCAGGCGGCAAGCCCAGGACCGTTCTTGGGGAACTTTATCTCACAAAGGAATATGTTTTGTTCAACAGCGACGGAACCGGGCGCAAAGTGGTGCCCAGAAGGCTCGACGGCAGCCATTTTGTGACCATCCTGCCCGACAGCCGGATCCTTGAATTCGGCTACAAAAGCTGGATGCCGGCTTCGGCGCAGGATCAGGGTATCGGCCTCTTTATCGGTGATACGGCCGGCAATTTACTGTTTGAGAAGGGCAATGTCAGCAACGTGATCTCCTACCGCGTTGGCGGTGTTCCGATGCCGATCTGCTTTTATCCGTTTGGCGGGTCCTTCAGGGTGCATTTCTCGCGCGACACGCTTTTTAATCTCGATATAGCCACCGGTGCCATTACCCCGGTTGCTGTTTTCACCAATTCGAAAAACGGTTTCGACTACCGCCAGCTCGATAAGGAGCTCGTGGATGGAACAGAGAATGCGATGAAATATACCGGGAATGTCTATACAGAGGTTCAGGCAGAAACGAGTGATTATTTCCTCGTCCGGCAGATCCGGAAAGGTGTTTTGAAGGACGGCTCACCGGAAGCCAGCGCAGTAAGCTATTTCTGCATCGGCAAAAAGGACCGTTCGGTTCACCCCGTGCGGCTCCGGGATACTTTCTGGGGACTCAACCTTGATGGCGACCGGTCGCCCATGCCCTTCACCCATTGGAAGGTAGTTGACAACCGGTATGCCGTTCTCCGCCTACAGCCCATCGAGCTGAAGGAGGAGATCGCCAAATCGCTGAAGGACCCGGCTTTGCCGGATTCCATTAAAACGAAGCTGCGGGAGCTTGACGGCAGTGTGAAGGATGAGGATAACGTGGCCCTGTTTGTTTATTACCTGAAGAAGTGATTTGTCCGGCGACATAGTTTTGGGTCTACGTCAACGGTTGAAGGAGAGGTATTTATGCGTTAAGAGAGACGCATTTATGCGTCTCTACGATCGCGTCACGGTTTTTCCGCGTCACGCGTCACGTATCACGTGTCACGGTTTTTCCGTGTCACGCGTCACGCGTCACGTGTCACGCCCCGTCACTCGTCACTATTTGTTTATAACCAAGGCAATCCTTACTTTTAATGCCCCATTAAAATTCGATACCAAAACAACATTCACCATGAAAAAAATGAATCTGATTTTACTCGCTCTCCTCGTACCGGCAACGCTGGTTTCATTCGGATCCGCACCCGGCAAGAAGGATATCGTTCTCGCCTACAAGGTTCCTGCCGGGCAGTCATTCACAATGTCAACATCTACCTCATCAAATATCACCACCGAGCAGATGGGGCAGTCGATGAGTATCGATATGACCTCCTCAACGGAGACGGCATACAAGGCAGTGGCCGCGCAGGCCGACGGATCGATGCAGTATGAGATGGAATATAAGGCCCGCAAGCAGTCGGTTCAATCACCGATGGGTGGCGGCGATACGGATTTTTCCACCTGGATTGGTAAAAAGGTACAGTTTAACCTGTCGCCCCGCGGCGAAGTATCGGGTTTTCTGGGCTTCGACCAGCTCCCCGAGATCTCTACGGCCAGCGGTGAAAAACTTACCGGCGAGCTCGTTCAGAAAGGCGTGGAGCAGGAGTTCACCAAGTTTCCCGAGGGCCCCGTTAAAATGGGCAAGAGCTGGAACACGAAAGACAGCACCGAGGTGCCCTATGGCGGAAGCTCACTGAAAAGTATTGTTGAAACCAAATACACCCCGAAGGACAGGGTGAAGATCGACGGTATGGATTGCCTGAAAATCGAGTTTGAAGGAAAAGAGAGCCTCTCCGGCACCTTCGAGCAGCAGGGCGCCGAAATCGAGATCAGCCGCCAGACAACCTCCACCGGCGTACTCATTTTTGCCATCGACAAGGGCATGGTCGTATCGATCGAGGGAAGCTCCACCGGAGCCACACAAATTTATATTGCTGCCGCCAGCATGACGATACCCCAGAACATGACCACCAAGTCATCGATGACCGTGAAATTTGATTAAGGACGTTAAACGTTAAAAGGGGAGAGTGCCATGAAAACCACGAAAGCCTTATCAGTTTTACTAATAGCCATTCTAACCGGGATGGCTGGCATGTCGCAGACCGCCGGTATTCCGGGATGGCGGGGAGCCGGCCGCGATGGTAAATTCTACGGGTTCAAGGCCCCGGCAACATGGCCGAAGGAATTGACCAAGTCGTGGGAAGTAACTGTAGGTGAAGGAGATGCCTCGCCAGTGCTGGTGAATGGCAAACTTTATCTCATCACCATGGCCGACTCCACAGAGGTGCTCATATGCCTGGATGCCAAAAAGGGCAAGCAGGTTTGGAAGACGCCGATCAACAAGGCGCCGTACATCACCGGCGGTGCGCGCACGCACCCCGGACCGCGGAGCACTCCGTATGTTTTGAACGATAAGGTATTTACGCTGGGAGCAGGCGGAGTTGTTGCGTGCCATGATGCCAAAAAGGGCGGACTCATCTGGAAAAATGAGGATTATACAAAAGAGGTTCCGCAATTCTTTACCAGCGCCTCCCCGCTGATGGCCGGCCAGCTATGCATCCTTCCGCTCGGCGGCAAGGAGAACGGGGTGGTGGTGGCGTTCGACGTGAACACCGGCAAGGAGGTCTGGAAGGTATCCGGACCACCCTGCACCTATTCCTCACCGATATTCATCAATCTGATGGGGCAAACGGTGATCGTTGACCAGTCGGAAACCGCCCTGGTGGGTATTACCCTCGACGGACAGATGATCGGCGAGATCCCGACACCCGGCATTCAGCGTTTCTACAATTCATCAACACCGGTGATCGACGGGCCCGACATCTATGTCGCCGGCGCCGGCACGGGAACACACAAATTCCGTGTCATCACCGAGGGAGGGGTCAATTACCAGGAGGTGTGGACCAATTCCAAGGTAAGCGTCTCGTTCAACACACCTGTGCTAAAGAACGGGTTCCTCTATCTGAATGATTCCAAATTCGGGTACATCAACTGCCTCAATGCGGAAACAGGGGAAACCGCCTGGGCCGACACCGTGAAGCTCAACCGCTTTGCCTCGATGCTTGATCTGGGCAGCGCCATGATGACACTGGCCGGCAATGCCGTAATGGTGGTATTTGAACCCAATGGCAGGGAGTATAAGGAGCTGGCCCGGTACAAGGTATCTGATACGGAGATTTATGCACACCCGATAGCAGACGGGGATAAGATTTACGTGAAGGACAAGGAGAAGCTCACTTGCTGGGCGGCGAAATGAATCGTGACGAGTGACAAGTGATGCGTGACGCGTGACACGTGACGCGTGACGCGGACCTCCTTCTGGCCCGTTGACCTCCCCCTGCCCCGTTGACCGCCCCCTGACGAGGACCTCCCCCTGCCCCGTTGACCTCCCCCTGCCCCCTCCTTAACAAGGAGGGGGCAGGGGGAGGTCAGCTTTACAATAAGTTATGC
>CAYWHP010000139.1:0-10833 GCA_964457845.1 uncultured Porphyromonadaceae bacterium | reverse complement strand
TTTTCTTCTTCCGTCCGTACTGGTCATACCCATGATCGGAATGATCATCGTGGTGGTCGCCGTGCTTGCCATACGAGCGGTCATTCACAGGAAAACCGGGCTGATTGGGCGGATAGGCCTGGGTCGACCGTTCGATGATCTTTTCAAGCTCGCCGCGGTCGAGCCAGATGCCCCGGCATTTCGGGCAATAGTCAATTTCGATGCCCTGTTTATCAGACATCGAGAGCGGAACGTTGCAAATAGGACAATCCATTTTAGTATTCTTTATTTGTTAGTACTGTTTATTGCAATTCGGCGGCACAGTCCGGCTCGGCGTGAACCGTAACATAGCTGTGGACAACTGAGGCCCTTATCTGGTCGGAAACACGGTGAGCGATCCGGTGAGCCTCTTCGATTCCCAGGGAAGGATCCACATGGATGCACAGCTCGACAAAGGTATCGGCACCCGACGATCGCACCTTGAGGTCGTGGTAGCGGTTGATTTCGGTTATCCCCCTGATAGCCTCCTCAACCTTTGCCTGCGTTTCAGGATTAACACGGTCGAGCAGCATGTCGATCGACCGCTTGCCGAGCTTATAGCATACAACAATTACGATCATGGCCACCACGAGTGCAGCGATGGAGTCGGCGGAGAAGAACCCAAAGCTGGCGCAGATGAGCCCGATCAGGACCACGGCTGAGCTCCAGATGTCCGTTGAAAAATGCAGCGCATCGGCTTCAAGGGCCTGGCTGTTGTACTTTTTCGCTACGCGGCTCAGGGCTCTCGACCGCGAGATGTCTATCACGATTGAAGTAATGACAACAATATAACTCCAGGCAGTAACCTCGATATCGGTTTTGCCGGTGGCAAGCCGGTGGATGGCTTCATAGATGATCCAGAAGCAGGTAATGAACAACAGCAGCGTCTGGATCAGCGCGCTGAGGTTCTCCACTTTGCCATGGCCGTAATGGTGCTCGCGGTCGGCTGGCTTTGCTGATATCCGCACCGAAAAAAGGGTTATTACAGCTGCCACCATATCGAGACCGGAATGCAGGGCCTCCGACAGGATTCCCAGGCTTCCGGTGACGAGCCCGACGGTGAGCTTGAACCCTGTTAAAAATATGGCTGCCAAAACAGAAACAAAGGCAACCCTGTTCTTTTCATTAATCATAAAATGTGTTGCTGGAAATAATCGATAGCGTGACTGAGAAATCAGGCCCCGCACTATAAGATGGGGGACGTATCAGGCCCGGCTGTCGGGGGGCTGCCAGCAGGGAGAGGGACCGGTTGCGGTCTGTATTGGAAGGCGGCACCCTGAATTTACAATTATGATAAACAAGAGTTCAGCCGCCGGCACGGGAGTATTCTCCGTGAAATCATCACCATCCTCAGTCTCTCCTATTCCATGTTGCGAAAAACCACCGGCCAATCCATGGTGGGTTGCTCCCGCCACAACCGGATGGGATTGAACCTCATGCTGCGTGTGCAGGTTCAGAAAACCCATGGTGAGGATGAGGACAAGGAGGATGCGGATGGCGGAATTCATAGGGCGAAGATACGGCAACAGGGCAAGAGGGCAAGAGGACTGGATGTTAAGTTAACACAAATTAAGAAAAAAGATAAAAGGCCGTAGGCATCCCTCCGACCTTTTATCTTAAAATTTACCGAGGAGACGTTTGTAAACGTCTCTACATATTGCCTTTTATTGACCGTAACGGTCAATAATCTCCTGCTTGGTCAGCCCCAGTATCCCATACTTGGCCCCAACCTTGCGGAAAGCGTCGAGCGCCTTGTCGAGATGATGGATCTCATGGCCTGCGGAAATCTGGGTGCGGATGCGGGCCTGACCGTTGGGCACCACCGGGAAGAAGAACCCGACGGCGTACACCCCTTCGGCGAAGAGGTCGCGGGATACATCCTGTGCGAGTTTGGCATTGAAGAGCATCACCGGCACAATCGGGGAATCGCCTTCCTTCAGTACGAAACCAGCTTCGGTGAGGCCTTTCCTCCAGTAGGCGGCGTTGCGTTCCAGCTTGTCGCGCCGCTCGGTTGATTCATTCAGGATATCCAGCACTTTAAGCACGCCGGCCACCACAACCGGAGCTATCGTGTTGGAAAAGAGGTACGGACGGGCCTTCTGGCGGCACATTTCAACGATCTCCTTGCGTCCGCTCACGCATCCGCCGGAAGCGCCACCGAGTGCCTTTCCGAAGGTAGTTGTGATGACATCAATCTTGCCCATCATGCCGTGATGCTCGTGCGTTCCCCGGCCCGTTTTGCCGATGAACCCCGATGAGTGCGACTCATCGATGAGCAGCATGGCGTCGTACTTCTCGCAGAGGGCAACCAGCTCGTCCACTTTGGCCATGTCGCCGTCCATCGAATAGATACCGTCGTTTACAACGAGCTTCAGGCGCCTGTCGGCATGGAGCTGGAGCTTCTCTTCCAGATGGTCCATGTTCGAATGCTTGAAGGTATCGTGCATGGCGGAACAGAGTCGGATCCCGTCGACAAGCGAAGCATGTACCAGCCGGTCGGAGATGATCACGTCGTCCTGTGTGAGGATGGCTTCGAATACGCCGGCATTGGCATCCATGCAGGAGGGGAAGAGGATGGTGTCCTCGGTGCCGAGGAACTCGGTCATCCTGGCCTCCAGCTCCCGGTGGATGTCCTGGGTGCCGCAGATGAAACGCACCGATGACATTCCGTAGCCGCGCGTATCGAGTCCCTCGTGTGCCGCCTTCACAACGTCGGGGTGGCTCGACAGGCCGAGGTAGTTGTTGGCGCAGATGTTGATCACCTTTTTTAATTCGGAGCCGGCCGGGAATTCAACCTCAATGTCGGCAGCCTGTGGGGAATGGATAAACCGCTCCTGCTTGTAGAGGCCTGCATTGGTAATGGCGTCGAGCTGGTCGCGGTAGATTTTTTTTGTGTTTGGAGAGTATCCCATTTGTTGATAGTTTGTTGATTGGTTGTTATGCAATTGCGTGTAGAGACGCATTTATGCGTCTCTTTCTGATGCCCAATAATGCGCGCGGAGACGCATTTATGCGTCTCTACACACCGTTGCGGGCATTACCAGAGACGCATATATGCGTCTCTACAACAAATATTCCTGCACCAGGTTGGCGATTTTTGTGACGTTATCGAAGGCCTCAGGGGTGGCGCGCTCATCGGGGATGGAGATTTTGTATTTCACCTCGAGGAACCGCTTTAGGGAGACCATGGAGAACGAGTCGACCAGCCCGCTGGAGATCAGCGGCGTATCAAAGGTTACATCGTCATCATCCTCGGCGTATTCGTTTACCACGTACTTGAGGATCGTTTCTTTCATTTCATGAATGTCTGGCATATTATTTTTGGTATTATCCCCGGGCGGTGCCCGGGGTTATTAATAAATTGATTAATCGTTTTCGAGGGTTGAGATGTCGCCGATCTCCTCGCCCCACTCCTGGGCATGGAGAACGCGGCGCATGATCTTTCCGCTCCTGGTTTTGGGCAACAGGTCCATATACTCGATTTCCTGCGGCATGGCCAGCGGTGACAGTTTCTTGCGGATGAAGTTCATGATATCGAGTTCGAGCTCCTCAGTCGGGCTGAAGCCCGGTTTGAGTGTGACAAAGGCCTTTACCACCTCCATGTTTATCTCATCGGGTTTGGAGACAACAGCCGACTCGGCAACGGCTTCATGCTCGAGCAGGGCCGATTCCACCTCAAAGGGGCTCACAAGGTGGCCGCCGGTGTTGATCACATCGTCGTCGCGGCCGATGAACCAGAAATAGCCGTCCTTGTCGATGGTGGAGCGGTCGCCCGTTATGTACCAGTCTCCCTGGAATTTCTTCAGGAAAGTCTCATGGTTGTTCCAGTAGGTCCGCATGCGGGCGGGCCAGTCGAAACGGAACGCAATCAGGCCGGGCTTGTTCACCTCAGTGATTGGTTCGAAGGTGTCGGGATCGAGGATGGCGGACGTCAATCCGGGAAATGCTTTACCCATGGATCCGGGCCTGATTTTCATGCCGGGATAGTTGGTGATCATCATCGAGCCGGTTTCGGTCTGCCAATAGGTATCGTGAAACGGCTTGCCGATGATCCTGTCGGACCACACAACGGCTTCTGCGTTCAGCGGTTCGCCAACGCTGGCGAGATGACGGAGCGAGGAGAGATCATAGTTTTTTACCACTTCGTTGCCGGCCTTCATGAGGGATCGAATGGCTGTGGGCGCCGAATACCACATGGTTACCTTATGGCGCTGAATAAAGCTATACCAGGTGTCGGCAGAAAAGCCAGCATCTTTCACACACTGGGTAATCCCGTTGCTCCAGGCGCCGATGATCCCGTAGCTGGTTCCCGTAACCCATCCCGGGTCAGCCGTACACCAGTAGATGTCGTCGTCCTGCAGGTCGAGGACCCACTTGGCTGTGAGGTATTGGGATATCAGTGAATAGTGGACGTGCTTTACCCCTTTCGGCTGGCCGGTGGTGCCGGAAGTATAATGCAGAACGGACGGAGATTCAGGGGTGGTGGGAAACACCTCGAAGTGGTCGACCGGGGTATCATTATCGAGCGAATAGGCGATCTCCTTTGGTTTGAGGGCTTTCTTCCCTTCGTCGTCCACCACGATGATGAACTCCAGATTGGGCAGCTTGTCGAGGATCTTCTGGATTTTCGATGCATGCTTGCGGGTGGTGATGATCGCACGGGTGCTGGCGTTGTCGAGCCGTACAAACAGTGACTCATCCCCGAAGGCCGAAAAGAGGGGCTGCGCCACGGCGCCGATCTTCAGGATGGCCAGAAATCCGATATAGAGCTCCGGCACCTTGTCCATGAAGAGGCAGATCCTGTCACCGTCCTTCAGCCCGGTATTTCTGAGAAAAGTTCCGAAAGTATTGGTCAGGATGCGCAGGTCGTTGAACGTGTACCTCCGCTGGATGTCCTCGTCGCGCCCCTCCCAGATCAGGGCGGTTTTGTCGGCTTTGCCGAGCTGGCAGATCCTGTCGGTACAGTACCAGCCAATGTTTAAACTGTCACCGGGGGTATAGCCCAGTTCCTTTTCTGCAATCGACCAGCTGAAATCCTTCAGGCGGTCTTCATACGATCCGATATTCGACATTGAAAGTCAGGTTTAATGGTTACTCTGACTTAAAAATATCGTTTTGGGCTATATCAAATTCGTAAATAAAGTTGCTCTTCGACAATGATATAGAACAACCAAAGAGAAGTTTCATCCCCGCGGGGAAATCGTGACGCGTGACGCGTGACTAGAAAGAAGCAACAACGAAGCGGTGCATCCCCGCGAAAGCGGGGACCGCGACCCCATAACGGACAGCTGGCGTGAACTACTGCTGTGATTTCGTCCAAGGATAGCGATCCCCGCCTTCGCGGGGATGACACCGCTTTTGCCGAAACTACCCGATCACCCCCAGCTCCCTCCCCACCTTAACAAAGGCGGCAACCGCCTTGTTAATCTGTTCGGGCGTATGGGCTGCGGAGAGCTGCACGCGGATGCGGGCCTCACCTTTGGGCACCACCGGAAAGTAGAAGCCTATTACGTAGACGCCTTCGTTGAGCAGGCGCGAAGCCAGCTCCTGCGAGAGTTTCGCGTCGCCTAACATAACGGCGCAGATGCCCGACTGGGTTGGCTTGATGCGGAACCCGACCTTTGTCATCTCCTGCACAAACAGGCTGCGGTTGGCGTGAAGCCGGTCGAGCAGCTCGGTGGAGCCGGTCATGATTTTGAACGCCTCGATGCCGGCGGCGGCTACGGAGGGCGGTATTGAATTCGAGAAGAGGTAGGGCCTTGAGCGCTGGCGGAGCATGCCGATGATCTCCTTTTTGCCGGTGGTGAAACCGCCGATGGCGCCGCCAAAGGCTTTGCCCAGGGTACCGGTGATGATCTCCACCTGACCGCGCAGGTTGAACTGTTCGGTGGTTCCCCGGCCGGTTTTGCCGATGACGCCGGCGGAGTGCGACTCATCCACCATGATCATGGCGTCGTACTTGTCGGCCAGCTCCTTGATGCGGTCGAGTGGCGGCACATTGCCGTCCATCGAGAACACGCCGTCGGTAACGATGAGACGGTAGCGGCACGGGGCCGCCTGCTGGAGCTGGTCCTCGAGGTCCTCCATGTCGGCATTCGAATAGCGGAAGCGCTGCGCCTTGCAGAGCCGCACACCGTCGATGATGGAAGCGTGGTTGAGTGTATCGGAAATGATGGCGTCCTCATCGGTGAGGAGGGGCTCGAAAACACCGCCGTTGGCATCGAAGGCGGCTGCATAGAGAATGGTATCCTCGGTTCCGAAGAAATCCGCAATGGAGCGCTCGAGTTCCTTGTGAAGGTTGGTGGTACCACAGATAAAGCGCACCGATGACATTCCGTAACCGTGTGAATCGAGTGCCTTTTTGGCGGCTGCCACGAGTGCCGGGTGGTTGGAGAACCCAAGGTAGTTGTTTGCGCAGAAATTAAGCACCTCCTGACCGGCCGAGGTCCGGATTTCGGGCCCCTGGGGAGACACAAGGATGCGTTCGTTCTTGAAGAGACCGGCGGCTTCAATCTCGTTGAGCTGGTGCTGCAGGTGCTGCTGAAACTTGTCGTACATGACCGTGGAAATTAAGTTCGGAATGACCTGCCAAAAGTATCAATTTTGCAGCAAATTCAACGGGTTCAGGCCCATGGGAATAGGTGATTTTTATCATGATTAATGCGCCGATAAATTGAGAATTTTGCTGAAATTGCTACTTTTAGCTTTCCTGTCGGAATTGATAATGCACTGAATATTAAGACCCGTTTATGAAGAAAATCCTGTTAACCGGATGCGGCGGCCAGATCGGCTCCGAACTGACGCTCGAACTGCGCAGGCGCTATGGTAATGAGAATGTGATCGGCAGCGACAAGCGCATTATCACGGAAGGTCCGCTGGCCGAAACCGGTGTGATGGAACCGCTCGACGTTACCGACCAGGCCGCCATCGAGGCGCTGGTGGTGAAATATGAAATCGATACAATCTATCACCTGGCGGCGGTGCTGTCGGCTGTCGGAGAAAAGAACCCCGGGCTGGCCTGGAACATCGGCGTTAACGGGCTTTATAATGTACTGGAGGTAGCCCGCCTGCACAAATGCGCAGTATTCTTCCCCAGCTCGATCGGGGCTTTCGGGCCCACCACTCCCCTCGATTTCACCCCGCAGGATACCATCCAGCGGCCGGTATCGATGTACGGGGTGACCAAGGTGACGGGCGAACTCCTCTGCGACTATTACCATACCCGCTATGGCGTGGATACCCGCGGGGTGAGGTTCCCGGGGATCATTTCCAACGACACCCTCCCGGGCGGCGGCACAACCGACTATGCTGTTGAAATCTATTATGCAGCAATAAAGGCGAAGAAATTCACCTGCCCGCTGCCCGCCGGCACCTTCCTCGACATGATGTACATGCCCGACGCCATCGACGCCGCCATCAACCTGATGGAGGCCGACCCAACCAAGCTGAAGCACCGCAACTCCTTTAACGTTACATCGATGAGCTTCGACCCGGAGATCATCGCCGCCGAGATTAAAAAGCATATTCCCGATTTCGTCCTGTCGTACGATCCCGACCCGGTGAAAATGTGCATCGCCAATTCCTGGCCAAACCAGATGGACGACAGCTGCGCCCGTGCCGAATGGGGATGGAACCCGAAGTATAATCTGGAAACCATGACCGTCGACATGCTGAAGGTGATTGGGGAAAAACACCGGAACGGCCTCATTTAAGATCGTGACGCGTGACGCGTGACGCGGAAGATATCGTGACGCGTGACGCGTGACACGTGACACGGTAGACCCGTCATCAATAGTTGCTCGCGTAACGATTCTTTCGCGTTACGCATCACGCGTCACGCGTCACGATCCCCGCATACTATATTCCTCCTATTTGCGTTAGGAGGATGATATACCTATGTACTTCCGCTAAGGAAACATTAACCCAGTTTTACAATTATGAAAAGAATCATGACCTTTTTCGGGGCGGCACTTGTCGCCGGCAGCCTCTTCGCCGGCGGCCTGGTAACCAACACCAACCAGAGCGCCCGGTACACCCGGCTCCAGAGCCGGAACGCATCCACCGGCATTGATGCCGTCTATTACAATCCGGCCGGTTTAACCAAACTCGGCAACGGGTTTTACCTTTCATTGAACAACCAGACCGTTGGCCAGACCAAGTCGATCCTGAACAACTACCCATACCTGAACGGGACTCCGAAAGAGTACACCGGAAAGGTAAGCGCTCCCTTTTTCCCGGGCGCTTACGCCGCATTCAACGCCGGCAGGCTATCGATCTCTGCCGGATTCAACCCCATCGGAGGGGGCGGCGGGGCCATTTATGAGAACGGCCTGCCATCCTTTGAAATGGGCATCGCCGACCTCGTACCCAAGCTGGCCAGTCAGGGTATCCCTGTTTCAGCCTATTCCGCCGACATCTTTTTTGAGGGAAAATCCGCCTATTTCGGGTATCAGCTGAATGCCGCCTACCGTGTTGCCGACTGGCTCTCCGTGGCAGCCGGGCTCCGTCTGGTAACTGCTTCCAACAGCTACAACGGGTACCTGAAGAATATCAAAATCAATCCCAACTACCCGAATTTTGGCGCCGGCTATACCGGCGGCATGGTGCTGGCGAGCGATTTCTTTACTTCCGGTGCTACGTTCCTGAACGGGCTCTCCGCCGGTGCCTCGCAATATGCCAGTGCCCTTCTCGGTATCGTGAATTCCGGAGCGGGCTCAGTCGGTCTGTCAAACGGCACCGCTGCAGGTTTGTCTGCCGCACAGGTTACGCAGATCCAGCAGCTGGTTGGGGCCGCCGGTCAAAGTCCGGGAAGCCTAACCATCGCTCAGGCTCAGGCCGTACTGCAAGCTGCAGCCCCCGTTTTTGCTGTTAAGGCGTCTGCCATGACAGCCAATGCCGCGGCCACACAGGATATCCTGGTCGACGCTACTAAGGCCGGCATGGGCTATACTCCAACCATCAGCGTTAACATCGCGGCGGCTGACAACCTGAATTTTGCCGTCAGATATGACTTTCAAACCCGGCTCGAGCTCACCACCACGGTGAACGACAACAAGAGCGGCGGAATTTTTACCGATGGGGGCAAAACCATTGCTGACATGCCCGCCATGCTGGCAGCAGGTTTCGAATACAAACCCGTTAATAAACTGCTTGTTACGGCCAGTATGAACTATTATTTCGATAAGAATGTTGATTACGACGGCAGCAGCGATATCATTATCAACATGATCGACAACAACTTCCAGGAGTATGCCTTCGGCGTGGAATACGGCATCACCAAAAAGCTCACCGCAAGTGCCGGCTGGCTGGGTACTTTCACAGGGGTGAACTCCAATTATCAGAACGATCAGAATTACAGTCTGAACACCAACTCGGTGGGTGCCGGATTCGGCATTCAGATCTCAAAGATGATCGGATTGAACATTGGCGGTCAGTATACCGTTTATCAGGAGGGCACGAAATCGTACACACACCTCCTCGGCACCACAGGCGTACCGGTATTGGAAACCTACAACAAAAACACCTGGGTGGTTGCTGTCGGACTGGACTTCCGCTTCGGGAAATAACCCGTAGAGACGCATGATCATGCGTCTTTCCGGATATTCGATAAATAGGTAGCGACGCATGGTCATGCGTCGCTACCTATTTTATACATTTAGGATCGATTCCAAAATCGATTCCCATGACAACCCATAAACCTTTCGAACGCCTGCACTCGCTGGATGCGCTGCGCGGCTTCGACATGCTCTGGATCATCGGCGGCGGCGAGCTCGCCGTGGCACTGGCGAAAGTAACCAACTGGCGCTGGCTCGACTGGTTCGCCGAACAGCAGGATCACGTGAAGTGGGAAGGTTTTCACTTCGAGGACCTTATCTTCCCTCTCTTCATGTTCATCTCGGGTGTTGCCGTTTCCTATGCTATCCTTGGCAGGCTGCACAAGGAGGGCGACAAACCAAAAACAGCTAAAAAGATCATTCGCCGCGGACTCACCCTGGTGGTGCTGGGCATCATTTATAACGGTTTCTTCCAGCTCCGTTTCGCCGAGGGAGGTGTCCGGTACGCCAGTGTACTCGGCCAGATCGGTCTGGGTTACCTGTTCGCCTCGCTCATCGTTCTGTATACAAAGCATTACAAGATCCGACTCATCTGGTTCTTCGGAATCCTGATCGGCTACGGCATCATCCAGAATTTCATACCGGTTCCGGGTATCGGCGCCGGCGTGCTCACACCCGAAGGATGCATCAACGGATACATCGACCGTGCCCTGCTGCCCGGCCGCCTTCATGGAACAGTATTCGATCCCGAAGGGCTGCTCTGCATCGTCTCCGCCACAGGGATCACCCTGATGGGCGCCCTGGCCGGGGAGGTGCTCCGCAGCAAGGCATGGACCGAATACCGCAAGCTCCTCATCCTGAGCGGCACCGGTGTCGTCTTCATCCTCATCGCCCTGTTGCTGAAACCGGTTTATCCCGTGATCAAGGCCGCATGGACCAGCACCTTTAACCTTCTCGCCGGCGGGATCGCCCTGCTGCTGCTCTCCCTGTTCTACCTGGTGATCGATATTTGGAAATACCGGAAATGGACATTCTTCTTCACCGTCATCGGCATGAACTCCATCACGATTTATCTGGGAACGGCCATTATTGATTTCGGGCACATCAGCAAGTTTTTCACCGGCGGCATCTCTCACCTGTCGGGCGAACTGTGGGGCGAGGTTTTCTTTATGGCGGGGCTGCTGGCGGCGGAGTGGCTGTTTTTGCTGTTCCTGTACCGGAAGAAGATTTTTTTGCGCGTTTAGGGCAGGAGGCACGCCCC
>CAYWHP010000138.1:0-10864 GCA_964457845.1 uncultured Porphyromonadaceae bacterium | reverse complement strand
CCTCTGCACAGAAAATCTCCCTAACTTGGCAAGGGTAAAACATCCCGTATGACAAAGGCATATCTATTAATACTGGCCCTCATCATGCCGCTCTGCCAGCCGGCGACGAAGATGGTGCCCACAGGCCCGGCGGTGGTGGTACTGGGCACCGTGCAGGATGGAGGATCGCCCCACATCGGGTGCACGAAAGCGTGCTGCCGCGACCTGTTTGACCATCCCGACGCAGAACGCAAGATCGTATCGCTGGGGCTGACGGATCCCGAAAACAGGAAAAAATTCCTGGTGGAAGCCACGCCCGACATCACCTTTCAGGTCAACAACCTGGCTGCACTGTCAGGATTCGAAGGGCCGGTTGTGCCGGATGGCATTGTGGTGACGCATGCGCATACCGGGCACTATACGGGCCTGATGTACCTTGGCCGTGAAGCGATGAATGCAAAAATGGTTCCTGTTTATGCATTGCCCCGGATGAAGGCGTTTCTCGAAGGAAACGGTCCGTGGAACCAATTGGTTACCCTGGGGAATATCGGGATCAGGCAGATGGAGATAGGTAACCCCGTTGAGCTAACCGGCAATCTGCAGGTAACACCCTTTACCGTTCCCCACCGCGATGAGTTTTCCGAAACCGCAGGGCTCCTCATCGCCGGGCCTTCGAAGAAAATGCTCTTCATACCCGACATCGACAAGTGGGACAAGTGGGATACGGATATCGTGAAGGCACTGGCCGGCGTGGATTATGCGCTGATTGACGGCACCTTTTTCGATGCCGCGGAGCTCCCCGGACGCAATATGTCGGAGATCCCCCACCCTTTTATCCGCGAGAGTATGGAGAGGTTCAGGAATTTGCAGGCTGCAGAGAAAGACAAGATCTGGTTCATCCACCTGAACCACACCAACCCGGCGCTGGTGCCCGGGAGCAAACAATCGGCGGAGATTATGCAGAACGGCTTTCACGTAGCCAGAATCAAAACCCGTTTTAACCTATAATGATGGATTTTATCGAGGACCAGATATTCGACAAACTCGGGCAGGTTGATGGCCCCCTGCCACCCGGCATTTATGAGCGTTGTACATTTAATGCCTGCGACTTTTCCTATTCCGGACTATCTGACATCCAGTTCCAGGATTGCCGATTCCTCCATTGCAACCTGAGCCTGGCCAACCTGAATAAAACGGCTTTCCGGGATGTCCAATTCTCGGGCTGCAAGATGCCCGGTCTCCGGTTCGACCTCTGCAATCCGTTTGCCATCGCTTTCACCATGGAAGGCTGCACCCTGGATCACTCGTCTTTCTACAAGCTTAAAATCCGGAAAACTACCTTTAAAAACTGCAGGCTCACCGGAGTCGACTTTACAGATTGTGACATCACTGGCTCCCTTTTCGACGCCTGCGATCTGGAGCGGGCGACCTTCCAGAACACCGTGGCTGAAAAAACCGATTTCCGGACTGCCTTCAATTACTCGATTGATCCGGATATCAACCGGTTGAAGAAGGCCCGGTTTTCGAAAGACGGACTCGCGGGCCTCCTCGGTAAATATGGCATCGAAATAGAATGACAGGATAAACCTGCCACTAATGAAAAAACCCGGACGCTGATCCGGGTTTTTTCATTCTGTAAAGGCTCAGCCTATTTGTACATCGGTCCGTAAGCCTCGCAGGCACGGTAGTCCGACCCCTCCTTATCCATGCCGAAAGCGTTCCACGAACTCGGGCGGAACACTTTATCCTCGGGCAGGTTGTGCATACAAACCGGGATCCGGAGCATGGAAGCCAGCGTTACCAGATCGGCACCGATATGGCCGTAGCTGGATGCCGAGAGCTTAGCGCCCCAGTTGGCCATCACCGAATAAACATCGGTGAACGGGCCCGAGCCGGTAAGCCTGGGCACAAACCAGGTTGTTGGCCAGGTGGGGTTGGTGCGATCGGCCAGAATCTTGTGCATTTTTTCCGGGAGTTCTACAGTCCACCCTTCGGCGATCTGGAGTACCGGTCCGAGGCCTTTAACCAGGTTTACTCTGGATATGGTGACCGGCATGATGCCCTTCGTATCGAACTGCGAAGAGAAGCCGCCTCCGCGGAAGTAACCGGAATCGGCAGGTTCCCAGGTTGTGGCTTCGAGACAGGCAGCGGCATCTTCCGGGGTGATATCCCAGTAGGGTTTAATGCAGGCTTCGCCTTCGACGCTCTGTCGTCCCGAAAAGTCGAGTGCCGAGGCACCCGAGTTGATCAGGTGGATGACCCCGTTGGCAGCAAGGCCTTCCGGCTTCATTCCCGTTACACGGGTGATGGCATCCGGGCTCCAGTAGGTGCGGATATCGGAGAACATCTGGGCCGTATTCGTGAGCAGGTACCCGAAGAGCATCGGTACACCGTTCATGGCATCATTCTCGGTGGCGACAAGGTAGGGAGGACGGATCCCGTTCCAGTCGAATGAGGAGCAGAGCATAGCCTCCAGGAAGTCACCGTTCGGCATGTGGTCGGTCCACTGGCGCTGCCCCTGGAAACCGGACAAAATGGCGTTGTGGCCGTTGGCCTCTTCGCCGAAGCCCAGCTCTTTGAGCCGCGGATTGCCCACCATCAGGTCGCGGGCAATAAGGGTCATCTTCACAACAATTTCCCACTCCTCATCCTTACGTTCACGCGACTTCGGTTTCTTATTGGTATCTGCGCCTTCCTTGCAGTACTCCTTCGTCCAGGCAAGGGCCTTTTTGAACTCCTCGGGATCGTAAATATTTTCGTCGAGCCGACGGTTAAACTCGCTCATGTCGACATACTCATTGCGCATGCCGAGATACTCCTGGAAGAAATCCTCACGCACGATCGAACCGGCGATACCCATGGAAACGGAACCCATGGAAAGATAGGATTTGCCTTTCATGAGGGAGGTGGCCAGGCCGGCCTTCACAAACCGGAGGAGCTTTTCGCTGACATCATCGGGAATGGTCTGATCGCCGAGATCCTGCACATCGTGGCCGTAAATCCCGAAGGCAGGCAACCCCTTCATGGTGTGGCCGGCAAGAGCAGCGGCAAGGTAAACGGCGCCCGGCCGTTCGGTTCCGTTGAATCCCCAGATCGCCTTGGGTATGTCGCGGCTCATATCGATGGTTTCACTGCCATAGCACCAGCAGGGGGTAACGGTGAGGCTTACACCCACTCCGTTCTTGCTGAATTTCTCGGCGCACATGGCTGCCTCGGCCACCCCACCGATGCAGGTATCGGCAATGACACACTCCACCGGCTTACCGTTGGGGTATTTCAGGTTTTCCGAAATGAGCCTGGCCGCATTTTTCGCCATCCTCATCGTCTGACCTTCCAGTGACTCCCTGACACCAAGCATCCTGCCATCGATGGCCGGACGGATACCTACCTTCGGAAAATCGCCTATGTATGTCTGATAGTGCTGATTTACCGCTAACTCGCTCTTTGCCATTACTTTACGTTATTTGAGATTTATTGAATACGAAAATTTGATGTCACCAAATATACTAAGAATCGTGATGCGTGATGCATGACGCGTGACACGGAAGAATCGCTGCTGGCGAAGCATAACCTGTGAGAATGTCGTTTGATAAGTTGTACGTTTGATCCATTTTGCATTATTATCAGTGGAAATATTAATTTAGTAGGGCAATACCCCTTTTGTAGAACCAAAGATCCTTTTCATGGAAGTAAACTACGCCGACCGGATGGCCCGGCTAACCCATTGCCTGCTGGGCTTCGGGAACAACACCCCGGCGAACATCGACAGTCTGGTGGCGTTGTGTGGTGAGCTTTATGCACCGACCTGCGTTTTATACAACAAACTCGATCAGGGCATGCTCTGCTCCATCGGGAAATGGAATACTCCGCCCGACTATAACCCCATTGACAATCCTGAAGGACACATCTGTTACGATGTGATCCGGGGGGATGGTGAACAGGCCTTTGTGGTAAGGGACCTGCACAAATCGGCCTACCTGGCTTCTGACCCCAATGTAGGTGCATACAGCCTTAAAACATACATCGGCATTCCGGTTAAATGCCAGGGCAGGGCGATCGGATCGCTGTGCATGGTTTATCAGACTGACTATGAGCCCACCGCGGATGATGTTGATTTCATAAAACTGATCGGATATGCCATGTCGAATGAGGAGGAGCGGAAGGAAGATCAGCGTCGGATCACCGAAAGCGAAATCAACTATTCAAGCCTTTTCAACACCGTAAGGCAGGCCATTTACATACAAAACCCTGATGCCACCTTTATCGCCGTCAATCAGGGTGCAGTCGATATGTATGGCTATGAACGCAGTTTTTTTCAGGGAAAAACCCCGGAAGTGCTGTCGGCACCCGGGATGAATGATTTGAACCAGGTAGCGGAATATGTAAGACTCGCGTTCGAGGGGGCTCCCCAGCGTTTCGAATTCTGGGGGCTCAAGAAGGATGGTACGGTATTTCCAAAGGATGTATGGACCATCAAGGGAAAGTACGATGGCAGGGAGGTGCTCATATCGCTTTCAAACGACATCACTGAACTGAAAAACAAGGAGGAATTGCTGCGCACCCAGAACAGGCAGCTCGAGGAACAGGCCGAGCAGGCAAGGCAATTGAACGAAGTATTGCGTGAAGCCATCCTCGAGCTCGAAAAGGCCAAGGAACAGGCAGAAGAGAGCAATAAACTCAAATCGGCATTCCTGGCGAACATGAGCCATGAAATCCGTACCCCGATGAACGGGATTCTCGGTTTCCTCGAACTCCTGCAGGAAATTGACCTCACGCAGGAAGAACAGCAAAAATATGTGTCGCTGGTCAATAGCAGCGGTCAACGTTTACTACGTACCATCAACGATATCATTGAGATGTCGAAAATCGAAGCCGGTCAGGTTGACCTCAATGCTCAGGGCACCAACCTGTCGGAGATCATGAAGGATACCTTTCTATTCTTTAAACCCCGTATTGAAGGAAAATGTCTTGCATTCAGTTATGAGGAAGCGATCACCGGTGACGGAGCACTCGTACTGACCGACAAGTACAAATTGGAAGGAATTCTTATCAATTTGATAAACAACTCATTAAAATTCACAAAAGAGGGAAGTATCGAATTCGGAAATTATCCCGACGGGGAGAAGATGGTGTTTTATGTTAAAGATACCGGCATGGGCATTCCGAAAGAGCACCAGTCGTCGATCTTCGAGCGCTTCAGCCGGGGCGACCTTAATCTTACCCGTTCCCATGAGGGCTCGGGATTGGGACTTGCCATTGCAAAGGCATACTTGGAGATTCTCGGAGGCCGCATCTGGCTCGAGTCGGTCCCGGGCAGGGGTACCACGTTTTGGTTCTCGGCGCCGTACGTTCGGGCGGGTGTCGTTACACGTGACGCGTGACGCGTGATGCGTGACGCGGAAGAATCGTGATGCGTGACGCGAAAATTTCGTAATTACGCAGTGTTAACTCTTCACCGAAACAAATGGAACCGAGAATCGAAATTATGCCGCCCGGGCGATTCATAGGCATGCGGCTGCGCATGTCATTCGCCGGTTTGAAAACACGTGAACTATGGCAGGCATTCATGCCGGGGAAGAAGGAGATCACCGGCATTGACGGGCCCTTCCTCTATTCCATGGAAGTATACCCTGACGGATTTTTTGAGCCTTTCGATCCCACTGCCGGTTTCGACAAGTGGGCATGCGTGAAGGTGAGCAACACTGCCGCCGTGCCTGAAGGGATGGAAGTCCTTGCGCTGGAAGGCGGTATCTACGCGGTTTTCCTCTATCAGGGACCTCCGAGCCGCGCGGCACAATTCTATGGATCGATTTACGGTGTCTGGCTGCCGGGCTCCGGTTACCGGCTCGACAACCGTCCCCATTTTGCCGTGATGGGGGAAAAATACAAGGGCGAGGCGGAGGATTCGGAGGAGGAGATCTGGATACCGGTGAGGGGACGTGATGCGTGACGCACCTCACGCCCCGGTCCCCTCTGGCCGCCATGACCTCACCCCCCGGTACCCTCTGGCCGCGCCCACCTCACCCCCCGGCCCCCTCTCCCGCGCTCCCTGCGGTCGCGGGAGAGGGGGTGCCCTTCATGCTGACCTCCGGTAAGGTTACGCAGTTGCGCTCCCCCTCTCCCGCGACCGCAGGGAGCGCGGGAGAGGGGGCCGGGGGGGGTGAGGTCGGCCCGAAAAACGAACTAATTTTGTCGAACATGAACAGATCCTGTTACACTTTATTCCTTTTGCTGGCCCTCCCGGCAGTAGCCGGGGCACAGCCACAGACCGCACCGGCAGGCGACCGGAGCCGGCCGTTTGTACTGGGTGTGGTTGAAGAACTACAATCGGCCGTGCTCGGCGAAACCAGAACACTCAACATCTATCTGCCGGCAGGGTATGCCGCAAGCGATACCGCCCGCTACCCGGTGATCTATCTGCTCGACGGATCGGCAGACGAGGATTTCATCCATGTGGTTGGTGTGGTGCAGTTTAATACTTTCCCCTGGGTAAACCGCATGCCGCCATCCATTGTGGTCGGTATTGGAAACGTTAATCGTAAAAGGGATTTTACTTATCCCTCCACCGTGAGGGATGATCAGGTTAACTATCCTGAAACCGGGCATTCCGACAAATTTATCTCATTCATTGAAACCGAATTGCAGCCATATATCAATAATAAATACCGCACAGGGCCCGCACGTATGATCATCGGTCAATCGCTGGCCGGACTGCTGGCGGTGGAGATCCTGGCAAAGAAGCCGCAGCTTTTCACCCAATATCTAATTATCAGTCCGAGCCTCTGGTGGGACGATCGGTCGATGCTCAGGAATCCTTTCTCCAGGCTGAAAGATCTCAACGCCGAAACCGCCGTTTACATCGGGGTTGGCGCCGAAGGCCCCACCCCTACCGCCGTGCCCGGCACGATGGAGGAAGATGCCCGGAAGCTGGCCGACAAGCTGGAAGGCCTGAAATGCAGTCACCTGCGCCTGCACTATGATTTCATGCCTGACGATACCCATGGCACGGCGATGCAGCCGGCGGTGATCAACGGATTCAGGATGCTCTGGCCCGAAAATCAATCAAAAAACAAATAAAACATGAAAGTCATCCTTACAGGCGCCACCGGAATGGTTGGCGAAGGGGTTCTGCTCGAATGCCTGGCGAATCCCGAAATCGGGAAGGTGCTGCTGGCAACCCGGCGGCATTACGACTGCGTTCATCCGAAACTGGAAGAACTGCTGGTGCCCGATTTCTTCAACCTCGACGGTATGGAAAGGAAGCTTGCCGGCTACGATGCCTGCTTTTTCTGCTCGGGCGTGAGCTCGGTGGGGATGAAGGAACCGGAATACAGGCGGGTGACGTATGACCTCACCCTTTCCTTTGCCACCGTGCTGGCGAAAGTCAACCCGGGAATGGCCTTCATTTATGTATCCGGCGCTGCTACCGACAGTTCTGAAAATGGGAAACTGATGTGGGCCCGGGTCAAGGGCAAAACCGAAAACGACCTGATGCGCCTTCCGTTTGGAAAGGTGTACAACTTCCGCCCCGGATTCATGAAGCCAACACCGGGACAAAAGAGCATCAAGCGCACCTACCGCATACTCGCAGTCCTCTCCCCGCTGCTGCAGCTTCTCATGCCCGGCCAGGTGCTCACGCTCGGGCAGGTGGGAAAAGCCATGATCAACGGTGTTCGGACGGATGCCCCGGCCGGGGTGAAGGAGATCCGCGATATCAGGGCGCTGGCAGATGCGTAAACCACTCATCCTGTGCATCTTTTCGGCATTACTGGTTTTTAGGCCGGCTGCCGCACAGGAATCGAAGTGCGTAAATCTCGGATTTGAGCTTGGCGACTTCACAGGCTGGACCGGTTACACCTGGGTGTACAGCACCGACAAGCCCTCGGCCAATACCAAGCCACAGCTCGTGACTCTGCCCAATTACCGCAGGCAGGTAATCATGACCAATACTTCCGCCTGGGATCCCAACACGGGCAACGGCCTCCGGATGATCCCGCGCGGATACCGTTATTCGGCGCGGCTTGGCGATGAGATCAACAATGGCGACCCCGGCAGCTTCCGCTGCTGGAACCAGAGCCTGCGCTACACCATGACCGTGGATTCCGCCAATGCACTGCTGCTGCTGAAATTCGCCGTGGTCCTGCAGTATGCCGACAACCATACCGATAAGATGGAGCCGCGGTTCCACCTGCAGCTGTATGACCAGGAGGGCGACAGCCTGGCCGACTGCGCGAACTACGATGTTTTTGCAACCGCCACCAATGCGAAGGGGTTTCGATCCTACCAGCCGGCCAACGGGAGCGACCCGGTACGCTGGCGCGACTGGACCACCGTCGGCGTGAACCTGAGCAGCCAGATCGGCAGGCAGGTTACCGTTGAGTTCATGTCGGCCGACTGCACGGGCAATTTCCATTACGGATACGCCTATTTTGTGGCGGCCTGCCACCCGCTCAGCATCACCGTTAAATATTGTGCCGGCGATTCGGTTGCCGCACTCTCGGCGCCGGAAGGATTCGAAAAATACAGCTGGACAGACAGCGGGGGAAACCCGATCAGCAGCGCCCGCATCCTCACCCTCGACGATCCGCAGGAGGGCTCCTTATACTCCTGCGACATGACTTCGGCAACCGGGTGCACCGTATCGCTGCAATCCACCATAGCCCGGTATGTGCTAAACATCGGTTTTGAATCGCATATGCTTGATTGCAAATCGAATACGGTTCAATTTACGAACAGCACCACCACCAATAAGGGCTCGCTGTCGTACTGGTGGGATTTCGGCGACGGCAACGGCTCATCCGAAATAAACCCGAAGTACACCTTCTCCACATCCGGTTTTCACCGGGTGGGCCTGGCGGTGGAGAACCCGCCATCGGAGTGCGGCGACACGCTCTGGAAAACCATTGAATCCTTTTCGCCGCCGCTGGTGGGCATCGCCGGCGACACTACCTACTGCCCGGGCGGGGTGGCGTGGCTGAAAGCCTATGGCGCCGCCGATTATACATGGAGCACCGGATCGAAAGCCGATTCGATACCGGCAGCCGATCCGAACATAACCTATTGGTTGATTGGCCGTTCTACCACAGGCTGCGTATCCGATACGATCCGGCGGGCAGTGAAACCGGAACCACCCTGGAGCCTGATTAACAGGGGCGACACCATCCTCTGCACGGGCAGCAGCACGCTGCTCAGTGTATCCGGCGCCGTGAGCTACAGCTGGGATACCGGCGAAACCGGCGATTCGGTGGTCGTATCGCTCCCCGGCACCTACACCGTTACGGGCACCAACGCCCGCGGCTGTGAAAAACCGATGCGCATCACCGTTGCCGAACATGGCCTTCCTTCAGCCCGGATATCGCTGTCGGTGCCGGTAATCGACAGCAAGCACAGCCAGCTCACCCTCAGTGCCCCCGGCGATCCCGGTGTGCTGTACGGCTGGGACCTGGGCGACGGCACCCCGGGATCCGGAACCACGTTTATCCACAGCTACACGGTTGATCCGCTGACAGCAGCCTATACCATAGTTCTGACGGCCACCAGCGCAGTGGGCTGTCAGGCTTCCGATTCAACCACGGTCGATGTCATTCCCTTCATTCCCAACGTGTTCTCGCCAAACGGTGACGGCATCAACGACCTGTTCATGGAGGGTCTTCAGGCGGAAGTCTTCGACCGCAACGGCATGAAACTTTATTCGGGGACCACCGGCTGGGACGGCCGGTTCAACGGCCGGCCGCTCGATCCCGACACCTACTTTTACCTCCTGCAGTATACCAACCGGCTTGGGGAAGTCAAATCCCGCAAGGGCTTTATCACGCTCACCCGATGAATCACCGCATCAGGCAGCTGCTGAAACTCGCGCCGCTCGTGGCAGCCCTGCTGCTGTCGCGGCCGGCCTCCGCACAGTCCGACATCGGCTTCGGCGCCAATTGGCAGTGCCAGTCGGGCTATAACCCCGCCGCCATCGCCCGTCCCGGCTACCTCTACCTCTTCACCGACGCCAGCCGGCAATGGTCGGGCATAGCCGGCGCCCCGCAGGTGGTCAGGCTCCAGGCCTCGCAATACATCGACCGCCTCAACGCCGCATTCGGATTCTCCCTCACCGGCGATGCCATCGGCGTGAGCCGCGCCTGGAACCCCATGCTCCACTACGCCTACCGGATAGCCATTGAACAAAAGAAATTTATATCGATGGGCCTCTCGACAGGGTTGTTTTCCCGCTCTGTCAACGGAACCCTCTTCGAATCAGGCATCGACGGTGATCCGGCCATAGCCTATGAAAACAGGAGGATCATCCGGCCCGATGTCAATGCCGGAGTGGAATACCAGAGCCCGCACCTGGTTATCGGGCTCGCCACCACGCACCTGCTGGCGCTGGCAAACCGCGACAGCCTGATGCTCACCAGCAACCACCGGTATGCTTCGGTGGTTTACCGCGATACCGGCTCCGACCTTTACAGCTGGTACCTGGGCCTTCAGGTCATCAACCGGCAGAACCTGTTTGTCGGCGAACTGAGTGCCTGCCTGCGTATCAAGCACCCCACCGGTTTGATGAGCGGCCCCGCCGATCTCTTCGAGGTGGGCATCACGCTGCGCTCATCGCGCCAGCTATCCGCGATGTTCGGCCTCTTTGTAACGCCCGACCTGCGGGTGGGCTATATCTACAATCAGAGTTTCATCCCGGGATATTATGGAAACGGGGGCCATGAGGTGATGGTGGAGTACAGGGTGAAGAGACGTGATACGTGACGCGGAGGAGTCGTGACGCGTGACGCGGAGGAGTCGTGACGCGTGATGCGTGACGCGTGACGCGGAGGAATCGTGATGCGTGATGCGTGACGCGGAGGAATCGTGACACGTGACGCGTGACGCGTGACGAGGGTGCGGG
>CAYWHP010000137.1:0-10911 GCA_964457845.1 uncultured Porphyromonadaceae bacterium | reverse complement strand
GTGTCATCCCCGCGAAAGCGGGGACCGCTACCCCAACACGAACTTCCCGCGAAAGCGTTCTTGTGTCATCCCCGCGAAAGCGGGGACCGCCACCCCTACACGAACTGCCTGCGAAAGCGTTCTTGTGTCATCCCCGCGAAGGCGGGGACCGCTACCCCTACACGAACTGCCTGCCGGAGCACACATCCTCCGAGAACGAAAAACCTATAGTTTTACCCCCATGAAAGCAATCACCATCTTCTGCGGCTCCTCATCCGGCTTTGCACCCGTCTACCTCGAACAGGCACGGCTGCTGGGTAAAACACTCGCCGAAAGGGGTATCGACGTGGTGTACGGCGGCGCCAGGGTGGGCCTCATGGGCGCGCTTGCCGACGGCGCCCTGCAGGCCGGCGGCGCCGTCACCGGTGTGCTGCCCGCATTCCTGAAGGCCAAGGAGATCGCCCACGAAGGGCTTACCAACCTGATCCTTACCGACAGCATGCACGAAAGGAAGATGAAAATGAATGAGCTGTCCGACGGTGTGATCGCCCTCCCCGGAGGTTTCGGAACCCTCGAGGAGCTATTCGAAATGCTTACCTGGGGCCAGCTCGGACTCCACAAAAAACCGGTGGCCATACTCAATGCAAACGGGTTTTATGATCCACTCATCGCATTGATAGATACGATGGTGGAATGCGGCTTCCTTAAACCGGACAACCGCGACATGCTGCTCATCAGCAATGATATAGAGGAGCTGCTCGAGAAAATGATGAACTACAGGCCTCCCGAAACCGGGAAGTGGATAAGCCCGGCCACAACCTGATCATAGCGGCAGCCCGACTATTTCGCAGCCACGCTCTTCCGCTTCGGCTCGAGCGAAATCTCCACCATCCCCAGCCCCTTCGTGAGCAGCATCGCCAGCAGCAGGTAGATCGCCGCGGCAAGCAGCAGCGGGAAAAACGCGTCAAACGTGCGGCTCCGGATGATGTCGCTCGCCTTTGTAAGGTCCTGAACAGCAATGTATCCCACAATCGATGTCATCTTGATGAGCGAGATGAACTCGCCCTTGTACACGGGCAGCAAATGCCGCAAAGCCTGCGGCGCCACAATATGCCTGAAAACCTGCAGCTTCGTAAACCCGCCGGCAATCCCTGCCTCGCTCTGCCCCCGGTCGATGCTCCCGATCGAGGTGCGGAACATCTCCGACACGTACGCCGCAAAGTTGAGCCCGAAGGCTACCACCGCCACCATCCCCGGACTCACATTCACCGAGGCAAACACCACGTAGTAGATGATCATCAGCAATACCAGCACCGGCGTGCCCCGCAGCAGGTTAATATACGCGATGGCAATCCCTTTTGAAATGTTATTGGACGACATGCGCATCCCGCAGATGAGGGCTCCGAGCACCGTACCGAAAACGGCAGCAAACAGGGCGATCACGATGGTGAGCTTCAACCCGTCGAGGATCAGCAGGTACCTCTTTTCCACGATCATGTTGCTGTGAAAGCTTTCGGCCACCCGCTTCAGAAACGGTTTCTTTGCCGCTGCCGCCTCCGAAGCGCCGGGAACCGAGGGATCCATGTCGGCACGGCGGGCAATCACCGCCACCCCCGACTGGTAGTAAGGATCCGAAAAGTCGATCATCTTCGCCCGCTCGGCAGTCATGGCCATCGAGGCGGTAATGAGGTCGATCTTGTTGGTGGATATCGAGGCGATGAGGGTCCCGAAGGCCAGCTCCGCGGGTTCGTAGGCCCTGCCGAGCCATGCGGCAAAGCGCCTGCCCAGCTCAACGTCGAAACCGATGTTCTTGCCGTCCTTCATCAGCCCGAACGGCATGCCCATGTCGTTCACAATGCCGGTGCGAAGCGCCGGACTGCCCGTGGCTTCCGGAATATCCGGCATCTCCATGATGCCCTCCTTCATCCAGCGACGGTCCATGTCGGCGTACACACCGTTGCCGCGGATCTCCTTCAGGAATTCATTGAATTTCAGCCGCAGCGCATCGTTGTTGCGGTTGAAGCCGGCCCCCAGCGGGATGAAAAAAACATCCTTGGCGAGATACCACAGGTCGGGATTGGCTTTCAGCATCTCGGGCGCCGAAACCTGACCGTAATACACGGCGGCAATTTTACCCGTTTTCAGCGCGATGAGCTGCTCAGGGATGCTCTGGAACTGCAGTATCTTCGCCTGCGGGAATTTGTCGGTCGCATACTTGTCGTACAGCGAGCCCATCAGCACACCGATCTTCTTGTCGGCTATGTCGGCCTCACCCTTCATCCGGCCCA
Source organism: uncultured Porphyromonadaceae bacterium (assembly GCA_964457845.1). Taxonomy (GTDB): domain Bacteria; phylum Bacteroidota; class Bacteroidia; order Bacteroidales; family UBA12481; genus UBA12481. The sequence goes on along the minus strand of CAYWHP010000137.1, from coordinate 8,644 downwards.
CCGGGGCAGGCGCCTCCGTCTGAACGGAAACGGTATCCCCGTAGCACGAAAGGCCCGTCAGAAGGAGCAGAAAGGTCAGCAAGAAACGAAATTCAGGCTTCATCGGTGCAGGTTTGGCTCCGGGCTGTTAAGACCGGTTGTTGACGTAAATTTAACCTATATTTGGTTATGGACTACCTCTTCGATATTCTCGGTCGCTTTACTCCGGTCACCAGATCGGCCCGGATTTTCCTGGTCCGCTCCCCGAGGGTGATCGCGGAAGCCCGTTAGATGCACCGAACACTTCCCAGCGGGCGCTGTCATCCCCGCGGACGCGGGGATCGCCTTCCCTGAACGGACTGCTTACAGGGCATTGAAAATTCGGGCAAAAGTTGCTTCCTTTATGGAACCAAACAAACTTCCGTTCCATGACAACCCATCTCAAATCCGGCCCGGCCGGCCGCCTGCTGATTCTCTCATTTTCAGTTGTTTTCCTGATGGCTTTCACAGCCTGTAACAAGAGCAACGACCCGGTGGAGCTCGTGTTCACCAGCTGGCGGATCGACGATGTGGAGGAGATGAACCGCATCAATGCGCTTTATACTGCCGCGCACCCGAACGTGACCATTCGGTTCGACACCTACGACCCGATGGAGTACAACGGGGTGAATGAGGCCAACCTGGCCGCCGGAACCGGCGCCGATATCATTTTCCTTTGGCCCTTCGACAAGAGCCGGAAGCTGAACGACGCGGGTTACCTGTACAACCTTACCAAAAAGATCCCCGCCCTCGACACGTGGGACCCGGTGGCGCTGAACGCATGGACCACCGAAGATGGTGATACCTATGGTGTTCCGTCGGTTGGTGTTACCCATGGTATCTATTACAACAAGGCCATCTTTGCGGAATACGGCATAACGGAGCCCGCCACCTGGGATCAGTTCATCGCGGCCTGCGACAAGCTGCTGGCCGGCGGCGAAAAGGTGATCGCCCTGGGAACGGCCGACAACAGCTGGGTGCTCAACCGGGTGGTATTCTGCGGCCTCGGCCCCAATTTTTATGGCGGCGAAACCGCCCGCCAGGCCCTGATGGCCAAAACGATGAAGCTCACCGACACCGGTTTCACGGATGCATTTAAAATGGTGAATTCGCTCAAAAAATACCTGCCCGCCGGCTTCGAATCGCTGGGATATGAGGAGTCGAAGGTGCTGTTTGCCTCGGGCAACGCCGCCATGTTCATCGGCGGATCGTGGGAGATCAGTGTGCTGGAGGAGCTCGGCGCCGCCGCCGGAAGCATCGGCTGGTTTGCCCCGCCGGTGAAAAAGGCCGGCGACAAGCTGCAGTATTGCTTCCATGTGGATGCCGCCATCGGTATAAATAAGAATTCGAAAAACCTGGATGCCGCGCTCGATTACGTGAAGTGGGCCGCCGGAGCGGAGTATGCGCAGGCCGTGATGACGGAGCTTCCCGGCTTCTTCTCCTATACGCCGGGGGCTTCAACCCTCAGCAACGTGCTGGCGCAGAAGATGTACAATACGGCCTCCACTGCCGACCTCACCGTGCGCCTGATGGACGAGAAGTATAACTCCACCACGCCCGGCGGCGACGAATGGATGAACGAAACCCTGAGGGCCATGCTGCTCGGTACGTATACACCCGAGGCCGCCGCCGCTTATGTGCAGGGCAAGCTGGGCTTCTGATCAGCGCAGCTTCCACCGGCCCTGGAACCGGCTATCGGCGTAAACCGTGAGGCCGCCGCCGGTGAATTCCAGCTTGCGGCCGTGGTAGTTGCGGTCGTAAATGTAGAGCCGGTTATCGCCTTTCTCCAGCGTCATCACCACCCTACTGCTGAGCCAGCCTGGACGTATGATCTTGATTTTCTTATTGTTGTCGGTTAATTCGACAATGTATCCGCGGTTCAGCAGAAGCCGGTTCCCCTGTAACCGGAAATTCTCCTTTCTAAGCCCCTGCCGCTGGATATATTCGTTTTCGCCCGTCTTTTCGATCACGTCGAGGTTCCTCTTCTTGTACCGGTAAACGGTTTGTCGCTCCCCAAAATCCACCGCATAGAGCAGGTGTTTCTTCGACATCACCGATAGTGTCCCTTGCCCATTAACGGTATGGTGGAGGTAGCGCTCCCGCCGGCCCGGCGGATAGCTGAGGGAGAGCGTGTCGCCGCACACCGTCCAGATATAGTCGGCCCGCAGCTGCCGTTTACTGACCGTCTTCTCTACCGACCAGCAGTTGTCGCCTTTCACCCCCAGCAACTCATCGAGGCGGAAACTGAGGTTGTCGTTGAGGTCGAAAAAGAGGCCGTTGCCAAGGTCAAAGCCGAGCGGATGGTAAGGGTTGTCCTCGGTGGTCACCGTGGAGTCGTTCACCTGCTCCTCGTGACTCTGCCGCACCAGGTCGATGCGCAAATTGTTGGTTTCGATCGCGGGTTCGAGCCGCAGCGGATCGAACTCCGTTTTTGGAAGGTCGCGTATCTCGGTCATGCTTAATGAAGTGCATGAAGCGAGAAACAGCGCGACGAGCAGTGCCGGAAAGTAAATAATGGTGCGCATACGCAGTCGGTTTGGGAAGTGCAGTATGCCTGGAAATGCAAAATACATGCCGCGTTGCGGCAGCACCGATGAAGCCGCGGGTTAGGCTGCTACTTAATCACCAGTCCCTCGATCATCTCCTCTATTTCTTTGGCCGAGGCAGTCATCACCTCCTCCACCAAACCACCATAGGCTTTAGCCATCGGGGCGGCATTGATCCGGGAGATGTAGGTTTTTCCGTCGCTTTTGGCATAAACACTGATCCGGCAGGGCATCATGCACGACACGATGCGTTCTTCATCCTTTTCAAGAATAAGGCTGGAATGCTTCGGGTGACACACGGCGAAAACCTTTACCGGCAGAACCTCTTTACCGTGTGTCTTCATCGTTTGCTGCAGATCGTGGGTCGCTGTGAGCTTCCATGTCTTTTTTTCGACTTCGGTTTTCAGCTTTTCTACGGTTTCATCGAATCCAAACCGGCTTTGGTTCTCGAAAAACAGGTCGGCGGATTGGGAAAAGGCGCTCAGCCCGGTCATCATCAGCAGGGCGAACATCAACACGGCAATCTTTTTCATTGAATTTTTTTCGTTGGTTACTAGCTAAAACAATTGAACTAGGATAGAGTTCAGACTCCTCCAGCTTTTTACCTGGCCGGTTGAGGTATTGAAGTCGGATTCGCCTCCATAAACGAGGAAAGAATTGCCGGGTTGATTCATGGCAAGGGTATTCCAATAGTTCAGTTGATCCAGAAATGAGGTGTTAAACGTTTTTCCGGATTTAATCTCGATTGGGGTGAGGACATCTCCTTCCACCAGCAAGTCAATCTCTTTCTTGTGCTTGTCGAGCCAAAAGTACAAATTCGTTTGTTTTGCCCTGTTGTAGCTGGCTTTCACAAATTCCGACACAATAAAATTTTCAAAAATGGCACCTTGGGCAAAATGGGACCCTAATTGATTAGGGCTACTGATACCCAACAGACTACAGGCCAGTCCGGTGTCGTGAAAATAGAGTTTGGCATTTTTTATCAATCGTTTATTGAAGTTCTTGTGGTGCGGCTGAAGTTGAAAAATTATGTAACTGGCCTCTAATATCGCAAGCCAGGACCTGGCTGTGATGGGTGAGATTCCTGCATCCGTGGCCAGCGAGGCGATATTCACAACCTGACCAACCCTCCCGGCCACAAGCCGGATGAACCGAATGAACAGCGTGTGGTCGGGGATGTTGCGCAACAATCTGACATCACGTTCCACATAAGTTTGGATATAAAACGGATAATAATCATTTGGCTGGATTTCACGGTCGTAAAGCCTCGGGAAAAAACCCCGGAAAGCCAGCTCCTCCCATGAATTCCAGTTTGTCCCATGGTCCGCCAGTTCGCCCATCGAAAGCGGAAGCAACTGCAGGAGAGCTACCCGGCCGGCCAGTGTTTGGGTGATTTTCTCCATCAGAAGGAAGTTTTGGGATCCCGAGAGCACATACATCCCATTCTGGTTACGGTTGTCAACGATTCCCTGGATATAGGAGAACAGCTCAGGAACCCTTTGAACCTCGTCGATGATCATTCCGGAACCCTGTATTTCCAGGAATTTTCGGGGATCTTCAATGGCCAGGCTCCTTACGTCCGGATCTTCCAGCGTACAATAGTCATAGCCGGGCAGCAGACTCCTCAACAGCGTGGTTTTACCCGATTGCCGCGGACCTGTTAGCGAGACTACCGGGTAAATCGACAGGTGCCTGATAATTTGTGCTCCTAAGTTCCTCTGAATCATAGTTCTGTACTTATTATGGGCAAATATACTAATTAATTATATGATTTGTCCAAATGTTGAACCATTCCGCTCCTCAACTGTATAATATAAAAACACATACATGCTCATGGAGAACAGCTCGCCGACGATCCTCGATGCCTATATCCCTGTCGACCGGCGGCTGGCGCTGGCGGCCGGCCTGGAGCTCCCGGCAGCGGGGAGCGGTTCGGTGCTGTTTGCCGACATATCCGGTTTCACACAGCTCACCGGCAACCTGGCCCGGGAGTTCGGCGATCAGCGCGGCGCGGATGAGATCACCCGCTACCTGAACCTGATCTATGATGCCCTGATCAGCAGGGTCCACGATTACCGGGGCTCGGTGATCAGCTTTGCCGGCGATGCCATTACCTGCTGGTTTGCCGGTGATGAGGGCCTGCGCGCGCTGGCCGCCGGAAGCGGCATGCGGGCGGCTATCACCGAACTGGTTGCCGAACATCAGCTGGGTGTCCAGATCAAGATCGTTATAGCCACCGGACCGGCACACCGGTATATCGTTGGCGACCCCGGCATACAGCTGCTGGATATGCTGGCAGGAAGCACGGTTTCGAAAGTGACGGCTGCCGAAAAGATGCTGAAACCGGGTGAAATGGTGGTCAGCCGTGAGGTTGCCGACCGTTATCAATCCCTTTTATCCCTGGGTAAGCCGCTGGCAACAGGCGGCGGCGACGGATTTGTTCAGGTGGCTTCGTTTGCCGGAACAGTTAATCCGGAGCCCTGGGAGGCAGCCGCACCGCTGCCCTCCAGTATTCTTTCGCAGTGGATGCTGGCCCCGGTATATGAAAAGATACGCCTCGGGGAGGAAAGGTTCCTGGCCGAGCTGCGGCTTACGGTAAGCCTGTTCCTTAAATTTGAGGGGATCGATTACGACGGGGACCCCGACAGCGGCGACAGGATAAACCGTTTCATCTGCTGGGTGCAGGCCTGCGTGGCCCGTCACGATGGTCACCTGCTTCAGGTAATCATTGGCGACAAGGGGGATTACCTTTACATCGGCTTTGGCGCCCTGGCGGCGCATGAAGACGAAGCCTCCCGTGCTATCCGGGCGGCGGAACTGCTGCTTTTGCCGCCTGAATCGCTCTCCTTTATCGGCGGCATCCGGATCGGCATTGCGCTGGGCCGCATGCTGGCCGGCCCCTATGGGTGCAGCTCCCGGCGAACCTACAGCATGCTGGGGGCGAGTGCCAACCTGGCTGCCCGCCTCATGGAGCGGGCCATGCCGGGCCAGTTGCTGCTTACGGAGCGTGTGGCCATCGCCGCCCAGAAACAGTTTCTCTTCGATCCGCTGGGCGCCGTGAGGTTCCGCGGGATCGATGCCGTGGTGCCGGTGTTTGCGCTCCTTGGCACCCGGGATGACACGCGCAACCTCCGCCTGAACCAGATGCCTATGGTGGGCCGGTTCCGTGAAATGGAGGAGGTGTATCGGTATGCCGGGGAGCTGTTACAGCATAAAAAAACAGGAATCATCCTTTTGCAGGGAGACGGCGGCATCGGGAAAACCCGGCTGCTGTCGGAACTGATGCGGCAGATTCACGGAACCGACATCACCGTGCTGAACAGCTTCGGCTATGAAATTGAAAATTCCACGCCATACTTCGGCATTCGCGAGCTTTTCGGACAGCTTTTCAACACCGACCAGCATACCGCAGCCGAGCTGCAGCAAACCCTTGCTGATCTTGTTGCGGAGATTCAGCCGGAATGGCAGCGGCTCCTGCCCCTGCTGAGCGCGATACTACCAATAGAAGTACCTGATAATGAGCTAACAGCACAGATGTACGGAGAGATCAAGGCAAACAACCTGCATGCTCTCCTCACCGCCGTTTTCAGCAGGGTGGCCCTCGGCAGGGCGGTGTTCATCGTTCTCGACGATGCCCACTGGCTCGATGCCGCTTCCTGGGCGCTGCTGAAGGAAATGAAGGCGGCGGTGCCGAACCTCGGGCTGATCATCTCGTACCGCCCATTCCTCGCAGGCGCTCCGGGGGATTTTCTGACGCTCACGCGGAATACCCCCTGCACCGAAATTACACTGACGAATTTTCACCGGCAGGATATTGAAAAACTGGTTTGCCAGGTTGTCGGGGCCGAACACCTGCCGCCGGATGTGCTGGCGCTGATCTTCGAAAAGACGGCGGGACACCCGTTTTTCAGCGAGGAGCTTGCCTATGCGCTGGTGGCGTCGGGCATGATGGTCATCGAGGAGGGGCAGGGGCGGCTGGTCAGGAGCCTTCAGGAGCTCGACGAGGTTTCGGTGCCCGACACCATACAGAGTGCCATTACCAGCCGCCTCGACAGGATGACGCTTCCCCAGCAGCTGACGCTGAAAGTGGCCAGCATCCTGGGTCGGCTGTTTGTTATACGGGCCCTGAGGGGCATTCACCCGTCGCCGCCCGAAAGCGGCAACATGATGCAGGAGGTGGATGCGATGACAGGGATGAACCTCATAGCGCTGCAGGTGGTGGAGCCCGAGCTGGCTTACAGCTTCAAGCAGAACATTATCCACGAGGTGGCCTACACCTTGCTGTCGTTCAACCAGCGCCGCGAGCTGCACGAAAAGGCGGCCCGGTGGTATGAAGAGGCTTTTCCGGGTAACCTGTCAAACTACTATCCGGTGCTGGGCTACCACTGGCAGCAGGCCGAAGTGTTCGACAAGGCGGCTGATTACCTGGAGAAGGCAGCGCTGGATGCCAATGGCAGGGGGGCCTACCGCGACGGTATCGTGTTTTTGAACCAAACGCTGGCACTCGAGAAGCAGGCAAAAATTCAGCCGACGCGCAAGGCCGTTTTGTGGATTGAGCTGGGCATCGCCTTTTTTAAAACCGGTGAACTGGAGCAGGCCACCGGGCAGCTCAGGCGGGGACTGCGCGCGCTGCACTACCCGGCCCCGTCGTCGCCGGCCGCCATGGCTTTCAATATCATGCGCCAGTCGGCCAAACAGTTTATCATTCGCGTGCGCAACCGCCCCACCGGAGCCCCGGCGGAGCCCGATCGCCGGCTGCTCCTCACCATCAGCCTGGCCTACGAATACCTGGCGCAATCGTATTTTCACCATAACCAGCTCTTTTTCAGTTTAGATGCCGGCCTGTCGGGACTCAACACGGCGGAATCCGCGGGCCCTTCCGCCCAGCTGGCCAGGGCCTATGCAAGCCTCTGTATCACCTCCGCCACCATGCCGATCCCCGGCCTTTCGGATACCTATGCGCGGTTGTCGCAATCCCTGTTGAGCGATGCCCTCCGACTCGACGATCAGGGGCGCATCCTGGAGCTCATCGCCGTGGCCCGGTCGGGCAAGGGCCGATGGGCCGAAATCGAGCAGCTCTGTACGGAGGCGCTGGGCATGGCCAACGAAATCGGCGACCGTTTCCTGATGATGGAAAACACCTGCATCCTGGCCGCCTGCCTGCTGCCGCAGGGCAAGCTGGCCGAATCGGTGCGGCTGCGCGAGGAGCTTTACCAGATCGGATTGCAGGATAAGGTGCCCCTGGTGCAGGGCTGGGCGCTGCTTCAGCGCGCCGAGATCGCCCTGATGAACCGGGGATATACACTCATGCATGAGCTGCTTGCGGAGGCCGATGGCGTTGAACAGACGCTCGGCCAGCCCGATCGCCTGTGGCTGCACGGACTTCACGCCGGCGCCTATTCACATCTCGGCGATCCGGTAGCGGCCCTGGCATCGGCCCGCAAGGCCCTCACACTGGCCCGCCAGAGTCTTCCCACCTCGTTTTTTGTGCTCGAAGGGTATTCAGGTATGATGACGGCTTTTATGGACCTTCATGCCGCACGGCCCCTCAACCGGAAAATCCGTACCCAAACCCGCCAGGCACTCGGCGCCTTTGGCCGGTATGCAGGCTCTTTCCCGATCGGCCGGCCGAGGTTCCTCTACTGGAAAGGCCGGCTCGCCGTGGCCGAAGGCCACCCCCGCCGGGCCCTGAAGCACTGGAAGGCCGGGCTGGCCTGCGCTGTTGAGATGAAGATGGTGTATGAGGCGGAACGGCTGAGAGGAATGCTTGAATTGCCCATGGCTTAGGAGGCTGTGAAATAATGATGGATGCTTACCCTTGGAGACCGTGTTGGGGTAGCGGTCCCCGCTTTCGCGGGGATGACACCCCTCATGGGTCCCTCAGGCGTTGTCATCCCCGCGAAAGCGTTCTTCTGTCATCCCCGCGCAGGCGGGGACCGCTACCCCAACACGAACTTCCCGCGAAAGCGTTCTTCTGTCATCCCCGCGAAGGCGGGGACCGCTACCCCAACACGAACTTCCCGCGAAAGCGTTCTTCTGTCATCCCCGCGAAGGCGGGGACCGCTACCCCAACACGAACT
>CAYWHP010000136.1:0-10988 GCA_964457845.1 uncultured Porphyromonadaceae bacterium | reverse complement strand
TCTCCGTGTCTCCGTGGTTAATGGACATCCTCGCCGGAGCGGCTAACGGTTGAGGGAGATCTTCTGCATCACCAGCCCGTAATGGCTGCCCGGGGGATTCGAATTTATCTTTAACCCGTTCCAGTCGGGCGCGAAATTTCCGGAATACCAAAGCCATGCGGTACGGCCATCGGCGCTGATGAATTTTGTCGGGATGTTGACGAAGTAGGCCTGCTCGCCGAAATCCTTAAGGTAGGTTACCAGCTTCCAGGGGCCCGTCATGCGGTCGGATTCGAGAATATAGGTATTCATCTTGGCGCAGGTGTTGCCGCCATCGGTGACACACATGAGGTATTTTTTCAACGGGGCATTCCACGTCATGGTTACACAGCCCATGTTGTTGTTCCATTCGAGCAGCGGCCTGATCTTTTTAAAGTCGGGTGTCCAAACCGGTTCTCCCCGGGTATCGGTTCCGGCATAAAATTCATATTTCGAAGCATCATTCATATTTTCAGGCGCAGGAATTACACGCAGCAGGTAAATCTGATCGCCCGTTATCCAGCTGTCGTTCCAGAAGCGCCATTTTGTGTCGGTGGTATCTGCCCCGTGGGCGACCATGTAGGCCTTGCCATCCGGGGAATATTCGAGGTTCTTCCCGAAATCAACGAAGTGTGGTGAACCGATTTTCACCGGGTACCCATTTATTCCCGACTCACCAAACAAGGGTTTGGCAGGCGTGTGGGGCGTTTCGGTCCACGAACGGCCATAATCCTTGCTGGCACGGAAGCCCACAAAAGGCCCCATCCATGGCCAGTTGATCACCTTATCTCCATATTGAGCCGCCCCGGTGGGATCGAGGCAATAGGTGCCATAATACCATACCCCGTTATAAATCAGGCTTCCGCAGGGGTACCTGCCATGATAGGGGCTTGCCGAAGCTGTTTTAAGGCCGAGGCTGTACACTTTCAGGTTCATGGGATCGTCGCCCTCAACTACGGCATGACCCGTGGTGGCATTTTCCCCGAACGAGCTGGAGCATTCATGCGATCCGTCGAGGCGCCAGGTGCATCCGTCGGTCCAGGGGGAATAGAGGTTTCCGTCGCCGGCCCAGGTCGGATACCAGGTGTCGCCGAAATGAAAACCACTCTTCTCCCCCAAAAACGTGATGCCGGAAAAATCGGTTGATTGGGTAAAGGGGCAGTCGGCCGGGGCTTCCGACTTCCATTTTATGGCCGGGAAAGTGAGGTTGTCCGGCTTAAGCTGCGCATAAACGGCCAGCGGTCCCCATGCCAGAAGCAGCAGGGCCGAAAATTTCATTGACAAATGTGGTTTCATGGGTCGGATAGTTTTACCCCTTAAAGATAGTCTGATTCCGTACGCTGCAAAAAAAGAGGTCACTAATCAAACCGTTATGAATCTGCCGAGTTTCTCAATCAATTGCGATGAAGTAAAGGGTTTCGACATGTAATCATCGCATCCTGCGTTGATCGCATCATCACGGTCTCCGGGCATGGCGTAGGCGGTGACGGCTATAATCGGCAAATCCGGGCGGAAAGCCTTGATCAGACGCGTGGCTTCGAGACCGTCCATTTCCGGCATTTTCAGGTCCATAAGAACCAGCGACACCTCAGGGTGGTTCTGACAGAAACTCACGGCAAGCTTCCCGTTTGTAACATGCCAGTAAGCTGAATCGGTTTTTCTGAGCATCGATTCCAGCAGAAAGATATTGATCTGATCATCTTCCACGATAAGGATCACAGGGGTTAACGCATGGTTACGGCCGGCAGGCTCGCCAACTATAGGCAGCTCGGACGAGAAGGATTCTACCGGCAGAGAAAAGCCGAATGTGGATCCATACCCCGGAGTCGACTTTACCCAGATCTTCCCGCCAAGAAGGTCGATCAGTCCCTTCACAATGGCCAGGCCCAGACCGCTGCCTTCATGCCGGCGTGTATTTGAAACATCCACCTGCAGGAACGATTCAAAAATCTTGTCCGTCAGCGCGGGATCAATGCCGATACCGGAATCCTCCACCGTGATTTCCACTTCCCTGCCAATCTTCCGGCATACGATTCGGACAGTGCCAAACTCGGTAAATTTTATGGCGTTCTCCAAAAGATGATCGTAAATTTTGCGCACCAGAACCGGGTCGGAGTGTACCACCAGCCGATCTGATACTCCGGCCAGGTCATAGCTCAGGTTTATCCCCTTGGCAATAGCGGGTTCCAGGTAACGACGGTAGCCATCACCGATAAGCTCCGCCAATACGAAATCGGTTGTGTACAGGGGCATATTACCGGAAACCAGCAGCGATATATCCATGTAACCGTTTATGGTGGACAGCAGCCGATCAGCACTCATCCGGAGGATTTCTTTGTACAAGTCATGATCCTCCTGGTTAATATCTTCATTATCGAGCATATCCACAAAGCCCAGAATTCCATTCAGCGGTGTCCTTACTTCATGGGAAATGTTATTCATGAAGGCAGTCTTAAGCCGGTCGCTCGCCTCTGCCCGCTGCAAGGCTTCATTCAGCGCCTCCTCTGCGCGCTTGGCACTGGTAACATCACGAAGAACACCGTCGGTCGAGATCAGCCTTCCCAGTTTGTATACGGTTGTCCAGTGATCCGCGAGGCACTTCACTGTGCCGTCCCTGCATACCCACCAGATTTCATCGGTATAGGTGTTCTGTGCCGAATGAAGCTGGAGATCGTTGAAACGGCGACGATGCTCGGCCGCTTTACCCGCTGGCAACACCTTCGCGAGAAAGCCATTTCTGCCTCCCATCTCGTTTATATCGTGTTCACCATAACCGGTAAGCTCGGCAAAAGCCGGGCTCAGATAGCAATACTCACCGGTGGCACCGTCAACACTGTAAACAGCATCCTTAATGTTCGTAACAATCCGTTCATATTTAAGCTCCGTCTCCTGCAGGGCCCTCTCCACCCGCTTGCTCTCGGTGATATCTTCAACAGATCCCTCATAATACAATGTATTCCCGTCCGTATCACGTATCGCCTTTGCACTTTCCCTTACAATACGTGCCTCCCCGTTGCTGGTTAGCCAGCATGACTCCAGATTCTTCACCTCCCCGGTTGCCTCTACCTGCATGATAAATTCCGACCGGCCGGTTTTCGGGCCAAATCCTGCAACCTCAAGGTTCCTTGCAGTCAGTTCTTCCAGGCCGGAAAATCCGAGCATCTGGCAAATCGCTTTGTTTGCCTGAAAAATGGTCCCGTCAGGAGCGGTACGATACAATCCGACCGGTGCATTGTCGAATAAATTACGATACTGCGCCTCACTTCTCAGCAGCTCGTCTTCAAATTTTCTTCGTTCTGTAATATCCTGAATTTGAACCAGAAAACCGCTGGTACTGGCCATATTGTCCCCGCCAAACGGGGTAATCAGCACATCCAGCCACACGATACCGTTGCGGTTGGTCCGGTAAAGGTTCCGGGCCCTGACTACTTCGAAATCAAAAGATCCCTGGTACCGGATCCCTTCGCCACGACGAAGCCTTCCCTGGTTCTCCTCACTGATATTCGGATCGGAAAACAGGGAAAAACCCTGAATTTCCGAAACATCACCCACCCCAAACAGCCGCATACACGATTCATTAACCTCAATAAGCAAACCCTCGCCATTATAAAGTTCAATGGCAATAGGGGACTGATCGTGTATGGCTTTGCACCAGCCAAATTTGTTCTGTAGAACCGTGCGCAACTCCTCCACTTCAGCGAGTAATTGCTCTCTGGTCTTGTCCGGCTCGGTCATCAAGTAGATATTGTTTCCTGCGTAATTGATCAAAGGTAATGACTATTGCAATTAAACATCTGATTGATTGATCCGTTCGTCAAATAGCTACTCCACCTTAAACCAAACCAGTCCTCCCGCCGGCACCGAAACCGGAAGAACAATGGTAAAGTCGCGTGCCGGTTTCAGGTTTCTCACCTTGCCATCCGACCCTGTTAATCGTGCTTTATTGTGCAACCCGGAATAGTAAAGTGAAATCCGGATATCCTGACTGATCTCCTTCGTTGTCGGGTTGAATATCATCAGGAACCCTTTTTCTTTCAGTGCCGGATTGGCATGAAACATCCAGTCGAGACCGCGCCCGTCGGCCCGGCGGCTGGCAGTATGGATAACATCGCTCTCGAGGATGTCGCGGTGCTCCTTGTAGAAATCAACCCAGCCCTTTACCAGCCGCATCGTGGAATCGGTATCATACAAACGCGGACCGCGATAGCAGGCCTGCACGCCATTTCCAAGATTGGATGCCAGCATATTGCCGTAATGCGCAAGATGCTCGTTGAGCGGTTCAATGGTGGCAGCAGCTCCGCCGCCCTGATATTCGGTAAGCGGCACGAACATCCAGCCCATCGACGGGGTCTTTTCGCGGGTCCCGTCGAAAATATTCTGGCGGGCATGAATAACCTGCTGCGCTCTCGGGAGCGACCAGTTCACCTCGCGATACCCCATGGCACACTTGGTCGCACCGTTCAGGTAATACCAGTCGGGAATATTAAGGTAGATTCCTTCGGCCCGGCACCATTTGTAAAAATCGGTTATCGTCCTCCACTGATTCCACTGTGAATCACCTGTCCCCCGGTGGCCCGGGTGCGTTGTTGAAGCGCAAATGTGGCCCGGGTAGGAGCCGTCGTGTTCCAGCAGGTTCATCCCGGTTCCCGTATACCAGCTTCGGAGTTTCTCCATGTACCAGATGCCCCAGTCGCTCCCCAGGCACGGGGCGTTACCGTGAATCACCCCACCGGTTTTACCTGTCGCGGGGTTCACCACGTCATCTTTCTCCGAGATACTGCGGCTCGACAAAAGCGAGTAACCCCCGAGTTCAACCCCTCTGGAGTGGGCGTAATCCGTAAGTTCCTTCCACTGCTGCAGGTAGGCGGGGTCCTCCGATTCGAGCGTTAACCCCGATCCGAAGGTCATGATGCCCATCTCGAAACCAACAGTAGCACACTGGTCGATGGCCGCCTTCGTCTTGTCGGGCTCCGCACTGCGTATATGCATCATCAGCGGATTCTCCGTCACCCACGGGGCGATCACCCGGTACATCTTCCGCTGTGCCAGCAGCCGCCGCTCTTCATCGTTTGCGTCGGGAATCAGCTCCCAGGCCCTAAATGTCTCGAACGTCCCACCGGCGGGTATAGCCTGTTCGGGACCGATCTCCGGACGCACCTCGAGCAGGCATGGGGTCATCAGGCTGTAATTCACCTGTGTGGTAAAGGCTGGATCGGTCATCCAAAAAACCGAGTGAAGCGTAGTGTTCATCGTCTCCATGCCGCTGAACTCATATTCGGTTTCCACAAACAGGTCGGGCTTCTTCAGCGGCACTCCCCGCTCCTCCACCGGCGATTCCTTCTCCACAACCGCCAGGATCTCCGATTTGAACGTATTGATCATCACCTCCTGCCCGGAACGGTTTTCAATCGTCAACCACTTGCACATCAATGGGATACCATCATATATCTCATAATGCACGGCCAGCCGGATATCACCGGCCGGGTCCCCTGCTGGCATCCGGTAATTCATCACCAGGTGCAGCCCGGCAGGCGGCCATTTAACGTCGGGCGCCGCATGCCTTACCCTTTTCCAGGATAATCGAATACTGATGGGCTCCGTCCGGTAATCAACAAATTCCATTGATCCCGGAACCGGCCGGAGGGCAGCGATCCACTCTTCGGTAAGGTAGGCGTAGTCAGGCTGTCCTGTTAGACCGCCAACCGCGTATTTTCTGCCACCGAGGTCGATCTCGGCTTCAGGATTCACCCCCCGAAGCATCGACTTCCCGGTTTCCAGATTATCAAAACCGATGGTCACGGCATTCGGGCTTAGCAAAAAAGTCCTGCTGACGAGGCCATTGGACATAACCAGGCGGTTCTCGCCCTGCTTTTCGATCTTCGAAACGAAACCCGAATTGTCGATAAGCCAGTCGGACTGGCCCGGATCAACGGTACAGGAAAAAAAAGTGAGGCCGATCAGTGCCCCAAAGAGGATTAGTCTTGTTTTCATGTGGTTAAATATCGGAAAAAGTTCGTTTGGTGGTTGAGATCCCCGCCTCCGCGGGGATGACAAAAGAACGCCTCCGCGGGGATGACAAAAGAACGCCTCGGCAAACTGGTCACCACACCCACGGAACAAACATCTTCGAGCGTTTCATATACTCCCTGTACTCCTCTCCGAAGTAGGCGATATTTTCCCGCTCCTCGGTTTTCACCGTGAGGTACAGGAACACCGATGCACCAATGGCAAATGCCAGAATGTCGACTGTGGGATGTTTGAGCGCGATGCCCCAGTTCAGGTAAAGCAGCGCTGCATACATCGGGTGGCGCAGGTATCGGTAAACACCTGTGGTGATGAGGCTGGTGGTGTGCTCGAAACCGAACAGCGTGGGGTCGTTTCGCTCATGGTTAATCCGCCCGGCCACCCGAAAACGGTAAAGCCCGTCGGCAACCGGCCATACCGAGGCAAAAAGCAGTATCCATGAAACAATCTGGTTCACCGAGAAAGGATCGCGGAACCAGAAACCAACGTTGCAAACAAATATCCAAAGCATCATCTCCCAGGCGAAAAACCGGTAAAACCCGTGGTTGCGGGTGCTGCCCAGGGTGCGCCACGAGAGCAGGATGATGGGAACACTGCAGAGCAGGAAGGCAAGAAGGCGGATGTTTGTCGGATTCATGGCAGTTACTAACTTTGGACCGAAGGAGGTGGGACAAAAGCCCCAGACTGAAGTCTGGGGTTAATGATGTCTTCGCTTATAGCCCAGTATATCAAAAACATAAAAGCTTCAACACAAAGAGATCATTAACCCCGCACTTTAGTGTGGGGGGTTTGTCCCACCACCAGTTTACCGCCATGAATATACTCAGAATATCCCTCATCTCGCTGATCCTTGCAACCGGAATCAGCGCCGCTTCCGCCCAGAACGATCCCGCCCGCCAATGGCCGCAGTTCAGGGGCCACCTGGGCTCCGGGATCCTCGACGAAGCCGGTCTTCCCGCTGCCTGGAACATCAAAACGGGCGAAAATATCCTCTGGAAAACAGACATCCCCGGCCTGGCCCACTCATGCCCGGTGGTTTGGGACAACCTCATTTTCGTTACCAGCGCCGTCAGCAGT
Organism: uncultured Porphyromonadaceae bacterium; assembly: GCA_964457845.1. Taxonomy (GTDB): domain Bacteria; phylum Bacteroidota; class Bacteroidia; order Bacteroidales; family UBA12481; genus UBA12481. The sequence goes on along the minus strand of CAYWHP010000136.1, from coordinate 3,869 downwards.
GCAGCCGCTGATTCGCTGAAAATCGGCCTGTACGGCGATATCGACATGGCCGACGATCAGGTGTCACACCAGTTCAGGGTTTTTTGTGTCGACAGGAAAACAGGCAAAGTGATCTGGGACCGTATTGCCGACGAAGGCGTTCCCCGCGAAAGGCGGCACATCAAATCGAGCCATGCCAACCCGACCCCCGCCACCGACGGAAAGCTCCTCGTAGTTTCATTCGGATCCCAGGGCCTCTTCTGTTACGACTTCAACGGCAACCTGGTCTGGAAAAAAGACCTCGGCAGCCTGGCCACCGGGCCGTTCAACGAAGAGGGTGTGGAGTGGGGTTACTCCAGCTCGCCGGTGATCCACAACGGTAAGGTGGTGATCCAGGCCGACCTGTTGAAAAATTCGTTTGTTGCGCTGCTCGATCTGGCCACCGGCGATGAGGTGTGGCGCGTTTCGCGCGATGCGATTTCGTCGTGGTGCTCACCTGCCATCTGCACCGAAAAGGGAGTAACACAGATTGTTTTGAATGCCTATCCTTTCGTTACCGCCTATGATTTCAATACGGGCAGGGAATTATGGAAGCTCGGCGAGGTGGGCGATGCGCCGGCCCCGACACCGGTGGTGGCAAACGGCCTGATTTATGTGAACAGTGCGCACGGCAAATTCTCACCGATCATCGCCATACGGCCGGATGCCCGCGGCGAAATCACCCCGAAGGGTGACAATATTCCCACCGCCACGCAGCCAATGACCATCGACCCGGGTGGACCGGTAGCCTGGAATTTTAAGCGCGGCGGCGCCTACATGGCCAGCCCTGTGGTTTACCGCGGTCTCCTCTACAATATGCAGATCAATGGCCTCTTAACGGTGATCGATGCTATAACCGGCGCTGTGAAATACAAGAAGGATACGGGTAAGGCCTTCTCCGCTTCGGGAGTGGCATCCGACGGCCGTGTATATTTCCCGGCTGAATCGGGAGAGGTTTTCGTTGTTGAAGCAGGCCCCGAGTACAAACTGCTCGCCGGGAACAGCCTCGAAGATATCTGCATGGCGTCACCTGCCATCGCTCCGGGCATGCTGATTTTCCGCACCCGGCACGCGCTGGTGGCTGTCGGGACTGCCGCCAGATAAAAAAACCGGGCCAAAACTTCCATTCGGCCATTCTTACTGCATCTATACAGGTTGATAAAACCTGTTCATGGCCGCACTGTTTTTTTCAATTCTGGTTCTTGGGGGCGCCCTGTCGGCTGGCCGGCACAACACCGACCCCATCACCGCATGCGTCAACTATAACCCCGGAGAGCTCACGCTAACCGGCGGGCCTTCAGGAGGGGCTCCCCCATACACGTTGCAATGGCAGATGGGGTCTTCGGTCACAGGACCGTGGAGCGACATTCCCGGAGCCTCCATGCCGGTATATGATCCTGAAAACCTTTTGCTGCCGGGAACCTACTGTTTCAGCTGCCTGGTAACGGACAGCCTGGGCGATACGGCACGAACCACACCCAAAGTGATCACCATTGTGCCCGATCCGGTAGTCACCGTGAACGGAGGGGGTGTGGTGTGCCCCGGTGAGCCGGTTGTGCTGCGTGGTGAAGTGAGCGGGGGCACGGGAAAAATTAAGCTGCAGTGGTATCAAAGTCCCGACGGACTCTCCGGATGGTTTGCGGTGAACGGGGCCACCATGCCGGATTACACTGCGCCAACAGCCGCTCCCGGCCTCACTTTTTACCGTCTGCGGGCCGACGCAACCGGTTCGGCCTGCAGCAAACCCTGGTCAAACGTACTGATTGTGCTGGTTGCCGATACCCTTCCGCCAACGTTCACACCACCCCCGGGCCCCTTGTTATTCTGTGTGGAGCCGATAGTAGCGGCCGGATACGATCCGGGGAATGATTCCATCGTGGCCGAACTGCCCGATTTTTACCGCCTCAGCGGCGAAGATGCCGTTTTGGACCCGGATACCGCACTCTTCCACGACAACTGTTGCCCGCCGGGAAGCCTGATCCTGCACTGGAGGCTCGATTTCAGCGGAGGAAGTCCGGCACCGGTAAGCGGCACGGGTACACCCTCGCAGGGATTGGCAGGTATACTCCTGCCGGGCGATGAACTCTCGGGCCAGCCTGTCACACACCTGCTCTCCTATGCACTCGAGGATTGCCGGGGAAATTTCTCACATGAACAATCCGTAGCCCTGGTGGTGCGGCCCCGACCCCTAATCAATTTTTAACCACTTAATATTTAATCATTTATGAAAAAATCAATGCTTTTTCTGATCTGCCTGCAAGCCATCGTCGGGCACAGGGTCTTTTCACAGGAGCTCTCCGGCACACTCACCTGTCCGGTTCCCAGGGCAATCGACGTTACCTGCCTGGCCAGCGACGCGCTGCATCCCCTGCCCGGTGTTCCCTACACATACGCCGTAACAGTTCCATCCCCTCCCGGAGTAAAGTCGTTCAGGTGGATCGTGACGCAGGAGCAAACCTTTCTCACCAGCGGGCTGCTCAACCTCGTCAATGCCGAGAGTGCAGGCGGACAGCATGTTTCCGCCGCCGGACCGGAGCTGAACAGTACCACGGCTGAAGGAACCGGGGAGGATATCTCCATAACATGGAAAAGCTTTACCCACGATCCGTCGCGACCTCTTTTCCTGGTTATTTACGTGGAGAACAGTGACGGGTGTATTACCCAGAATCTGAAAGTATTCCAGATCCAGCCGCAGGAAGCTTTCACGCTCGATATCACCGGGGTTAAAACCGACGGAACCGTCATGGGCTGGGATGTTCCGGCGGAGAGCTGCGTATCTGATATTGCTTCAGCCCGGTATGATGCCGCGGCAACCGACGGGATGGTTTACGATTACGGAACGAATTACCTGTTCTTTGCCGTGACAGCCGCCAATTTCAGTACTTCCTGGCAGCCGGCTTTCCAGCTAGCCGGAACGACGGCTGCACAGGCATCCACCATCGAATGGGCATACGCTTCAGCTCCCGCAACATGGAACGCTGCCTCAACAGTGGTGGAAGCAAAGTCTTCCGACGGATCGGTGGGAGCATCAGGTGAATGCATCATCGTAAGGGTCACGCTCAGGCACAATACAGAGGAAGTCCTTGCCGCACTGAGCATTTCCCTGGCAGTCGACGGGCTGACCAACCTGGCCGCCCCGGTGGCCGACCGCAAACCCGACCTTCACTTTACCGGCGCCCAGTGCGGCCAGGCCGATGGTTTCGGGAACGACATAGCGGTGCATACGCTCAAACCGAGGCCGACGGTCCAGAAACTCTAAGGATAATCCTTTGCGGCACCTCGCGTTCCGGCTTCGGATGATTGCCACAGCCCTGGCGGCCTTTCCGGCAGCGTCAGCCTCAGGGCAGACGCTGCCCTGGCGTGCCGGCCTGACAAGTGAACTAAGCGTGGCACCGCTTAAGGGCGCCATCTACATATGGGAGCTATATGCCGGCACTCCGGAAGATTTTGCGGCGGTGGCCGGAACCTGCCCCGACGATGGTGCCTGCTTTGCTGACGGGAACAATAACAGTCCGACTGTGCGGATCCGCTGGCTGAGGCCGGGGGTCTACTTTTACAAAACGAGCATCATAACGGCCGGGGGATGCACCAATTTCAAGGTGGGACGCATTGAGGTGCGCGAACTCTCCGGTACGGGTCATTCGCCTGAATTTCTGGTGACATCAGGTACTTCCGCCGATGGTATGATCCGGTTCAGGATTCGCCTCCAAAAAAGTTCTGCCGTTATCATCGAACTGTTCACGGCAGCCGGTCAGTTGGTTGAACGAATTGGGGGACAAACGGTCGAGGCAGATGTGGAAACCGTGATACCGGTATCTGCCCGGCTGCCGCAAGGGATCTACCTTTACCGG
>CAYWHP010000135.1:2408-11003 GCA_964457845.1 uncultured Porphyromonadaceae bacterium | reverse complement strand
TTGTACGCTTTTCCCGAGCCCCCACACTAAAGTGCGGGGTTAGTGATCTTTTCATATTAGGCTATTACATTATAATCTTATAATGAATTCCTTTACGGAGACATCATTAACCCCGCACTTTAGTGTGGGGACTTTGTCCCAGCCTCGCAGGGGGCTCTGTCTCCCGTCTCCCGTCTCCCGTCTCCCGTCTCCTGTCTTATTTCCCCGCTACCGGAAACGCACTGATCCTCAACCTCGCCGCCCCCATGGGCACCAGCTCGATCTTCTCAACGGGCTCCGATGAAGCCACAGGGCTTTCCGGCAGCACTCCGCACAAACCGTATTTGTCGAGCACCCATTCCGGGATCTTTTTGGCGTTGAGCTGGAGGCTCAGCGGCACTTCTTCGAGGGTGAAGGGGAAGTTCGAGGCGGGCCACGGTTTTTGAATCACTTTCACGTTTTTCAGCGGATCCGACTGGTTCAGCACCAGACCGTAGTTCCAGGCCGAGGCCGGACGAATCTCCCAGGATGGCCAGAACTCCTTGTCGACCCCCGGCTGCCACTTGGAGTCGCCCACGGCGGTTTTATCGCTCTCTTTTCTGACGTATTCCTCCTTGATCTTCAGGGAGAAGGTGAGGGGGCCATAATTCACGCTCACCGACTTCTTGTTTTTCTCCCAGGTGGTCATCGAGAGTGTTTGCGGCAGGAACAGCTCTACCTGGTCGCCCTCTTTCCACTGGAGGTTGATCCGAACGTTGGTGCCTGCCCGCGCAGGACCGGCGAAGCTGCTGCCGTTGATTTTGATCTTTGCTCCCTTGCACCAGGCCGGTATGCGGAGGCTGAGCGGGAACTCCTCGGGTTTCTCCATCGAGAAGGTGAAGCGCACAATACTGTCGAACGGATAATGGGTTGTTTCATTGATGGTTACCAGGGTGCCTTTGCCGACCTTCACCCGTACGGTGCATTCGGAATAGAGGGCTGCAAACACGCCATTGTCATGAGTGGCCAGCCAGAGGTTGCCGACATAATAGGGCCATCCCTGACCGTGGTTATGCTGGCAGCAGCGGCTGCTGAAGGGGTTCATCATGAGGAAGGGCCCGCCGTTGGCGATGCCGGGCGCATGGTTCTGATCGTCGGAGAGCACCATGTTGGGTGCGGTGAGGTAGCGCAGCGATTTGAAATCGGGCATCACGGCAGCGGGGTAGGTGTTGAAGGCCACGTTCTCGGCATGGTCGGCCCAATAGTTGTCGCCGGTGATGCAGAGCATGTTTTCGTCGGAATTCATCTGTTCCACGATGGCGCAGGTTTCGATGGCCTGCCGGGGATCGTCGAATCCCGGGCGGGCATTTTCATCGGCACCGTACATACCGCCGGGCACCTGACCGAAATGTTCGCGCACGATCCGGAACACCTCGTAGGAGGCTTCGCGGTGGTCGGGGTTGTGGCTCAGCAGCGAATAAACCGCCGGTTCGCGAAACCCCTGTGCCAGATTCACATTGTGCCAGTCGGGGATCAGCGACCACCATTCCGGGTACTTCTTCCGCTCCTCGCCGGTCACCACCAGCTCGTTGTAGCGGGTCACCCAGTCGCGCCCGCACCGGTGGATCTTTTCGCCCAGCTCCAGCAGCGACGGGCTGCCTGTGCGGTTGTAGAGCCAGATCACGCTGGTGAGGTTGTCGCCGGCGCGGAGGCCCTGCCAGTAGCCCTTCATGAAATCCTCATCGGGCACCGTGAGCTGGTACTTGAAATACTTGCCCATGAAGCTGATCACCCGGCGGTCGCCGGTATATTCGTACCACGACTGCAGGCAGTAGAGCATGATCATGTTGGGCCAGAAATCCTGCTTGCCGTTGTCGAGGCTGTGGGGCCCGAAATCGCCGTTCTCCCGCTGGCTTTTCAGCACCGCCTCAATCCAGGAGCGTGTTTCGGCGATCATGGTTTCGTCGTTCAGCAGGTATGCGATTTCACCATACCCTTTCAGCCAGTAGGGCACCTCTTCCCAGCCCCACTTCCCTTTGCTGTCGGGGGCAAGCCAGGCGTTGTCGGTTTTCTGGAGCCAGGCGCTGATATTGCCCAGCTGGCCGGTGAGGCCGTCGCGCTGCCGCTCAAGATACACCTTGAGCCAGCCGCCGGGTTCGATGGATCCGACAGGGAGCTTAACGTAGCTCCCCGGATCGAGTGGCGCCCGGTTGGCTGAATACCAGGCATTACGCGGCTGCTGGTCGGAAGGGGCCTGTGAAAAGACGGTTACGGTAAAGAGGATAAAGGCCGCAGCCAGTAAGGGCAATGTCTTCTTAATCATATAGATCGGTTATTTTCCCGGCACCGGGATGTAGTACTTGCTGAGGATTTTCTCGTATTCGGTTTTGCCGTCGGCCAGTTCCACGGTTTTGAGGTTGGCAAGCTGCTCCTGGAAGGCGGCAACGGTTTCATCGGGGATATTCTTGTTGAAGGCGAAAAAGAGCTCATCGGTGTGGAAGGGGTATGGCACGGCAAAATCGGTTTTGCTGTAAGCACCGGTCTGGATGAGGCGGTTGTGGCCGATGTCGGTGAAACAGATGCACTGCACCTCATGGTCGGACAGAAGGGCCGTATAAAGCTCTTCGGCTGTATTGTACACCACGATATTTGTGCGGTAAACGCCATGTTCCATCAGCAGGTCGATGCTGGAGTAGCCCGCCACCACGCCGGTGAAGTAGTTGTTCAGGTCGGTGATTTCCTGAATGCTGACACCCGAGCCCGGGCGCCACAGGATGGCTTCCGATTGGGTGGCGATGGGGCCGGCCCACTTGAAGAGATTGGTGCGCGTGCTGTTTTTGACTGTTGAGAAGAGCACCGTTCCGGTGTTGCTGAGGGTGGCATCATAGGCGGTGGTCCAGTCCTGGCTGGTGACGGCCGACCGCGTGAGGGGGAGTTCGAGTCCTTCGAAGATTTTTTCAAGGATGTCGACCGAAGCACCGGTGAGGGTGCCGTTTTCGGTGTAGTTGAACGGAGCGTACTCCTCGGTGAGGTAGGTAAACTGCTCCGGATCGCCGTTTTCGAGCCATTTGTCCTTTTTGCATTGGGTGAGCAAAACGGCGGCCATCAGGAGGACCGGCGGAATCAGGAAGGAAAGAGGGGTAATCCTGGATTTCGGCAGATTCTTCATGGTACGTGTTGTTAATCCCTGATCGGCCTTCCTGTGAAGACCGGGGGCAGGGAAGTATGACGAAATTACGGAATTTGGCCCGCTTATTCCAGGTCGAGGATGATTTTCAGGTTTTCTTTCAGGTCGGCGATCCGGATTTCAAATTATTTCGCCTTCATGGCCGAGGGATTCAAACTCGTGAAGGACTTCCAATGACTCTTCTTTTACCAGGCCGGATTCATTTTCCAGGCGGTAAGCCAGGTATTTCCGTCGCTGGAGGCGGTTGTGATAGTCGGGCGCTTCGTTGATATATCGATTTCCTGGTTGTTTCATTCTACGGATTATCTGTTCTGTATAAATGTATAAGCTATTTGTCAATTTCTGATAGTCGGTTTGATATTGTTATGATCGCGGATGCAGCGGACAGCAAATCCGCAGGTTTTGGGATGCAGGTCGCGTGAAACTTCATCAAAGCTATAGATCATGCTTCGGTACCATGAAGTGGAATCATTTTCCGGGGTGGCGGTCCACCAGTAACCATTGTGACCGAGAAGGTGGAATCGTCCGTCTTTGCCGCTCCGCTCGCCCGAAGGCAGGAATCCCAGGCCGAGGCTGTCGGATCCGTTGCCGCCGGAAAACCATCCCGAGCGGGCCTTCAGCCGGCGGGCGGCGTCGAATCCTCGCATGCCCTGCTTGTCCCAGCCTTTGTCCCCGGGGCGCGACAGGCTGTCGGCAACGCCCTCCAGGTATTTCCACTCTTCGTCGCCGGGTACCCTCCAGCCTGCCGGACACAGTTTGCCGGTATTAACGGCGTACCAGTTGTAGAGGAGGCCGTAGATTGCGATGTGGGCAGTATCGTTGTCATACCGGCAGAATGCTTCTCCTGGGTTGGTAACCCATGCCTTGTCACTGCTGATTTCCGGAATGATTCTGCCATCGTTGTATCTGGTGGTCCTGAGGTTGGAGGCCATCCACTCGTAAGGACCTATGACAACTGTGGAATACGTGTGGCCCCCGATATCGGTTACCAATCCGGTTTGAGGGCTGTCATGCTTGCGGCTTTTCGGCCGGGTATCGTTTAAATCAGGCAGTTGTTCGGGTTCCATCGGAACCGACAACTTTTCGCCTTTTTTACCAAGATAGACGGCCAGCAGCACAAGGTCGGCGTTCTCCCTGTTCGATCCGTTGTGGTAAGTGCCGATCGCTTCGGAGAAGGATGAATTCTCGGGAAATTGAAGGGTTTTTCCGTTCTCAAATTCCACGGTCAGATTTCCCTGCATAACCCAGGCAAAAACAGGGAACCCGTGTTTATGCCAGCCGGTTGATTGACCCGGGGGAAAGGTGAGTTTCAGGATGGTCACCTCGTCATCCTTGAAGGAGGGATAGTTGATCTTCTGCCCCAGTGAAGTGGTGTCGGTTTTCATGACCTGTTCAACCCGTATCGATGACGTATACTGGCAGTTACCCGACAGGGAAAAGCCCGATAAGGCGGCACTTATAAGGATGGCTTTCATGTTCAGCATCGGCTCAATTTTATATGTCAGGTTTGCCTGCCGCTCTGTTTAAAGCGGGCAACAGGCAATATTACGATCAGGAATCTGTTTGGTTCAGGCAACGGGGAACTACGCCAGCCAAGGTCTCGGCCTTTTGCCCTTGAAATCTGAGTTCAGGATACCCGTGGCGATATTCACATCATCGACCACCTGGAAGTCGTACATGCCCACGCAGATGAAGTCGGCCCCGTTTTCGAAAGCATAGCGGAAGCCCACTTCCGGCGTTATGGCCCCGGCCGCCAGCACCTTGAAGGCGATCCAGGGCTGGGGGAGGGTAGCCATATAGGCAACGGTATCTTCGGCCTTTTCGCAGAATACGTTGTGGTACATCACATCGGCATTGCGGGCGGTGCGTCCGGGCTCAAGCTCGTATTTGACGTTGAGGAAGGAGTCGATGTGGAGTGTTTTCATCCAGAAGTCGGGATTGAGGCCGGCATTCACGCATGCTTTTACCGTTTCGAGCCGGTGGGCGCCGATTCCGGCCGGCACCTTGTTCTGCCGCATCAGCTCAAAGGCCTCCTGTATCTGGTCGATCCGGCCCTCCATCACCAGCCGGTCGGCAAAGCCGCCGTGCACGTAACAGGCCGTTGCGCCGTTATCAACCGACATCTTCACCCCCTTGATGAGGTCGCTGCCGCCGCAGTCCGAAATGAACTGTATTTTCCCGATACCTCGCCGCCAGTATCCGTTGATCACCCGGCTCAATACCGGATTGGTGAGGAAGGTGTTGATCCCGCAATCCTCCGCCAGCCGGAAGGTGGCCCACACCTTCTCGTCGGTGTGGTAGGATTTCACCAGCTTGTCGGCATAGATGAGCTCACGGGCATGCGCCCATCCACCCACCAGGTTGCCTCCGAGGATCACCCGGCTGATCTCCATCCCGCCGATGATCCTTGTGGTCGGCACCTTCTCCTGAAGCTTTTTAAGGCTCGAGAAATCGAATGTCTTGATGGTTGCCGAAGTGACGGCATCGGTCTCTTTCAGGAATTTCTGCTCATAGCTCATCCAGCCCTTCTTTTTGAGGGCGGCCCAGATGAAGCCGCCGAAGACGGGGAGGGCGGCGAGGTTGAAGAGGACTTCCCTTCTCCCTACGGGGTCACCCGGGAGTTTCGTGACGCGTGACGCGTGATGCGTGACGGGATCGGTGACCCCGGCTTTCGCCGGGGCAGGCTCATGTGACGAGTGACCAGTGACATCGGTTTGCGGTCTTAACGTCTTGTTTTTGCGTCTTAAAGTCTTAAAGTCTTTCAGTCTTAAAGTCTTCAGGTCTTCAAGTCTTAAAGTCTTCTTAATCAGCCGGTCGAGTCCCCAGATGAAGTCGCGCGGCACAAAGACAAAAAGGACCAGCATGAGGAGCTCGATGAGGTTTTTGTTGACGATGAGGTACTGCCCTTCGGCCGGCACGCCGTATTCGAGACCGATGAACGGGGGTGCGGCAAGGTAGTAGAGGGTCAGCAGGAGGACGCCGGATGCGGAGGCGACGCGGGTGAAGAGGCCGAAAACCAGCGCCAGGCCGATCAGGACCAGGCCCCAGACATTCAGGAAATCGGCAACGGCCAGTGCCCCGGAGTGTTCCGCGATGCTGCGGAAAAAGCCGGTGAAGATCCACCGGGCGTTCATCAGGAAGTTGTACGACGACCAGTCGGGGGTCATCACTTTCGACAGGCCTTCGTAGAGGAAGTGCCAGCCGATGGCCATACGGATGATGACGAGGATTGCCGGGAGGATGACCGGCCAGGAGAGAAATTTCAGCTTGTTTTCCATCGTGGTAGGGTTAAGCCCCCGGTCTGAAGGCCGGGGGTAATGGTGACAATGATGCTAAGTTAGTTAGTTTTTACGATGCAAACCTTCGCGCAGGGCATTGAATATTAAGTACCTTTGCAAACCTTTTTTTAAGCAACGTGAACCTACAGGAAATCAGCAGAAGAAGAACATTTGGCATCATCAGCCATCCCGATGCCGGCAAAACGACCCTGACGGAAAAGATCCTGCTTTTCGGGGGCGCCATCCAGACGGCCGGCGCCGTCAAAATGAACAAGATCAGCAAGACGGCAACTTCCGACTTCATGGAGATCGAGAAGCAGCGCGGGATTTCGGTGGCTACCTCCGTGATGGGATTCGAGTATGGCGGTTTCAAGATCAATATCCTCGATACCCCCGGTCACAAGGATTTTGCCGAAGATACCTACCGGACCCTTACCGCTGTCGACAGCGTTATCCTGGTGGTCGACTGCCAGAAGGGCGTTGAGGAACAGACACGGAAACTGATGGAGGTGTGCCGCATGCGCCACACCCCCGTGATCATATTCATCAACAAGCTCGACCGCGAAGGGCTCGACCCGTTCGATCTCCTTCACGAGATCGAGCAGGAGCTGAGCATCCATACCCGGCCGCTCACCTGGCCCATTGGCATGGGCGCGGGATTCAAGGGGGTTTACAACCTCTATTCCAAACAGCTGCAACTCTTTACGCCGCAGATGACCCGCATCTCCGATGATATGATCACGATCGACGACCTCGCCAGCCCGGAGCTCGACCTGCAGGTTGGGGCCCAGCCGGCCAGTCTTCTGCGCAAGGATGTGGAGCTGATCGACAGCCTTTACGAACCGTTCGACCAGGACCTTTACACCGAAGCCTACCTGGCGCCGGTCTTCTTTGGCAGTGCCATCAATAATTTCGGGGTGCGCGAACTGCTCGATACGTTTATCACGATCGCACCGAAGCCGCTTGCACGCATCACTGATGCCCGTGAAATCCTGCCCGAGGAGGATACCTTCTCCGGATTTATATTCAAGATCCACGCAAACATCGACCCCAAACACCGCGACCGCATTGCTTTCTGCCGCATCGTGTCGGGCCGGTTCGAACGCAACAAGTTCTATTATCATACCCGACTCGATAAAAACCTCCGCTTCACCAGCCCCACCAGCTTTATGGCCAACGAGAAGAATATCGTTGAGGAGGCTTATCCCGGTGACGTGATCGGGCTCTACGATACCGGTAATTTCAAGATCGGCGATACGCTTACCGAGGGCGAGAAACTCCAGTTCCGGGGTATCCCAAGCTTTTCACCGGAGATCTTTAAGGAGCTCATCAACCGCGACCCCTTTAAAACGAAGCAGCTTGAAAAGGGTGTCCGCCAGCTGTCTGATGAAGGTGTGGCACAGCTTTTTATCCGCCAGCCGGGTAACGTGAAGATAATCGGCACCGTTGGGGAACTCCAGTTTGAGGTGATTCAGTTCCGCCTGCTCCACGAGTACAGCGCTTCCGCCACCTTCCAGCCTATGCGACTCTATAAGGCCTTCTGGTTCACATCAACCGACAAGGCCCAGATCAACAAGTTCCTTACCATCCATGCTCAGCATATCACCCGCGACAAGGACGACCAGCCGGTGTTTATGGCCGAAAGTGAATGGCACTTTAAGGTGACGAAGGAGGTTTACCCGGCGCTTGTTTTCCGCACCACTTCGGAAATCAGAGTCTGAGGAAAGACATGAGACATTAGACATGAGACATGAGACATTAGACATGAGACATGAGACATGAGACATGAGACATGAGACAAGACCGTCTTAACTGTCTGTCTATCTGTCTGATTGTCTGTCTAATGTCTTCTGTCTAATGTCTCATGTCTTCTTTCACGCGTCTTTCCTCACCATCTGCTCGAGGTAATGGCTTCCGATCCCAAACTCTTTTCGAATATTGGCTATCTCCCTGAAAATCTTTTCCTTATCGGGGTTTTCCTTTGATACGCGCCTGCCCGTTATCATCACGTTCTTAGGGGTGTGCTCGGTGGAGATGAATTCCATCACTTTGGTTTTGTAGCCAAAGGCTTCGAGGATCATGGCGCGTATGGTATCGGTGATGATCTCGGCCTGCCGCCCGAGGTTGAAGACGTATTTCACCAGCGGAGACCGCTCGCCGTCGGTTTTACTC
>CAYWHP010000135.1:0-2398 GCA_964457845.1 uncultured Porphyromonadaceae bacterium | reverse complement strand
TCTCCTTCCGCACCTGCTTGTGGCAGCAGGGGGCGCAAACGATGAGGGATGCGCCGGCCATGATGCCGCGGAAAATGGCATCGTCGGTGGCGGTGTCGCAGGCATGCAGGGCGATCAGGATATCGATGCGTTCGATTTCGGTTTCCACGATGCTCCCCTGCACAAATTCAAGATGGCTGAAGCCGGCTTTACCGGCTATGGTGTTGCAGGCGGCAACAAGGTCGGGGCGGAATTCGATACCCTTCATAACCGGCTCGCTGCCCATGGTATTTCGAAGGAAATCATACAGGGCAAAAGTGAGGTAGCCCTTTCCCGACCCCATGTCAACCACATGAAAGCCATCCCCTGCCGGCAGTTCGCGGATCTCCGGCTCGAGCATCTCGATGTACCGGTTGATCTGTTTGTACTTGTCGCTCATCTCGTGCCGGATCTCCCAGTTGGCATTGGTGATGCCGAGCTCGCGCAGGTATATGTTCCCAACCGGATCGATCACCCTCGCCTTAACCCGGTTGTGGGGAAAGTCGCCGGCCGGCTTCATGGTTGGTGCACCGGATGTGATCCGGACCTTCCCTGCGGGATTGGTGGTGAGGGCGGCATCTTCTGCCGCGGAAAACAGGTTGGCATTGTTGAAATCATTTTCCAGCGCTTCCCGCAGCTTGTCAATGCCTTCCGCGAATTCGAAATTCTTGGTTATATCACGGGTGGCATGGCGGTAAACGAAATTGAGCCGGTAACCCCGTTTCAGCTGTGCCAGCGTGACGATGATGCTCCTCAGGTCGGATTTTTTGTCTTTCGGGCCGCTGATGACGAGGCGTATGAGCTCACGGCTGTCAGCATTCCGTGCCACTTTGCCGAGAAAATCTTCGGATGGGCTGTTAAGCATGTCAGGCAATGGGAATAATAATCGTGAAGCAGGTACCTTTCCCCGGGGTGCTCGTAACGGATATCGACGCACCGATCGAGGCCAGAAGCCTTTTCGAGATGGACAGGCTCAGGCCCAATCCCCTGAATTTCCGGTTTGTGTCGGTCTCCTCCTTTGCAAAGGGTTCGTAAAGCCGGTTCATGTAGTCCTGGCTCATGCCGAGTCCTGTGTCTTCAATCTTGATTTTTAATACGTTGTCAAAATATCTCGAGGTGGTCACTTTCACATGGCCCTTGTCGGTATACTTGATGGCGTTGCCGATCATGGTGGTGAGTGGCTGGGTAAGGCAGAACGAATCGGTTGAAAGGATTACCGGCCCGGCCTCATTGATGTATTCCAGTTTCAACCCTTTTTTCGCGGCAGGTGCCATGAAGTCCTCAACCAGTTTACGGATAAGTTTTTCCGTATCAAGAAGCGTCCGCTGCGGCGAGAACATGCCTGTCTGCAGCCGCGATATGTCGAGCATGCTTTCAACGGTATGCAGCAGCTGGTTGCACGACTCTTCGATTACCTTGAAATAGCGCTTTGATTTCTCGGGGAGCTTGCCTTCCGCTTCCAGCCGGATCAGGTCGGAGAAGCCCAGTATCGAATTCAGCGGCGTGCGGATCTCGTGTGAGATATTTGAAATGAAAGCATCTTTCAGGTGATTGGCCTTTTCGGCCTCGGTTTTAGCCATCTGCAACGTTCTTTCCATCGACTTCCGGTCGGAGATGTCCCTCGTTATGGTGATAAGCCCCACTGGCCTGTTTTGCTCATCCGAGAGAACGGCTCCGGTGACTTCTGCATCGTACAGGCTGCCATCTTTTCGGGAGATTACCGCTTCAAGTGTTCCTTTGTTCATCCCTTCAATGAGTTTCCGGAATTGCGCGGCCATTGTCTCCGGGTCGGGCTTTACAATAAAACGGAACAGATTTTGACCGATAAGCTCCCCGGCATGGGTGAATCCGCCCATTTCAACGGATCTCTCATTGGCAAGGCTGATCGTCCCAAACAGATCACTGAACATTATCGCATCGGGCGAAGCTTCCACAAGGGCCTTGTAGAACGATTCTCCCATAGAGTTGAAAGGGATGGAGGTCGGATTGCTCACTGATCGGGACTTGAGAAGTTGAAGATACTCAACTAATCCGAATCCATGTCTTAAAAAATTGTTAATTCAATCACAAAACTGTGTGGGTATCAACCCGCTTTGCTAATCCATCATCATCATCATGTTGCCCGACTGGTTGCCGAACCGTGGGTTAACCACATTGTTATAGATCGATCCGAAGGTATAGGAAAGGCCGAAATAGGTAAAGTAAGTATAGAGCGTGGCGAGTTCCTTCCGTTTCAGAAGGATCTCCTCGCGGGTTGCGCCCCCCTTGACGAGCGAAAGCTGGTCATGGACCATGGCCGCGCCGCCGCCCATTTCAAAGCTGAGCCCCCGGGCAATGCGGATGTTTACCCATCCGTCGAGTGCGAGGTTGTTTTTCGACC
>CAYWHP010000134.1:4901-11014 GCA_964457845.1 uncultured Porphyromonadaceae bacterium | reverse complement strand
GAGGGACAAGGCACATCTGAAAGGCGAATTGGATGCCATACGGGGAAGGGCCGATTACAGGAGCACCATGCTCGATTTGCTGAAGATCGAGTGGGAAAACTATATCCTTTACGGCGGATATCCTGCCATTATTACGGAATCCGACCCGGAGGAGAAAATCGTTAAGCTAAAGGAAATCAGGGACTCCTTCATAAAAAGGGATATTCTTGAGTCAGGGGTCCAGAACGAAAATGCTTTTTATAACCTGATGAGGATTTTGGCAGATCAGGCCGGTAATCTTTTGAATATTAACGAACTAAGTTCTGTTCTGCGCATTAAGAATGAAACCGTTTCAAGTTACCTGCATATCCTGCAAAAATGCAACCATATCGCCCTCATAAAGCCCTTCTTCCGGAATCTGAGAAAGGAGCTGATCAGGATGCCTAAGGTTTTTCTGCTTGATTCGGGGCTCAGGAATTGCCTGTTGAATAATTTTCAGCCTTTCTCTACCCGTATGGATATGGGTGCTGTTTATGAAAATGCAGTCTTCCGGATCCTTGCCGAAAAGTATGGAACGGATGCGGTTCAGTTCTGGCGCACCAGTGCAGGAAATGAAATTGATTTTATTCTGGCGGATATCGCCAAACCCTGTGCAATAGAGGTAAAATTGGATTCAAACCAGGTGAAACCGGGTAAATACAAACTTTTTAACGAAGCCTATCCCGGAATTCCGTTGGCTTTCTCTTGGATGAATCCCTTTACGGAGGATTTTTTCCGTAAGATTAATATTTTGTAATGTCCAGTTCAGTCAATTTGCATCGAGAACACAAGTACCAATTGGAGGTAGTCCAGTCAGACAAGTTACTTCATAGCAAGACATAGCACCATTTACAGTACAAAGGTAGGTTGCAGCACACACCTTCCCACCTGCTTTACAGTTTCCTGTAGGTTCTGAGGCATAGGCTAATTCTTCGAATGAGTGATAAATTACGCAAAGATCGCATAGATTGCTAGATGCAAAGTTTGCAAAATGACCAAAACCGAGAATCAGTGCACTCATAATTGAGATCTTCACAATTCGATTTTTCATAATTGTTTGAATTAGTAAATATTTGAAGTTAAAGCGTTTTGAACAAAATTATCGATAACTTTATCTGAGGTTTCATTCGTAATGTAAAATGGCTGTCGAATTTGAAGCGAATCATCTAGGATAAAATAAAGTGGAAGATTTAGAAGAGTACCTTGTGAAATGAGTTGTTTTCCAAAAATGCTGAATACCTGGCATTTGAGTTCATAGAAAAGAATGAAAGCATATTGTTCTCTCAGGTAAGAGTATGACATTAAAATGATAATATTTCTATTATTTTCGCTTGTCACTAATTTATTAAGTCGCTTAAATTCCTTATGCACACACTCTTGGCAGCAATGTTCTGTGATAAAGAGAAAATTTTATTTTTTTTGCTTAGGAGTTTTTGAATTCCAATAGAGTCCCCATTTGGGGTTGTTAAATTAATTGGATTAACCTTAGCGTGACTAACTTGGGCGGTATTTTGTGCGATCAAGCTGATGGTGTCGTTATCATTTAATCCTTTGGAGAATCTATTCGAACCTTGATTACATGATTCAAAAGATAAAATAACAAACAGTGAAGCAATTAAAGCAATTTTCATCTTATTTGTGTTTTACAAAAAATAAAATAGGATTGTCAAATTCACCAAGGCGGTCAACTCTTTCACCATAGTCCGCAATTAGTTTGTTATTTAGATGCTTAAGTTTAGCTTGCTCAAAAGCCATTTTAAAATATTTTGGTTCTATAACCATCATCGTTTCATCTGACCCGGTTGAATAACTTGGCCAAAAATCAACAATCCCGTCTATATCGTTAATGATTAGAAAATTATTAAGACCGTTTGAATTTGTCAACTTCAAATATTCATGTTTTTCTTTATTTAGAATCATATGCACCTCATAACCAGCATTAACGGCACTAACAAAAACTGTTTTTGTTGTTTCGGTAAAGGTTTGATTGATAAACCCGGTTTGAATTACCTCGTTGACTGTTTTCACAGATTGGAGCTGTTTCTGAGTGATCTGTTCTTTACCATAATTAAATGTCCATTTTGGTACAACATGGCCTTTTTTTGTGACTCCATAAATTGTATCAAAGTAGGATTCCCAGAGGTATAGTGTGTCACCAATATGAAATGTAGATGAATAGGAAAGTGGTTCTTTACCAGTAAAGTTAGAAATATCATGACGTAATTCCTGTCTTTTTAATTTTCCATCGTAGCCCAGAAAGTTAAAGGTATATCCTGAGAACCTAAGCGTATTTGGGCATTTAACAATTGCGATAAACCCCTCGGCAAAAGTTGATATATATCTCGGACCAACATCCAAGGTAATTGTACCTAAATACTTATTGTCAAGTGAATATTTAAGAATTTGTGCATTACCTGCACTTAAATATACACAATGATTAGGTTCATCAATTACCAAATCATCAACTCTCTGATACTCTCCGGGCCCTTTCCCCTGCTTTGCTATTTCGAATAAATATTTGCCATTTTGGTCAAAGGCCTGGACTTTTCTGGTGGTACCGTCAACTAGAATTAAATAATTTGGAGATTTTTTTAAAAATAGTATTCTTCCAATGAAATTTAATTCTTTGGTTTCCAGGAAAATATAGTTGATTTTGTCGCAAATCTCGCTTAACATCATTTTTCGCGACGTGTAATGATCAAGGTTAAGATCAAAGACACCATGTTGATAATTATTCTTTTTAGTGTCAAGTGGTTTCTGGTCATTAGACCTTTGACAAAACGGGAATAGTAGCAAAACAGTAAAAGCAAAAATGAACCATTGCACTGAGATTGGTAGGTTGGGTCGAAGGGATCTCATAGTAAGAATTCTATATTTAAGTTTTGCATATCTATTTTAAACCGCAAGAATACTAGAAAAATTATTGATGTTAATGTATAGCTTTGGGTCCACAGCAAGCATATGGCTATTGTCGATGAGTTGCCACGTTTGACTGGACTTCTGGTCCACTTCCCAAAGCCCAAAATTCTGCTCACTTGATAATGAATGGGTCATTCCAGTGAGAAGCCATTTGATTATCGGCTTTTTTCTTCGAAAGGATATCGCCATTACAGGGTTAATTGTTCATTTTAGCTTCGTGCCATCAGTTAATCCGGTTTTCAAATATAAGGTAACCCGATTTTTTTGCATTTTTACCCCCCCCCGCCAATTTAGAGTTATTCTAAATAATATATGGCTCGGATGTCCACGTTAAGCCTTGCCAGCATTGAGAAAGCTAAATTTAACATCAGTTTTGATTCTTGCTCCCCCCCTAGTGCAGATTGCTCTGGCTAAGCGTACCCTCAGCTGCCAGGCCGGCGTAGCATTATCGGTTACTCCGGACGCATCGAACAGGAATACGGTGGAGGAATCGCCAACATATGGGGCCGTTTTAAAGGAACCTTACGGTGGTTCACGGTCGAAAGCTTCACAACCCCACAGGCCTGTCAGTATTAATAAAACGACCGGTAAAATCAGGGTGCGCCGAATGGCTCCGGTTTGCATGGCGGGGCGGTAAAAATGTGGGGGGGCACACTCAAAGGTAGTCAATAATTCTCAACCAGCCAGGCGATGTATTCCGGAATTTTTGTGCTCAGATAATAGGGCAGGTTCATCAGCCAGTATGGCTTTCCGCCGGGGGTTGCTGTTTTTAGTACGGAAAACGCTCCCGCATATATTCTGACTGCATAGGGATGATCGCACCGATCGACGAACTGATGAAGCGAGCGGAGGCTTCCTTCCGCGCCGGACTTTATCTCGATGGGGATCACCTTATCGCGATAAGGATAAACCAAATCAACTTCCGACGATGCCTGGTTCTTTTCCCGGACCCAAAAACAGGGTTTCTGACTGTTGAAAATGTTAAGCGAAATCAGTTCCTGTGCAATCAAATGCGGAATAATTGCGCCTTTGAAAATCGGGCTCAAATCTTTCAATGAGAGCATCTCTGCCTGTATCCCCAGTTCGTGATTGATCAATCCGGTATCCAGGAACTGGAGTCGGGGTGATTTCCTCAGATCCGGCTTAATCGGCACTGCCACGTCCGTAGTCGGGTAAATAAGCCGGATAACCCGTGCATCGTCGAGATTCCGCATGGCCTCACCAACTTCCCGTGACCGGTAGTCTGATTGTCCAAAATTCTGCAGCTTGATTCGCTGGTCGACATACAGGTGAGCCGTTGCCATGATGTGCCTGATTACCTTCTGATCGGACTCATGAGCAGCATATTTTTCGATGTCTGCCTTATAGGTACCCCAGATGCTTTCATAGATCCCCGGCAATCCGGTCAGACTGTTCATTTCGATGTAATTCCCGATAACTTCGGGCATCCCTCCAATGATGGCGTATTGGTTGAAAAGGTTTAATAAAACGCTGTGGGAGAACGATTCAGCGGGAACTTTTTTCATTTGGTCAAGAGCCGCCTGGTGACCGATGGCATCGAGGTATTCAAGAAAATTCAGTGGATGCAGATACATGAATTCAACCCTTCCTACCGGAAAGCTTTTTACCTTTTTCATGGCAAATTCCAGCAGCGATCCGGCTGCGATTACGCTTAGTGCGGGGTAGTCCTCATAGAAATAGCGTAGCATGGAAATGGCATCCGGCGACTCCTGAATCTCATCAATAAATAGAATGGTGTCGGAAATTGAATCAATAGTAATATTCCTTGAAAGAAACAGCGCCTCCAGGATTGATCTTACGTCCTTATACAGGTTGAAATAATTTGCATCCTGTTCTTTTTCAAGGTTCAGCAGGATAGTGTACCGATACTGCCTGGCGAACTTTTTAACAACAGTAGTTTTCCCTACCTGGCGGGCTCCTCTGATGATGAGCGGCTTCCTGTTTGGCCTTGTTTTCCAGTCAGAAAGACTACTTTCAATTATTCTGTTAAATATCAATATAATAGATGTATTGATGTATCAAAGTAAGGGCAAATTTACATATTATTTGTATCAAAGTAAGGGTAGTTTTAAACAAATCTTGTATCAAAGTAAGGGCAGTTTGGTAACCGCGCCTGTTTTTCACCGGAAATCCCCGGCTACCTTACCTGATCACAAAGCTCGCCGGCGCATAGGCCCCCAGCTCAAAGGTCAGCTTGCCTCCCTTTATACTCACCGCTTTTCCGGCTTTCTCGCCCCGCAGGCTCACCGGCTGGGCTTTTGTTGCCTTGAAGCCCTCCGGCAGGGTGAGTGCCACCTCGCCCGACTGACCTGCCTGTTCCCATACCCTCACCAGTGTGCCTTCAACGCCCTGATCAGCATCGGGATTGGGACAGAAGGCGGTTACGCGGATGCCCTTGCGCGAGAGGGAGAGTCCGGTTTGCGTAACTGGCAGTTTCCCTCCCGGGCCATCGGCATAGCCGGTGAGGAAGCCCTGCCGGTATTCCCATGCGGGAGTAAAGAGGGCCTCTTCTTCGGAGGCCTTTTCACTCACCGGCCAGAGCCGGATGGAGGCGCTCCAGGTGCCGTCGATCCAGAGCGGGTAATTGGTGTTCCACTGGTTGTTGTAAAGGTTGGCGAACAGCTCCGCTTTACGGGGCAGGTATTTAGGTGAGTACTTCCACAATCCCGGCTCGCCGATGCTCCAGAGCGGCAGGTCGGAGGAGGCGACGCCAACGCCCGGGCCGGCCTCGCCGTTCCGCACCGAGATGCCGTAGTCGATCGAGAACAGGTGTGCATTGGATCCGGGCACCAGGTCCTTTTCCGGACTGAACGGTGCGCTCACATGGCTCACCCGGAAGGCCGGATCGTTGATGGCCAGCGGCAGGCAGAGCCAGCCGCCCTCGGGGATGATCTCCGGGGTTTTGCCGGTGACGCTCCACGTGATATCGACATAAGGCCGGTCGTTCGGGAAGAAAAACTGCAGGCTGATCCCTTCAGCCAGCCCGAAGGTATTTTTTGCGGTCATCACGGCGCGGTCGCCGCCGGCCTGTTTGGTGATCTTCAGCGTCCACCCCTCAGGCGTGATCCGTGCATAGCTGAGGGTGGAATCCAGCCTCGGCTTGTTGAAATCGTACAGGGGGAAGCCGTACCATTCGTAATACACCTGGCAGTAAG
>CAYWHP010000134.1:0-4801 GCA_964457845.1 uncultured Porphyromonadaceae bacterium | reverse complement strand
GAGACGCATGATCATGCGTCTCCTTCACGTTTTGGGACAGAGGAGACGCATTATCATGCGTCTCTACCAAACCGGCCCGATCCCCGCCATGATTACCATCAACCCCCGCCGGGTATAACCAGGTTGACAGCGAGGTCCCCAACACCCCCAGGCTTCCCATCGCCGGCGCGGCCTTCCTGTGAATCTGCGTCGGCACCGGCATGGTCATCTGACCGTGTGTCCAGGTGTCGGGCATATCTCCCTTTATGACAGGTATATCCGGGTCGTTTTCCGCAATGATGGCATCGGCAAAGTCGCTCGGGCGGCCAAACCGGATCTTCACGCCCGGCAGCTCCCTGTGCAGCTTGTCGAGCACCTTGCGCACCGCTTCAGGCGAGGGCGGACCGGAATTGTCGCCGGTGACCTGGAAACAGAGCCACGTTTTGTGCGACCAACCCTCAGGCGGCAGCGGATCCCAGCTGTAATTGTGAAATGAATAGCCTGTAAGTAACCGTGACCCGTCGGGGCCTTCCCACCAGAAGAGCTTCGGCACATCCGGATTTGGGCTCCAGGGGTTCACCCCGATGTGTACGAACCGGATGCCGGCATGCGTGAGCAGGGTGGGAAAAGCCCAGGCCTGCGAAGGCATATCGGTGAGCTTCGCATCGGCCGGCAAAGGCTGACCGTACTTTTTCGACAGCCGCGTGCCGCTGCCCAACCCGCGGACGAGCTCCTCCAGATCAGCGGCCTCCGATTCGAAGGTGTAGGGGAGGGCATGCCATACGATACGCCCGTCATGTATGGCTTTTTCGATGCGGATGCGCCTCTCCGGCGTCTGTTTTTCATCGAGTATCACCTCCATCACCCAGGCCGGCAGCACCCAGACAAACCGTTCCGATTTCGGGGTGTTGAGCGTGTCTTCGATCAGCTTGAGCGCCCCGTCCATCATGCCGTTGCGGTAATAATCCAGTACTTCGGGGACAGAATGGGTATAGCCGATGTCATTGTGCGTTTTCCAAACCAGAATGACCTCTTCCAGCTCGGGCCATTTTGAATTGCGAACCACATCATCCGTCATTACCTCTGCTGACACCTGCTTCTGGCCACCCACTTCGATGTCGACATAGGTAATACGGTTGCCCACCGAATCAGCCGTCTGTACCGCTTCCTTCACCCGGCCATCTACCCGGATACTCCGCCACGACCCCGGGAAGGATGCCCTCCAGGTAATCGGACGGTCAGAGCGGTTCGCAAGTATGGTCAGGGTGTTGGCCTCATGGTGGACGGATATAAGCCCGGAAAAAACGGGTATGTTCTCGACTGTCACCGAGGGCGTAGCCTCAATCAGACGGGGCAGGGTAACCAGACGGTTCGCCGCGGCTGTGGGTTCAACTCCGAGCATCCCACGCACAATACCCTCGATGGCACCGCTTGAGGCTTCGGGGTACATGCGTCGCTTGTCGGTGTAGATCCGCTTCAGGAAATCATAGGCATATTGGTTGTAGCCGTACCGGTAAAAGAGCATCGGCAGGTAGGAGAGCACCTCCACCTGCGAATTCTGCAGCTCGAGCATCGACCGCTCGATGCGGGCCGGGTCGGAGATCACCTGGTACCAGAGCAAAAATTCGCTGTTGCTGATGCCGCCGGGATAAAACTTCCCGTCGGTTTTCTTGTAGAAGCCGTAATAGGTGTTGCGTTCCTTATCCCACCAGAGCGAATCGATCATTTGTTTGTAAAGGCCAGCCTTTTCAGCGTAGGGTTCGCTCTCCGCTCCGCGGCCCGTGATGTTCAGGATTTCGGCATAGGTGCGGAACCCATTGTATATCATTCCGATAAGATCGCCGCTTACCGATATGTCTTCCTGCTGCTCATCGTAGGAAGGGATGCCGCGGGCCTGGCTGAAACGACGGGTATCGGGTTTCAGGTTTAAGGTTCCGGGGCGCGACATGATGGTTTCGGGGCTGAGCTGCCAACGGTCGACATATTCATTGAGGGTTAACCGGAAGAAGCGGTCGAACGCGGGATCCTCGATATAAGTCCGGTTTCCGGTCCATTCGTATAGTTTAAAGCAGGCATCGATGATGTCGAAATTGGCGTTCAGGTTGTACCAGAAATCATCGTCGGATGCGTAATCCACCGGCGCCGGCAGGTTGTACCGGTTGATCTCCCAGTACGAGCACCAATCTTTAGATTCTGAGATGTTTTCAACAAATTTCCGGAACATGTTGAGGTTCTGTTTGCCTTGCCAGAGGATTTCCGCACCGATCGACTGGTGTGACACATCGCGGATGCAGAAGGCCTCGCGTTGAGGCAGCGCGGCTTCATACCACGGCCCCACGGGGTCGCTGTCGCTGCCGACATACCCGTTCGACGTCTTCTGCGCCCAGTTGAATATGTTCACCAGCAGCGTGTCGGGCGAGGCGATCCGGATGCTGTCGCTTGCCGTGTCCAGCAGGTTTATTGGTTTTTCGTTGGTGCAGGAAGTAATGCCGATAATACAAGTACTTATCAAACAGAAAATTATAGCAATGATGCCTTTCCTTTTCATGCCGGGTTATTGTTGTATGGTTTTTATTTCGATATGACAAACTCGTAATGGCCGGATCCCGTCGTTATGACCGAATATCCGTCCATGGACCGCACGGCTCCGAATTCGCTCCGTCCCTTCACAGGCTTCCCGCCCTCTGTGATCGTGCCGGCATCTTCCGAGGGCAGGTACACCGTGGCGGTGGTATTTGCAGGGATGTCAACCTCGAGGGTCAGCCGCCCCTCCTCCCGTTTCCAGGCCGACCGGATGAGGCCGTTCACCGACCGGTATTCGCCGGAGGCGTGCGTGAGGCCGGCAACCATGTCGGGCCGGATAATGATTTTGCGGAAACCGGGCCCTTCCGGGTCGGACCGGATGCCGGCAAGTGCGTAATAGAACCAGTGGCCGAGGCCCCCGCCAAGCGGCGGCATCTGCACGGCCCCGCCTGCCCAGTCCTCCTTGAAGATTTTGGTGCCGTGGTTGAATACCATGTCGTACCAGCTCGGGTAAGTCCGCTGGTTGGCCATGGCATAGGCAAGCTCGCCCAGGTTAAGGTCGGAGAGCCCGTTGAGCAGTTGCGGGGTTCCAACGAAGCCCGTTCCCACATGGTTGTCGTCATGGGCAATTTTCTCAACAAGCTTTTCAATAACCAGCTGCCGGTTTTCTTCAGGCACCATGTTGAATACCAATGGCATGATCTGGGAGGTCTGGCTGCCTTTGGCGTATACGCCCGTTGCCGTGTTTAAAAAGTGACGGTTGAAGGCCGATTTGATCGTTTCGGCCAGTTCGGCGTATCGTTTGGCGTCTTCGGGATGCCCGAGCAGGGCAGCTGTTTTTGATGTGATGAGGGCCGTATTGTAGTAGCCTACGGTCGAGGTAAGCGGAACGGGCGTCATCACCGGCCTTACACTGCCGGGCTCGAGCCAGTCGCCGAGGCCCCAGCTCACGATGCCGCTGCTGTCGATGGACCCGAGGTAGCCGGTATAGCTTTTCATGGCTTCGTAACTCTCCTCCAGGATCTGCCGGTCGCCGAAGTACTGCCAGAGTTTCCAGGGCAGGTAAACGATCATCCCGCCCCACCACGGGCAGTTGATCGTCGGCCCGTCGAACCGGCCCGGCGTCACGGGGGGCACATAGCCGTTTTCATGGATGATGTCGAGAAAATCATTTTGCCATTTCACGTACATGCTGCGGCAATCCATGGTGTAAACCTCCGCGTCCCCGAAGGATTCCACGTCCTGGGTCCACCCGGCCTTTTCCCGCACCGGATCGTTCGGGATCTGGACCACATAGTTCCGCATGGTATGCACCAGGATATCGTACAATTCGTTCAATACCGGGTTGGAGCAGTTGAATTTACCTGACTGCGGAAAATCGGTGTTGGCTGCAATACCCTTTATATCCGACAGTTCCGGCCGGTAACCGAGACCATATATCTCCACGGTCTTTATCCCGTTATAGCTGAACCGCACTTCGAAAGCCTCCGCTTCATCCCCGTTCATAATGAATTCGCTGGTCTGGTAGCGGCCGAGCGTGTGGCTTCCCATCCCGGGGTATTTAACGGTGATCTTTTTGCCGGATTCGCCCTTGACCCGGACAGTGGACCAGCCGGTGATCTCCTTTTCGAGGTCCACCGACCAGCCGCCCGGAATGGCGGTGATCCGTGTGGCGTTCACCGTGTCGGTCACCCGCACCGGGTAAAGCATCTGGGCCTCGAGCCTGCCCGTCGGGGCATCGGCCGGCAGCGCCTGCTTCCACGACGTGTCGTCGTACCCGCCGGCGTTCCAACCCGGGATCTCCATCCGGGCATCATAGGTCTCCCCGCTGATCAGGCAGTTGAACCGGATCGGTCCTTCGGTGGTGAATTTCCAGCTCTCATCGGAGACAACCGTTTTATGGCTGCCATCGGCATAGAACAGATCAAGCTGCAGCAACATCCGCGGCGGGGCGATGTAATCCGCGGCATACATGCGCAGCGCATGCGGGATCACCAGGTTGAACCACCCGTTGCCGAGGATCACACCCATTGTATTGTTCCCTTCACGGATGTACCGGGTGACATCGTACGACTGGTAGAATATCCGCTTCTGGTAGTCCGAAGGGGCGGGGTTGAGCAGATCGTCGCTGACCTTTTTACCATTGATATACAATTCGTTGAGGCCAAGGCCGCACAGATTGACCGCGGCCCGCACCAGTTTCGGCGCCGATTCGAACTCCTTCCGCAGGTAAACTGCCGGTGCCGAGGTGATGCTGTCGGTCCGCTTCCGGATCTGTTCGTTCAGCGCCCACATCTCG
>CAYWHP010000133.1:0-11066 GCA_964457845.1 uncultured Porphyromonadaceae bacterium | reverse complement strand
CTATGTCCGTCTTCCTGATGCCCTGCTCACGGAGTTTGGCCACAACCCTTGCCTCGGTGGCAATGGAGGCATGGTCGGTTCCCGGCAGCCAGCAGGCATTCTTGCCAAGCATACGCGCCCGCCTCACAAGAATGTCCTGGATGGTATTATTGAGCATGTGCCCCATGTGCAATACCCCTGTTACGTTCGGTGGGGGGATCACTATCGTATAGGGCTCCCGGTCATCGGGAACCGAACGGAAGAAGCCCTGCTCCATCCAGTATGCATACCACTTGTCTTCAGTTTTTGAAGGATCGTACTTTGCGGGAATATCCTGATTGTTCATTAGATCTGATTAAAAATTTGGCCGGGAGCATGCCCGTAAAAAAGTGCCGTAAAATTAACAAGATTCTGCCATAAAATAATGCCTGGGCCAAAGCCGTTATATAAGGTCTTTAATGTAAATTTGTAACTTTAAAAATTCATGAATAACAAAATGAAACGATTTGGTTTTCTTATCATTAGCGCTATCCTTGCTTTCACCATGGCTCAGGCCCAAAACAAACAGGCAAAGGGTGATATGGTTTTTGATAAAATGGCCGAAGGGATCGTGTTCCACGATTATGGATCAATAGTTTTCGGTGCAAACGGCAAAGTCGATTTTAACTACACCAATAAAGGCACTATCCCACTGGTTATCACCGATGTTAAATCATCATGCGGGTGTACCGTACCCACCTGGACGAAGGAACCCGTTGAACCCGGCAAAACAGGCACCATCACAATCATGTACGATACCAAACTTGCCGGTCCTTTCAACAAAACCGTGGAAGTGTATTCCAATGCCAACAATTCACCGGTGCGGATCAGTGTTAAGGGCAAGGTGAATGCCAAACCGGCCGACATAACAAATCAGATTCAGTCAGCTGATAAATCCAAGGAAAACAGCGGCGGACTTTCTATCGCCTCTTCCCCCGATTCCGCTCAGAAGGCGCAGGCAGTTAGAATGCAGAAAGCCCGTGAAACAGCTCAGCAGGAATCCTTCAAGAAACTCACGGAACAACCTTCAACCCAGAAACCGAAAACGACCACCGTTACCCCGGTTCCCGAAAAATCCCAGACCACTCCGCCGGTTACCAATCCGGAAGGCGGACCGAAGAAAAAGAAATAGTGCAAGATCCAGCTTAACAATACCAAGAATGCCCACCATCAGCTCCAGGGGTACCGCAATGCCCCCCTCCCCGATCAGAAAACTGGTCCCATTTGCCGAGGAAGCCAAAAGAAAAGGCCGGATCGTTTACCATCTCAACATCGGGCAGCCGGATATCAAGACACCGGATACCGCGATGAACGCTATCCGTTCGATCAGCAAACCCGTACTGGAGTATTCCCATTCGGCCGGCTATGAATCATACCGGCGCAAACTGGCTGAGTCATACGGCAAAATTGGAATAGGCGTGGATCATTCCCAGATCATAATCACCACGGGCGGTTCCGAGGCCATACTTTTTACCATGATGGCCACCATGGACCAGGGCGATGAGATCATTATCCCCGAACCATTTTATGCCAATTACAACGGTTTTGCCATAGCTGCCGGTGTCAAGGTAATTCCTGTTCCCTCCTCGATCGAGGACGGTTTCGCACTTCCTCCCGTTGAGGCATTCGAGGGACTGATTACGCCAAGAACACGCGCAATCATGATTTGCAACCCGAACAATCCGACAGGCTATCTGTACTCTATGGATGAGCTTCTGAAACTGAAGGACCTTGTTCTGCGGCACAACCTCTACCTGTTTTCCGATGAAGTCTACAGGGAATTTTGTTACGATGGGAACAAGCATCACAGCGTTCTCGCACTGGAAGGGCTCGACCAGCATGCCGTGATGTTCGATTCGATCTCGAAACGGTTCAGCGCCTGCGGAGTGAGGGTTGGCTGTGTGGTTACCCGAAATTGCGATATCCTTTCAACCGTGCTGAAATTCGCCCAGGCCCGGCTCAGTCCTCCCGGCCTCGGACAGATTGCCGGAGAAGCGGCACTCGAAACCCCGCAATCCTATTTCGACGAAGTGGTCGAAGAATATATCGCCAGGCGCAACTACCTGGTTGAATCCCTGAATGCCATTCCCGGGGTTTTCTGCCCTAAGCCAAAAGGGGCCTTCTACACAACCGTCAGGCTCCCGGTAAAGGACGCCGATGCGTTTGCAAAATGGCTGCTCACGGATTTCGAACACAACAACCAAACAGTGATGCTCGCACCGGCCAACGGCTTTTATGCCACACCCGGTCTGGGCCTCAACGAAGTGCGTATAGCCTATGTTCTCAAGCTCGACGACCTGCGCAATGCAATGGAATGCCTCCGCATCGCCCTTTCACAATACAAGGACTGATTTTCGTCACCATTTTTTACAGAGGTCGCTGTCGGGATAGAGCAGGTATTTTGTCCGTATCAACTGATAGGCATGCAAGCCGCTCTTCCATGATTCCCTGATCACAGCCGGGCTGTCGCCCCTGGCAATCTGCTCCCTGAGCTTGCCTGTGCCGGCAAGCCTGTTGAAATAGGCATTGAAAAATTCCACTTTCCCCGGCATATCCTTCTTCGCATCCATAATCCATTCCAGCACCAGCCCGGGCTTATCAGCAAGTTGGCTGAGCCCGGCGGTCCTGAGGTCACGCCCATGGCAAAGCTTGTTTTCGTGCGGCGGATGCTGGCTAATGCCTGGGATTGAAACCGGTGTAAAGCTGAAATCACCGGTCATGCCGGGATAACCGTAAACCTGAAACGGAAAGGGAGTACCCCTGCCCAGACTCAGTACGGTCCCCTCGAAAAAACAGACTGTCGGATACAAATAAACCGAAACCGCATTGGGCAGATTGGGAGAGGGCTTAACAGGAAGTATATATTCGGTGCTGTGATCCCAGCCTTCGCAAGCGATCACGGTAAGGCTGCACTTCCGGCCTCCCGCAAGCCACCCCTCCCCGTTGATCATCCGGGCATACTCACCAACCGTCATCCCGTGCACAACAGGAACAGGATGCATACCTACAAATGAACGGAAAGCCGTGTCGAGAACGGGGCCATCGATATAAAACCCGTTGGGATTGGGCCTGTCGAGCACCATAACCGGAACACCGGCCTCCGCACAAGCCTCCATCACCAGGTGCAAAGTGGAAATGTAGGTGTAGAACCTGACGCCGACATCCTGTATGTCATAAACCATCACATCAATACCGTCAAGATCGGCGGGTGAAGGCTTATTGTGGCTCCCGTATAAGGAAACAACCGGAATTCCGGTCTTCACATCAATACCATCACTAATAGTTGCGCCCGCCTCTTCCTCACCCCGGAAACCATGCTCGGGTGCAAAAATCCTTACCAGCTTCACTCCCGACCGCAGCAAAGAGTCCGACAGGTGAACCTTACCGATCCGGCTGGTGGGATTGGCAACCAGCCCCACGCTCCGCCCCTGCAGCAAGGGCAGATAGGCCTCCGTCCTTTCGGCGGCACAGGTGATGTCCGCCTGCTTCAGCCAGGGAATCACCTGCCCGTAAAAGGTGTACGGCCAGATGGCCAGGATCGGAATCAACCACAGTTTTAGCTTCATATTTTGGTACATTTGCCTGATATCAGGATCAGACTGTGAATTTCGAATTTTTCATCGTAAAAAGAATCATACGGAGCCAAACCGGCCGAAAATCCGGTGCCAATGCATTGGTTAACGTTTCCGTTATCGCCATCGCACTGAGCATAGCGGTTATGATCCTTGCCGTTGCCATTCTCACCGGCTTCAAAAAGGAGATTAAAGAGAAGCTCACCGGCTTCGGCTCGCATGTCCAGATCAGCAGCCTGACAGCCAATAACTCCTGGGAAGCCGGCCCGGTCAGCCGCAATCAGCCTTTCATCGCTGAACTTGAGCGCGTACCCGGCATCACTGGCATTTACCCCTTCGCTACCAAACCGGGAATCGTCCAGTCGGGCAAAGAACTCCAGGGCATTATCCTCAAAGGGGTTGAACCCGGCTACAACTGGGACTTCTTCGCCAACAACCTGGTGGCAGGGCAGCTCCCCGACCTTAACAGGCCCGACTCGATGGAAGTCCTGATTTCCAAACGACTGGCAGACCTGCTCCGCGTTGAGCCGGGAATGAAGCTGACAGCCTATTTCATTCAGGATCCGCCCCGCATGCGGCCTTTCCGGGTCAGTGGCATTTACGAAACCGGCCTCGAAGAGTACGACCGGATTTTCGTCTATTGCAACCGTAAACAGATCAGCGAAATTAACGACTGGAAAGAGGAGGAGGTCAGCGGGTTCGAAATCCGTCTGAATAATCCGGACGACATGGAATCCGAGGCCGGGATAATCCGCCGCATTGTCGACGAAAATACCATTCGCACAGGCACTATCCTGCAGGTGAAAACGCTTAAGGAACTGGCCCCCGGCTTTTTTGATTTCCTTAGCCTCACCGACACAAACGTCTGGGTCATCCTTTCCTTAATGGTCCTGATCGCAGGGTTCAATATGATCTCGGGCCTCCTGATCATTATCCTCGACCGCACCCGAATGATCGGCACACTTAAAGCCCTTGGCACCGACAACCGGTCCATGTCGAAAATTTTTATCTACCAGGCAGGTTTCATCATCGGGAAAGGACTGCTCATCGGCAACTTCATCGGATTGGCGCTTGCCCTGCTTCAGGACAGGTTCAGCCTGATTTCCCTTGATCCGTTATCCTATTTTGTCGATTCGGTGCCGATCTATATCAATATCTTTCACCTGATCCTCCTAAACGCCGGAACACTGGCCCTTACCATGATCATGATGCTCATCCCTTCTGCTCTTCTGAGCCGTATCAGCCCGGGAAAGACAATAAAATTTGATTAAATTTCGGCTTTCCTCCTCCTTTTATGAGAAACTCCTTTGATGCCATCCGTAACCATCTGGATTCAAGGAATGCCATTGGTTACATCCCCCTCGGCCAGGCAGGGCCCGACGACTGGAAACGAATAGGTTTCATGGCCGGCCTCGAAGTGCACCAGCAACTCGATACCCGCGAAAAACTCTTCTGCCGCTGCCCTGCCGGTATCTACCACCACAACGAGGATTACGACGGCGAAATCATCCGCCACATGCGCCCGACACTCAGTGAAATGGGAGAATACGACGGTACCGCTCTCATGGAATTCAGAACCCGGAAGGAGATTATCTACCGGCTCAATAACGAAAATGCCTGCACCTACGACATCGACGATACGCCTCCTTTCAAAATAAACAGGCAGGCCCTCGACAGCGCTCTCGTAATCTCGCTGCTCTCCAACCTCAACATCGTGGGGGAAGTGCATATCACCCGCAAACAGTACCTCGACGGCTCGATCCCTACCGGTTTCCAGCGAACCGCCATCCTAGGCGTGGAAGGCGAAATCGAAATCTCAACTAAAAAGATTCGTCTGATCCAGCTCAGTATCGAGGAGGACTCCTGCCGCGAAATCTCCGACTATGGTCACCGCCGGATGTACAAAACCGACCGGCTCGGAATGCCGCTCATCGAAACCGTCACCTACCCTGATTGCGAAACCCCTTACGAATTGCGCGAGGCAGCCGAATACATCCGGTTTCTCAACAGGAGCACAAACCTTGTGCGTACGGGAATAGGATCGGGCCGCGAAGATGTCAACGTAAGCTGCAGGGGCGGCGACAGGGTGGAGATCAAGGGCGTCTCGCACAATAAATGGATCCCGCGGCTCAGTCACAACGAAGCTTTCCGCCAGTTTGCCCTGCTTCGTATCCGGGATATCCTGAAACAGCGAATTCCTGATAAAACCGGCTGGAAAACCACAGCCATCGAGCTCTCCTACGAAAAACTCAAATCAGAATACCTTCCGATCCACGAAGCCAACAAAAACGGATACCGGCTCATGGCCGTTAACCTGCCCTCCTTCCTGGGTATCCTGTCGCACTTTACACAACCAGGCAAGTGCTTTGCCGACGAACTGTCCGAACGGCTGAAAGTGATCGCATGCATCGAAAACCCAAACATGGCCGCTTCGGAATCCATTTCCGAAAATCCTCCACGGATCGATTTCGATAAGATCCGCAAATGGCTCAATGCCGGCGAAGAGGATGCCCAGGTCGTTCTTTGGGGCCCGGATGCCGACATAAAAACAGCACTGGAAACCATCGGGGAACGCTGCCTGATGGCTTTCGAAATGGTCCCGCGAGAAACCCGCAAGTCGATGCCCGACGGCACCACAATCTTTGAACGCGTTCTTCCGGGCGCCGACCGCATGTATCCCGATACCGATTCCGCTCCCATTCCACTCAGCGAAGAGTACATCCTTGGCCTCGGCCGGAAGCTGCCCGTGCCAATCTTCGAACGATTCGCGCAAATGAGGCTGTGGGACATTCCTTCCGATACGTACCATTACCTCCTTAAAAAGAACTTGATACCACTGATCGAAAGGATTTCCGGCGATTTTGGGTTCACCCCGAAACGCATCGGAACATTCCTCGGGCATACGCTCAGGCATCTCGAAGGTCAGAAAAGAGTTCATCAGGAGTTCTCCCAGCAGAAAATATATGACCTGTTCCGTTTCATTCACGATAACCGGCTCGATCAGGCAATTGCAAAACCCATCATGAATATCCTGATGGATTATCCCAAAATGGACTTCCCAAGCATCCTCACGAGCCTCAAATTCAAGAAGCGGTCGCAGGATGAACTGCTGGCACCCGTAAGCTTCCTGATCGGCAAATTCCGGGAAATCAGAAAATCCGACAATCCAAAGGTTACCCTTAACTGGCTGATGGGCCAGATCCGCAACCAGGCAATCGGTAACATCCCGCTCAACGAGTACAGCCGGCTGATCCAGGTGCAGATCGATAAAGAAATTTCAGAATAACAGATCCCCGACAGATTATGAACGAAGATTTTTTCCAGGGATATAAGGGTGAAGGCCTCGAGATGCTGATGAAGTTCAATGTCAGGGTCTGGGGTATCGCTGAATTCGAAACAACGCGCGGATTCTTTAAGGGAACCGTCCTTCCGCGGGCCGAAAACGACGACCATCACCACATCGTTGTTAAAATCGCAACCGGGTACAATATCGGAATCGACACCCATACCATCCTGTCGATGAAGGAGGTCAGTTATTTCAAGGCGAACTACAAGATCCCCGAAAAGGAGTTCCCGGTAACACCCAATCTGCCAAGAGTGAAGCTGATTGGCACCGGCGGCACCATTGCCTCCCGTCTTGATTATCGCACCGGTGCCGTGATACCCGCATTCTCGCCAGGCGAACTATACGGTGCAGTGCCCGAACTGGCCGAAATCTGTAACCTGACCACCGAAAAGGTGTTTGCCGTTTTCAGCGAAAACATGGGGCCCGATCAGTATAAGGCGCTGGCCATCGCAATCAAAAAGGAGATCGAGAGCGGTGTCGACGGAATCGTTATCGGCCACGGAACCGATACCCTCCACCATACCGCCATGGCACTCTCCTTCATGGTCCAGAACCCGCCGATCCCGATCATCCTGGTCGGTTCACAGCGCTCTTCCGACCGGCCATCCTCCGATGCCGCCCTCAACCTGATGCACTCATGTTATGCTGCCGGTCACGGGGATATCGCCGAAGTCATGGTTTGCATGTTCGGACCAACATCCGACGAATATGGCTTCCTGCACCGCGGTACCCGCGTGCGCAAAATGCACTCCTCTTACCGGTCAACTTTCCGCACCATCGGCGACACGCCGATCGCAACCGTAAAACGGGGTGAAGTAAAACCGATAAAACGAAAATACAACCACCGCCGAAAGGACCGGCATGTGGATATCTATCCATTCTTCGAGGACCGCGTGTCGATGATCTACTTCTATCCGCACATGCACCCCGACACCATCGATTCACTGGTTGAACTGGGCTACAAGGGGATCATCATCATCGGTACAGGCCTGGGGCATGTCAACAAGGAGCTCTATCCGGCAATCGAACGCGCTCGCGACCGGGGGGTTGCCATCTACATGACGGTGCAGACACTCTGGGGCTATGTGCACATGTATGTTTATGATACCGGCCGCGACCTGATGGCCATGGGAGTCATCCCACTCGAAAACATGCTGCCGGAAGCCGCCTACATCAAGCTGGGCTGGGCACTCGGGCAAACTTCCGACCTCGAAAAGGTGAAGGAGATCATGCTGAAACCGATCAATGAGGAGATTACCGGGCGCGAGCCGTATAATGGCTATCTGGTTTACCAGGGAGGCGTTCCGGAAACCGAGGAATTCATCAGGAAATACAGGAAATAAAAATTCGTTCGAACTCGCTCATGATCATGGCTGTGGCACCCCATATCCTGTGCCCGCCCGCATT
Organism: uncultured Porphyromonadaceae bacterium; assembly: GCA_964457845.1. GTDB lineage: Bacteria > Bacteroidota > Bacteroidia > Bacteroidales > UBA12481 > UBA12481. The sequence continues at coordinate 2,723 of CAYWHP010000133.1, read as the reverse complement.
GTAATAAGGTGCAGATATATCGAACCCCGACCGGTGGAAAACCATATTTTTTCTGTTTTCGGGAGCAAACAGTTCCTCAAGCGTACAGCTGATCACCCCTGCAACCTCTTGCTTGTCAGGCACAAACACGGGAGTGCTGTTTAAATAACCCACAACTGGCTGAATAATATAATTGCTGTGCGGCACATAGAGCGGAGTCAATAAACCCAGATCACGCACCTGAGCGGCATCAACCCCGATCTCCTCCTGGGTTTCCCGCCTGGCGGTGGCCACCAGGTCGGCGTCGGATTGCTCCTGCTTTCCGCCGGGCAGCGAAATCTGCCCGCCATGCGGTCCCCCTTCGGTGCGCAGGATAAACACCGTACTCAGTCCCTCGGGTGCGGGAAACAGGAGGATCATAACGCCGCTCGAACGCGGTTGCGAGCCATCAAACTGCGCCAAACCCGGAGGTCGCACCGATGGCGCCATCAGGCCCTGCGCCGCCTCACCCGGAAGTTCTCGCCCGAGGCAGTCGATCAGGCAGCTGATCCTGTCACTAATCATAAAAATGCCAGTAAAGTCCGTATTTCAGATGCGGACGCATCGAAGGATAATGCAAAACGGCAAACGATTGTTGCGGCAGCATATCGGCAAACGTCTGGCACCAGGCAACAAAAACCCGCGTGCGCTTCACCTTCATTTGCCCGAAAACGTTAAGCAGCGGATAATTGCCGAGCACCTTAACATCCTCATTGATAAAGGCCCCCGTGGCCGGCATATAGCCATACCCATAAAATGCCGTATTGTAATAAAGATCGAAACCGTACTCAATCTGCAGTTCCCCGCCAGTCAGCTTGAAATGGATATCATGATGCATGAATGTTGAAGCCGACCCTGCAAATAACGGTAACCGAATGGCATCGGAGCCGGTGTATTGCACGAGTGCCGTGATAGTCGACCGCAAGGGGCCGGCCCGGAATTCCTTGGTGCCTTTAGCAAAATAAACAGCCATGCTACCTTGCAGCTGGGCGGGCAATCCGAGGGTATCGAAATATATCCTGTTGGTATTGGTAACCAGTCCTGCGGAAATGGAAGCCTTACGGGAGGGGAATTCTACCAGGCCCGTGATTCCGGTCTCATGCTGCCGAAGAAAGTCGTTGGTCCAGGTAAAATGGTTCGATGTGTAATTCCGAATCATCGGATCGGGAGAACTTCCACGTGCCTTAAATTCAAGCCTCACAATCGGTACCGTTTTTTTACCATTGGGAAGTAGCGAAACACCGGCCTGGAGGTCATAATCCCCTGAGGTAAATCCGGCAGCGTCCCATCGGCCGGACACATCCACACCAAATGAATTAACCTTAAGAGACATGGCCCCGTTCAAACCCAAAGAGAAACCATAATTAACGGAATCGGCCCTGAGATATCGGTACACGTCGGGGCTGATACCCCCCTTCAGGTTCATGGGAAAGCGGCCGATACGCACGGAGTCGTAAACCGCGCAAATGTCGTTGGTGAATGTGAGAAACCTGACGGAATCCTTGGTTATCTTATTCTCGGAATAGGTGTTGGTATAAAAGCCGGCATCGGCGGCCACATCGGAGTACCGCCGCTGGATGTCACGCAGCCGGAATTGGTGCATAATTTTGAGGGGTTTACCAAACTCCTTGCCGGTTAGCAGGGAATCCGGAACATACAAGGAATCGGCCGCCGCCAAATTTGGCAAGGCGGCAGAATCGGCTGCGGCAACTGAATCCGGCAAAATTTGTACGGGTTTCTTTCTGCCTGGGTAAAATACGGCTGTCTGAACACCCTGTATGGCAAGGATACTGGCTTTAGAAGCCGCACCGGAGAGGTTTACTGGGAGAAACGATGCCTGTGTAGTTGCCAGTTTTTCGTCCTCTTTGATACCTCCGTTCTCGGCGAAACCGAAGGAAAACCGGGATACACCGGTAATCAGGCTGTAATTTTTTCGGTTGAGGATATAATTAATATACATTCTTGACGCGTTCCCCTTTTGCTTGCTGAAATGGCCGTCGGAGTTGAAATAATCTCCCATTACGGAGATATTGCCATTGTTTTTGAGATTTTTGGCAAAGAGGGCGCTGATTGTTTGTCCGTTTTTATCGGAAGTTCCTCCGCTGTTGTAATTAAGCAGGGAGAAGGGGCTTTTGGCCGAATAGAAATCGAGTTCGGTTGACGATAATCCGTAACCGTCGAATCCTTCAAAAAGGATCGGGTTGATAGCCTTTCGAACCGGCCGGTACTGGTTGATGAGAGCAGGAAGTCCTGTATTACCTAGCTCCGACCATGAGCCGAAGGTTTTGAAGAAGGGGTGGTGGATCTGGCTTCCGCTGAGCAGGGTATCCACAACAAGCCTGGAGCTGTCCTGGGTTGGGAGCCTGTACCTGAATTTGACCACTTCCTGCCCGGTATTCTGTGCGAATCCATTGCAGGTAAGTGCAAGCATCAAAACCAGGATTGGGTGTTTCATGAGGGGGTAAATATACAAAAAGCCCCGACTCTGTTGAGTCGGGGCTTTGTTAAAAGTCGGCGGCGTCCTACTCTCCCACACGAATGCAGTACCATCGGCGCTGGCGGGCTTAACTTCTCTGTTCGGAATGGGAAGAGGTGGAACCCCGCCGCTTTAGCCACCTAAAGCTCATGCCCTATTGAAAGGGATAATATGATTGACATACTATAAGAAAATTCTAAAGGTAATAATGAGTAAATCAGCTATACAC
>CAYWHP010000132.1:0-11099 GCA_964457845.1 uncultured Porphyromonadaceae bacterium | reverse complement strand
CAGAGACAATTTTCAAATCTAGCATAAGGTAGAAAATGGAAACAATCTTATCCCTAGTCAACCCACACCTAATTTTGGAAGTAAATTTAGATTCTTCAGTCCCAATCCTCTTAGTAGCGTAATCCAACCTAATCTTAAGATCATCCAAAAGATATTTTATTGCATCTGATTGTTTCTTAGCCCTATCGACTTCTTGTACTTCTAAATAGAAATCTATACTACTTTTTAACCTAATGCCGTGGTGGCTAAAACTCTCCTCCTGCCTTATAGCAAAAGTATCGTTAACCTTCATAAAAATCGATTCCCTTTGATCACCCAGATAATCATTATATGAATAAAGATGAAATAGTCTTTTATCACTCTGATAGATAAGGAAAAACTCATCAAGTATGGTCTGGTTCTCATCACCATAGTCAACCTGTTGATTGTACCCATTCAGATAATCCCATGATGACTTATCAACCAAATCAACAGCATCCTTTAAACTCACTCTTGAAATCTGAAAATCAGTATAATTCAAACCGGGAACATCCGATAAATCCTTCCAAAAAACCTGGAAGTTAAACTCCCCATTTCGGAGGTGCTGAAGGAAGTAGGGCCTAAGCATTATATAAAGTATAAAAAAGAAGCAATTTACAGAATTCCGTTGAAGTACTGACTGTTTGGCATGTCGTGGCTAAATCGTAGGAGCCAATCAGCAATTACTTCCAACCAGCTAAATATCTGTGCATTCCAAGAATAGTTCGATTCCCCTTGTCTCCTCGGAACAGGAAGGCACGGCGGTACATCGCAGTGCCTTTCGTCGTTTTTAGCAGATTCCCAACACTTTCCGAAAGCCATAAAAAGCCACAGAATGACTTCTGTCGTTGGCGAAATCGGTGCCGATCTTTCCCCTAAACCATCGACACCGATTTGGGTCGTAAGTCACTCAATGTCATTTAAATGCATTTTGTGGATTCGGACAGAATCCCGTATTTACCAACCGATAAGCATATCCATATGAATAATTCAAGATTAACCTTTAACGTGCTGTATTACATTAAGAAAGCCGCTACGCTGCGGGATGGGCAGCATCCCATCTATTGCAGGATCACTGTCAGCGGCTCGAGAACCGAGTTTTCGGTCAACAGGACTGTTGACGCGAACATCTGGAGCCAAGGCGCTGGCCGGTCAACCGGGAAAGATCAGGCATCCCGGACCCTCAACCAGTACCTGGAACAGATGAAAGTCAAGATTTACAATGCACAGGTTAGTAACGACATATGGGTGGTATGCCAGGTTATCCGCCATCCAGATCTGCTGGCCGATCTTAACCCATTTGTAAGTATGGCCATCGCGCAAATCGGTGAACGTGCCGGGGCGGTCTATTACCCAAATACCTAGGCTGTCGATATCAGCCAGGGTATCCCTAACATTGGAGATGCGCAGTCCTATATAGTACTCTCCAGGAATTTTGGGCGCAATCCATCTTTGGATGCGGTTGAAAGGATTCGGGACTAACTGGCCGGATCGGCTGGTCCAGAGTATCCCAACACTATCGTCTTCGTCAGCAGAATAGTAGAATTTGAGCTCGACCGTGTCGCCGGGATAAACTTCATAAAGGTCGGCAATAATCCCACTGATGACGGGCGGAGCGTGCTCCAACTGAGGTGTGCATTATTCAAAAGAAAGCATCAGGGCTGTCACCAGGAAAAGCAACGCCAATCGTTTAATATTACAGGCTCCCTTGTCCATCTTTGGTCGCTATATTCGGCCCTCAAGAATTCCGGATACCGAAAGATCTTCATCCAGCCGCGGCCAGTGAAGACCTGTACCTTGACAGATAATTTCTATATCGCTGATTTCCTCAACCGAGGCATCCTTCAGTTTCTTATTAAGAAAGACCGGAAATCGGACCTCCCGGTTATCATTCAGCAACACGCAAACCATACCGTTTTCATACCAGGCCTTGCTGGCAGTAAACATCAACTCAGCTACCATGTACTTCATGCCACTTCGCTTTTATCAAATCAAGATGCTCCACAATAAGCTGTTCAGCCAATTTTAAGTCAGCAATTTTCATGCCCTGTGCATAGTCGAGTTCAACCGGCTCAACCCAGAATTTTGCGAACCCACTTGCCTTGCGGGCATGGACATGCATAGGTTCTTGACCTTCATTTGTATAGAAGAAGAAGACAAATCCGAACTCTCTGAAAATTTCTGGCATTTCACTGCTTTTTTACAAAGATAGTGACATTCCGGGCAATCGGTATTTCCATGTTAAGGTTCAAGCCGGTTTTTGCCATCTGTATCAATTTATAGTCGTATCGAGAGCGCTCCTGATTAAAGGCTTCCGCCAATCACTTCGCTCGTGTAGGCACCGCAGCCAAGTATTGTTTGGACACGCCTACACATAAAACCAACCTTGGCCGGGATTTTTTACCACCTTCTGCCGAAGCTATTGATCAATGGCCGCGAGAATCATCTGACCACCTATATCCTAGAAGGCATCATGTTTCCAACTTTAGCATAATCATTGTTTATCTGTCGGCAGGGACTGTTAAGCTTCATTCGGCGGGGACTGGTCAACGCGGGCGTTTCTTCCAATCAGTGGAATTTACTGATTTCTTTAGGTTTAGTCAAGACTAATCTACGACTTATTTTAAATACAGTTAGCTTTACAAGTATATAATATCATGGCCTGCCCCCTAACGCTTAAGAAACCTTAAACCATTACATTATGAAAAAAATATTGCTTTGCATTTTGATTTTGGCATGCGTTCCGGAAATGCATGCGCAAAAATCAGCATTGTTCACCTATGACCGGCCAGCTATTGACCTTTTGATGGACCAGATTACCGAAAATTCCTCAACCATGAACGTGGACCGGGTTGCCATGACTGCTTCTTATGGGCCTTTTGGGGTAGCGGTTGCCAATTCCGTTATGGGTTGTTTCGCAGGAGCTGCTTTTGGAGGAGGTGCTCTTTTACTGGGAGTCTCTATAAACAGCTCAGATGCAACCTTTATTGCCATAAGTGCAATAATCGTCGTTTTGGTGCCAGGAGCATACATACTACTGCACAAAAAGGAGAACCGGAAAAATGCCTGGTTTGCCGGCCTGGGATTTGTTGTCGGGTATGGCGGTTTATTAGGCATGATGTTTTATGCCTTATCCAACATGACCTATTGGTAGGAATCTGCTAATCCCTCACAAATTTCAGGCATTCACTGGTTCCGTTTCCAATGACCCGTATGAGTTACAATCCATGTTCGAGAAGTCTGAAATCTAGCCTGATAAGATCCGGTATTATTTTCTACAGATAAACTGTAGTTTGGAGGTTGAGTACCAGTTATAGTTAATTCATTTTTAAAAACCGATGCAATTCATTTCTTGATGACTGTTTTCTTTAGTACCGCATTATTCCCAAGCACGACATTCAGGAAATACATCCCGCCCGCCAAAGTCACCCGCACACGAGCCTGTGCGGGTGACTTTGTTATAAATCTTACCCCGATTTTGTTGCCAGGATTATTGCCAGGTTTTTTGCCAGTGGATAGTAAAACAGGTTTAAAGTATAACCAATGTAAAACAGAAAAGTTTTGTAAGTAAAAGTAGGACAAACAGATATCAACCTATAGAAAGTTCAATATTACTTCTGGCAGTCAAGAGGTCAGGGGTTCGATTCCCGCAAGCAACAATAATACTACTTTTGACAAGCTTGGATTTGTACACCTGTCAACAGTACCGTAAATGAAAAAGCACCAATATCTTTTGATTCTCATCGCACTGATTACCGGATGCACCACTCCGGAAAAACTACCGGTAAGCCGGGAGCTTGCAGAAAAAATTGCAAAAAACGAATACTTCCCCCTGGTTAAAGAAAAGGCATTATCCATAATGAAAACCGGCTTTAACGCGGGCGATGGATACCGGGAAGTATGGATACGCGACTACAACACCTTTATCGAGCTGGCTGCTCAGGTGTATGACAAGGAAGTGCTAAAAGAAAATCTTCTGGTCTTTTTCAGGATGCAGGGTGAAGATGGGAACATCATCGATGGATTCACCCCTGTAAAGGAAATTGGTGCCGTTGAATATGACTTCACCCGATCGGAGCTGGAGCCCCGCTATGCAGGACATAAAAACACCGTGGAAACCGATCAGGAAAGCTCGCTGGTTCAGGCGGTATACAAATACATCCGGTTAACCGGCGACCGGGCCATTCTGGAAGAGCCCATTGGCGGCAAAACAGTTGGCCAGCGACTGGAATGGTCGATGGAATTTCTCATGAATCAGCGGTTTAATGAGCAGTACGGACTCATTATAGGAGCCACCACGGCCGATTGGGGAGACGTCCAGCCGGAGCACGGCTGGGGTGTCGACCTCGACAGCAATACCCATCCGGCGATCGATATTTACGACAATGCCATGTTTATCATTGCCTTAAGCAACATGACCGAATTAATTCCGGCCACGGCAACCAAATGGACACCCATCCGGGAAAGCATATCCGCGAACACCATGAAACATCTGTGGGACGAGAAGAATCAGAAATTCATCCCCCATATTTACCTGAAAGGCTCCCCCTTCCCGCCCGGATTTGATGAAAACCGGATTTACTACTTCGGGGGCACGGCCATTGCCATCGAGGCAGGATTATTATCTAAGGAACAGATAAAAAGCAGTCTGAAGGAGATGGTAAACCGGGTGAAACAAGCCGGCGCGGCATCAATTGGACTTACACTGTATCCGCCTTATCCGGAAGGCTATTTCGCCAATAAAATCATGAATCCCGTTTACAGCTATCAGAATGGCGGCGACTGGACCTGGTTTGGCGGAAGGATGATCCGGGAGCTGATCAGGAATGGCTTTATAGCAGAGGCCTATGAACAAATGCAACCCATGGTAAAGCGGGTGATTGACAATGATGGCTTTTTCGAATGGTACTCGGTCGACAACCAGCCCAGGGGATCAGGCACTTTCAGAGGTGAGGCCGGAGTTTTGTACACGGCTATCCGGATGTTTGAAGAGGCAATTAAGAAAGAAAAGTAAAAAAACCGGCCATAGGAAAGGTTATATTTACAGACAATATCCATACCCCCGATATGAATCACAACGAGTCTTCACGCCGCAGGTTTCTAAAACAGGCGATGGCACTTTCCGCGGCAGTCACCTTGCCAAACATGCTTTCCAGGACAGCTTCGGGAACAACCCCTCCCGCATCAGGACTCGCCAGTGCCGGTGAACGTGTAAACCTGGCCTGCTGCGGCATAGGGAATCGCGGCGGAGAGGATGTGATGGCCCTGTATGACACCGGTCTGGCCAATATCGTTGCTTTGTGTGATGTGGATATGGGCGCACCGCATACATTAAAAGTTCTCGAGAAATTCCCCGATGTTCCACGTTTCCGCGACTTCAGGCAGATGTTCGACAAAATGGGCAGCCAGATCGATGCCGTATCCGTTGGCACCCCCGACCATTCGCATTTTCCGATTACCATGCTCGCCATGAGCCTGGGCAAGCACGTGTATGTTGAAAAGCCAATGGCCCGCACCTTTCAGGAAGTTGAACTGATGATGCGCGCAGCAAAAAAATACAAGGTGGCCACGCAGATGGGCAACCAGGGCCACTCGGAAGGCAACTACTTCCAGTTCAAGGCATGGAAAGAGGCCGGAATCATAAAGGATGTAACTGCCGTGACCGCCCACATGAACGGAGCCCGCCGCTGGCACGGCTGGGATACCCGGATGACGCGGTTTCCTGCGGGCGAACCGATCCCCGCCACACTCGACTGGGATACCTGGCTTTCCGCCGCCAGCCACCACGATTACAACAAGGATTATGTAAACGGGCAGTGGCGCTGCTGGTATGATTTCGGAATGGGGGCCCTGGGCGACTGGGGCGCGCACCTGATCGATACGGTACACCAGTTTCTGGAACTGGGGCTCCCGTATGAAATCGATGCGGTGAAACTCGACGGGCACAATCCGTTGTTCTACCCGATGGCATCAACCCTGTCGTTTAAATTCGCGGAACGGAAAAATATGCCGCCGGTTGAGATCCTCTGGTACGACGGCGTGAATAATATCCCCCAGGTTCCGGAAGGATACGGCACAGTCGAACTCGATCCGAATATACCCGCAACAAGCACGGGAAAAATACAACCTTCGAAACTCAATCCCGGCAAGATCATTTACAGCAAGGAACTCACTTTCAAGGGCGGATCGCACGGCAGTACCCTTTCAATCATCCCGGAAGAAAAAGCACGCGAAATGCAGCCGAAATTGCCACTTGTTCCGGAAAGCCCGTCGAACCATTTCAAAAACTTCCTTCTCGGATGCAAAGGACAGGAAGCGTGCCGTTCCTCTTTTGACATCGCAGGCCCGCTGAGTCAGGTCTTCGCCCTGGGCGTTATGGCGCAGCGGTTGAACACCAGGCTGCTTTTCGATGCCAAAACCGGGCAGATCACCAACAATAAGCTGGCCAACAACCTGCTAACAGGCCCATCTCCGCGCAAGGGATGGAAAGAGTTTTACCGGCTTTAGCCTGGCCGGATCATCTTGCAGGATTCCAGCCAAAAAAGAAAACACCCTGTTTTATTCCGGAATTCACTAAACTATTTCTGAATTCTGGAAAGAATTTTGGCCTCATGGCATACTAACTTACTGTATTCCTTATACTTGAATTTTTCGGTTCGATTTTTGATGATTTCCGGTAACGCAGGTCATTGGATGAGTACTAAATAAGGTCATCCCTTTTTATTAAACCGAAAGATTGGAATTCATGAAATATTATATCCATAAGGTCTTCACCGTTGTAATGATACTGGCTGTATCCGCCAATCTGGCTTTGGCCATTGGACCGGTTGCAACCTCAAAGGCAGCGCGGCCGGCAGAATCATTCGACAAACAGATCAATGTGGCTTCATCGCCTGCAAGGCCAAGTGCGAAACTTGATGTCAGGTTGTTTACAAGGACCGTTGATTACAAAAGGGTTGGCGAATATGTGAACTACCTTATTTCCGTGCAGAATCAAGGTGCAGTTCCGGTTTACAATGTACTTGTAGACGAACCCGAACTGCTCATCAGTGTGGAACGTGCAGTTACTGTTCTTCAGCCGGGTGAATGGGCGATCTACTCCGCCACTCATGTTATTACCGCTGAAGATGTCCGTGCAGGACGTATCGTTCATCAGGTAAAGGCGATAGCCCAATATCAGAATGGAACTCCGATGGTTTTTTCCGGCAATCGGGTTATCCTGAATTACCGTCTGGAAAGATAGTCAGTCGTAAGAGCGTCGGAACTTCCCGCTTTTCTTTCTCTTTTCCTATTTCACTTTCAGCTCTGTCCATGCCTTATCTATGTGCCTGGTGAAATCACCGGCATCCCGATAGATTTTCAGCCTGGTTAAATCCTTGATATCAGGGAAGATAATCGGATTATTCCGGAATTCGGAATCCAGTAGTTTAACCGCTGAGTCATTTGGCATCGCGTACGTGATGGCATTCATGTTTTGGGCGCTGTTTGCCGGATCGAGCAGGAAGTTGATGAACTTTTCGGCGTTGGCCTTATTGGGCGCATTGGCGGGAATGCACAGGTTATCGGACCAGAACAGCGCACCCTGTTTCGGCTGTCCCATCCTGAATTTGGGATCGCTCTTCACCAGACGGGCGATCTGCCCGGTCCAACCCTGCGCAATCCACACATCACCGTTGGTGAGGAACAATTCCGTTGAATTCGATTCGTATTTCTTAAGCAGCGGCTTTTGCCGCATCAGCAGGTCGCGGGCTTCCCGCAGCTGCACGGTATCGGCACTGTTCAGATCGTAACCCAGCAGCATGCAGGCAACAGCGAAAGCCTCCTTCATATCGTCGACCATCGAAATTTTGCCCGCATACCGCGGATCCCAGAGGGCAGCCCAGGAATCAACCGGTTCCTTCACATAATCACTGTTGTATACGATGCCGGTAAAGCAGTAAACATACGGAACGTAATAGCGGCCAGTGGTATCGTATTCCATTTTGCCGAATCCGGGGGTCAGGTACCTGCAGTTGGGAATCGCCGATTTGTCAATCGGGGCGATCAGCCCCTTGTTCTTAAGGGTCTCCACCATATAGCCCGATGAAACGATAATGTCATATCCCGAAACACCCATCTGAAGTTTCGAAAGCATCTCTTCATTATCGTTGAAATAGTCGAGCGTTACGTTGATTCCGGTTTCAGACTCGAACTTTTTCAGCAGGTTTTCATCGATGTAATTGGAATAATTGTAGAGATTGAGTTTCTGTCCGGATCCGCTGAAGAAGGTAGTCGCCATGAGCATCATAATGACGGCCCCTGCGACGACAGCTAATGCCAGCCTGATCTTCCGGTTGATCCGCTGGCTTTTTTGCAGTCGGTTGGAGAGGTAGAGGGCCAGCAGGGTAAACAGGATCAGCAGCGTGGAAATGGCATTGATGGCCGGGGTGATGCCGAATTTGATCAGCGAATAGATCTTGAGCGGCAGGGTGGATGCTCCCACTCCGGCCGTGAAAAAGGTGACGATAAAATCGTCGATGCTGAGGGTAAACCCGAACAGTGCCCCGGAGACCACCCCCGGAGAAATATTCGGCAGGATCACTTTCCGGAAGGTCTGCCAGCGCGTGGCGCCCAGATCGAGACTCGCCTCCCCGAGCGAGTCGGGCAAATTGATCACCCTGGCCATGATAATCATGGTTACAAACGGGAAAATGAATGTGATATGGGCGCAGATCACCGAAAAGATCCCGAGCGGAAACCTGACCAGCATGAAGAGGGCCAGCAGGGATATCCCGAAAATAATCTCGGGCACAATCACCGGAACATAGAGAAGATTCTGGAAGAGCTTTTTTCCCCGGAATCGGTGCTTGGCCAGCAAAAACGCCCCCATAGTTCCCAGAATGGTGGAAACCAGTGTGCTTATCAGCGCGATGATCAGCGAATTCCGCACCGCGGCCCAGAGGCTTGCATCATGCGCCACATCCCGGTACCATTTCAGTGTGAAGCCGGTCCATTCGGTACCTGTTCTCGCATCGTTAAAGGAATAGGCAACCAGAATAACCAGCGGCAGGAGAAGGAAGGCCACCCCAAACCAGGTGAGTATCCGGAGGCCCCTTCCCTGCCCGATTTTAAGGTCGTTACCCCTTGCCAGATTTCCAGCCATCCGTTAAAAAGTTACGTTGTTGCGAGATTCGGTCGGATTGAAGAACCGTATGTATAACGAGATGAATATCATCACAATAAACATCAAAACGGTTGAGAGCGCTGAGCCGAAGGGCCAGTTTCTTGCCTGCAAAAATTGTGTGGTGAGTACATTTCCGATCATGGTATTGCCGGTTCCGCCCAGGAATTCAGGAATCACAAAATTCCCCATGATGGGGATAAAGGTGAAAATGATGCCGGCAACCAAACCGGGAACGGCATAGGGCAGGGTGATCCGGAGAAAGGTTTGCCGGCGGTTGGCGCCCAGGTCCATCGAGGCTTCCAGCATGGAAATATCCATGCGGTCGAGCGAGGAGAAGATGGGCAGGATCATGAACGGGAGGTTCCAGTAAACAAAACCGAAATAAAGCCCGAAGGTGTTGTTGACCAGCCTGACCGGCTCATCGATGATGCCGAGCCCGAGCAGTGCCGAATTGATCAGGCCCGAATCGCCCAGGATGGTCATTACCGAGAACATCCGCACGAGGAAGTTGGTCCAGAATGGCAATATGATCAGGAACATCACCACCATCTTGATGCGTTCCGCGGCGAAGGCCATATAATAGGCCACCGGAAAGGCGAGGGCCAGGGTAATAGCCGTGGACACCAATGCATAAAGGAATGACTTCAGGAATATGGCCAGGTACATGCCCGAGAGGGCCTGTTTGTAATGGCTGAGGGTAAGGCCGGTGCCCCCGTCAGCCTCCGGCGACAGGCTGTAGCCGATGACAATGATCATCGGGATGATGAAAAGCAGCAGAAGCCAGAGCGCGGGTGGCAGCAGCAGTACCTGGTGTGGTTTCAGTTTACGGAACATCGACAATCTCCCCTGATGTTTTGCTCCAGATCACATTCACCTGCTCTCCGATATCGTAGAATTCGTGCGACATCTGGAGCAGGTAGTTTTGAGTAATAACCGATATGATCCGGCCGCCAGCCAGTTCCACGGTGAATTTCGTAATGTCGCCGAGGTATGCTTTCTGGAGGATGATCCCCTTCAGGCAGTTTTCATATTCCGCCGGCTCGAACATGCTGAACTTGATGCGCTCGGGCCGGATGCAATAGCTGACGCGCCGGCCGGTTTCGGGCGGCTGTTTCCCGGTGAGCACAATGGTTCCCGTTTGCGGCACTTCCAGTACAGTCCCCCCGCTGTCGGAACGGAGCACCGTGCACTCGAAGAAGTTCATGCTGCCGATGAAATCGGCCACAAAATGGGTACGGGGATGCTCATACACCTCCCTGGGATCATCGCACTGTTCGATAACGCCATCCTTCATGATGGCGATGCGGTTGGCCAGGGCCAGGGCCTCAGTTTGGTTGTGGGTGACGAAGATGAAGGTGATTCCCACCTTTTTCTGCAATTCGGCCAGCTCGAAACGGGTTTGCTCCGATATTTTCTTGTCGAGTGCGCTGAGCGGCTCATCGAGCAACAGTATCCTTGGCCTGTTCACCAGGGCGCGGGCGAGGGCCACACGCTGCTGCTGCCCGCCCGAAAGGTTGCCGGGCATCCGGTTTTCGAACCCTCCGAGTCCCACCAGGCGGATCACCTCCTCGAGCCTGGCCTCCTGCTCCGCCTGGGGCAATTTTTTTATTTTCAGCCCGTAGGCAATATTGTCGAGCACATTGAAGTTCGGGAAGAGCGCATAATTCTGGAACACGGTATTTACATCCCGCCTGTTTGGCGGATCACCGGTAATGTCCTTGCCATCGAGCAGGATGCTTCCGCCGGTCACCTTTTCGAAACCGGCAATCATCCTCAGGATGGTGGTCTTTCCGCAGCCGCTTGGCCCGAGAAGACAGAAGAACTCCCCCTTTGCGATCTTCAGGCTCACATCCTTCACCGCCATCACCTGGCCGTAGGATTTCGAAAGGTTTTTCAGTTCGAGCATGGGATCCGTTCA
>CAYWHP010000131.1:0-11256 GCA_964457845.1 uncultured Porphyromonadaceae bacterium | reverse complement strand
ACAGTGCGGTATCCGGCTTTTCGGGGAGGAAGGCGGCAAAGGCCTTTTCCGGTGAAGCTGAATCGCGGTTATGGCTGATCATCAGCTTGACACTTCGGATAAGGATATCCTGTTTACCCGGGCTGAATGAGAATTCCGCTGTTTTGGCCATCCTGTATTTGCCCGAATCGGGTATTACTGCGGTTGCAATGGAACTGGCAATACTCCGGGTCGTGTAGACGGCTCTTGACCTGGCTGTGCGGGATACGGCCGAGTCTTCCATACCGTCATCGTCCCTGGTAATCATCGTAATCGTTACTGAGTCCTGCAGTGCTGGTTCCACTACGTGGCTGAAAACCAGGCTGTCGATTACCTGGCTGCGGGATTCTTCGTACAATCGGGCCAGATCATTGCCGAGCAGCTTCTTTTCATCCCGGTACTGGCTGGCCAGCCAGTAGATCATGAAACCTGCGAGCATCAGCTGGCTGATGACCATTAGTACGGAAACCCATCTTATCTTTTTGGTATCCACAAGTTTCTTTATTTCGGTGCAAATATAGGGGCGCTGTTCCGATACCCCGGCAGCCATTAACCTTAATTAACCTTGTTTTCAGTATTGTTAACCCGATTATTGCGCAGAGGCTCCTATTTTTGACCAAAATTCAAACGAAATGAAAATCGCAATTACACTCAGTATTGGTTTGATGGCATGCACCATGCTCGGCGCCCAGGGCGACCCGGCTAAAGCCATCCGCAGTGGTAAGGTTATTTACGAAGATATGGCCAAGATTGAGATCCACCTGGAAGGTGCCGCCGCCGAGCTGGCCGCCCAGCTTCCGAAGGAGCGCAGGAGCCAGAAGGAACTGTTGTTTAACGAAGCCGCCTCCCTGTATACCAATGTTAAGCAGGATGAGGAAGAAGTTAACCAGATGGCCGGCGATGGTGGTATGATGGTGATGATGAGGATGTCAGAACCGGATAATAAGATGTATACCGACTTCAATGCGAAAAAACAGCTCGAGCAGCGCGAGTTTATGACCCGCATGTTCCTGATCGAAAAGGAGCTGGGTGTTTCCGATTGGAAACTCACCGGAAATACGAAAACTATTCTGGACTATTCCTGCCAGGAGGCTACTCGCATGGTGAACGACAGCACTAAGGTGACGGTCTGGTTCACCCATTCGATTCCGGTGCCGGCCGGTCCGGGCGAATACCTAAACCTTCCGGGTCTGGTTCTGGGCGTCGACCTCGAAGAGGGCAAACACACATTGACAGCCAAGTCGATTGAGGGAATGGAAGTTACCGCCAAGATGCTTGCCAAACCAAAGGAAGGGAAGAAAACCACCGAGGCTGAATTCAAGAAGATTGTTGAGGAGAAGATGAAGGAGATGGGCGTTCAGCATGGCGGCGCAGTAAGTGGTACGAGCATGATGATACGCATTGAAAAATAGGCCATGTCAGTATTAGTAGCAGTAGCAGTGGCTATAGCCGTTGCAGTGACAATTTTAATCGCTTCATTATTTCGTCTGCTTGCATGAAATCATATAAACTGATAGTATTCCTGGTTTTGCTTGTTGGCACTTCGTTGGCCGGCCGGTCGCAAAACCTCACCGGCAGTGTGGTAGGAGAATCGGCAGCACCTTTGAATTCGGCAACCGTGGTACTTCTCAATCCTCAGGATTCAACGCTCGAATTTTTCGGAATCACCAACGAAAAGGGAAACTTCGAGGTGAAAAGCGTTAAAGAAGGCAATTACCTTATGCAGATCGCCTACCTCGGGTACCAGTCGTTTTACAAGAGCATTACCTTTCCATACAATGCCACGAATGATTTCGGTGTGGTGGTGATGAAGCCGAAAGCGGTCGACATCAAGGAGGTTCAGGTTGTCGGGGAGTACGTTCCGCTCACCATACGGCACGACACCATAGAATTCAATGCCCGTGCCTTTAAAACCAAGTCCGACGCCAATGTGGAGGAATTGCTGAAAAAGCTTCCCGGTGTGGAAGTCGACCGGGCCGGTAACATCAAAGCGCTCGGCAAGGATGTTCGAAAAGTACTGGTTGACGGCAAGGAGTTCTTCGGCAATGATCCGAAAATCGCGACAAAAAACCTGCCGGCTGATGCTATCGACAAGGTTCAGCTATACGATAAGCGGTCGGATGAATCGGAATTTACCGGGATCGACGACGGCACGCGTGATAAAACGGTTAACCTGGTACTCAAGGAGGATAAGAAAAAAGGAATTCTTGGCGATGTTACCGTTGGTGCAGGCGCCGGTGATGCATCGGCATCGGGTGGAAGCGGCAAATATTACCTCGGCAGCGGCAAGGCCTACCGGTTTTCCGACAAGATTCAGGCCGCGGCGCTGGGGATGCTCAACAACGTGAATCAAAGCGGTTTCTCATTCGGTGATTACATGAGCTTCAGTGGCGGCATGGCCAGCATGTCGGGTGGTGGCGGAGCCATCATGATCGGCGGCAACGACGGCGTTCCCATGAATTTCGGTCAGCCCGAAAGCGGCCTCTCCTCTTCGGGGGCCGGAGGTGCGAACTTCGGTTACACCTGGGCCAAAGAGCAGCGGGTATTTGCCAGTTATGTATTTACCGGCTCCCATCGTCGATTATCGGAGACTATTGCCACGCGGAATTTTACGCCGGAACGCTCCTTCTCCGAGGATCAGCAGGCAAACCAGGTGCAACGCGATACTTCGCACCGGATCAATTTCGGCATGCGCAACCGGATCGACTCCACACAAACGATTATCGTGAACGGAAATGTTGGTTTCGGGGCAGGTTTTTCGCCAAGGAATTCAACCTCCCTGGCCAGGGAAAACGGATTGGATATCTATTCGCTGACCCGGATCAGCTCGGGCAGTTCCAACTCTATGAGCGGTTCGGCAAGCGGGTCCTATCTGAAAAAATTCAACAAGAACCATTCAATATTCAAGATCGGGGCTAACGGCAGTTATGCCAGCAGCCTGTCGAATTCGAGCTACCAGAATACCACACAGTACATGGTTCCAGCCGGAACCACTGTGGTGAGCCAGTTCCAGGATGTGGCCACCGATAATGTGACCGTTTCGGGTTCAACATCGCTCACGCAGAAGGTAAAGGGCAAATTGTACATGGAGCCTTCGCTGAAAATATCGAGCAGCAACGACCATTATGATAAGACACAGGGCTTCCCCGTTGCCGATGCGAAGCTGGTTGATTCGATTTACAGTCCGGATTTCCGCAAGAAATACCAGTCGCTGAAACCGGAACTGAGTCTTACCCGGAACAGCGACAAAACCCAGTTTACCGTTGCTGCCGGAATGGAGGCAGGCCAGCTGTCATCGACACTGTGGGATGATACCCCGGAAGTGTCGAAGCACCTCTATTTTACCCCCAGGCTGCAGTGGGAATATGAATACAAAACCGGCCGGAGGCTGATGCTGTTTTATCAGACCAATGTAAATACCCCTTCAACCAGCCAGCTGATGCCGGTTCCGGAGAACAGCAACCCGATGGCCGTCTCGTTCGGAAACCGCAACCTGAAGCCGGAGTATAGCAATATGATGTACCTTAACTGGTTGATATTCGATCAGTTCAGTTTTACCTCCTTTATGGGTGGCCTCGATGCAGGCTATACGATGAACAAGATCAACTGGTCGAGGAGCGTTGATTCCCAGCTGAAGCAGACCATGACCCTGATCAATGTGAGAGACGATTACAATGCGTCGGCCCGCATCGATTTTTCGACCCCGATCCGGAAACTTGGCATAAAAATCAACCTTAACCTGCGCGAGAGCATGAACCGCGGCATCAGCATGGTTAACGGCACCGAGAACATCAACACCAACTTCACCCACCGGGTTTCCCTGCAGGTTGACAACCGCAAGAAGGACAAGTGGGACGTGATGGCCGGGGGCTCCTTCTCATTGACCGATGCGCGCTATTCCATCCAGGATGCACTGAACAACCGTTATGTTAACCTTGCGGGTTTTGCCGAGATGCGATGGAACCCCTCTGAGAAGTGGAACTTCGCCTTCAAGGCCGATGTCACCAACTACACTGCGCAGAGCTTCGATGAACCGATATTTATTCCGCTGCTGAGCACCGAGATCAGTTACTATTTCCTGAAGAACAACAGGGGCGTGTTAACCCTGCAGGGGATGGACCTGCTGAACAAGAACACCGGCATCCAGCGGATCAGCGAGCTGAATTACCTGCAGGAGCGGCAAACCAACATGCTCGGGCGTTACGTGATGCTGACCTTTAAGTACCGGTTGAACAAGCTGGGGAGCAATAAGAGTGCGTTTGAGGTGAAGATTAACAATCACTAGTCAGAAGAGGTTATAAAGAAGACGTTAGACAGAAGACGTTAGACATTAGACAAGAGCCGCCATGATAAGTCGTCGTCATGGCGGCCTTTTGTCATCCCGGCGGTTTTTTGTCATCCCGGCGAAAGCCGGGACCCCGTCCCATACCTAAAATCTCACCAAAACCGGCAAATGATCCGACAGATAGTAGAGACGTTTAAAAACGTCTCTTTTATCATTTCGGACGGTATGCGTTTTAACGGGACCCGTATTTTTCAGATAGATGTAGTCGATCCGTTCGCCCGGTTTTCCCTTAACATCGAAGCCGGTAAAGGTATATTCCGGGCCCTTGGGCGGCGTTTCCGAAATCACTCTTGAATCTTTAAATCCTGCAGAGGTGATGATGCCATAGGGCGCATCTGCCGGGGAGGCATTGAAATCGCCCGTGATGATTACCGGCTGGCGGCCAGCCAGTGAATCGGCGTATTTTACCAGCAGGCGGGCGCTGAGCTTCCGGGCCTTCACGCCCACATGATCGAAGTGGGTGTTGAAGACAAAGAGGGTATCCCCGCCGGGATTTGCTTTCAGCTGAACCCAGCTCACCATGCGGGTGCAGGCGGCATCCCACGCCGGTTTGCCTGGCTGATGGGGTTCTTCGGAAAGCCAGAAGTGGCCTCCTTTAAGTAAGGTGTATCTGTCTTTCAGATAAAAAACGGGTACCGCCTCGCCCTGCTTAACGCCATCTTCGCGGCCAACGCCAAACCAGCCATAGTCAGGCAGTCCGGTGATCAGATCCTGCAGCTGGCTGTCGAGGACCTCCTGCATACACAGGATGGCGGGTTTTGCTTCCCGGAGAAAGGCGATCACCTCATTTTTGCGGTTGGGCCAGGCGTTCACACCGTCGGCAGGGGTGCTCATGCGGATATTGTATGTCATAGCGGAAGTCTGAGCGGCGAGCGGCTGCTGCATTGCCGCGATCAGCAGCAGGATAGCAATTGTGAGGGGTTTCATGAACGGGTATTTAGCCTAAAAATAATAAAATCAGATGATAAGCGGTCGTGTAGCATAAAAAGACTACCTTTGCGCCCGAATTAAAACAATGGCTTTCAGGCATTTTGCCGGGAGTCGCAAGGAGAAAATTGATGAGTTTATTTGAAGAGTTCGGACTGCGCAAAGAGATCCTCAGCGCAATCACCGACATGGGTTTTGAAGAGCCCACCCCCATACAGGCGCCGACCATTCCGTACCTGGTAACACCAAACGCCGATACGATTGGTCTGCCTCAGACCGGTACCGCCAAAACTGCCGGGTTCGGGCTTCCGATCCTGCAGCAGATCGATTTCAGCAAGAAGAGCATTCAATCGCTCGTACTCTGCCCGACCCGCGAACTGTGCATGCAGATCACCAAGGACATGCAGAATTTCGCGAAGTATGTGCCGGAGTTCCGGATTGTGGCGGTATACGGCGGTGCCGGCATCCAGCCGCAGATCCAGGCGCTGAAAAGCGGCGTGCACATGGTAGTGGCAACCCCCGGGCGCGCCATGGACCTCCTGAAGAGGAAGATACTGAAAGTACAGGAAGTACGTTGGCTGGTTCTCGACGAAGCCGATGAGATGCTTTCGATGGGATTCAAGGATGACCTGGATGCCATTCTCGACCAGACGCCTGCGGAAAAGCAGACGATGCTGTTTTCGGCTACCATGCCGGCCGAGATCCGCGAAATTGCCGGAAAGTACATGCATGAGCCGGTAACCATATCGGTAGGCAAAAAGAATTCCGGCGCCGAAAACGTGCAGCATGAATTTTATGTGGTGCATGCCAAGGACCGCTACCAGGCGCTAAAGCGTGTGGTCGACCTTTATCCCCGTATTTACGGGATTGTTTTCTGCCGTACCCGGGCTGAAACCCAGGAGGTGGCCGACAAGCTCATGAGCGAGGGGTACAACGCCGACGTGCTGCATGGCGACCTGAGTCAGGCGCAGCGCGACTTCGTGATGAACCGCTTCCGCCAGAAGCACATCCAGCTGCTGGTTGCCACCGACGTGGCCGCGCGCGGTCTTGATGTGAACGATCTTACCCATGTGGTAAACTATAACCTTCCGGATGAGCTGGAGGTGTACATTCATCGCAGCGGCCGGACCGGCAGGGCAGGGAAGGCCGGAACATCGGTATCCATCATCCATACGCGTGAACCGCAGAAGGTTACACAGCTTGAGAAGCTTATCGGAAAGAAATTCATCCGCAGGCAGGTGCCGAGTGGCATCGAGATCTGCGAAAAGCAGCTCTTTAACCTGATCGACAAGGTGGAAACCGTTGAGGTGAACGAAAGTCAGATCAATCCCTTCCTCGAGGGCATTTTCAGCAAGCTGAGCTGGCTCGAGCGTGAAGAGCTGATCAAGCGCTTTGTTTCCGTTGAGTTTAACAGGTTCCTTGCATTCTATGAGAATGCACCCGACCTGAACGCGAATATACACGACCAGAAGAGCCCGCTCAATCGTGAGCAAAGGCGCAACATGGACCGGATGAAATTTTCAACCGTGTTCATCAATCTGGGAACCAAGTATCTCGCCAACCCGTCGAACCTGATCGGCCTGATCAACGAACGCACAGGCACCAAGGCTATCCAGATCGGAAAGATCGAGATGATGAAGAAGTTCACCTTTTTCGAAATCGACAGCCGGTATGAGCGCGACGTGATTAACGCTTTCCACGAATGCACGGTAGGAGGTATCCGGGTTTCTGCAGAATTAAAGCAGAGCGACGGACCGAAGGAGAGCCGGAGGGGGGATGATTTGCCAAGGCCTAAGAAGAAGATGAACAGGAAAGACGTAAGGTATTAGACGTTAGGTATTAGACGTGAGACAGTAGACGTGAGACATTAGACGGAAGACATTAGACAGAAGACTTTAAGACGGGAAGACGGGAAGACTTTAAGATTGGGAGATTGAGATGAAAGCGATAGTAGCCATCATAATTCTTGCGATAGGGATAATTCCCGGATCGAAAGTTTCGAAGATATACCAGTTCCGGGGTGAGAACCGTGACGGGATATTTCATGAAACCAATTTGCTGAAGGAGTGGCCCGAAGGCGGGCCACAGCTTTTGTGGTCATGCGACAGCATCGGGAACGGTTACGGATCGCCGGTGGTGACAAACGACCGCCTTTTTATTGATGGCGAGATTGACAGTGTGGCTTATCTTTTTTCGTTTGACCTGAAAGGGAAGCTGTTGTGGAAGAAGCCCTACGGCAGGGAGTGGATGGAGAGTTTCCAGGGGTCGAGGTCGGCACCCACTGTTGTTGGCGACCTGGTTTATCTGACAACTGGTCTCGGGGATGTGGCCTGTGTAAAGGCTGAAACGGGCGATCCGGTTTGGAGCTACAATATGGTTACCGGGCTGAACGGAACGATAAATGCCTTTGGCTACTCTCAATCGGTGCTCGTCGACGGGGACCTGGCATTCTGTTCACCGGGCGGCAGGGACACCAATGTGGTGGCCCTGAACCGGTATACAGGCGATATCCGGTGGGTGTGCCCGGCACTGGGGCAGGTGGAAGGCTTCAGTTCATCGCGGATGATCCGTGTTGGCGGCCGGAAGATCCTGACCACTTTTTCGGAGATGGCGCTGCTGGGTATCGATGCGGAGAAGGGTGAGCTCCTCTGGTCGCACAAGATGGACACCATTAGTAATGTGCATGCCAATACCCCGCTTTTTGACGGGAAGAACCTCTATTATGTAGCCGGCGCCGGTAATCGCGGAGTGAAGCTGAAACTGTCGAAGAACGGCAGGCAGATTACGGAAGTATGGAGAAACCGGAATTTCGACAATTACATCGGCGGCGTCCTGCTGCTTGGTAAATACCTTGTGGCAACAAGCGCCCGCAAGCCCTGGCTTAAATGTCTTGACACGGAATCGGGCCTGGTGACCGATTCGCTCAAGCTGGGCGACGGGAATGTGACTTTTGCCGATGGCCATATCTATTTATATACAAATAAGGGAATGGTGTACCTGGTGAAGGAGGAGGCAGGGAAACTGAAGGAAATAAGTTCATTTAAAGTGACTGCAGGGACCAAGGAACACTTTTCGCACCCCTATATCAGTGATGGAGTGCTTTATTTGCGACACGGCAAGTCATTGATGGCCTATTCGTTACGAAGGGTTTAACATATCATTAACGAAAAAGCCTGTTTCTTTCACATTCTTTAACATACGGCCATGTAACATCGGCGCGAGACGAACGTCTTATGTATGTAAAACGAATTGAAAGAATAAAATGAAAGCAACAACAATGATAAAAATAGTCCCGGTGGTTCTCGCAGGCCTGCTTCTGGCCGCTACCCCGGGCATTGCAAAAAACCACCATGATGGTGTTACCAAAACCGATACATCCTTCACCATCGAGTACTGGATGTTCGACGCCAACTACCTGACGGCAGAAACGCTGACGCTCGAGAGCTGGATGATGGACGAAAACTGGCTTGCCGCACCGGTCGAAGCCGCCCCTATCGAAAGCTGGATGACCGATGAGGATTACCTCGCTTCGGAGCCGCAGGTGATTGAGTCGTGGATGACGGATGCCGGTTACCTGGCACCGGAAAAACGATAACGAAAATTAACAGTCGTTATATCTTTATAAGGTAAAAAACAGATTAATTTGAATCGTTAGATAGTAAAAGAAACTGCAAGGAGTAAGTGTTTGTTTTTCGAAACAGTCCCGATTAGCCGGCCCTTAAAAGCCGGCTTTTCTTTTGCCTTTTTTTCTGAATTTCCGCGTTAACAAATCATTAACGATAAATAGCGTAATCTTCACATTCTTTAACGGTTACCGACGTAACATCTGCTGTTTTCAAGCGTCTTATATGTAGAAAACAAAACAAAAAAAGCGCTAAAAAAAATAACCATGAAAACAGTAAAATTTTTAAAACAGACGGGCCTTATTCTGGCAGGTATAATCCTCTCGGCACAGGCTTTTGCATTCACCACCACTGTCCGTAACACGGATAAAAACGCACTCACCCTGACCATGAACAAGCCGGTCATTGAATACCTCGCAAAAGCATTGGTTAATCCGGTTGATGCTTCCGACATTGTGCGGATGCAGCGTATGGCCGGTCAGATCGACAACGTGGTTGTCACCTTCCGTGATCCGGAAGCCAGTACGTATGTATTAAAATTCCAGGATCTCACGGAGATGGGTCTTGAAGCCTGGATGTTCAGTGAAGGCTATCTTGGAGAGGCACCCGACATGACTGGCGTAGCGGCCGATATCCCTTCAGCCGTGGCGGGAAGTCATAAGAAGACGGTAAAGAATTCGGTCACACTCACCGTTGATCAGCCTGTAATCGAATATCTGGCCAGGATTTATGCTGACGAGATGGATGCCGGTGATATCAGGCGGATTCAGAAGATGTGCTGCCAGATTGATCACATCACCGTAGTATTCAAGGATGAAGAGGCGGCCGATTACGTGTTGAAATTCAAGCAGCTCGACAAGAAGGGGCTTGAGCAGTGGATGTTTGACGGTGGCTATCTGCTATCATCGGTAGCACCTGAGGACATGGTTATTGAGTCGTGGATGACGGATTCGAATTATCTGGAATAGACACTCCCATATACCGCAGCTGCATTTTGCAGCTGCGCCCAAGCGGAACCGGCCTGAAAGGGCCGGTTCTTTTTGTATGACAAAGTAGGTATCGCGCGATAGGAGAATTTCGAAAATGTTGTATATTTGCACCGCCTTAGGGCATGGACCTGTAGCTTAATGGATAGAGCATCTGACTACGGATCAGAAGGTTGGGGGTTCGAGTCTCTCCAGGTTCACTGAACCTCTCGTTGCAAGACGAGAGGTTTTTTATTTTATGAGTGGTAGCAAGGGCTACAGAGGATCACGATCACGGCACAAAATTGAGAAAATGGAAAAACCACGGCCCAAACACGGCCCGGACAATATCCCAAACGTAAATATTCGGTTCTGTCACGATAAAATCGATCAGTCAGGAATGGCAATAGTTCAGCTAATAGTTACCCTGCATCAGAAGAAAATGAGGTTCAATACCGGGGTAAAAGTGCTTACGAAGGATTGGGATGATAAAGAAAAGAAGGTAAGAAGGAGTAATCCGAAGTACAATGACTACAATTTGATCATTGAAACAGGGAAGGCGAAGCTGAATAATGTCTTCGTAAAATACCGACTGCAGGATAGGGAGATTACATTCGAACTGTTGAAGGATGAATATGAGCGACCGAATACCGGGTTCGACTATCTCGAATGGCTAAAGGAGGCAATAGAATCCCGCAGGGGTGAAGTGACCGATTCAACCATTGAGCAATTCAACGCTCACCGGATGAAGTTAATGGAATTCAAAAAGAAGATTGCCTTTGCGGAATTGTCAGAGGAATTGTTCGCCAACTTTAACAAACACATGAAGGTAAAGCTTAAAAACGAAAGCAATACCCGATGGAATACGCTGAAAACTCACCGGACCTTTATCAATATTGCCAAGCGTAAAGGGATCTTGACCATGAATCCGTTGGATCGGATGCCGGTCAAGCGGGCTCAAACCGATCGGGTTTACCTGGATCACAAAGAAGTTAAGTTGCTTCTGGATCTGTACCATAAGAAAACCCTGAGTGATACCTTTCAATCTATCCTGAGACATTTTCTGTTCAGCTGTTATACGGGGGTACGGGTATCGGATCTTGAACGGATTAAAATGGAGGACATTATTCATAATCTGCTGATTATAACTCCCAAGAAGACGAAAAACAGTTCCGGGGCTACGATCCGGATACCATTAGTGCCTGGGGCATTGGAGATGATTGCTGATGAATCTGGCACCCGGCAGAAGGGGTTGATATTCAATTTGTTTTCCGAGCCAAGGATGCGCAAGTATATCAAGCTGATTGTGGCGCACGCGAAGATTGCCAAAAAAGTTACCTGGCACTCTGGCCGGCATACTTTTGCAACGAATTTCCTG
>CAYWHP010000130.1:0-11311 GCA_964457845.1 uncultured Porphyromonadaceae bacterium | reverse complement strand
GAAACCTTTACTTCAAGAAGAAATTTCTTTTCAAGGGTTCTTGCTATCCTTTTAACCACGGTTCGACGGATTTCCAGCTCAACAGGCAGGCTGGGGTCCTGATGCGCGATGTTGATTCTGGTGCCAATTATAAAGTGCACCTCATCCGACTGGAGGATCATTCGAATAATCTCATCTGCAGGTCCTTTGCCAACCGTGAGATTTTCATTGTACTGATCGAGTAAAACCGATACTTTCCCGAGGGTCAGAATTCCTTCTGTAATCAGATCAACGCCTTCCATGGTAGAAACCGGAGGCAAGTCGGGATCCGTAAATTCAAACGTATCTATTATTCTGGTTTTCCATTCGCGGCCTATGATATCTGCTGTCGTAGCACCGCAAAGGATTTTTCTTCCGGGGAATTCCCTGACTCTGGCTGCCAGCACCTTGTCATTCTCGGGATCATAGGGCGGGCCGGAACAGATCACCAGCTTCCGCGGTTCCCGGAAGTATATGGTCGCGCAACTGGTGTCATCTTGGGGATGGTACCTGTCGTTCTGCACGGCTGAGTTGACGATCCGGGTTGCCAGTTTGCGGGCAGATATATCGGGATCCCGGGAAATCAGGTCGCGAATGTGGTCGGATGCGTGGTCCCGTCCCCAGCCAAAGGGGTATGCGGTAGATCCGAGTCCCGATTGCATGACGCCATCGGAACAGATGACGATCCGGTCCTCTTTACGTGCATGAAATGAGCATGTCAGGATTTCTTTTCCAAGATTTTTCTCGGTACTCATCAGGATGCAGTTCCATTCCGGTTCCAGTGGCTGCTTTCCCCGGAAAACCATTGCATGGGGATTGTCATATTCCAGGATGCGGGTGAATCCGTCGTCCTGGATATCGACAACAGAAAAGGTAGAATAGGACATCTGCCGCTCAGAACAGACGGGCAAGGTTTTCATGATGATTTCAGCGATCTTTTCAACGTCCTTATGCTCACAGGTGAAATTCAATGCCATCGTTGAAGTAAGAGTTGCCAGCATGTTAGCCTTGACACCATGCCCCATGCCGTCGCTCAGGACCATTATGGTACGACCCTCCTCAGATACCTTTTGGCTAAGGAAAACATCGCCACAGATTCTTTCTCCTTCCTGTGAACGTTGCTGGCAATTTATTTCGATATGAAATTTGCCGTCTTTCATCTTCCGGGTTCTGATCGGTAATAATTGATAATTGAATTGAGCATTTTTTCAGTATCTGATGCCCCTTCGCCGAGCAAAAAACCGATCTGCTGTACCATTGAAAGGTTTTTGTCGATGACCTCCGTAACCTTTTTGATCACCTCTTCTTTCTGAACCTCAGGGAGCGACAGGTCACGGATGACTGCTCCAAGAATTGAGCCTTTTTTGATCGGAAAAACCGAGAGGTTAAGCAGGCGGTTGTCGAGAGCGATATCCTTATGCATGACATCCTGCCCGTTTTGCAGAACAAAGGAGAAAATCGTTAATACCGGTGCCGGGAAAAGTGTTCGCATATCGGCACCTTTTAGTCCGGGGATTACTTCGTCGATTGCCTTGGTTTCATCACCAAGTATTTCGATGAATTCCCGGTTTGCCTGAATAATGCGGAGATTTTCGTTTACGATAACAACACCAGAAGGAATTCTCTGCATAACCGCGTTGAGTGTTTCTGAATACTCCTGGGCAAGTCTTTTTTCATCAAGGGCCTGCTTTTCAGAGTCCTGCAGGGCCTTTTGGGCCTTTGCCAGCTGCTCATTCGAGGACCTGAGGGATTTGATGTATTCTTGTTTGTTACGCGTTCCGTACAGATGGCACATTTCGGCTTTTGCATAGCCAAGCGCAACTGCGGTTGCGAACTGACGACAGGATTTATATCCGCAAGCAAGGCAACCCCGGTTTGTGTCGTGGTCTTCAGAAATGCCGATTAAATTCAGGATGTCGGTGATTTCAGTGTCATCAGGCATAACCAGGGGGATGTTCTCAGGCGTGAAGCGGCCGGCAATATCGAGTCCGGCATACAGATCGACGTCCTTTTTCCATTTTTCTTCGGAAATAGTTGAGGCCCTTTTAGTTGCATAGTCGGTTACCAGGGTCCGCCTTCTGAATTTGTGGCCGCCCGGCGACATGCCCGGGCCCATGATGCAGCCTTCGCAGTAAAGGAGGTCGAGGTGTTTACGTACATCATAAGATGTAGCAAACTCATCGATGGCGTCGAGCATATTCTGGCGACCGTCCGTTGAAAGGAAGTTGTTGTTTATCAGGTCCTCTGATTGACCTGCAGCCTGCATGAATCCACTTGACAGGGGGAACAGAGCCCCATGCAGGCCGTGTGGAGGATCGAAATCAGAAAATTCCACTGAGTTTTCGGAAATCTGCATGAGAGTGAACCATTCCCTAAGTTCGGTAAAGGAGATTCGTGAATCGATTCGGTAGGGATCAGCATCGCTCCGTATCGCCAGGTGGCTTGCCAGGCATGGATTAATGAGGACAATGAACGGGTCGTCCTTGGTCTGATTGCGGATGATCCCTGCCATTATTTCGGTGGGATTTCTTACTGGAACGAGGTTGTCAGTTAGCTGTGGATAGTGTTTCTGAATATAGGATATTACAGCCGGGCACTTTGAGGAGATTCGGTATTTCCCGTTGAAGTCGGAAAACACTGAAGCTGTGGCACCGGCTGCCAGGTCAACGGCAAACGAGAGATCGTAAACGCCGGAGAATCCAAGAGCCCTGATCATTCCCACGAAATTGCGGTAATCGGTTATGTCGGGAAATTCTGCCGATATGCTGGGGTCGATGATCGCAGCTGTTATTCGGCCACCAGCGACTGCCTGCCGGGCGATTTCAAGTTCCGATCGCAGCCTTACCGCGCCGGTAGGGCAGATGGTAAAGCAACTTCCGCAGGCAATGCATCGGTCATTGATAATATTGACATGATTAATATTGGCTTTTACTCCGATTGCCATAGCGGGGCACTCCCTGACACAGGCATAGCAAAGGATGCACTTGTCGGGTTCCACATGAACAATCCGGATGTCCGGACTATTATCCGGAGAACTGCTGTTTTTCATAGGCCAAAATGGTTCCGGAGTAATTTCCTTACTTCATCGGGGTCGTCGGTATGCTCAATGTTTTCCCCGATCTGGATCATGGGCCCTTCGCCACATCGTCCGAAGCAGTGAGCACCGTGAAAAATGACCCGTTCTTCGAGGTGGTAAAGTTTCAGAAACTGCTGGACTACCTGCACCATTTTCTTGTTACCACGCGCAAAGCACGAGCTTCCAAGGCAAATTCGGATCTCGATTTTTGTATTGTCCATGACCACCAATGAATCATTGTTTCAAAATTAACATTTAAGTGCGCCGGAATTAGGATAAAACCAAAAAAAATGCAAAATTCGCACATCAAAAATAACGTTATTTGATTAACATTGTTTAGCGAATAACACATGATAGCTGATTTTGCCGATCTATTAAAGAAATATCCTGCCGGAAGGCGGGAGAACCTGATTCCGATTTTACAAGAGGTTCAGGATTCCGGTGGTTTTATCCCTGAACAGGCTGTTTCGGCGATTGCTGCACATCTGGAGATTCCGGCGGTCAAGATCTACAGCGTTGCAACTTTTTATAACGAGTTTCGCTTCGATGCGGGCGGCCGTTATCATTTTCAGGTTTGTCAGGGGATAGGCTGCCAGGTCGACGGCAGCGAGCGACTCCGGATCGACCTTGGACGTCTTTTAGGCGTTGGACCGGGGGAGACAACAGGCGATGGACTTTTCAGCCTCGAGTGGGTTCCCTGTCTTGGCGTTTGCCAGGCAGCGCCGGTACTCTCTGTAAACGGTGAAATGCATGCTCGTGTCACTCCATTGGCATTGAAGGAGTTGGTAGAACAACTTCGTAACAGATCCTGAATATGGAAACAGCCCGGCTAAGTGAGGAATTCCGTGCAGGCTTGCTTAATTTGATCAGGCACCCAGCTCCGGAAAAGGACAAAGAACTTAAGTATCTTGGAAAGAGCCTGCGAAGAGAACGTATCCATGAGCTCACCCTGTACATTGATACCACTACACCGGCAGCAGTTAATCCTGTGAGCCCGCTGCGGGATGCAATCAAAACTTGGGCTTCTGAGCGACAGACAGCGTGCGGGATCATTGAAACCGGCTGTCTGGGACTGATTTCCGCTGAAACGGTTGTCGGTATTCAGTTACCAGGGAGGGCGAGGCTCTTTTACGGCCAGGTTGAGCCGGATGACATCGCGCGATTGCTCGACGCGATAACCCGTCAGGTTGTTCCAATGGAGAAACTCCTCGGACAAATGGTTCAGAACGGTCAGCAGGCCTGGGAAAGTATTGGTTCGTGGCTGGAACATCCGTTTTTTGTAAACCAGTTCCGACATGTTACTGCGCTGAACGGCCTGATTGATCCGGGTTCTATTGCGGATTACATTGGCTGGGGAGGGTACCGCGCATTTTATAAAGGTATTAGCACTCAGTCGGACAAAGAGATTCTCAGCCTGATCAGCGAGAGTGGCTTGCGTGGTCGTTCGGGGTCGGGATTTCCTGCAGCGGAAAAGTGGATACGGGCATCGGAAACCAGCAGTGATCGACGTTACGTTCTCTGCAACGCTGATGAATCGGACCCGGGAGGGTATATGCATCGCATCCTGATGGAGAGTAATCCCCATCTTATTATTGAGGGCGTTATGATAGCGGCTTATACGATAGGCGCGAGCCATGCCGTCATTTATACCCGGTCGAGATACCGCAACACGGTGAAACGGATGCAGACAGCGCTGAGTCAGGCGAGGGAGCTGGGGCTGATCGGACAGGATATTCTTGAGAGCGGTTATACACTCGACATACAACTTAAAAGGGGTCCCGGCGCATTTGTTTGCGGAGAAGAAACTGCCCTTATTGCCAGTCTTGAAGGAAAAAGGGGATCACCCCGTACAAAACCACCTTACCCGGCCACGTCCGGTATTTATGGAAAGCCAACGCTGGTGCATAATGTGGAGACTCTCGCGCAGGTTCCGCTGATAGTCGGACAGGGTTCGGAATGGTACCGGCAATCGGGTACACCCGGTTCGCCTGGAACCAAACTCTTCAGCCTGGCCGGCAAGATCAAGCGATTAGGGGTTGTTGAGGTCCCATTCGGAACCCCGCTGGAAAGTGTGGTTATAGGTATGGGGGGAGGAACGCGGACAGGTAAGCCGGCAAAGGCAGCTCTGCTTGGCGGGCCATCGGGGAAATTTATTCCGGTAAGTAAATTCAGTATACCACTTGAACTGGATCGCTTTACGTCTGAGAAACTGGTTATGGGATCGGGCAGCATCGTTCTGTTGGATGAGGAAAGTTGCCCGATAAACCTTATCAGGAATATGATGGATTTCATACGGCAGGAAAGCTGCGGCAAATGCATCCCTTGTCGTGACGGCTCAAAGAGGATCATGGAAATATTAAGCCAGATTACGAGCAGACCGGTATCGGAAGGTAAATATGAAGCCCTTGACAGGTTCAAGGGGGTGACACGTGTTCTTGAACTGGCCGAAGTCATGCAGGCAGCATCCTTGTGCGGATTGGGAAAAACAGCTTCCAACCCGTTAATAAGTGGTCTGGAACTATTCAGAGAGGAGCTGGAAGAGCACGTTTTCGACCGCCACTGCAGGGCCGGGTTCTGCCTCAATATGCGGGTCTTCACGGTTGATCCGGTGGCTTGCAACGGATGCAACCTTTGCTTTGTAAAGTGCCCTGAAAAGGCAATTATCGGATCACCACGGCAGGTTCATTACATTGTGGAAAACCAATGTACCGGCTGCGGTAAATGCTTCGACGCCTGTAAATTCAATGCAATACTGGTCAACTGAAAATAATACAAGCTTTGATTGATATTGAAATAAACGGCAGAAAAATCAAGGCCCGCAAGGGTGATCTCATACTTGATACATTGAAGGCCAATGGTATACATGTGCCTTCGCTTTGCAACATGGAAGGATTCAAGCCATCGGGTGCCTGCAGAATATGTGTTGTGGAAGCCGAAGGTCGCGACGACCTGATTCCTTCGTGTTCCCATTACGTTGAAGAGGGTATGAAAATCCTCACACATTCCGCGAGGGTTATCCGGGCAAGGAAAACAATCCTTGAATTGCTCTTGTCGAATCATGATGACGGTTGTCTTTCGTGCGACAGGAGCAGGTGGTGCAAGCTTCAGGAACTGGCTGCGGAGCTGAATGTCACCGAGCGCCGGTTCAGCGGCCGGCCACAGCGCCGGAAGATCGACTACACCAGTCAGGCAATTATCAGGGATCCTTCAAAGTGCATCCTTTGCAGCAGGTGTGTCAGGGTATGTGAAGAAACGCAGCATGTTGCCGCTCTCGACTTCCTCTACCGGGGCAGCAGGACGGAGGTTGGAACAGTGCTGGGCAAAGGTCTCAATTACACATCTTGTATGGATTGTGGACAGTGCATACAGGTTTGTCCTACGGGAGCCTTGAGGGAGAGGAGTCATCTTGATCAGGTTGGTGCCCTGCTTCAGGATCATGACAAAATATCGGTTGCCCTTATTGACCCTTCGGTTTATGCCGTTCTGGGTGAGTTTTACGGTTATAAGCCTGGTCAGGAGTTTTCCTCCATATTGGTGAACACGCTGAGAAGAATTGGTTTTAAAAAGGTTTTTGGAACCGGCTGGGGATTGGAATATCAGGCCGGGCAGGTTGCAGGTTTGCTAACGGGTTTGACGGGCGTATCGGATGATAACCCTCTTCTGGTTTCGGAGTGTCCGTCATTCGTAAAGTACATTTGCCAGAGCAGGCCTGACCTTATTCCTTTTCTCATACCGCTGGTCCCATCGCCGGTTCTGATGACCGGGCTGATCCGCGAATCACTTTCCAAGGCAACAGGAAAGCCGGAAAAGGATATCAGGGTTGTTTATCTGACCGGCTGTACAGCATCCAAAACCGGAACAGCGTTCGGAATGAAAACCAGTGAATCCGGTCAGCTGCCGGACTATTCCCTCACAACACGCGAGGTATACAGGCTCATCCGGTTGTTTGGGGTTTACCCGCCTAGCCTGGGTGCAGATGCACAGGAGGACCAATTTTCAAACGGATCCCGGACAGGGTTTATGGGGGCAATTTCCGGTGGTTATATTGAAGTGCTGTCGCGAATCCTTCAGTCGAGGTATCCGGGTAGCCAGGTGAGCGGCGATAAACCAGGCAAACTTCGGACGGGTAGGGATCTCAGGGAAATCACTTGTGAATCTGATCATTTTAAGTTTTCATTATCGTCGGTGAGCGGGCTAACCGGCTTTGAAAACTATTTTACCGAGATTCGGACAAAAAAACGCAAGATTGACATCCTGGAAGTTATGGCATGTCAGCATGGATGCATAAATGGTGGAGGACAACCCTGCCGCGGCAACGATCGAAATCTGCGCAACCGGTTGAAAGGGGTGATGGAATGGGACGAGAAATTTTCCGGTCTTCGGATGCGTGAGCAACTAGATCTGCCTCAGGGTGTTGTACAAACAGAAGAAAAAACCCATGTGGTGCACCGGCACCGTCAAATAATCAAGTAAAGAGCATGTCAGAAACCTCAATCAAGAAACTGGTATCAACAATACCTGACATGTGCCGGGTTTGCTACACCTGTGTCAGGGAATGCCCGGCAAAAGCCATTCGTATCATCAACGGGCAGGCTGAAGTTATGCATGAGCGTTGTATAGGTTGCGGTAACTGTGTTAAGGTTTGTTCGCAGAATGCCAAAGCCTATCTGAGAGAGGAAAAGGAGGTTCTCCAGCTTCTGAAAGGCGGCCAGCCGGTAGCGGCTTTGGTGGCCCCCAGTTTCCCGGCTGAATTTGGCGATATGGCTGACCCGCACGAGCTCGTAGGCATCCTGCGGGCGATCGGTTTTACGTATGTTTGTGAGGTTGCTTTCGGCGCCGACCTGGTAGCCAGAGAGTTTTCTGAAATTTTTACCAATGAGGAGCACCCTGCTGTCATCAGCTCCGATTGTCCGGCCGTAGTGTATTACGTAAGACAGTTTCATCCCGGGCTGGTACCGGCTCTGGCAAAAGTGTGTTCCCCAATGGTGGCGATGACCCGGGTAGTTAAAAAGCGCTACGGGAACCATGTAAGGACGGTTTTTATCGGGCCTTGTATCAGCAAGAAAGCGGAATCGGATGAAGTGGACTATGTCCTGACTTTCCAGGAACTACGAAACCTCATGAAGTTCAAAGGAATCAGGACGGGTCAGATACAGTCGTCCGAATTCGACCCACCCAGAGCAGGCCGGGGATTGATTTTTCCCGTCAAGCGGGGTATGCTTCAGACAATCAATATACCCGAGGATCTGTTCGATGGGAATATTCTTGTTGCTGAGGGGAAAGTGAACTTTCCAGCAGCTATCGATGAATTTGAGAAGGGTGCCATCGCCGACCAGCATCTCGAACTGCTTTGCTGTGAGGGCTGCCTGATGGGGCCAGGCATGTCGCCCGACGGGAAACGGTATGCGCGCCGGGCCCTAATCGGAAATTATGTTCGCGGTCGCATACACGACCAGGACCCGGAGATCTGGAAGGCCGAGATGGAAGAGTATGCCACACTTGATCTGGGGAGGGAGTTTACACCGGTTGACAGGCGACTCGACCTGCCTTCACCCGGCCGGATACGGGCAGTGCTGGATTCAATTGGCAAGAAAAACCAGCAGGACCACCTGAATTGCGGGGCCTGTGGTTACGAATCGTGCGAAAACCACGCCATTGCCATAGCTCAGGGCCTGGCAGAGGTCGATATGTGCCTTCCGTATACCATCGAAAAGATGCACCGTTCGATACTTGAGCTCAACCTTTCGAACGAAAAACTTGCCAAGGTGCAGCAGGCCTTGAAGCATTCCGAGAAGCTGGCTCATATGGGCCAGTTATCTGCAGGTATTGCCCATGAACTGAATAACCCCCTGGGGGTTGTGATCATGTACGCAAACATTCTGCTTGATGAATGTGCAGATGATCAGATGAAGCAGGATCTTGGCCTGATCGCGGCCCAGGCCGACCGGTGCAAAAGGATTGTCGGAAGCCTTCTCAATTTTGCCCGGAAGAATCAGGTTCGGTTAGAAGAAACAAACCTGATGAAGCTGGCACAAGAGAGCCTCTCATCAGTAATCATACCTGATCGGATTAAAACGTTGATTGAATCCAGAGTTAAAGAAGCTATCACACTCGTCGACCAGGAGCAGATGAAGCAGGTCCTGACCAATCTGGTCAAGAATTCGGTAGATGCGATGACGGGTTCAGGTTACCTGACCATTATCGTAGACGGCATGTTGAATGAGTTGTCAATAAGCGTTAAAGATACGGGGACAGGGATTTCACCCGAGGACCAGGACAAGGTATTCACCCCATTCTTTACGACAAAGGAGATAGGTAAGGGTACCGGACTCGGTTTGGCGACAGCCTATGGAATCATCAAAATGCACAAAGGCAGGATTGAGCTCGAATCAAATAATGACCCGTCAAAAGGACCTACCGGGACCTGCTTTAAAATTGTACTTCCCCGAATAAATGAAATGCAGTCATGAGTGATCAAACCAAGAGGCCGCTGGTACTGTTGGCCGATGACGATGCCGATTACCTTTTCCAGATTCGTTTTGCGCTGCAATGTGCAGGTTTTGATGTTATAACAGCAGATTCAATGGCAGAAGCAGATCTCTTGCTGGATCAATCAGCACCGGACCTAGCAATCTTCGACCTGATGATGGAACGTGACGATGCGGGTTTTGTATTGTCCTACCATGCCAAGAAAAGGCATCCTAATATGCCAGTTATTCTTTTAACCGGAGTAACATCAGAAACAGGAAGGGTTTTTGGCCAGGATAATCAGGGAATGGGTGCCTGGGTTAAAGCAGACCTCTATCTGGATAAAGGGATTCACCCTGATCAAATTTTGGTTCATGTTAAATCGCTTTTGGCCGGATAATTATGGAAACACTAAAAGTTCTGGTCGTTGACGATGAACCGGGGATCCGTTCCGGTATCGACAGAATCCTCAGCAAGTTTACTGTTGGATATCCATTCATGGATGAGGACATCGGGTATTCGGTTTATGAGGCGGCAACAGGCGAGGAGGCAATCCGGATTTTTCAGGAAAACCCGCCCGACATAGCCCTGCTTGACAATAAACTGCCGGGTATGGACGGAGTGGAGGTGTTGGAATATATCAAAAGAAACCAGTTAAATATAGAGGTGATGATGATTACCTCGTTTGCCTCTCTTGAACTCGCTGTAAAAGCAACAAATATCGGAGCCTACGATTTTGTTCCGAAACCGTTTACGCCTCAGGAGTTGCGTTCATCCATGGAGAATATAACAAAGCACCTCTTCCTTAAGCGGATGACCCAGAAGATGAACAAGGAGGGCAAGCAAATCCGGTTTCAGTTTCTTACGGTGCTGTCGCATGAGCTGAAGAATCCGCTTAACTCCATTGATGGCTACCTGCGCATGATGCAGGAGAGGCAGGCCGGTGAACAGATTGCCTCATACGACGAAATGATCAGCAGATCGATCGCGCGAATCAAGGGGATGCGTATGCTGATAATGGACCTGCTTGACTTGACCAAAATTGAATCAGGTAAAAAAAACCGGGAGATGCAACAGGTGGATCTGTCGAAGATTGCCCGCATATCTGCGGAAACCATGGGGCCGCTGGCAATCCAGATGGAAGTTTCAATTTCTGTAGATTGCCCGGAACCTTTTGTTGTACAGGCTGATCCTGAGGAGATGGAAATCATTCTCAATAACCTGGTTAGCAATGCGGTGAAGTACAATAAAAACGGGGGGAAAGTAATCTGCAGGCTTAAGGAGCTGAATAAAAAGCTGGTGATAGAAGTTGAGGATACCGGAATCGGAATTCCGGAGGATGACATCCCGGTTCTTTTTCGGGAATTTGTAAGGATCCGCCAGAAGGAGACCAAACACATCATGGGATCCGGCCTGGGTCTCAGCATTGTGAAGAGGCTCATCGATATGTATGAAGGGGTTATCGAGGTGGAGAGCAAGCCGGGTGAGGGATCTATTTTCAGGGTTGTGTTGCCAGTTATAATCTGATTGTGTAAGTTTGAATAAACAAAAACAGTTTATCATGAGCTTACCCGAAAAGACGGTAGAAAGACTCAGCGAGTACAGGAGGACATTGCTGGTCTGCCTTAACCAGGGCAAGAGCCATATTTTTTCACATGAACTTGCTGCCCTTCTGCATAATACGGCGGTACAGGTTCGCCGCGACATGATGCTTATGGGTTTTACCAGCATGCAGCGCAAGGGG
The DNA here is from genome assembly GCA_964457845.1 of uncultured Porphyromonadaceae bacterium. Classification (GTDB taxonomy): domain Bacteria; phylum Bacteroidota; class Bacteroidia; order Bacteroidales; family UBA12481; genus UBA12481. The sequence continues at coordinate 5 of CAYWHP010000130.1, read as the reverse complement.
TACGC
>CAYWHP010000129.1:0-11371 GCA_964457845.1 uncultured Porphyromonadaceae bacterium | reverse complement strand
GGCGACGGCATGGGGTTCGACATCGATCAGCTCTGCAATCACTGCATTTCACAATATAATTACAGTCACGACAACCAGGGCGGATTTCACCTGATCTGCTCGCCCCCGGGCAGGGACGGCAGGTCAACCGGCAACATTATCCGCTATAATATCAGCCGGAATGACGGCAACACGGTTTTTGTCTTTGCCGGAGGTGTCGACAGTACACAAATATACAACAACACCATCTTTATCGGAGAAGGGTTGAAAACTAACCTTTATGGTGTCTGGGATTATGACGGAGGTGTAGCGGTCAATACGCGGGTATTCAACAACATATTTTACAACCTCGGCAGCGGGGGATATGTTTATGCAGCGGGCAGCACAGCCTTGTTCGATTATAACTGCTTTTACGGGAACCATCCGGCAAACGAACCCGCAGATGATCATAAGATTACGTCAGATCCCATGTTCGTGAACCCGGGTGCCGGCAGCACGGAAAGAGGTTCCGTTGACGGTTACCTGCTGAGGCCCGGATCGCCTTGTATTTCAAGCGGACGGGTCATCCCTGACAACGGGGGCCTGGATTTTCAGGGAAACCGGGTTCCGGGAGACCGGCCCCCGGGCATCGGGGCATTTGCTAAGCCCCAAAGGGGAGGTTCTTAGAATGTCACCCCTACGGGGCTCCTCCTTTAATGTAGAATCTCCTGGCTACAATAATGCCGCCCCTGACGGGGCTGTTGCTCCGCCTCACGCATCCCGTGTCACGATTCCCGCGTCACGCATCACGCGTCACGCGTCACGATTCCCCCGCGTCACGCGTCACGCATCACGCGTCACGATTCCCCCGCGTCACGCATCACGCGTCACGCGTCACGATTCCTCCGTCACGCGTCACTCCTAACCATCCACCCCACCTTCTCCATCCCCCAGAACACCAGCGACAGCACCACCCCCGTAATGGCCGCAAACGCCATCCCCTTGAGCTGCACCGAACCCAGCCTCACGGAGGCGCCGCTGACACCGATCACCAGCGTGACGGCGCCCAGCACCATGTTGCGGTTTTTGCTGAAATCCACCCGCTGCTCAATCAGCATCCGGATGCCCTGTGCGGCGATCACACCGTATAATAACATCGATATGCCGCCCAGCACCGCGACGGGGATCGTGGAGATGGCCGCCGAGACCTTCCCTATGCACGAGAAGGCTATGGCAAGGATCGCAGCACCCCGTATTACCCATACCGAATAAACCCGTGTAATGGCCATCACCCCGATGTTCTCGCCGTAGGTGGTGTTCGGAGGCGAACCGGTAAAGCCGGAGATCACGTTGCTGATCCCGTCGCCCAGCAGCGACCGGTGGAGACCCGGATCCTTCATCAGGTCGGTTTCCGTTATACGGCCTGTCACCATAAGATGGCCGATGTGCTCGGCCAGCACCACGATGCAGGCGGGGGCGATGATGATGATGGCGTTGATGTCGTAAACCGGAGCGGAGAATTTCGGCAGGGCCAGCCACGCGGCATTGCCGATCGCTGCCGTATCCACCATTCCCATAGCCAGTGAGAGGATATACCCCGCGATGATGGCCACCAGGATGGGGATCACGCGGAGAAACCCGCGGAAGAGCACCGATCCGAAGATGCCGGTGAACAGCGTGAAGAGCGATACCAGCAGCACTTTGCCATCCATTGTAAACTCCGGAACCACTGCACCGACTTTCGTCGGCCACGGGGCGAGTCCTGCCTGCTGGGCCGCCACCGGCGCCAGCTCAAGCCCGATGATGGCAACAACAGTACCCATCACCGCCGGCGGCATCACAATATCGATCCAGCGGATACCCCATTTTTTTACGACGAGGGATATCAGAATAAAGAATATGCCGAAGAAAATGAACCCCGCCTGCGCATGGCTGAATCCTCCGTACGAGCTGACAATCAGCATGGTGGGGGCGATAAATGCAAAGCTGGATCCCAGGTAGGCTGGGATGCCGCCCTTCGTGACCCACGAATAGAGCAGTGTGCCGAAACCGTTCATCAGCAGTGCGATAGCCGGATCGACTCCCAGCAGGATCGGGACCAGAATGGTGGCGCCGAACATCGCGGTGAGGTGCTGAAAACTGAGCGGAAGGGTGGCTGTCAGGGGCAGTTTTTCCCGGATACCGATAATTCGCTGTGCCATGATCGTTGAATTGGTGAGGCTCTGCGTGAAAATAGCTAATTTAGATGAACCTCAAACGACTAAACCCGTTTACCATGAAAACGTATTCAATTCTCCTCAAAACCAGTTTGCTCATAACCGCGCTCGCGCTAAGCTTCATCGCCGTCCCCCTGAAAGGACAGGTAAAAACCTGGGAAGGCTCTATAACCATTCCCACCTACGGATGGGAAAACGACGTAAACCCCAAATTCTGGGGCATGGAGAGCGGCGCCAAAGGCTCCACCACCGTGCGCGCATCCATTGTTTACCCGTATTACATGCAGGACCACCTTTCGCGCAAGCTCGAAGATGTCACCTACCGGGCCATATACCTGGAAAACGAATACCTGAAGATTACCTGCCTGCCGGAACTGGGCGGCAGGCTCCATTCGGTTTACGACAAGACCACCAATCAGGAGGTCTTTCATAAGAACAGTGTGATCAAGCCGAGCATGATCGGCATGCGGGGGGCTTTCATCAGCGGCGGCGTGGAGTGGAACGCCGGGCCGCAGGTGCACACCGTGACCATCCTGTCGCCGGTGGATGTAATTGCCGGGACAAATGCCGACGGATCGGCCTACCTGGAGGTGAGCAATCTCGAAAAAAGCCTGCGCACGCAATGGACGGTAAGGGTGACGCTGCACCCCGGCAAGGCTTACCTCGATGAGGAGATGAAGATTTACAACCCCACGGATGCCATGAACCCCTATTATTTCTGGAACTGCACGGCCTTTCCGCAGCTGCCCGGAACCCGGTTCATCTACCCGATGAGCCTCGGAACGGACCACTTCGGACTGGAGTTCTTCAACTGGCCCGTGAACAAGGGAAAAGACCTTTCGTGGACCAAAAACTATGCAGATGCTGCTTCGATTTTTGCGGTCGACTGCGGCTATGACTTCTTCGGCGCTTACGATACCGATCTCGACCGCGGCGTGATACAGGTGGCCAATCACCTCGAGCACGGCGGCAAGAAAGCCTGGACTTGGGGTCAGGGTGATTACGGACGGATTTGCCAGATGGCCCTAACCGATACCGACGGCGCTTACATCGAGGTGCAGAGCGGCCCCATGCAGACCCAGTCGGATTACGGTATCCTGCCGCCCAAGGGGCAGGTTTCCTGGACCGAATACTGGTATCCCGTGCACGGTCTCGGCGACGGTTTTGAGTTTGCCAACCGGCAGGTGGCCTTTCGCACCGAACGGAAAAACGGGCAGCTGGAGATCCGGATGATGGCGACAGAAAAATTTCCTCAGGCAACTTGTCTTATTTATCAGGATAATACCGAATTGTATAAAATGCCGGTCGATCTTTCGCCTGAAAATTCATCGGTGGTATCCGTTACGGTACCCGTGGGTGCCCAGGTGGCCGTGGTGCTGAAAAGTGCCGATGGCCGGGAGCTGGCATCCTACAGGAGCCCGCTGCCCCTGCCGCAGGTGACGTTGCCGAAACCCGCAACCTATGTAAACAAGGCCGACAACCTCCTGACGATTGAGGAGACTTACCTCAAGGCCCAGAAAGCCGACCGGGCACTCGACCGGAACGGTGCTAGGAAGTATTATGGAATGGTATTGCAGAAAGATTCGTTGCACCTGGGCGCACTGCGCGATCTGGGCATCCTGAATTTCGAGGCTGCGCGGTACGATGAGGCGGCCGGGATGTTTCGCAAGGCGTTGGAGCAGATCCCGAATGATGATGGCCTGGCGTGGTATTTCCTGGGATTGTGTGACCTGAAAAAGAATAATACCGACGGGGCCATGCGTTGCGGGTACAAGGCATCCAGGTGCCTGGGAACCGAATCAATCGGGTACGACCTGGTTGGAAGGGGCCTCATGCTGCAGATGAAATTCGATGAGGCTTTAACCATCTTCGAGAAGGCGGTGGTTGCCAGTCAGAACAACAAGGCGGCTATGCATCATTACTTCATCGCCCTGTACATGACGGGCCAGGCGGAGGAAGCGCTCATGTTGGTAAAAAACCGTATAGTGATGAATCCCACCGACCTGACTGCCAGGGCGCTGGAAGGGATTATCCAGAAGGATCCGGCCGGATTTGCCGGAGCGGTGCGCAAAATTGCCGGAGAACTTGAATTTGAGCTCATTGAATCCAGTACAGCTTTCGCCGAACTTGGGCTTTACGCCGATGCAGCCTGGGTTCTGGAGAGTGCCTGTATCGGAGACGGTTCCGGAAAAACGGACTTCCTTATCCTTTACCATGCGGCCTATCTCAATAAACTATCGGGCAAAACGGATAAGGCGGCCAAGTATCTGAAAATGGCGGGCGCCGGTGAACAGGACTTCATCATGGCCTCGAGGCTTGAAACTATGGAGGCACTTGCGTGGGCGATCCGGGAAAATCCTGCAGATGCGCTTGCCCAATGCCAGCTTGGGAACCTGCTTGGGAATTTCGGCCGGTTTGATGAGGCCGCCATGCACTGGGATAAATCGGTGCAGGCTAGCCCGAAACAGAGCATTCCGTGGCGCAATCTCGGGCTCTATTACTGGGTGATGAAGGGTGACAAGGTGAAGTCGGAGGCCTGTTTTCGCAATGCCATCAATGCCAGGCCATTCGACCAGACTCTCTATCGCGACCTTGCGCGGCTCCTGACCGATGCCGGCAGAAGGCCCGAAGCCATAAAGGTGCTTGAAAACATGACGTTCAAGGGTATGAAGCGGTCGGACATCATCCAGGACCTGGCCCAGAATTACCTCGATGAGAAGCGGTATCCGGAATCGTACAATCTCCTCATTTCCACGCCCTATTTCGTGAACTGGGAAGGTTCAACCCTCACCTGGGACATGTTCAGCCAGGCCCATATCGGAGAGGGGATCCGTCTGTTTGAACAGAAGAAGTACCGGGAGGCGTTTGGCCATTTCGAGACCTCACTTACCTGGCCGGAGAACCTTGGGGTTGGTCATTCCGATCGCACAGAGGAGGCCATGGGCTGGTTCTGGAAAGGCAAAGCGCTGCTAGCCCTGGGTAAGAACAAGGAGGCTGCTGAAGCCTGGAAAAAGGGAAGCGAAACGCCGGACGGGTCGGAAAAGCAGAATGAGTTTAAAGAACTGTGCCGGAAATTGTTGCTTTAATTGTTGATGTGCAGACGGTATGAGGCTGTTTGCTTTAGGCTTTTGACCGTCAGGATATAGAGCCCTTGAGGGATACCGCGGGTATCGATGGTGTTGGTTGTTTCCTCCAGCTGCCGATCGAGAACCTTTTGGCCGGTAACACTGAAGATCTGGATAGTTACCGGGAATGAGTATCCGGAATCGAGATTGAGCGTAAACCAACCGTCGGTAACCGGATTCGGATAGGGTATGGTAACCGGCTCGACAGCATCGCCGATGGATCCGCTTTTCAGGCATGAAGCGATTGCATTTGCCTTCGGGCTCCATGCTGAACTGCCTGTGGCGTTGGTTGCCTTCACCTGGTAGTAATACCTTCTGCCTTTAATAAGTCCTGTATTTGTATAGGTTACCGTGTTCGCGGGCAGGGTGGCTATGGTGGAATAGGTGCCCGAAACGGAGGTCGACCGGGCAACGGTAAACCCGGTTTCATTATTCGAATTGTCAGACCAGGTGAGGTTCATCGTAAGGCAGCCTTTGGGTGTTGCCACCAGTGCCGATGGGGTGGCTGGAACGGTTGCTGCTGCCTGGGTTGTGGCACTGGCAACACTGCTCCAGGCCGATGCTCCGGCACCATTCGATGCCAGAATCCTGTAATAATAGGTGGTTCCGGCAGCAAGACCGGTATTGGCATAGCTCACCGTATTGGCCGCCAGCGATGCGATGGAGGTGAATCCGGCTGTGGCACTGGTTGAGCGCTGCAGCGCGAAAGCAGTTTCGTTGGTTGAATTGTCCTTCCACGTGATGTTTATTGTGGAGGAGCCTGTAGCTGTGGCGGTCAGTGCGGTCGGGACTGCCGGCGTGCTGATTGTTCCCGATTGAACGAGCATGGCGGTTGTCCCACCCCCCACGAAAACTTCGTTGCCCGTTCCGAAATCAAGTGCGTAGGCATACCCCGTGCTCATGGTTGCCGTCCAGGCTGAAGTGCCGTTGGCATTTACCTTGCAAACGGCCATCTGGGTCATGATACTTGCGGCAAGATAGGCGGCATTTGAGCCATCCAGCCGGAGCTGGGCATGCGATAGCAAATTGTACGATGGGCCATCGGCATCGTTGTTCTGCCACAACAGATTTCCGCTCTCATCCAGTTTGAGGAATGCCGCTCCGTAGCCAACTGATGGATAACCACTTAAGACGGGTCGGCTGTCGTTGCCGACTTCGATTTTGGTGCCGGTTATGGTATTGGTTTTTTCCCAGATAAGGGTTCCGGTTGATGATACTTTGCGTACAATGCTTCCGGCAGGCGTAATGCCATACGTCCCGTTTACCAGGTAGGTATTGCCGAGGGCATCGCCCGCTGCATCACCGGCCGAGGTGCTGTTTATCGGACCGATTCCCCATAATTTAGTGCCATTGAGATCAATTTTGGCAAAAGAATTCATGCTGCCGGTGATACCTCTTCCTATGATCAGCAGCTTGTTGTCGGGGGTCAGTTTGAAATTCTGCGGGGCGCCTATACCTGCATTGTCGAACCAGGTCCATACGGTGGTTCCTGCAGAATTAAACTTGCGTACCGAGGAAACCAGGCCGGCGCCGCTGTTGCCGATGCCCAGTACGTAGATGTTGTCCTGCGCGTCGACCAGGCACCGGACCGTTGAGGATCCGTCGAAATTGGTTCCGTAAACCTGACGCCAGATGAGGCTGCCCGAAGGACTGAACTTCATAAGCAGGCTGTTTGCATTCACCGGATTGGAATAACCGGAACGGATGGTCCCTGAAACCAGGATATTCCCCTGGCTGTCGGTATCCAGCCAGGTGGCCGCCTCATGCCGGGTATTGTCGGTATTGTTATAGCTGGCGGTCCAAACCACTGATCCTGCTGTATTCCACTTTGTCAGGGTAATATCGCCCGCCGGGTTGTAGTCCCAGCTGGCCGAATAAATATTGTTGGCGGCATCAACGGCGACCGATACGCCACCGGGGAAGTTTGCCCATTGTACGGTGACCTGCGCCTGCAATTGTCCGAATGTTAGAATTGCAGCTAGACAGAGGAATTTTTTCATGCTTTAAACAGGATTAGTGTTACATGGTTCCATGCCAGCATGGATATGAATGGTCGATAATTTAGGAAATATCCGGCATTCGGGCACAGATTTAACTGAAAATTAACAGAATCCCTTTACATGCCGACACTAGTCAATAATTGCCGATTCAACCAATATCTTGAACTTCCACCCCGTATCGTCCTTCCTTGTATCCTGTGTCTGCTTAAAAATCAGACCGATAAGCCCTTCTTTCGGATCGGCAAAGTACTGGGTGTTGAAATAGCCGCCCCAGTAAAAGGTTCCTGCGCTGCCCTGACCGCCCATGTCCTGCGTCTTTTGTTCCAGCACGCCGAAAGCGAGGCCGTAGTGTTCGCCCTTGCCTTCCCATAGGTTGGCAAAGGGATTGCCCATAATGGTTTCTATCGTTTTCCGGCTCAGGATGCGCACTCCGTTCAGTTCCCCTCCGTTGAGGTACATTTGAAGAAAGGTGGCATAATCCTTCACCGTGCTGCAGAGGCCTGCGCCGCCCGAAAAGAATGTTTTTGCCCCCTTTACCGGATAGGCGGGATCGTAAAAGGTAACCGGGTAGGGGATCCAGCCGCTTTCGCCGGGTTTCTGAACCGTAACCAGCCGCTTCGCCTTATCATCGGGAAGATAGAATCCGGTATCGAACATGCCGAGCGGATCGAACAGCCGTGTTTTGAGAAAAACGTCGAACGGCATACCCGAAACCACTTCAATAAAATAGCCCAGAACATCAAGCCCTTCGGAATAGGTGTATTTTTCTCCGGGATTATGGTGCAGCGGCAGTTTTGCAAGCCTTTTGACACTCTCCTCAATGGTAACCTTCCCGGTGGTGAAAAGGTCGACTACACCGGCCTTTTTGTAAAGCAACTGAAAGCGCTCATCCCCGTCGATTTCTCCATAACCGAGGCCTGAAGTGTGGGTCAGGAGGTGCCTCACCGTAATCTCCCTGCTGGCAGGTATGCCCGTCCAGGTGGTGTCGCTGTAAGTAAAGCCGGTGAGCACCTTCGGGTTTTTGAATTCCGGGATGTATTTCGATATGGGGTCGTCGAGCCGGAACCGACCCTCTTCCCAAAGGATCATGACCGCTGTGGAGGTGATGGCCTTGCTCTGCGAGGCTATACGGAAAATATCGTCGCGTTTCAGTGTTTTGCCGGCCGGGTTGTCAGCCAGCCCGTATGCCTTATGAAAAACGGTTTTGCCACGACGGGCAACATAGGCGACGACGCCCGGGATATCCCCTGCAGCAATAGCCTCGGTGCACATGGCATCCAGCTTGCTGAGCCTCTCGGCCGACATACCGACACTTTCGGGTGTCGCTTCCGGCAGGACAGCCTGCCTGACAGGTGATTTGGTCTGCGCTCCGGCCGCCAGCGTGACAGCAAGGAGCAAAATGGCAAGGTTCTTTTTCATGTTTCAAAGAAAGTAATTGGAATGCATATTCTGCTAAATTTATCCCGATAAACCTGTTCGAAATCGACAACCTATGATCTTAATTCTGAAAGCCGTTCTCGGCATCATGTCAGCCCTTTTTGGCGCCTATTACATCCGGGATGTATATAAAAACCGGAACTCCTTTTCCGATAAGCCCTGGCCCGGTCTGGCCGCAACCGGATTCTTCACCAACTTCCTGGATACGCTTGGTATCGGATCCTTCGCCCAGCAAACAGCCATCTTCAAGCTTTTCAAAATGGTCGACGACCGGCTGATTCCGGGGACCATGAATGTAGGCAATACGCTGGCTACAGTAACACAGGCCTTCATTTTTATGACTGCGGTTGACGTTGACCCGGTGACCCTCGTGTCGATGTCGGTGGCTGCCCCCATCGGTTCCGTGCTTGGCGCCGGCATCGTTTCGAAGCTGCCTCGCCGCAAGATTCAACTGGGTATGGGTTTCGGTCTTCTGGTTGTGGCCATCATGATATTGGCCGGGCTGCTCAAGGTTCTTCCATTGGGAGGTATGGAAATCGGCCTGTCGGGCTGGAAACTCGCGGTGGTTCTTGTAATGTGCTTCGTTTTCGGTGCCCTTCAAACCATCGGAGTGGGATTTTACGCACCCTGCATGGCCATGGTTTACACCTTCGGCATGGATCCCAAAACGGCATTCCCCATCATGATGACCGCTACCGCAATGCTGATGGCTGCCGGCGGATCAAAATTCATCAAGGAGGCGGCCTACGACCGTAAAGTGGCGATTTTCCTCACCACTGCGGGAATTCTCGGAGTTTTTCTGGCCGCTTTTGTCGTCAAATCACTACCCCTCGAGGTGATGAAATGGCTGGTTTGCGGTGTGGTGCTCTATACCTCGGTAACCATGTTTTATTCGGCTCGCCGCGAGAAGCTTGCCTCCGCCTGATCAAGTTAATACACATCAGGGTTAATATATTGGTGTATAAGGCCCTGCCAATGGGCTACTTTACGCTTTAGATTCTTATGTATGAAAAAGACACTGCAACTTGCTGTTATTCTGCTTCTTCTCCTTATTACCGTAAGGTCTCCGTCACAGACCGCTTCGCCCTATGCCATAAAATCCACCTATTCCACCGTTGAAAACTGCAATTATGCAACGGCCGGGATCTTCATCGTCTGGTGGGACAAAACATACGATTACAGCCGGCAGGCAGCCGAACTGCTGGCCACCCTGGAGGATGTGAGGAACGACTGCCTGGGCACGTGGCACATGTCGGATCCGCCGAATCCGCTGGCAGGCTTTTACTATAACGTTTATATCCATAATCCCAAAAAGGACCTGTTCCCCGATGACTGGGCCATGGGGCAGGGTACCGACGACAACAGTTTCCCTTACCTGACCATCCCGGTTGCCTACGCTAAAACCGGAAGCGCCGGAGCCCAGCATGAGGGATTCCATATTTTCCAGTATAAGGCAAACTCCCCGGGGTTCAAATACACAGGCGACAGCCAGTGGTTTATCGAGGCAACGGCAAACTGGTATGCCGCATCCAAACATCCCGGCAGCAAGGAGGAATACATCACCGCTTCTGCGGTTACTGCAAATCCCCAGGTAACCATGTGGTACAGTTTCGAGAACCGTGAGGAGGGCGAGCTGGAAAACTGGCAGCGAGGTTGCCATCAGTACGGAATGAATATCTTCCTCAACTACCTGACTGATGTTCGTAAGGTCCAGAAGGTGCTGATGGCCGGCAGTTTTTTCGATAAAATCGATCTGATGCCTCAGGAGTACCTGTACAACCAGCTCGGTGCCGGCAAGTTTGCCGATCTGTATGCCGATTTTGCCGCCCACAACGTGAGCGGCTATCCGGGCTTCCCCGACGGAACCGAGGAGCGCGCGGCGAGGGAACTCAAAAAATACGGTGACTCCCTCGATATCCATTCCATTGTGAAGACATTCGACAATTGCGGCACCGGCGGGCAATGGCTTCGCCCGGGAAAAGATTTTGTTACCCGCGGTTGGGGATACAACGTGTATAAGATTAATAACACCTCCGGAGGCAGTTATGCCTTTGAGCTGAACGGTGATGCAAAGGGCAGCGATGGTGCGGCTTCTGAATTTCGGGGCAGGATCGTGGTAAGGACCGGTTCATCGGCGAAGCAGTATTCGATGAAGATGGATGGTGCGACAAATGGGAAGATGAAAATCAGGGTAAAACCTTCGGATGCGGAGGTTTACCTGATTGTTGCGGCTACACCCCGGCATTTTACCGGTAATCAGACCTACTCTTACCAGGTGAAAATTGATCGCAATTAGGCGAGGTTACGGGTTGGAAACTTTTTTTAACCACGGAGACACGGAGATCACGGAGAATCACGGAGAAACAAGGAAATAGCGCAGCAACATGTTTTCCTTGTTTCTCCGTGAGACTCCGTGATCTCCGCCTCTCCTAAATGCAATGCTGAATATGAAAACAAAGATGTTAATGGGGATGGTCCTATTGTCGGCATTGCCGTTTGTTTCAATAGTGGCCCAGGAACGAGTTGTACCCTATGCCCCGAAACCCTGGCTGCCGACCATCTGGAAATCGGATCCGCCCGCCGGATGCCCGTTCGAAAAGTCGACCGACATCACCGGGGTGGCATTCACCAGGCA
>CAYWHP010000128.1:0-11376 GCA_964457845.1 uncultured Porphyromonadaceae bacterium | reverse complement strand
TTCGTTGTTGAATTCCTTTTCGGCCATGCGGTCGAGCTCCTCTGGCGTGAGGACTTCAGTCTTCACCTGATCGATGCGGAACTTCATGCCGAGGAACGGATCCTTGTCGAGCAGGCCTTCTGCGATCGCTCTCCGGATTACCTTCCCCAGGTTCTTGGTGTACTTGATGGTCGAGTTGTGATTGCATTTGCGAACCGTTCGGAGCCAGGTTTGGAAGCCCCGGATGAAATCAGCGGTTAGCATGCGGATATCGAGCTCATCCTTGTCGAACTTATATAATATATATAGACCTACAAGCTTGCGGGTAGTGCAATGGCGGGTGTAGGTTGAACCGGAAAATTCCATGCCAACCAGCTCTTTCATCTCGTCATTGTGCCGTTTGTAATAGGCCAGGATTCCTGATTTTCCCACCGGGCTCCCGAATGTTTCCTGCATAAGTGATTCAGCAGTAATGTCTTGTTGCCTGTCTTCGAGTGCGAGCTGGGCATCGTATATCATCTTTCGGACATGCTCGAGGTAATGGTTGAGGGCTTTGCCCTTATCCGACTTGGCTATGGCCATACCCCTGTCGGCATCCCACTGATCGGGTGGGATGCTTCGGCTTAAGGCATGTTCTGCGACTTGATTATCTACCCTGATCTTTAAGCAGATACGGGCTTCTCCATTGCGGAGAATCTTGCTCCCCCTGATGAGGAACTGGACACTGAAAATTGTTTTTTTCATAACACTGAAAATTAGGGTTAAAACTACGTTTCAGCGTTCTCTTCCATTTGTGCAAACCGCAGTAAATCAGTGCAAAACACCGACTCTCAGGGCTAAACAAAGGGTATTTGCAGCGAGAAATTTATACCCTCTGTTTAGCCCTGGAACCCTGCTTTTTTCTGCTTTCGATTGCTTTTTCGCAAAAACGAAAAAGCCTGTAAATGTGGGTTTTACAGGCTTTTGCTTCGCTTTACTTACTGTTTCAGTGGAGCTGGCGGGAATCGAACCCGCGTCCAAACAAGGAACCCATAGGGTTTCTACATGCTTATCCGGATTTGGGTTTTCTAGCCCTGGCTGGTATACGGCAACCGATCAGGACCCTATCCCCTGAATTTCATCGCTGCCACGGGGCGGGGCAGAAACTATCCCTGTATTGGTTAGCACCAGGTGATCCGGATGGAACAGGTCAATACCTCCGGCCTGATGTCCCGTCCCGGTACCTGGTACCGGGATTTGTGCCTAATTTACTATTACTTCAATTAAGCGGCGAGAGCGTAATTGGATTCGCCAGTTGATTGTTTGCAATCCTGTTTAACGAGCGTTATTACATGGCTCGGCATGCTTTCCTACCAGTTCACCCTGCTGTCAAAACCAGGTCAGCCCCAATAAGAGGGCGCAAATATACGAAAAAAACCACTATTTTCAGAGCCTTTAATTCAAACGCTCCTGATGGAACGCATAAAAATCGGAATACTGCGCGAAACCAAAACCCCGCCCGACCGCCGGGTGGCCATTCCGCCTTCGTCAGCCGCCATGCTGCCGCACCTGTTCCCCGGAACCGAAGTCATTGTCCAGCCCAGTTCCATAAGGTGTTTCTCTGATGATGAGTATCGTACTGCGGGCGTGACCGTCCAGGAGGACATCTCCGGCTGCGACTGGCTGATTGGGGTTAAAGAGGTTAAACTTGAAGCTCTGCTGCCGGGCAAGCGATACCTTTTCTTTGCGCATGTTGCCAAGATGCAGGCTTACAACCGCCCCCTGCTCCTTGAAGCTCTCAACAAAAGGATCACCCTGGTTGATTACGAATACCTCCGGGATGAGTACAATGTCCGGCTCATCGCATTCGGCCGCTGGGCCGGTATCGTCGGCGCATTTAACGGATTGCGCGGCTGGGGCCTCAAATCCGGCCGTTTTAACCTGGATCCGGCTCATTCCTGCCACGACCGCCGGGAGATGGATGCCCAGCTGACCAGCCTCGATACGGGACCGGTGCGGATCCTTGTCACCGGTGGAGGCCGGGTGGCGACCGGGGTTCTTGAGACACTCTTCCGGACTGCCATTCCGGTGGTCGGACCCGATGAGTACCTGGCCAATCCAGCGCTGACTCCTGTGATTTGCCGCATCGATCCCTGGCACTACACCGTCAGGAAGGACGGTAACCCTTTCAGCTTCGATGATTTTTGCCATCACCCGGAACAGTACAAATCTGATTTCAGACGCTTCATCCCGTCCACTGATCTCCTTATGTCCGCGCACTTCTGGGATCCCGCTTCGCCAAAGATGTGGGATCCTGCCGACACCGCTTCGGACGACTTCAGGATCCGGGTAATCGCAGACATCACCTGCGACATCCGGGGATCGGTGCCTACCACCATCCGGGCTACCAGTATCGCCGATCCCTTTTACGATCTGGATCGCCGGACCGGAAGTGAACTTCCTGCCTTTTCCGATCCGGAGGCAGTAACCGTCATGTCAATAGATAATCTGCCTGGCGAGTTACCCCGCGACGCTTCCGAAGAGTTTGGATCCGTCTTGCTGAGAATCGTTTTGCCCTGCATGCTGGGCAACGATCCGGGCAAGGTAGTGCACCGGGCTACCATTACCCGCAACGGGGAACTGAACGATCCTTTCCTGTATCTGGATTCTTTTGTCAGAGGGGAATGAAAACCCCCGGGGCCCACATCACAAAATCGGGGTTCAGGAAGTTCTCCTTGTTGTAAACCAGCGGTTCGCCGTCAGCCATCCGTACAGCCATTCCGCCGGCCTCTTCCAGGATGATCTGCCCGGCCGCGGTATCCCATTCCCAGCAGGGGCCCGGCTTGGCATACAGTTCGGCAGCGCCTTCGGCCAGCAGAACATGCTTGTATGAAGAACCTGTTGGTATGGTTTCCACCTGCCAGTTCTTATCGCTGAGCTTATCAAGATATACTTTCTCAGCGCTGCCTGCGTGAGATCTGCTGATCAATGCCCTGATCTTCCGTGTCTCCCCGTGTTTCGGCTGGTGGATCGGCAGCTTTTGCCGCTCCCCGTCGGGTCCGGATTTCCAGCTGCCAAGGCCGGCAATACCTGCATAGAGGGTGCTTTTAGCCGGTATGGCGATGAAGCCGGCAACCGGCCTGCCATATTCAATCAAAGCCAGGTTGATGGCAAATTCGTCATTTGCGGCTATAAATTCCTTGGTTCCGTCGAGCGGATCGAGTATCCAGGCATGCTTCCATGCCATCCTCTCCGCATATTCGGGCTTCCCGGCCTCTTCGCTTATAAGCGGGATGCCCGGGAACTCCCTGGCGAGAAAAGTGCTGAAAAAGCTGTGTGAGGCCATGTCGGCTGCCGTAACGGGCGACAGGTCTTCCTTGCTGGATATCGCCAATTCAGGATTCTTGTAATACGTCATCACAATACGGGAAGCTTCCAGCATGGCTTCGGTCAGCAGGCTGATCTGGCTGTTATTCAGCATTCCGGTTGAAGCTCTTGAGGTTGGCAATAGTTTTTTCAGGATTGGCGGAGGAAAAAATCGCATTGCCGGCAACAAGCACATCAACACCGCAACTAACGAGCATACGGGCATTCTGTTCATCCACACCGCCGTCAACTTCGATCAGGAACCCGGCACCAGCCGACCTGCGCATCTGGTCGACCTTCCTGATCTTGTCGGCAGTGTTGGGTATGAACTGCTGACCGCCAAATCCGGGATTGACCGACATGATGAGCACCAGATCAATGTCATGAAGCAAATTCTCGAGCAGCGAAACAGGCGTGTGCGGATTCAGGCTCACGCCTGCCCTTGCACCCGCCTGCCGGATCATCTGCACCGCGCGATGCACGTGGTTGGTGGCTTCGGCATGAATGGTCAGGATATCGGCGCCCAACCCAATGAAATGATCGATATACCGTTCCGGTTCCCTGATCATCAGGTGCACGTCGAGCGGTTTCAGCGCATGCCGCCGGATCGCCTGTATAACGGGAGTGCCTATCGAGAAGTTTGGCACAAAACTGCCATCCATCACATCAACATGGATCCAGTCGGCATGGCTCTGATTGACCATCCTGATTTCCCGTTCCAGGTTGGCAAAATCAGCGGCAAGAAGCGAAGCGGCTACGAGATGGGGCATTTTGGAAGACGTTAGACGTTAGACATGAGACATTAGACATTAGACATTAGACATGAGACATTAGACATCAGACAGAAGATGGTCTACGCCTAATACAAATATACGATATTGGGTGAAATACCGAACCCTTGCGGAACACGCGTCACGCATCACGCGTCACGCATCACGTGTCACGATTCTCCCGCGTCACGCGTCACGTGTCACGTGTCACGATTTTTCCGCATCACGCGTCACGCGTCACGAATCTATCCCAGGTAATTCCTTAGCATCCGGCTCCTCGTATGGTTCTTGAGTTTCTGGATCGATTTTTCCTTGATCTGCCTTACGCGTTCGCGGGTGAGGCTGAATTTTTCACCGATCTCGTCGAGGGAGTGGGGGGGGATGCCGTGCAAGCCGTAGAACAGCCGTATGATTTCGGCTTCCCGTTCACCGATATGTTTCAGGGCCCGTTCAATCTCAAGGTTGAGCGAATCCATCATCAGCTCATCCTCCGGGTTTGAAGCATCAGGATTCAGAATTACATCATACAGGTTTGATTCCTCGCCAGCCGCCAGCGGTGCATCCATTGAAACATGCCGCCCGCTGTTGTTGAGATATCGTTGGATGTCCTCAATTTCTATTCCTGCCGCATCTGCGATTTCATCCTCTGAAGGCATCCTGCCCAGACTCTGTTCCATTTTGGAAATGGTCCGGTTAAGCTTGTTCATGAGGCCTATTTTGTTCAGGGGCAAACGAACCAGACGGGATTGCTCCGCAATTGCCTGCAGGATGGATTGCCTGATCCACCATACCGCGTAGGATATGAACTTGAACCCTTTGGTCTCGTCGAACCTTTCGGCAGCCTTAATGAGACCGATGTTGCCCTCATTAATCAGGTCGGGAAGGGTAAGGCCTTGATTTTGATACTGTTTGCTTACGGAGACAACGAAACGCAGGTTGGCCAGGATCAGCTTCTCCATCGCCTTACGGTCACCCTCACGGATCCTGCGTGCCAGTTCCACCTCCTCATTCGGATTGATGAGGGTCCTGCGTCCGATCTCCTGGAGGTACTTGTCAAGCGAGGGTAATTCGCGATTCGTAACCTGCCTGGTGATTTTTAACTGTCGCATGGTAAAAAGGTGATAGGGTTGGTTATCTGTCTTTACGCTAAAGAATTCTAAATGTTGCATATGGAATACCAAAAGGATTGTTTTTTTATTCAGATAATTTATTCTTACCTTTGTACCAGCTACGTTTCCATAACAGGTAGCCGCAGGAGTTGGTCGGATAATTCTCGAAGAATCAAGAAAATTTCCCCGGACGTATTTATTTGATGAGGTTAAATTCTAAAGATCAGGTTTATGTATGATATTCTCGAGCTCAACAATAAACTGTTGACGGAACTGAGAGATATTGCCAAGGAATTGGGTATTAAAAGAGTCGAATCGTTTAAAAAACAGGATCTTATTTATCAGATACTGGATCAGCAGGCGATTCAGGCCTCCGAAACAAAAGCCAAAAAGGTCGCTCCGAAAGAAAAGGGCGACGAGGAGGAGACTCCAGCTTCTGCAGAGCAGCAAAAAGGACCCAGGAAAAGGATTACCATTGAAAAAAAGGAACCCGGTCCGCTTTTTTCCACAAGGCCTGATAAGGCACCCGTGAAGGAAGAAGAGGTTACCGAGCCAAAGGCACCGGTAACGGTGGTTGTACCCCCTGTCAAACCGTTTGCAAAATCCTCACATATCGTTAAGCTTCCCAAGGATACTCCTGAACAGCAGGCTCCTCCGGTAAATACAACCATGCAGGATACGCCGGCGCCACCTGCTGCACCTCCCGCACCACCCGCACCACCGGTTCAGCCACCACCTTTCGGCCGGCATCTGCGTACCCCAAAATCACAGGATGAACAGCCTGTGGTTCAGATAAAACCACGCGAAAGGATCCAGGAAGAACAAAAGGCCCGCGAAAGCGAAGAGTCGAAAAAGACCGGCGAGATGTATGATTTTGATGGATACATTACCAGTACCGGTGTGCTTGAAATCATGCAGGAAGGCTATGGATTCCTTCGTTCCGCCGATTACAACTACCTCAATTCACCTGATGATATCTACGTTTCACAGTCGCAGATCAAACTGTTCGCCCTGAAGACCGGTGATACACTTACAGGTTCCGTCCGTCCGCCAAAAGAGGGTGAGAAATTCTTCCCGCTTATCAAGGTCATGCAGATCAACGGCCGCAGCCCCGAATATGTACGCGACAGGGTTCCCTTTGATTACCTGACACCGCTTTTCCCGGATTCCAAATTCAATATTACCGGCCACGCCGACTGTACCCTCTCCACCCGTATCGTGGATATGTTTTCACCTATCGGGAAAGGCCAGCGCGGATTGATCGTTGCACAGCCCAAAACCGGTAAAACCATCCTCCTCAAGGAGATAGCCAATGCCATCGCAGCCAATCACCCGGAAGTTTACCTGATGGTGCTCCTGGTTGATGAACGCCCTGAAGAGGTTACCGACATGGCCCGGGGAGTGAATGCCGAAGTCATTTCCAGTACCTTCGACGAACCAGCAGAGAAACACGTCAGGGTTGCCTCGATCGTTCTCGAAAAAGCCAAGAGGCTCGTCGAGTGCGGTCATGATGTGGTAATCCTCCTCGATTCAATCACGCGACTTGCACGTGCCTATAACACCGTTCAGCCTGCTTCCGGCAAGGTGCTGTCGGGCGGTGTCGATGCAAACGCCCTTCACAAACCGAAACGGTTCTTCGGGGCCGCCAGGAATATCGAAGGAGGCGGCAGTCTTACCATCCTGGCCACAGCCCTTATCGATACCGGCTCAAAAATGGATGAGGTTATCTTCGAAGAGTTTAAGGGAACAGGGAACATGGAACTTCAGCTCGACCGCAAGCTTGCCAACAAGCGCGTATGGCCGGCTGTCGATATCCAGGGATCCAGCACCCGCCGTGAAGATCTTCTTCATTCCAGAGATTTCCTCAACAAAATGTGGGTTCTCCGCAATTACCTTTCCGATATGAATCCTTCCGAAGCGATGGAGTTCATGCGCGACAAGCTGAATGGCACCCGCACCAACGAGGAGTTCCTGATCTCGATGAACAGCGAGTAGCTGAAACGTGACGCGTGACGCGTGAAGCGTAACGCGGAACAACCCTTTCTGGCATAACCTGTCCCAACGACCATCCGCCGTGTCACGCACTGCGTGTCACCTATCACGATTCCTGCGCGTCACGCGACACGATTCTTCCGTGTCACGCGTCACGCATCACGCGTCACGATTATATGGCATTTGTCATGATTTCGTAAGCCTCTTTTTTGTACTTTTGCGAGCGATTTCGATAATTGTCTCATAGTAAATATATTCAACATGTCAAAAAAGAAGTTTATCACCTGCGACGGTAACCAGGCGGCTTCGCACATAGCCTATATGTTCAGCGAAGTGGCAGCCATTTACCCGATCACTCCATCGTCTACGATGGCTGAAAATGTTGATGAATGGGCCGCACACGGCCTGAAAAACATTTTCGGCGAAACCGTCCGCGTTGCTGAGCTGCAGTCGGAAGGGGGAGCTGCAGGTGCTGTTCACGGCAGTCTTCAGGCAGGAGCTCTTACCTCCACCTATACGGCTTCACAGGGTTTGCTGCTGATGATCCCGAATATGTACAAAATGGCCGGAGAACTTCTCCCTGCTGTTTTCCATGTAAGCGCCCGTACAGTAGCTGCACATGCATTGTCAATATTTGGTGACCACAGCGATGTATACGCCGCCCGTCAAACAGGCTTCGCCATGCTTTCCACCGGCAGTGTGCAGGAAATCATGGATCTTGCAGGTGTAGCCCACCTGGCTGCCATCAAGTCGAGAGTTCCCTTCCTTCACTTCTTCGATGGTTTCCGTTCCTCGGCCGAGGTCCAGAAAATCGAAGTCCTGAGTAAGGAACAGATGGCCCCCCTGCTTGATTACAAAGCACTTCAGGAATTCAGGGACCGCGCACTGAACCCGGAACATCCGGTAACCCGCGGAACCGCACAGAACCCGGATATCTTCTTCCAGGCCAAGGAAGCCTGCAACCCGTATTATGAAGCTGTTCCGGATATCGTCGAAGAGTACATGCAGGAAATAACCAAGCTCACCGGCCGCGAATATCACCCGTTCACTTACTACGGTGCCCCTGATGCCGAGAACATCATCATTGCGATGGCCAGCATAACGGAAACCACCAAGGAAGTTATCGATTACCTGATGTCGAAAGGGGAAAAGGTCGGGATGGTAACCTGCCACCTCTATCGCCCGTTCTCCGCAAAGTATTTCTGGAAGGTTTTCCCGAAATCAGTCAAACGGATCTCCGTTCTCGATCGTTCAAAGGAACCCGGCGCACCCGGCGAACCACTCTATCTCGATATCCGCAACCTGTTCTATGGTGAGACCAATGCCCCGCTGATCGTTGGCGGACGCTACGGCCTCAGCTCGAAGGACACCACTCCGGCAATGGTTTTGTCGGTGTTTGATAACCTGAAAATGAGCGAGCCGAAGAACGACTTCACTGTTGGTATCGTCGACGATGTGACATACAAGTCACTCCCGCTTCTTCCTGATATTGACCTCGCACCCAAAGGAACTTTCCAGGCCAAATTCTACGGCCTCGGTGCAGATGGTACAGTTGGCGCCAACAAGAATTCAATCAAGATTATTGGTGAAAATACCGATAAATACTGCCAGGCCTACTTTGCTTACGACAGTAAGAAATCAGGCGGTTTCACCACGTCGCACCTCCGTTTCGGCGATGAACCGATCCGGTCGCCTTATCTGGTAAACGCTCCCGATTTCGTTGCCTGCCATGTCCCGTCATACCTCGATAAGTATGATATGCTCAAAGGGATCAAGCAGGGTGGCACGTTCCTCTTTAACTCCATCTGGGATGTCGAGGAAACCAAGAACCGCCTCCCCGACCATATGAAGAAGACACTGGCCGAGAAGAACATCCGCTTCTACATGATGAACGCCACGGAAATTGCCGAGGAAATCGGTCTTGGCGGTCGCACCAATACTACGCTGCAATCCGCTTTCTTCAAGATCGCCAATGTCATCCCATTTGAAATTGCTGTGGGACAGATGAAAGACGCAGTAAAGAAATCCTTTGGGATGAAGGGTGAGGCGATTGTTGCCATGAACATGGCAGCCATCGATCGCGGCGGCGACTACATTGAGGTTCCGATCCCGGCCGAATGGAAGAGTATCAAACTTGATAAACCGGTTGATACACGTGATATTCCCGCGTTCATTAAAGACGTGGTTGAGCCGATCAACGGCCAGCGCGGCGATGATCTGCCGGTAAGCGCATTCCTGGGCCGCGAAGACGGTACCTTCCCGTCGGGTACCACCAAATTTGAAAAGCGCGGTATTGCGGTTAACGTTCCGGAATGGCAGGTAGGCAGCTGCATCCAGTGCAACCAGTGCGCCTATGTCTGCCCCCACGCTGCCATCCGTCCATTCCTCATGACAGCTGATGAGCTGGCAGCTGCACCCGCAGGTACCGCTTCTGCCAAAGGCACCGGCGGGACCAAGGAATACCAGTTCCGCATGCAGGTTAGCGTTCTTGATTGCACGGGCTGCGGCAACTGCGCCGATGTTTGCCCGTCGAAAGAGAAGTCACTGATCATGAAACCGCTGGGAACACAAATGGAGGAAGTGGATCGCTGGACTTACATGCATGAGAAGGTAGGTTACAAAGATACGGTCCTCGCCAAAGAGAAATCAGTCAAGAATTCACAGTTTGCACAGCCGCTCTTCGAATTCTCGGGAGCTTGCGCCGGCTGCGGTGAAACCCCGTATATCAAGCTGATCACCCAGTTGTATGGTGAAAGGATGATCGTGTCGAATGCCACCGGATGCTCCTCCATTTATGGCGGATCAGCCCCGTCGACCCCGTATACGGCCAATGCACAGGGCAAAGGTCCGGCCTGGGCCAACTCCCTGTTCGAGGATAACGCTGAATATGGTTATGGTATGTCGCTGGCGGTAAACAAACTGCGCGACCGGATCGCCATCAAGATGACTGAAACACTGGATGCCGTAAACGAAACAACACGTGAGGCATTCGGCGAATGGCTTGCTGCCCGCGAGAAGGCCAATGAATCACAGGTGGCTTCGGAAAAAGTTATGGCTGCCTTGAAAAGCGAATCACATCCCATTGCTGCTGATCTGATTCCACTTGAACAGTATCTGGTCAAGAAGTCGATCTGGATCTTCGGAGGCGATGGCTGGGCTTACGATATCGGTTACGGTGGACTCGACCACGTGCTGGCTTCCGGCGAAGATATCAATGTGCTTGTTGTTGACACCGAGGTGTATTCCAATACTGGCGGTCAGTCGTCAAAATCAACCCCGATTGCTGCAATCGCGAAGTTTGCAGCTTCCGGCAAGAAGATCCGGAAAAAGGATCTTGGCATGATGGCTATGTCCTATGGCTATGTTTATGTTGCTCAGGTGGCAATGGGATCAAGCCAGAACCAGTTCATGAAGGCGCTCAAGGAAGCGGAAGCTTACCCGGGGCCGTCAATCATCATTGCTTACTCACCTTGTATCAGCCACGGACTCCGTATCGGTATGGGACAGTCGCAGTACGAACAGGAACTCGCCGTTAAGTCGGGTTACTGGTCCAACTTCCGTTACAACCCGCTCCTCGAGGCAGAAGGAAAGAATCCATTCGAGCTGGATTCAAAAGAGCCCGACTGGAATGAGTTCAAAAACTTCCTGATGGGCGAAGTTCGCTTCTCATCACTGAAGAAAGCATTCCCGGAAGTTGCCGATGAACTCTTCAGCTCGGCTGAAGAAGCTGCTAAATGGAGGTATCGGAGCTACCAGCGAATGGCTTCGATGGATTTCACGAAATAGGCTGAACGCCCGGATTTATTGATGGCGGGGTGTCCGTAGAGACGTTTTTAAACGTCTCTGCCGATGCCCCGCCATTTATTTTGAAAATAATCCATCAAACATTTGGTAGTTCGGAATATTGTTCGGACATTTGGAAAGAGTTATAAACTGTGTTCTGATTTAAGATTTTCTATTCTCTATATCCGCGCCGTTTAGGTGTGGGCCGTCAGAAAACCAAGGTTTTCTGTCATAATGTTATCTAAATTGAGTTATCCGGTTAAAGTTGCAAAGACCCCGATTTCCACCAGGAGATCGGGGTTTAGCAATTTATAGGGGTCAACCTTCCCAAAATGCCGCGTGATGCACGTAGTGACGTTTAAAAACGTCTCCCCCCCCAACCAACAATCCGTCCAAAT
>CAYWHP010000127.1:8248-11467 GCA_964457845.1 uncultured Porphyromonadaceae bacterium | reverse complement strand
CGGGTCTCCTGTCCCATCATCCGCTGCTGGATCCATTTCTCGCTCCTGCCGTGTTCACGCCAGTATTCACGCGCCCTGTCGAGGGAGCGTGACGGATCGGTCATGTCCTGGATACGCTCATAACCTACCTTAGCCAGCCATTGCTTGAATGGTTCCGCTTTGGGAGAAGGAATTGACTGGATAATTCTGAATAGCCCCTCAACGGTAGTAGTGTCTGTATCACGCATTTTACCGTCAGTTGCTCTCATTTTCAACTGTCGACAAATTGTCGACAGTTCGATTCCAGCTTCGCTTTTTACCCGGATCTTCATTTTAAACCAATAATCCCTTGGGTTGGTACTTCCCGTTAGAACCCCCACCACGTCGATGATTGAGAAGTACCAAGTCTCCGATTCTTCATCGTAATGACGCCGGATGGGGGAATTTTCAAACAGGGCGGGGGCATTCGTGTCCATTTCTTAAAAATTGAGCATGTAAGAAATACAAGGTACCGATTTGGCAAAGCATTTCCGAAAATAATTCCCAGCAATTTTGGTCATTAATTGAATCGGTCATATGGTGGGCGAAGGTTCACACCCTCACGCCGGCAGGCTCAAACAAAACGTGGTGCCGCCGGGCCCGGTGTTCTCGAGCCGGAGTGCTCCGCCGAGGATGGCCGCGAGCCTTGAGGCGAGCGCCAGGCCAAGGCCGGCACCCTGACCGGGAGTCCCCTTCAGGGGATCGTGTTGGAGGAAATCGGTGAACAGGGTGGCCTGCTTTTCCGCGAGGATCCCGCCTCCCGTATCGCTCACCCGGAAAAGGAAGGAATCGTGGCCGCCTTCATATGCAATTCCGATAACCCCTTGCTGTGTGAAACGAATCGAGTTCGATACCAGGGCCAGTAAAATCATAATCACCTTATCGGGGTCGGTCACCAGCCGGTCGGGACCATCCGGATAACTTTTTCCCGTTTGAACCTCCAGCAGCTTTCTGCGGGCCGCAAGATCAACCCGGGCGGCCGCAGCTACCCGACCGATCAGTTCAGCTGCACTGACCTCTGCCCGTGCCACCTCCACCTGTCCCTCCTGCAGACGGGCAATCTCAACGATACTGCTCAGTGTTTGCAGCAGGTTCTGACTGCTTTCGGTGATGTACGACTGAAACAACTGCTGGTTTTCGGGACTGGTATCCTTGTCCTCGATGAGCTCAACAAAACCGAGGATGCTGTTCATCGGGGTGCGAATGTAGTGCGACAGGTTGGCGAGAAAAGTGGATTTAAGCCTGACCGCCTCATCGGCCTGCTTCTTCGAATCCAGCAGCTGGTTATAAACCTGAGTCCGCCGGCGTATCTCTTTCATGATCAGGAAGAACAGGAGTATGCCGGTGACCAGGACATACAACCAGCCCTTGAACATCGATATTTTCCTGATTACATCCGGATCGGCAGTGAAGCGGGCCACCAGGCTGTCCGAAAACAGGATCCACAGTGCGCCGAACAGGATGTACAGGATCGTGATGCGGTAAGCAAAAGGTATTTTGTTGATCATCTGGGTAAAAACGATCCGATAGGCTAAAGGTACATTATAAAATCCCACTTAAATGCTGCCGTACGGCATGTCGTTTTATCATCCATATTTCCGGCCGCAATTCACTAAATTTGGATGTCCCCGCAACAACGGTTCATCAGAATTAATGAAAAGACTCACTTTGATCACCATTTGCCTGATTGTTTGGAGCCTCTCCCTGCCGGCACAACAGATCCTTGATTCGGTGCGCACCTGGTTCTACAGCACCGAAACGGATTCTTTCTGCTACTACAAGCTGGCTTACGAATACGATGCCGCCGGGGATATGATCTCCAAAACACGCTATCAATGGGACTCCGGCCACAAAGCCTGGACCGGCACCATGTTCCCGGCCGAGGAGTGCCTCATCTGTACAGGCAGACTGGTGTATTCCCGCGATCCGCAGTCCAAAGAATTCATTACCAACGGCTTTTACTGGCGCGGATTGCCCTACGGCTGGGTTAACGGAATACGCACAACCAATACGCTCGATGCATCAGGGAATACGGTAAGGGAGACCCACGAAGGGGAAAACGGTTTTACGCACAGTTGGGATACCCTGTTTGCACTCGATTATGAATACAATGGTTCCGGCCAACGAACCTCCTCGTCGTTTTACCGCTGGGACAGCAGCAGCCGGAAATGGCTGCCGCAGGAGAAGCAGACGTTCGCCTATGACAGTCTGAAAAGGTTGACGGAGCAGATCCGGTATAGCTGGGATGCAACCATCCCGGATTGGAACAAACAGGAGAAAAAGGAATGGTATTTCGACCCCATCGGTTTTGCCACCGGATCCGCCACTTTCAGCTGGTCATGGATCCGGAACAGATACGACTGGCTGGAAACCGACCGTCAAAAAATCGAGTATATCCCCGATTCTGCAGGTAACTACCTCTCCACCATGTGGTACCGGACGGAGGGTTCCGGCTGGACATTCCTGAAGAAAGAGGAGCGCACCTTCGATGAATCCGGAAAAGTATTGTCACTGATCGAGAGCAGGTATGACAGCTATACCCGGAAATGGAACATTGAAATGCAGTGGGTGTGGACTTACCTGGATAACGGCCGGAAGGCTTCGGAAATGCAGGTCGGCTATCAGTATGTTCTTCAGGGCCTTCCCGAATTTGCAAAGGTGGTTCGGCAATTTAACCCTGCCGGCGATGTGACCTGTGCCACCTGG
Organism: uncultured Porphyromonadaceae bacterium; assembly: GCA_964457845.1. Lineage (GTDB taxonomy): Bacteria > Bacteroidota > Bacteroidia > Bacteroidales > UBA12481 > UBA12481. Next base: position 8,743 of record CAYWHP010000127.1, on the reverse strand, counting down.
TACACCAGGAATTACCCGGCCACGGAAGTATCCCTTTCGCACAAGGATTACTATCATTACCGCACCATTTCTGCCGGTATCGGGGATACCCCTGTCATCCCCATTCTGGTTTATCCCAACCCCACCGGTGGGATCCTCCAGATCACCGGATTAACCGCTCCGGCAACCGTAAAAGTGTATTCCATTCAGGGCCAGCTGCTGCTGACCATTGAGAAGGTAACCGGCACGGCTGATATCACCCCCCTGGCAGCGGGGAGCTATATCATTCAGGTTTTGGATTGCGGTGCCCGGGCCACCCGTAGGATTATCCTGAAGGACTCCTAACCCCCCATGCTGAAGAGCCTGGAGATGCCCGCCTACCCGGACGGCTCGCGGGGGGGGTTGCCCGCGTACCCGGACACCTCGAAGGGGCCGTGCCACCACACCCGTACTTCTCGCTCGGACCGCTGTCATCCCCGCGAAGGCGGGGACCGCTACCCCTGAACGAACTGCTTC
>CAYWHP010000127.1:0-8148 GCA_964457845.1 uncultured Porphyromonadaceae bacterium | reverse complement strand
CCCCGCGAAGGCGGGGACCGCTACCCCTGAACGAACTGCTTCAGCGGGGACCGCTACCCCTACCCGAACTGCCTACCTCCCGCACTCCTCATCAATCCTGTCCGCATCAACCGACTCATCCAGATAGATATCGGTGAAATCGGGATTGCACGGGATAAAGGTGCGCCTGGCCAGCCGCTGGATGTTCAGCAGGTGCTTGGCGGTGATGTTGTCGGTAGTGATGTTCTTGCCCCCCGAGCCGGTGGCCAGCGTGAGCGATGGCTGCAGCCCGTTGTAGGTGCCGCCCAGCGCACCCTGCGAGGCGGGCGTGTTCACCAGCAGGCGGCCGGCATTGGTGACTTCGGCAAAGTACATGATCTTGTCCTCCTCGTTCGAGAAGATGCTGATGGTGTGGCCCATGCCGCCGTAACTGACGATCCGCTTGCACATGTTGATGGCCTCGATGAAGTCGTCAACCACGTAAAACGCCAGGATCGGCGCCAGGATCTCGAGCGAGATGGGATACTTGATGCCTACCTCGTGGGTGGCGTACCGAACCACCAGCACGGTGGTATCCTCAGGCACATCGATGCCGGCCATGGCGGCAATCTTGTGCGCCGGCTGACCGATCACGTCGATGCTCATGGCCTTCTGCGTCTTGTTGAAAGCCACCTCCTCCAGCCGGTGCTTCTCGGCCTCGGTGAGGAAATAGGCCTTCCGCTTCTTGAATTCGGTTATCAGCTCTTCCGCCCGGTTGTGCTTGATCACCACCGACTGCTCGCTGGCGCACACCGTGCCGTAATCAAATGTCTTTGAAAGGATGATCTGCTCGGCGGCAAAGCCCATGTCGGCACTGGATCCGATGTACACCGGCACGTTACCCGGCCCCACGCCGATAGCGGGGTTGCCCGACTGGTAGGCGGCCTTCACCAGGCTCACCGAGCCGGTGGCCAGCACCAGCGCCACATGCTTGTGCCCCATCATCTCGATCGTCTCCTCCGGCGTCGATCGCCTGATCCACTGGATGCAATCCTCCGGGGCTCCGGCCGCAACCGCCGCCTCGTAACAGATCCGCGCCGCCTCGCAGGTGCTCTTCTTGGCCGACCCGTGCGGGCGGATGATGATCGGGTTGCGCGTCTTCATCGAGATGAGGATCTTGAACAGCGCGGTCGACGTGGGGTTCGTGATGGGTGTCATCGCAAAGATAGGGCCTATCGGTTTGGCCACTTCGGTAATACCGGACTCGGGATCCTCACGCAGGATGCCTGCCGTCTTTAAATTCATGATATCGCGGTAAACGTACCGCGTGGCGATGACGTTTTTCGACACCTTGTCCTGCCATTTGCCCAGCCCCGTCTCCTCGTGGGCCATCTTCGCCAGCACCACCCGCGCGTTGAAACCGGCACGGTACACGGCCTCGGTAATGTAGTCGACCCGCTCCTGCGAGTAGGTGCTGAATTTCTCGCCCGAGATGCGGGCGCGCTCCATCATGTCATCAATATCCAGCCCTTTAGTCCTGATTTCGTCTCCCATGGTATCCTCCGTTACTGTTTTACGACAGTGCGACTGCCAATTAATGCCTTTTAAATTTAACTTGCAACTGAAACCGGATTGTTCACCGAAACTTAAATTAACCGAAAAATAATGAAACGGATTTATTTGCTGGGATTTGCCCTGTTAATACTGACAGGCACCGCGGGTTTGATGGCTCAAAAGAAAGTGACCGAAAAGATCATTGAACTGGGCCAAACCGATAACCGGACCATGCAGCACCTCGATGTGCTGGCCAACCGCTTCGGCGGAAGGATCCTTGGATCGGATGCGTATGAAAATGCAGCCGACTGGTGTGTGGCAGAATTCAAAAAGTGGGGCATGGAGGCCTGGCTCGACGAGGCCGGCACCCTGCCGGTTGGCTTCAACCGCGGTCCCTGGTTCGGCAAATTGCTGGCGGAGAACGGCATGGACCTCCACTTCTGCACCCCGTCGTACACCGCCGGAACCCGCGGCGTTCAACGAGGCCATGTGCTGATCGAACCGAAATCACAGTCGGAATTCGACCGGATGAAGGGTGCCCTTAAAGGCGCATGGGTGCTCATTTCGGGCGAAAACAGCGGCTGGCCCATCGACTATTCGGCCGACGGGGATGCCTACCGGGCAAAGGTGATCGTCGAAAATGATTCCATAGCCAAACTCAACCGCGAGATCATGATGGAAAACCGGCGGAATCCCGGTGCGGAACAGAAAAAAACCATCACCCTGAAAGAGTCGCCCGCCCTGTTCTACAAACAGATGCGCGAAGCCGGCATCCTTGGCATCATCCAGTCGGCCGCGGTGCCCATCCGCGTGCTGTACGACCGCAAAAACATCGATAAGATGACCTTCGAAACGCTGCCGACGATTCCCGATATCAAGCTCGAGGACAAGCAGTACAAAATCATCGAACAGATGTGCAAAGAACGCCGCTATTTCCAGCTCGAGTTCGACATCCGCAACTGGTTCAAGATGGGTCCGGTAAAATACTACAACGTGATCGGCATGATCCCCGGCACCAAATACAAGGATGAATACGTGCTCATGGGCGGTCACCTCGACTGTTTCGATGTCGCCACCGGCGGCGTCGACGACGGATCGGGCGCCACCCCGGCAATGGAGGCCGCGCGCCTCATCATGGCCGCCGGAGGCAAGCCGCAGCGCAACATCCTCGTGTGCCTCTGGGCGGGCGAAGAGTTCGGCCTGCTGGGATCGAAAAGCTATGTGGAGAAGAACAAGGACAAGTGGCCGAAAATATCGAACTATTTCAACCGCGACGGCGGCCCCACAGTGGCCAACAGCCTGACGGTTCCGGCAGCGATGTACGATGATTTCGTGAAAATATGCGAACCGCTGAACAGCATCAATCCCGATTTTCCGTTCACCCTCAACAAGCAGACCGGTGAACCGCGGCCGCGGCCCACATCAGCCGGCGGATCCGACCATGCCTACTTCGCCTTGAACGGCATCCCTACACTGAGCTTCGGCGCACCCGATGTGAAAGGGTATGATTTCGATTATGGCGAAATCTGGCACACCGAACGTGACCTCTACAACAAGAGCATTCCCGAGTACCAGAACCATACGTCGGTGGTTACCGCCGTGGTGGTGCTGGGCGTGGCGAATCTGGATCATGTGCTGGATAGGACGGGACTTTATAAATAAACGTGATGCGTGACGCGTGATGCGTGACACGGAAGAAAGTGACGAGTGACGAGTGACGGAAGAATCGTGATGCGTGATGCGTGACTCGGAAGAATCGTGACACGTGACGCGTGACGCGTGACGCGACCGGACTGGGTGGGGTTGATCTGAGCCCCGTAGGGGCGAAATTATTGTAGAAGCCATCCTTCAAAAATGTTAAGCCCCGCAGGGGTGACATAAAATATGTCACCCCTACGGGGCTTAATAAATTGCATTCCTACCGGGTGCTACAATAATATCGCCCCTACGGGGCTGCTTCCGCGTCACTCGTCACTTGTCACCCGTCACTTTCTTCCGCATCACGCGTCACGCATCACGTGTCACGATTCTTCCGCGTCACGCATCACGCGTCACGATTCCACAATGGAAACTAAATCTCCCTATTTCCGCAGCTTCCCTTCCTCCATAATCACATCATACACATACCCGGCGCCGAAATCCTTATTCAGTACAATGGTGCCCTCAAATTCGACGATGTCTCCAACCGTTGCCTTTTCCAGGGTAGTGACAGTCAGGTCGAAGCTCTCTCCGTCACGGGTGCCGTCCTGCAGGTGTACCCAGTTCTTGTCCATCACCTCTTCGTTCACCTTGGCAACCTTGCCTTTTACGCGGATCTTCTTACCCGAATATTTGTCGCGGTTCTTGAAGAGTTCGCCGATGGATATTCCGCCTTCCGATTGCGGGATCACGGCTTCGGTGGCGTTTTCAACTTTGGGCTTGCCCATGGTGGTGGGCATTCCGGCCGCTGCGTTCATTTCGGCAGGTTGGTCGCTGATGAAATAGATGGTTTCGAAAGTGCGGTCAAGATCCTTGCTCTTGAAATCCTTCATCTCGAGGGCTTCCTAGAAGGTAAACGGATCACCCACCTTTGCATCGTCCTTGATGGTTGCCACCCAATACTCAGCCATACCCTCCTTAACACGCATGTACGTATAGCTGGTGGCCTGGATAACCTCCTTGATGGTGGTATTGTGCACGCCCGGCTCGCCCGGTTGTGTTGCAACGATTGCTGACTTGCTGGTGGTACCGGCCTCATTGTCCGGGTTTTTCGCCAGTCGGAATACCAAAAGCCCGATTGCCAGGGCCAAAACTACGCCAAGAAAATACTTCATATCTGTTCTCTTTTTAATGTTTCAACGTTAAAATCGGCGGCTAAAACTAATATATATCCGGTGATATTTACTAATCTTTTCTATAGTTAGCTCATAATCAACCGACAAAGACATTTTTTTCAGAATCTGCCACGAGAGGTTGACCTGCGCCACATGCTGGATCAGCGGTGTATCGGTGTTGAGGAATGCATAATCAATAAACCGGTAATCCAGTGCGGTATACAACTTTCCCGGGATCAGGTCTTTGGTGAACCCGATTCCGTAAATTCCGCCTGTCAGATAGCTGGTCTTAAGCAGGTTGGCTGTGAGGGTTGCTGTTGCCTTCAGTTTCGGGATATTGTTGATGGTGAAGTACCCGCCAAGGTTTTCATTCGGGTTGCGGTCGCCTTCACGGAAACGGTAACCGGCGTTCACACCCATGTTCACGAGGTTGCCGGGCCGCCAGTTCACTTTTAACTGGAGCCCCTGACGGGTAGCCTCCTCGAGTAGCCGGTCGGCGAAGCTCTTGTAGGTTTCGAAATAGATCACATTTTTCCGGGCATCATAAGAGCCAAATAGAGATAGCTGCTTAAAGGGGCGGTAACGCAGCGAAACATAAAGACTGGTTAACGACGGCTTATTGGAAACCACCTCCTCGATTTTCCGGTAAAGGTCGAGCTCACACGATGTAAAGAGGTAAAGGTTTTTTAGCAGCGAATTATCGTGCTGGAAATAGGCGAACCGCCTGTCGGTGATCCCGGTATTCCGCTGTTCGAAAAAGGCAGCCGAAGTTTGTACCCGGCCGTTTTTGCCTGGTGCGTTATGGGCAATGAATCCGCCATATTCGAGCAGCTTCAGGTTCAGGCTGTAATCGGCATCCGACGGCCTTGATCCGGCCACGATACCGGTGGTGAACTGACCGAAACCTGTTTCGGCCTGAATGCCATCGACGGCACCGATGTTGGAAAGATTGTTATTCACCCTGCGGCCGGCGGAGATGCTGGTTTTGGGTGATAAATCGTATTTAAGGGCCAGGCTATAGATTTTCAGGGCACTGAAAATATTCTCCTTTACTTCGGCCCATTCATTCATCTTGTGGGTGAACGTTATATAGCTTTCGGCCGACAGGCGGCTGGCAGCCAGATTATTGGCGCGCATTGAAAAGGAGTATCGCATGCGATAGGAGTCGTCGGACGAAGTATTCGAAAGGTTCATGTAGGATGATTCCGAGATCGAGCCTTGAATATCCTGCTTTCGCTTGACCGGCTCCTCCTTTTTAGCGGAATCCCCGGCCGCTGGTAAAGAGGGAAGCTCTGTTATGGTTTCGGTCTGTTTTTTATCCTCCTTCTGTCCGGCCGTCGGTTCTTCGGGGTGAAGCCTGGCAACCGCATCATCGCCAACTTTTAAACCGGAACTATCAAGAGCCTTGCCCACGCAGGAAACGGAGGAGATATTCTCGACAACCAACAGCGGGACAAGCTTTCCTTCCAGCTGCCGGAAAATAGTATCACCAACATGGATCCGGCCTGTTGTTTCAAATTTTACATAGATATTCTGTTCCGTAATGTAGGATACCTTGCCGCCCCTTAACGAAGCCGGCTCCTGGGCATGCAGCTCTGTAATGATTGCCATCAGGAGGAGTAGCGCTATGCAGAAAGTTTTTTTCAAAACGTATAATCCCATAATTTTATTAAACCCGGGGATGGCATCCGAGACAGGCGGAGCTGGTGTATGAATATCCGGTTTGGCCCTGGTGCTCCTTGTCCATGTCTGTCTTGTTGTGTTCGTGACAAGTTAAACAACTGAAAACCTTAAAGTTTGAAGGCGTGGTATGGCATTGGGAGCAGAGCGTCCATTCACCGCGATGTTCTCCGCTGTAAATACGGAAATACTGACTATCGTGGTTGAAGGTGGAGGGAGTCCAGGCAGTCACCGAATGGCAGCTTTCGCAGTTGGTCGGGAACTGGGCGGTGGCATGGTTCGGGTTTGTGGAGGAACTGTAATCCGCCGAATGGCATCCAAAGCAGGTATTGGGTGTGGTTGTGTAGTTCCCTTTATGACAGAGGGCACAGTTGGTGGCAACGGCCCCGTGTGCGCCGGTGAGCGGGTAATAGGTGTTGTGTACCGCAAAAGTGGCCGGCTGCCAGTTGGGGTTGGTTGTATGGCAATCACCGCAGTTTACGGAGAGACCCAGTGTTTTGTGATTCGGGTTCACGGCGGCGTTATAGTGGTCCTGATGGCAGGCCACACAGGTTGCAGGGGTATTGTTGTACCCGGTTTTATGGCAGCTGGCGCAGAGAACCGAAATATGTGCCCCGGTGAGCGGGAACGAAGTTGACGCATGATTGAACGAGGCGTTCAGCCAGTTGTCGGAGCTGTGGCACATCTTGCAGTCGGTGGGGTAAGATTGTGCCTTGTGATCCTTTGCGTTGTCATACTGCACCTGGTGGCAGCTGAGGCATTCCGGCCGGGTGGTGGTAACACTTCCCTTGTGGCAGGATGAACACTGTACCACACGCAGGTGTCCGCCCGTAAGGGCAAATCCCGTGGTGGTGTGGTTGAAAGTGCCCGGCTTCCATGCTGTTGTGCTATGGCAATCTTCACAAAGTACCGGAATGCCGGCGGCGGTGTGGTTGGGTGAGGCGGCCGACGAGAACTTCGCGGCATGGCAGGAGTTGCAGTCGGAAGGTATCGGGTTGAACCCGGTTTTATGGCAGGTTGCACAGGCAACCGGTGTATGGGCGCCGGTGAGCGGAAATCCTGTATTGGCATGGTTGAAAGCTGCATTCAGCCAATTATCGGAGTTATGGCACATTTTGCAATCGGTGGGGTACGCCTGGCTTTTGTGGTTCCTGGCGTTGTCGTACTGCACCTGATGGCAGGCAAGGCACTCCGGACGGGCAGTTAACAGGGTTCCCTTGTGGCAGGCGGAGCACTGCCCTACCCTGAGGTGTCCGCCGGTGAGGGCAAAGCCCGTGGTGGTGTGGTTGAAGGTTCCCGGTTTCCAGGCTGTAGTATTGTGACAAGTCTCACAAAGCACCGGAATACCGGCAGCGGCGTGATTGGGGGCAGCGGCAGAGGTAAATTTTGCAGCGTGACAGGAATTGCAGTCGGTGGGAATGGCGTTGTACCCATTCTTGTGGCAACTTGCGCATTGAACGGATGTATGGGAGCCGGTTAGCGGAAATGCCGTCAGCGCATGATTGAATGTGGCGTTCAGCCAGTTGTCGGAATTGTGGCACACTTTGCAATCGGTGGGGTACAGCTGGGCCTTATGGTTTCTGGCATTATCATACTGCACCTGATGGCAGCTCAGGCATTCCGGACGGGTGGTGGTCACGCTTCCCTTATGGCAGGAAGAGCATTGTACCACCCTCAGGTGTCCGCCGGTAAGGGCAAAACCGGTGGTGGTATGATTGAAGGTGCCCGGTTTCCATGCTGTTGTGGTATGGCACTCTTCACAAAGAACCGGAATACCGGCAGCAGTGTGGTTGGGCGCTGCGGCTGCAGCAAATTTGGGCGCATGGCAGGAGTTGCAGTCGCTTGGAATGGCGCCGAACCCGTTCTTGTGGCAGCTGGCACAAACCACCGATGTATGTGAACCCGTGAGTGGAAATCCGGTATTGGCATGATTGAATGCGGCGTTCAGCCAGTTTTCGGAGCTGTGGCACATTTTGCAGTCGGTTGGGTACGACTGGCTTTTGTGATCCTTGGCGTTATCGTATTGCACCTGATGACAGGTCAGGCACTCCTGGCGGGCCGTGAGCAGTGTTCCCTTGTGGCAGTCGGAACACTGGGCTACCCGCTGGTGGCCGCCTGTGAGGGCAAACCCTGTGCTGGTATG
>CAYWHP010000126.1:1726-11645 GCA_964457845.1 uncultured Porphyromonadaceae bacterium | reverse complement strand
AACTGGACCCTGCCGACACCTTCGGCCTTTTCTAAAAGCGAAATCGATGTCATCCGGGATTGGGTGAGCGATGGCGGGAGCCTCCTCCTGATCGCCGATCACATGCCGTTTGCCGGTGCCGCATCGGAACTCGGCTTGGCATTCGGGTTTGAATTTGTCAACGGATTCGCCGATTTGGGGCAAAACAGGTGGCCGCCCTCCGTTTTCCGGGCAGGCGACGGATCCCTCAAGGACTCCCCTGTTTCCAGAGGTTTGAAACCCGGTGACAGGATTGATTCGGTGGCCTCCTTTACCGGTTCGGCATTCCGGGCGCCATCGGAAGCCATTCCTGTTCTCACATTCACCGGCATGAGCAAGTCGCTCCAGCCAGATACCGCCTGGAAATTCAACGACAAAACCCCTTCGGTTAAGCTCGACGGCTATTGCCAGGGCGCCATCCTTCAATTCGGAAAGGGCCGTGTAGCCGTTTTCGGCGAAGCCGCCATGTTTACGGCGCAGCTGGTAAACGGAAATTTCAGGGTGGGCATCAATTCCGAAGCCGCCCCGCAGAATGCACAATTTGCGCTGAACCTGGTCCACTGGCTCGACAGCCGGTCCGACCGTCGCGGGAAATAGGAACAATTCGTACCTTAACGGGCATGAAAAATCTGCTCGTAAAAACATCACTGCTCCTGCCCGCAGCTGCCTTGCTGGCACCCACATCCGCCCCCGTTGAGAAGGAGCGGCCCAACATCCTCTTTATCGCTGTGGATGACCTGCGGCCGGAACTCGGATGCTACGGCGCCACGCATGTCATCAGCCCGAACATCGATCGGCTCGCCCGATCCGGCATGGTTTTCAGCAACGCATACTGCCAGTCGGCCGTGTGCAACCCTTCGCGGGCCAGCCTCATGACCGGCCTGCGCCCCGACTCGCTGAAGGTGTGGGACCTGAAAACCCCCATGCGGCAGGTGGCGCCGAATGTCACCACCCTGCCCCAGTACCTGCTGCGTAACGGGTACTTTACCACGGCTGTCGGCAAGATTTATCATAACATCTTCCCCGATTCCCTCTCCTGGAGCGAGCCGGAGATGCACTTGAAAGGCTTTCCGTTCGACCCGGATGCCGTCTATTTCAGCGACGAAAACCTCGCCCAGATTGAGATGCGCAAGCAGCAGATCATCGCCAACCACAATGAGGCCAAGTTCATCGACCGGCTGGGCGAGTGGTACGTAAAGGCACGGGTAACCGAGTGCGCCGATGTACCCGATAATGCGTATTACGACGGTGCCCAGACCGATTACGCGGTTAAAAAGCTGGGTGAACTGAAAAACCGGAAGGAGCCCTTCTTCTTTGCCGTCGGCTACTACCGGCCGCACCTCCCCTTCAACGCACCGAAAAAATACTGGGACCTGTACGACCGGTCAAAGATCCCGCTGGCTGAAAACCCCTGGCTGCCCGAAAACATGCCATCGATGGCCATCAGCAACAACCAGGAGGTGCGCGGATATTCCGACTGCCGCAACCTGCCCACCGCGCTCAACGGTGCGGTTTCCGAAGACACGGCCCGCCTCCTCCGGCACGGCTATTTCGCCTCCGTTAGCTACACCGATGCCCAGGTGGGGCGGCTGCTGGATGCACTGGAAAAGGAAGGGCTGGCCAAAAACACCATCGTCATCCTCTGGGGCGATCACGGCTGGAAGCTGGGCGAACACCGCAGCTGGGCCAAGATGACCAATTTCGAGATCGATACCCGCGCCCCGCTTATCATCAGCGTACCCGGCATGAAGAACAGGGGATCGAAAACCACCCGGCTGGTGGAGTTTACCGACATCTACCCCACGCTCTGCGAGCTGGCCGGGCTACCCGTTCCGTCTGGCCTGGCGGGCCAAAGCACCGTGCCCCTGATCAACAACCCGGTGGCGAAGTGGAAAACCGCCGCCTACAGCCAGTACCTCCGCGATGGCAACTGGCGCGGTCCGGATGGCATCACCTACATGGGCTACACGGTTCGGACCGACGATTTCCGTTACGTCGAATGGTTCAATCAGGATACCCGCGAGGTTGCCGCCCGCGAGCTGTACGACCACCGTACAGATCACGCAGAAAACCGCAATATTGCGGCCGATCCGGCGTTTACAGCAACGGTGGCCCTTATGGCGAAGGAGCTGAGAAAAGGGTTCAGCCTGAACTAGATGATAAGTCTTCGCCTCACCTCTTGCTCCCGGTGACCGGATAGATTAGTATATTTACCTTGTCAAGAAACCCGGCTGCCATGAAGACAACACTGATCTCCTTCCTCCTGTTCTTTTCCACCCTCACGGCATTTTCTCAGGACAAGGCCGAATGGATCTGGTACCCGGGCGATTTCGAGGTGTGGCTGCAGCGTGAGGTTGGAGGCCGCCGGCAGGAGCGGGGACAGCCCTATCCGCCGTTCTGGCGCATCGATTCACCGTACGGCCTCATTAACTTCGACAAAGCATTCGACATACCCGAACCGGAAACCGTAAGCATCCATGCCGACGGCCGGTGCCAGGTGAGGCTCGATGGCGGGATCATCTACGATGTCGACCTCATGAAGGTTGCCCTGCCGGCCGGCAAGCACAACCTTGCCCTCCTGGTGGAGAATTACAAAACCTTCCCTTCGGTACTGGTCAGGGGGAAAAGGGTGAATTCTGATAAAAGCTGGAGCGTATCCAATCAGAATAAGGTTTCGTATACCGCCGATGCCGCCGGCTTCAGCGATCCGAACAGGCCGCCGTCAACCTTTTCGCTGGAATACACCCCGATAACAGCTAAGGTTATTCAAAAGGAAAACAATAAAATTCTGGTGGATTTTGGCCGGGAGACATTCGGAAAGGTGATCGTGAAAAACCTGAAAGGATCCGGCCGGATACGGCTCTTTTACGGCGAAACCCGGCAGGAGGCGCTGGCGGGAACACTGGCCGAAACGTATGACTATATCGATGTCGACCGACCGCTTCCGGTGAACGATACCACGGAAACCCGCGCTTTCCGGTATATCTCAGCCGTGAGCGATGCCGGCGTTTCCTTCGATGAGATCTCCGCTCTCTACGAATACCTGCCGCTCACCAATAAGGGAGGCTTCACCTGTTCCGACACCCTGCTGAACCGGATATACGATGTTTCCCTTTACACCCTGCAACTGGCAACGCGGGAGTTACATCTCGACGGCATCAAGCGCGACCGGTGGCCGTGGAGCGGCGATGCCTACCAGAGTTACCTCATGAATTTCTACACCTTTTTCGATGAAAAGGTGAATACGCGCACACTCTGGGCACTTCGCGGGCACGATCCGGTGGAGACGCACATAAATACAATCCTTGATTATTCATTTTACTGGATGATAGGTATTTACGATCATTACCTGTACACCGGCGACACTGCCTTCGTAAGGCAGATCTATCCGAGGTTGAAAACCCTGATGGAGTTCTGCCTGGGCAGGACAAATAAAAACGGTTTTGTTGAAGGGCTGCCCGGCGACTGGGTGTTCATCGACTGGGCGCCGATCGACAAAGCCGGTGAAGTGAGTTTTCAGCAGCTGCTCCTCGCCCGGAGCCTGGAGGCGGCAGCCCTGAGCGCCGGCCTCGCCGGCGATGCGCCGTACGCGGAGAAATGCCGGAACCTCTCGGCCGATATCCGCAAAAGAACGATCGGAACTTTCTGGAGCGACAAGCAGAATGCCCTGCTCCACAGCCGGAAGGACGGCGTGCTGAGCAACAACGTTACCCGGTATGCCAACATGTTTGCCATTCTCTTCGATTATGCCGATGAGGGGATGAAAACCAAAATCCGCGACCATGTGATCCTCAACGACAGCATCCTGAAAATAACAACCCCCTACATGAAGTTCTACGAACTGGCCTCCCTCTGCGAGATCGGCGAAAAGGAGAAGGCCCTCGAATTTGTGAGGAATTACTGGGGCGGCATGCTGAAGCTTGGGGCCACCACCGTTTGGGAAGCCTATGATCCGGAACAGAAAGGCGATGAGCACTATGCGATGTACGGCCGGCCGTTTGGAAAGAGCCTGTGCCATGCCTGGGGCGCCAATCCGGTTTACCTCTTCGGGAAATACCTGCTGGGCGTAAAACCAACTTCAGCCGGTTATGCCACCTACACCGTTGAACCTTCACTGGCCGGCCTGGATTGGATCAAAGGGAAGGTTCCCACACCGCAGGGAAGCATCGAACTGTTCATGAACCGTTCTGAAATACGGGTAAAAGCCGCAGCGGGCAATGGCACCCTCCGGATACGGAGCGAGAAGGCCCCTAAGGCCGATAAAGACGTGCGTATTACCCGAACCGGTGAAAACCTTTACGAGATCGCACTTGAAATACCCGGCAAGGAATATATAGTGAGATACTGGTAAAACCTCTTTTTTATGTGGAACAAAATCAGCTATTACCTCTTCAGGAACCCGGACGAAATCGGCTTCGAAAACTTCCTTCTCCTGATACTTGGTTTCATGACCATCATTATCGGCCTCATCGGTACGCTGATCAACATCGCACTGAACCTCGACTGGGAACTTGTTGCTGCCACACTGATCCCTACGGTGATATTTATTCCTGTTTATCTGTATAGCCGTAACAGCGGAAAATTCACTGCTTCAAGGTACATAACAACCATACTTGTGCTGCTGGTACTGAACAGTCAGTGGTTCATGAACAATGGCTCCAAGGGGCCGATCCTTTACCTCTATGTGCTGCTCGAGTGTTTCATCATCATCTTCTTTAAAAACCGGATCAGGCTTTATGCCGTTCTTGTGGTTTTTGCAAATCTCACCTTCCTCTTCTTCCTTGAATACCGGTATCCCGCCTTAACAGGCGATTATCCAAGTGAAACGATCCGACTGCTGGATGTTTACCTGGGGATGATCATCTACCTGGTGATTTGTTTCCTGCTGATCAGCATGGCCTTCGGATTTTACATCCGGGAAAGGGAGGTGGCGCAGAATGCCGACAAACTCAAATCGGCTTTTCTCGCCAACATGAGCCATGAAATCCGAACCCCGATGAACGGGATACTCGGCTTTGCCGAACTGATGAAGGAGCCGGGGCTCACCGGTAAGCAACAACAGGAATACCTCACCATTATTGAGAAAAGCGGTGAGCGGATGCTGGGGATCATCAACGACATTGTCGATATTTCAAAAATCGAAGCGGGGCTGATGACCGTTAGCCTCGGTTACACCGATGTCAACGAAATGGTTTCCGATATTCATTCATTCTTCAATCCCGAAGCAGAAGAGAAGGGTTTGGTATTTTCCATCCACCGGTTGATGCCGGCACCCAAACCGCGTATTCAAACCGATCCGGACAAGCTCTATGCCATCCTTTCAAATCTCGTTAAGAATGCACTGAAGTTCACAAAGGCCGGAACCATTGAGCTGGGTTACTGCAAATCAGGCAGGTTTATCGAATTTTATGTGCAGGATACTGGACCCGGCATTCCGCATGCGGAGCAGCGACAGATCTTCGACCGTTTCATCCAATCGGAGTATTCGCGGAACAAACAAATCCGCGGCACAGGTCTGGGCCTGTCAATCAGCAAGGCTTATGTGGAACTGCTGGGCGGGCATATCCGGCTGGAAAGTGAACCCGGCAAAGGATCGAAGTTCAGCTTTACCATCCCCTATCAGCCGGAAATACAAGGCTGATAAGGTTGTTTTTGCACCCTCAAAGCCACCGGCCGGAAACACCCTATTTCAGCACATTCACCTTCAGGCAGCTGGCGTTTTTCTTATCGTGGTAAACACGCATGGTTGCCTTCTGAAAATCGGCTGCCTCACAGGTATAGATATCCACAAATTTCTGCGGGTTGCGGTCGACCAGCGGGAACCAGCTGTTCTGCACCTGGATCATAATCCGGTGGCCGGGCTTGAACTGATGGGCCACATCGGGAATTTCGAATTTCACCCTGGTGATCTCGCCCGGCTTGAAGGGTTCAGGCTTTTCAAAGCTGTTGCGGAACCTCCCTCGCATGACTTCACCGCGGACCAGCATCTGGTAACCGCTAAGGGTCACCTTGGTCTCCTTGCCGGACGGCCCGGACACCTTGTCGGGGAAAACGTCGATCAGCTTCACGATAAAGTCCGCGTCGGTACCGGTGGTAGTCACATACAGTTCAGCGGTAAGCGGACCGGTAAGCGTTACGTTTTCGGTGAGAACACCGGTCTGGTAAACCATCACGTCGGGCCTGCGGGCGGCAAAGCGCTGGTCATCGGTCATATAGGCAGCATCGCGTTGCAGGTGGACATCTTCACGATAAGGGACCGGCTTCATCGGATCGGAAACATATTCATCGAAATTGTCCTTTGCAGCAGGTTCGGTAAAGGAGAGTACCCCATCGGACTGGAACCAAAGAACCTTTTCTTCCGTGTTTTTCGGCGGCCATGTTTCGAATGATTTCCATTCATTGGCACCTGTCATGAAAATGGTAGCCTCGGGAAACTGCCCTTCGCCCTTGTCGCGGAGGTAATAGTCGAAGAATTTTACTTCCAGTGCATGGTAGGCCTCATTGGTTTTCAATCCCCAGTAAACGTTTCCGAGGTTTTCGGCATCACCCATCGCCCATTGCCCGTGCGACCACGGACCCATCACGATAGTGTTCTTCACAGCGGATGAATTCTGTTTTTCGATGGCTTCATAGGTATGAAGGGTGCCCCAGAGGTCCTCGGCATCAAACCAGCCGCCGACGGTCATCACGGCGGGCTGCACCTTTTTAAGGTAAGGCCGCGGATCGGTAGCCTTCCACCAGCTGTCGTAGTTCGGGTGTGCCAGCAGTTCGTACCAATACTTAACGCTGTCGGGATAGTATGCTGCCGAATTTTTAAGCGGCCCCATTCGCATGAAGAATTCGTAGCTGTCCTGAACGCCCCATTTCATTCCAGCCCCCCGGTTCTGGCGTGTCGGCACCGCCATCGGATCACCAAACTGTTTGTAGAAGCTGAATCCGTCGAGCATCATGAAGGCGCCGTTGTGGTGCCAGTCGTCGCCGATGAACCAGTTGGTCACCGGAGCCTGCGGGCTCACCGCCTTTATAGCGGGGTGGTTGGCGAGGATGGCCATGGTGGAATAGAACCCGGGATAAGAGATCCCCATCACCCCGATCCGGCCGTTGTTGTTTTTTACATTCTTAACCAGCCAGTCGGCCGTGTCATAGGTGTCGGACGCCTCATCAATGTCGGTTCCCTTTTTGTCGGGATTAAACGGCCGAACATTCACGAATTTTCCGTAGCTCATGAAACGACCCCGAACATCCTGGAAAACAAGAATGTATCCCTCTTTAATAAAACGGTAGTAGGCGCTGATAAAGAAATTGAATTCCGACTCGCCACCCGGCTCCGAGTTGTAGGGCGACCGGAACATCAGGATGGGGGCCGTGCCGGTGAGATTTTTCGGTGTGTAGACGGAGGTGAACAATTTTACTCCGTCCCTCATGTCGATATAAACCTCCTGCTTGCTGTATTTCTCCATGATCCGGGGCGTGCTGTTCTCGGGCATCTCTACCGGGGTGCGCTGAAAATTCAGCACAATATCCAGGTTTCCCTGCTTGAACGAGCCCATGATGGTGGTAAACCCCGGATCCACCGTACCGGAGTACGAGAGGCCGGCCTGGGCAAAGGTGAACTCGAACTTCCGCTCCTTCAGCGTAACCGAGGTGAGCGGTATGGCCATGGCTCCCTGCTCGGGACTGTCGAAATTTCCGGTCCATTTTCCCGGCTCACCGCTGACATGCAGGTTAAGGCGCATGTACATGCCCTGCACTTCGGCAAGTGAATACCAGTCGCCGGCTATTGACTGTGACCGGGCGTTCATCGAAATGCCTGCAGCCATGATGGTCAGGAGCAGGAACGTCTTCAGGAGGGAGGCAGTTTTCATATTTTTGGTTTCATCTGATAGGGTTAGACGCTTAAAACAAGATAATTGTTACACCATTTGGAAATGTGAAAACAATAGTATTATCTTTGTTCTATACAACTTGTTTAATTCAAGATGAAAAATAAAAAAGAGTTATCTGATCAACTGCTCGAAGCATGGGAGGAGACACACAAGAAGGGCCAGCTTACCTTATGGATTTTTCTGGCGCTGCGCGACGGACCCAAGTATGTCACCGAGATACGGTCCTTTATTGAGAGCAGCACCGGAGGGGCCATTCTGTGCGAAGAGCAGAGCCTCTACCGTGCACTGCGGAAATTCCAGCTGGTGGAGATGACCGGTTTTAATCCCGGCAAGGGGGAGGGCGGCCCCGACCGGAAGTACTATTTCCTTACACCGATGGGTGAAGAGATACTCGATGCGTTTATTGAACGGAATATCCGGCTCTTTTTCAGGCCGGAGATTGAACTGCTGATGACCAAAAAACAATCTAAAGAATCGTGATATGAAAATTTTCACCAAGCAACTTGTCATTTTTGCCATGCTGATGGCGGTTTACACGCTCCTTTTCCGTATCGGCCTCAGCTATTGCATCGGAAACAGCGCATGGATGGTTTTAGGCCTGCTGGCCGCAGGCTATTTCGCCGTCATTTTTTTCACGGCATTCTTCCTGGGTAAATCGGATGCGCAGGACAACCCGTTCTTCGATCTGGGTCTCCGTTTTCATGCAGCCACCTTTTTGATTTGGGCAGCCGTATCCTTCGGCTGGCTTTATCTGGGAAATCCGCATCCCTATGAGCATGTTTCAGACATACTTCACATTCTGGTTTACTGGGGCTTTGCGCTACTAGTGCATACGCTTGTTTTCCTGATCACCCGGAAGGACACGATCCGGGGAATCCGGAAGGACGAAATATTCTGATCACTTCATCCCTGCGGGGCTCACCACCACCGTTTGCCACATCTTCGGGGCGGTGGCCGGCCAGAGGTATTCGTTGCTGTTCTTTTCGCGCACCAGGATGTAATACTCAAAATCATCCGGAATCATGGCAGCCGGTATTTCGGCCCGGAAAACACCGCGATCCAGCCGGGTGAACTCTACCTCATTTTCGGTATACGTACCAAGGAGGCGGAGGCGGAGAACAGCTTTCGACGGCTCCATTCCATAAAGGATAAGCTTCAACGGTAAGGATTCGCCTTTCTGGATATGAGTCCTTACAGTAGGAACCATAACCTTTTTGGTTTTCAAAGCCGCAGTCGATGGCAGTGCTTCCGGGGGCAGCGGCCGGCCGGTGACCTTTTCGATTCGCACCGCCTGACCGTCGACGTTAAAGGGAATCAACTGCTGTTCCCAGTTGGTTATGGTCCCCAGGTCGCCGGGTGTTGAAGCATACGCCACCAGGTAGCCAAGGGCTTCATTGATAATTTCGACCAGCCGTATACGCTGGCTGACAAACTGGTCCATCATGGCGCCCGATTCACCGGGGCCCGCTTTCTCTGCCTGTTTCAGCAGCCGGCCGGTTTCGCCGAGTGAGCATCCGAATTTTCCGAAAGCACGATGATACCTGAAGAAATTAAGCCAGTAATCGAAACGCTCGAGGTTGCCGGCACCTTTTACTTCCCTCCTCCATGATGCCATCCGGTTGACAAATGCATAGTCCGCCTCCCGCTGTTCCCAGGTGAGTGTATCAAGTATTACGCCTCCCGGACCGGTTATCCATTCGCCGGGCCTGGGCAGCCTGGTCTTCTTCCCACCGCCGGCATTGATCGAAACCTCCTGCCCGTCGAGGCCGGTGAGCATTTTCGCCATCGAGTCGGCTACCTCCGGTCCGAATTGGGCGAGGGCCCAGTCGGCGTAGAAGTCCGCCACGGGAAGGTCGCGCGGCTTGCGCATGAAGTTGGAATCTGCCTGAGTAGTCGTAACGCGTGACGCGTGATGCGGAAGAGTCGTGACGCGTGACGCGTGACGCGTGACGCGAGACATCGAATCAGCGACGTCCCCGGGGTTCCGAGTCACGTGTAACGCATCACGCGTCACG
>CAYWHP010000126.1:0-1626 GCA_964457845.1 uncultured Porphyromonadaceae bacterium | reverse complement strand
CGAATCAGCGACGTCCCCGGGGTTCCGAGTCACGTGTAACGCATCACGCGTCACGACCTCCCACCCCGCCTGCGCCAACGCACTCACCGTAGTCTGCAGGGTCTTCGTCCGCCAGTGGATGCCGATCAGCCCGCTGCAGCCGTAGGCCAGGGCATCGGCAGCATCGGCGCGCATCCTTCCGGCCCAGAGCTGCATACTCGAAAGTGCGGGATCATCTTCCATCCAGGGTATGGCCCAAAGGGGGCGGCCGCTGACCCTGGCAAATCCGGGATCGACCGGCGTGAAGCCGACCTGCTGGTTGATGCAGCTCATCGGCCAGCTTTTCGGCAGGAACTGGTCGAACATCGAGCGGTCCTGAACCGGGCCGAGCACCCACCCGCAGGTAGCGAGCTGGAAGGGATTGCCGGCAGTTTCTACCGCCACCTGTGCAGCCTTGAGGTCGTCAACGGTTTTCTTAAGGTGCTCCGGCGTGTTGCCGCTCCATGTCCAGTCTTCCGGCGTCCAGTACCAATAGTAATCCACCGGATAGTTGCGTTTGATCCACTCGAACATGCCGGTATAGTAATCCACCGTTTCCGCTTTCGGATTCCGTTCCCTCAACCGCTTCGGAACCGTTAGCGGGGTTTCGGTGCCCACGCAGGTTTTCAAACCCAGACTATTTGCAAAGCGAAAGGCTTCGCCGAAAAATTTTCCGGTTTTATTGAACAGCTCGATCTCAGCCTGCTCGCTCTCCGGCCAGCCCTTCGCGCCGATCATGTATTCGTTTCCATAGTTGTCGTTCTCGAAAAAATCCCCCAGCCTGTTGGAATAACTGCCGGTTGTCTTTTCCTTGTACCCCCAGGTTCCGTTTGCAGTGCCAAAGTGCCTCGACTGGTAGGCCGATTTTACCGTGCCGTCGGGGTTCAGCTGGTCCTTCGTGCCGATCCACACCAACGGTTCGGGCCCCACCCCGCCCTCGGGATAGGTATGCAGGCCGAAGAAATTCATTTTCATCTTCACGATCTGTGAGAAATAGGCCTTGTAATCCTGCAGCGACCACCAGTCGGGGCCTTCGGGAAAATCATGGAACGGCTGGATGCCGCGGGTTTCGAAAAGCGGGGATCCATGTTCATTGATCACCGGGAGATCGGCCTTGATTTTCTCATCCGGGATGACATCGCCATGCAGATAGAACCGTACCCCCAGTTTCTCGGCAAAGGCATAGGCGCCATAGAGGGTTCCGAGGGGGGATCCGCCGGTGATGATGATCCGGTCGACTTCGGAGGGATGGGAAGGGGTCCCCGCCTTCGCGGGGATGACAGAAGAGGCTTGTTGCGATAGCGGTGTATGGGAAGGGGTCCCGGCTTGCGCCGGGATGACAAAAGAGGCTTGCGCCGGGATGACAAAAGAGGCTTTGTCAAAGACTGCTGAATATTGCGACCCATCTCCGCCGGCCATAGCCTTCGAGCTGCTGATCATGTATGATTCCGGAGTGAACCCGCTTATAATTTTTCGTTCATTATCCGTAAAAATGGGAAGCGGAAGCGTGTCGCCCTTCACCATCAGCCAGATCACCCGTTTGGGTATTTCCCGCCCTGTATATTGCTGTATCGGAAGCAGTTCACCTGTTCGCAGATACATATACCG
>CAYWHP010000125.1:0-11690 GCA_964457845.1 uncultured Porphyromonadaceae bacterium | reverse complement strand
ATTGTGACATCCAATTTAGCCTGAAATGCTGTACCCAATTTAGCCCAACGTGTAGAACCCCCCTTTCACCCCCGAATTCTCACCCAAAACCGCCAGGCTATCATTTACCCGCAATTGCTCCGATTGTGCTTCCTACCTTTACTCAACCAAACAAAAGAACATGAAAAAGGTAATGGGGATCGGAGAATGGGTGTCGGGTTTCAGGTACCGG
Source organism: uncultured Porphyromonadaceae bacterium (assembly GCA_964457845.1). GTDB lineage: Bacteria > Bacteroidota > Bacteroidia > Bacteroidales > UBA12481 > UBA12481. Next base: position 11,479 of record CAYWHP010000125.1, on the reverse strand, counting down.
GTATCAGGTTTCGCAAGATGGAGCAGGATGGCACTATGGCTGATCATGGCTCTGGGTTTCGGGAATCCTTCTTTTGGCATCGAGCTCAATTACAAATTCAAAAAAGGCCAGCTTATTCAATATCAGTACGATGCAGTATCAGATGGCCGTAACCTCAGAAAAAAGGATCATTTTGTATATGAATTTAAGGTGAATAGTCTGTCGGATACCGGTGCTTACATGACCATGGTTCTAAAACAACATACCTTTTATCTGATTGATAATCCCGGATCTGAAACGGCCATCTATAACCAGCAATCTTTCCCAGAAACGAATAACAGTGAAGCCAATCCCCTCTGGTATGAAGATATTGATAAACCAATTGCCTTCCATTTGGCCAGCGACGGGCGATTGAGTCAATTTCATGGTATAACCGAGCTCTTCAATGGCATCATCAGCAACCTTCAGACAAAGAAATCCATCGGCAATAAACCGTATATAAATTTCAACTGGCTGAAATTAAGATACTCAGAGGATTATTACAAAATGCTGATCGGCTGCTTTTTCCCTCCCCAGCCTCGAAGCAGGCGTGAACAATCATTGGTATCCCGGTTTAGCTATGCAAATGAAACCATCCGATTTTGTCATTACTGGGGCGGCTCCTTTCCGGATTCATCAACCCGGGATATTCAGTTTCAAAAGCAGGTCATTTTTTACGTGAATGAAAAACTGAACCGTAATTCGGATGATATCAAGAATTTCAAAATGCTGGACAAAGGACCGGGTACGGCAACATGGAGCCCGGCGTTAAACGTTTTCAGCAAGCTGACTTTTAACAACATAAATATGCCATTGCTCCTGATGAGCTGGATTAATGGCGGACTGACTCCTACACATGAAACAAACTCCTATTACCCGGAAACATGCCAATCGTCCATAGAACTTTCTGATGATTCGGGCCATGGTACTGTCAATCTCACACTTAAGACCCTTCCGGTGGATTCGATGCAGATGGATATGTTTTCACCTTCCGGTCTGATAGATCCATACCGGTGGACAAGCACTTTTTCAAAAGCTCAACGTGATACCGCACAGGTGATTTACAGTATCGTGCTGGCTGAGGATGATCTTTTTAACCTCAACTTGGATAAGATGAACGACAGGCCTTTGCAGGAGGGTCTCTTTATTGACAAGTTCTGGTTCTATGCCCAGCCGGGTGATAGCATCGACATTATCATTGACATGGAGCACCCTGACACCATCCGGTTCAGAGGCAGCCATGTCCTCGAAAATCAGTTTCTGCAGCGGTTTTTCCGGTACAAATTTGCAGGGCGCATCATGCGCAGTTTCTATGGAAATTCGTGGATACTCGATGGCCTTCGGAGTGATTTGAAATTACTGGAAAAATCCAGGTTGGAATTTGATCCGAAATTTGTCGAAAGACTTGAATTTGAACTCGAGTATCGGATAAGGCAGTACGAGTTGATGGTCATGACCGAAGACAGTAAGGGAAAAGAACCGACCAACCTCAAATCGGTCCTCCGCAACAACAGGCAATACCTGGGACAGCTCAAACACCGGGAATCAGCTGCTTACAAAAGTTTTTTATTTGAATTCGTGCGTCTGTGCCAGTGGAATGCTGGGATCATGGATAGCTGGAACAATCAGGCCGATTACCGTTCCGCCGAAATATTCCTGCAGGGATGGGATCGATACTGGCTGCTGGGCAAACTGGCATTCGATGGTCTGAAATCTCGCAGGGGACCCGGGTATGATGCTTATTATCTGTCCTTTATCAATGAGTATGCTGATACCGATTTCGGGAAAGAGTTGCAAACCCTCTATAAACCCATCCGGTTAACGGATGATCCCGATCTGCCTGTCAAGCTGGATATTGCACAGTTTTCCGGACACCCTGTTTTGGTATCCTTTGATTATGAAAATACAAGGGACTTTTATACAAGGTTATACAAGAAGATTTACAAGTCCGGAAGATCGGATTTTCGCATTGTCCAATACATTCCAAAGGAGGATTTTGACAAAGTATTGCACGAACTTTATGCGTTTGCCGACTTTGCCTGGCTCAATGAGACCAAACTTCAGATCAACAATGAGATTTTCCCCCGGATAATGAACGATTCAGTGGAAACCCTCATTCAGAATTGGCATTCGATGGCCCTTCTGTTTGATCGCGACGGCAAGTTTGTCACCTTCCTCAAGGGAAATCTGATCAGTGAACTGACGATCAAAAACATCCTCTCCTGGCCGGCCCTTGAACCCCCCATTGTAAAAAAAATCAACCTCACCATCTTCTGGTACTCCCTCGCCGGAGCCTTCCTCCTGTCCCTGCTGATCATCCTCACCATCCGCATCCGCTCAAAACGGAAAGAGGCGCGAATGAACCTGAACCGGAAGATTGCACAGCTTGAGGTGGACGCGGTGCGATCCCGCATGAATCCACACTTCCTCTTCAACGCCCTGAGCTCCATACAGAACCTCATCAACCGGGGCCAGACCGAGGCGGCCAACCTCTACCTGGCACGGTTCGGCGACCTGGTGCGGACGATCCTGCTGCAGTCGTCGAAGCCGGCCATCGGGCTCAACGAGGAGATCGATGTGATCCGCAACTACCTGCAGCTGGAGCAGCTGGGCCTGCCGTTCGAATTCGAGATCATCGTGGACCCCAACCTGGATACCGTCAATACCGAGGTGCCGCCACTGCTCATTCAGCCCCATGTGGAGAACGCCGTTATCCATGGCATCGGGGGGCTTGGCGACCGGGGACGGATCCGGATCGTTTTCAGGGCGGAAAACAGGACCTTGGTGTGCGAGGTGAGCGATAACGGCCCCGGCTACCACCCGGAGGCTAAAAACGGCAGCAAACGCCTCGGCCAGGGCTGGAAACTCACCCGCGAGCGGATCAGCCTGATGAAAGCCGCATCCGGGGAGGAGCTGTCGGTGGAAGTGGTGAACCATCCTCCGGAAACGGAGGATTCTGGTGAACTGCCCGGCACAACAGTTATCTTTAGGCTTCCGATGCAAAAATCCGAACCATGAAAATCAGGGCACTCATCGTCGACGACAAGGCCGCCAACCGGGAGAACCTTACCGGGCTGCTGTGCAAGTATTGTCCGCAGGTGCAGGTGACAGGGGAGGCCGCCACCAATGAGGAGGCACTGGAAAAGATCGGTTCACTGAACCCCGACCTGGTATTCCTCGATGTCCGGATGCCCGGCGGCGACATCTTTACCATGCTCGAGCAGGTCACCGACATCCGCTTTGGGATCATCTTCGTGACCGCCTACGACGAATATGCCTTCCGCGCCTTCCAGTTCAACGCACTCGATTACCTTCTGAAGCCGGTGGACATCCTCAAGCTGGTGGAAAGCGTGAACAAGGCCATCGAGTCGATCAGCCTGAAGGAGGAAAACCTCCGCCTTCGCAACCTCATCGAGAACATTACCCGGCCCGATCAGGAGAAGCGCATCGCCCTGCCGCAGGATGACCAGACCGATTTCATCCCGGTGAAAGAGATCGTACGCTGCCAGTCGGAATCAAACTATACGCGCTTCCACCTCGATTCGGGAAAGGTGATCCTGGTGTCCCGTACATTGAAGGAATTCGAGGTGGCGCTGGAATCGTGCGGGTTTATCCGCACCCACCAGTCGCACCTGGTGAATTCCACTCACATCCGGTCGCTGGTGAAGCGCGACGGTGGATTCCTGAAGATGAGCGACGGAGCGGCTGTGCCGGTTTCGCGGTCACGGAGGGCCTGGCTCGACAGCCGTTTATCGTTATCGGGGCAGAAATTATGATGTACACAAGAATTATTTCAGGAACATTCTTTGTCATCCCCGCGAAAGCCTCTTTTGTCATCCCGGCGAAAGCCTCTTTTGTCATCCCGGCGAAAGGCCTGCCCCCGTGAAAACGGGGGCCGGGACCCCGTCCCTCACCCGGAATTACCCAACACCCAACCTTTTTTTCCCATCCCCGCAATTTCACCCCAAATCGTCCCGTTTACCAAAAAGATTGGCTGTTTAGCCATTCACAATAGAACAAACCCTGATTTTTTGCCAATTTCGTAGAGAGTACCCCAATTCTTTCCGGCCCAAAGACCAAAATCAAGTAAATAAACCCGTACGCCGAACCGTAGGAACCAGGAGTTCGCACTTTTTTTAAGCAACTGTATAACAGACTATTAATATGAAGCACCCCTTCGTATTCGCTATCATTTTACCCTTAATCCTGATATCATGCAGCCCCAAAAAGGCCGGTCTGGTGACCTGGGACCTGCAGCGCTCCGACTACCGGGAGGTAATTGCGGCCAACGGGGCCGTGCAGGCCGTGCGGAATGCCAATATAATGGCGCCGATGGACTTGTACGGCAATCTTACCGTTGGGTCCATGCTGCCCGAAGGGAGCCGCGTGGAGGCCGGTGACACCATCTGCGTACTCAAATGCGACGAATTCACCAAAATGCTGGACGACAGGGAGAAAGCACTCGAGAACCTGAAGATCGAAATGCTGAAACTGGGGAGCACCAATGAATCGTTGCTGGCAGTGCTGGAAGCGCGGCTTAAGGAGAACATCGCCGGCATGGCCGTTAACGAGCTCGATTCCATTCAGATGCGGTTCGCCCCGCCGGTGAAAAAAAAGCTGATGGAATTGGAACGGGCCAAATCCCACGTCGAATCGCGAAAACTGAACAAGAAATTCGTTGCCCAGAAATCCATTAACGAAACCGAAGTGCGGCAGCTGAAGTCGAGGATCATACAGGCCGAAACGGAACTCGACATGATGAAGGGAAAAGTGGGACAACTCATCATTAAAGCCCCTGCAGCCGGGATCCTGATTGCACCGACATCGAATGTGATGGTGTTCATGATGAGTTCCGACGGTACCGAAACCCAGTTCGGCGGCTACCCGAAGGCAGGCGCATCGATCTACCCGGAGCTGCCGCTGGCCTCCCTCCCCGACCTGTCGGAGATGGAGGTGAAATGCGAAGTTCCCGAGGTGGATTACAAACGGATCGAAAAGGGCCAGAAGGTGGAGTTAACGGTGGATGCCGCAGCTAACCTGCTCACCACGGGGCTCGTGAAGACCAAGTCGCTGACCCCCAAAATGCATTATTCCGAGCAGGCCAATGTTAAGTATTTCGAAGTCACGGTGTCGGTCGACAGCCTGCACACCCGGATGGTGCCGGGCCTCAGCGCCCGGTGCCGCATCCTCACCTGCGAGGTGAAAGATACATTGGTGGTGCCCTCGCTGGCGATATTCGAAAAAGACAGCATCAAGCTGGTGTATGTGGCCGAAGGCGAGCGCTTCCGGGGAGTACCCGTGGAAACCGGCCTCTCGAACAGCTCTCAAACCATTATCGCAAAAGGGCTTACCGGCAAAGAAACCATCGCCCTCACCGAACCCAAAAACGGCTTCCTCATCGAAAAAAAATAAATGCTTACCCATGAGTAAAAACCTGATCCTGTTGTCACTGCTCTTCCTGGCCGCCTGCAGCTCCGGGAAAGTGACCGATGTGCAGACCACCCCCGTGAAGAAGGGAACCTTTACCGAGGAACTCACCGAACAGGGGACCATCCGGGCCGTGAACTCCACCCCGATATCTCCCCCCGGGATATCCTACCGTTACGGGATGCTGAAGATCTCAAAAATGGTGGAAGACGGCACCGAGGTAAAAATGGGGGACACCCTCGTGGTGTTCGACCCGTCGGAATTCCGGAAGGCCATCGTTAGCTCGCAGCAGCAGCTGGAGATTGCAAAGGCCGAATACGACAAGATAAAGGCCACCCAGGAGTCGGAGATTGAGGACCTCGAGGCCGACCTGGAGATCGCCACCCTCTCGCGGGAGATCTCCCAGATCAACTTCGACCAGGCGGTTTTCGAATCCGAGATCACCCGCAAGGAGATCAACCTCAAGCTCGAGACGGCCAACATCGCCCTCGAACGGGCCCGGGAGCAGATCACCAACCGCAAGAAGATCCAGGAGCAGGAGCTCGTTCAGAAGAGCATCTCCATGAAACAGAATCAGGCCATCCTCAACGAGGCAAACAGCTCCATCAGCAGCCTCTACCTCACCAGCCCGACGAACGGGATCGCCATCGTGCGGGAAAACTGGATGACCGGACAAAAGCTGAAGGTGGGCGACCAGGTGGGCGGCAACTCCATCATCGAGCTTCCCGACCTGTCGGAGATGCTCGCCGAGGTGAAGATCAACGAGGTGGATATCTCCAAAATAACGCCGGGGCTGAATGTGACGCTGCAGGCCGACGCCTATTCCGACTCCACCTATACCGGTACCATCTCCACCGTGGCCAACCTGGCGCAGAACAAGGATTACGAATCGAAAATCAAGATCTTCCCCGTGCAGGTAAAGATTTCCGGACAACACAAGAGCCTCTTGCCCGGATTGACGGTGAGCTGCAAGATCCGCATCCGCGAGATCCCCGACGCTTTGTTTATCCCCGTGGAGGGGCTGTTCAAATCGCAGGGCCTTGAATATGTTTACGTGAAGGGTTCGGGTGGATTCAAGAAGAAGGAGGTGCGCAGCGGGGCCATCAACACCGATTACGCAATCATCCTGGAAGGAGTGGCCGAAAACGATGAGATCGCCCTTTCCGACCCGTTCCTGAACAAAACGGATAAAGGCAGTGCCAAATCCAAAAATTCCGCACAATGAGCGCAATCCGGACCCTGACTGCCCTCACTGTTCTCACGGCAATAGTGAGCTGCGGTCGCCAGGCGGATGACTTTACCGTGATGAAGGGCCCGTTCCGCCAGTCATTCACCGAAACCGGGCACCTCGAGGCCATCAGTTCGGTCGCCATCATGGTTCCCCGCATCCGCTGGGAATATGGTTATGAATTCAAGGTCATAGGCATGCTGGAAAGCGGTACGGCCGTTAAGGCGGGCGATTCGGTGGTGAGCCTCGATCCGTCGTCGATCCAGAAGGTCATCATCACCAAGGAGGAGGAGCTGGAAACCCAGAAGGCATCGAGCAAAAAACAGCTGGTGCAGATGGCCAACAACATCCAGGATCTCAAGGCCCAGCTGCGGACCGAAGAGGCGATGTTCGACCTCCGCAAGCTCGAGCTGGAACGGAGCAAGTTCGATACCGAAAAAAACAGGAAGGTGAAGGAACTCGAGTTTAAGCAGGCCACCATCCGGATGGACAAGCTAAAGCGGCAGCTCCGGCAGAAACCCATTATGGACAATTACGATTACAAAATTCAGAAGATCAAGGAAGACCAGGTGCTTGCCGAACTGCAGGGCGCCCGCGAAGCACTCAACGCCATGGTGCTCAGGAGCCCTGTCGACGGGATTTTCCAGCCGGGCGACAATGACCGGTACTGGCCCCCCAGGTCGCTTAAGCTGGGCGACAGGGCCTATTCGGGCAGCAGGGTTGGAAAGATACCCGACATCACACACATGAAGGTACGGACCTTCGTTCACGAAACCGATATCACCAAAATCTTCCTCAACATGCCTGTGCTCGTGCGCATGGATGCACTGCCGGAGCTGGCCTTCCACGCGAAAATCACTGATATCGGCCGGGTCACCGGCCTCCAGGATAAGCAAATGATATTCCGCGTGGTGGTGGAGATCGATGAATCGGACCTGCGCCTGAAACCGGGCATGACCGTGAGCTGCGAGTACATCGTGAGCGAGGTTGATCAGGCTGTTTATGTGCCCAACAGCTGCCTGCTCCGCGAAGACGGCAAATGCTTTGTCTTCCGGAAATCCGGCCGCCGGACCGTTAAAACCGAAGTGCAGGCGGGCCCCTCAAACAGCCACCACACCCAGATCCTCAGCGGCGCCGAACCCGGCGATCCACTCGTGCCGTTCGATGAAATCCTCACCAAAAAATCAGCCTGACCCATGCAGATCAAGGAAAACGTAACCAAGGCCTTTTACAGCTTGGTCGACCACAAATTCCGGTCGTTCCTCACCATTCTCGGGATCATCTTCGGCACCGCATCGGTCATCGCCATGATCTCGATCGGGGAGGGAACCAAGAAACAGGCCATCGCAAAATACCAGGATCTCGGGGTGAGCAATGTCATCATCCGCGACAAGGAGATGACCAACAAGGAGTTGGAAGCGGTACGCATGAAATTCTCGAAAGGTCTATCGCTCGAGGATGCCCGGGTGATCGCCGAGGTGGTGCCCGGCGTGGTGAGCGTGTGCCCGCAGAGTGAAGTAAAAATGGAGGCACGCGTGGGCGACCGCGCTGCCAAAGCCTCCGTGATCGGCGTTACGCCGGCCATCGCCACCATCTTGAATTACCTGCCCGACAAGGGCGAATTCATCAATACCGACCATTACGACCGCAACCTCAAGGTGTGCGTGCTCGGCGCCGGCATCTCCCGCGAGCTCTTCCGTTACGAAGACCCGGTTGGCAAAAGCATCAAGGTGGATGACCAGTGGTTCGAGGTGATCGGCGTTATGCAGCCCAAGGCCCTCTTCACCGAAACCGTGGGCGAACTCGCCTCGCGCGACCTCAACAACGACATCTACATCCCGCTCTCCACCTTCAGCAAACGGATCCCGAAAACCAATCCCTTCACCAGCGAAGTGCGGCAGATCACGGTGAAACTCGGGAGCTCGGCACAGCTGCTACCCTCCACCGATGTGATCCGCAACCTCCTCAGCCGGCGCCACTTCAACAACGACGACTTCTCGGTGATCGTACCCTACGAACTGATGAAACAGGAAGAGAAGGAGACCCGCATCTATAACCTGCTGCTCCTCTCCATCGCCGCCATCTCGCTCATCGTGGGGGGCATCGGCATCATGAACATCATGCTCGCCTCGGTGCTCGAGCGCACGCAGGAGATCGGCATCCGCCGCGCCGTGGGCGGCAAGAAAAAGCACATCATGCAACAGTTTGTCACTGAGTCGGTTGTACTCAGCGTCGCCGGCGGCATCATCGGCGTCATCCTGGGCATCACCCTCTCGCTGGTCATCGGATGGACCACCGAGGTGCAAACCATCATCACCCTCTACAGCATCGTGATGGCCTTCTCCTTCTCGGTGATCGTGGGCATCACCTTCGGCTACCTCCCGGCCAAGCAGGCCGCCAACCTCCGCCCGATCGAGTCGATCCGGCACGAATAAACCGCAAACCATTATATACCATGCTGATAGACATTAAAAACCTGGTGAAGGACTACCAGATGGGCTCCCAGGATGTGGCCGCCCTCCGCGGCGTAAACCTCCAGGTCGACAGCAATGAATTCCTCGCTATCATGGGCCCCTCGGGCTCCGGCAAGTCGACCCTCATGAACATCCTCGGCTGCCTCGATACGCCCACATCCGGCACGTATCTGTTTAATGCGACAGACGTTACCGGTTTAAATGACGACCAGCTATCGGACATACGAAACCGCCATATCGGTTTTATCTTTCAGTCGTTCAATCTTTTAAAACGACTCAACGCGCTCGAGAATGTTGAGCTTCCTCTCCTTTATGCCGGAACCGATAAAACCACACGCACTCTCCTTGCGAAAGAGGCGCTGGAGAAAGTCGGTCTCGCCGACCGGATGACCCACCGCCCTTCGGAGCTCTCCGGCGGCCAGCGGCAGCGCGTGGCCATCGCCCGGGCGCTGGTGAACAGCCCCGGCATCATCCTCGCCGATGAACCTACCGGCGCGCTCGATACCGTCAGCAGCATGGAGATCATGGAGGTGTTCCGCCAGCTTCACGCCGAGGGGAACACCATCATCGTGATCACCCACGAGCGCGATATCGCCGCCTGCTGCAGGCGGATCATCCTCATCAGGGATGGATTGATCACATCCGATGGACCGAATCTCAATTAACCTCCTAACCTCCTAACCTCCTCACCATGCACCCCATCCGCACCTTCGCCATAGCCCTCACGGCAGCCCTCTTCTCCCTCTCTGCCGGAGCGCAGGAAATCTACCGCCTCGACCTGGAAACGAGCATCACGCTCGCCCGCCAGAAGAGCACCCGCATGCAGATACTTGAGCAGAGCCTCAAGTCGGCCTCGTACAACCTGAAGGCGGCCATTGCGTCGAACCGGACGAAGATGAACCTCGACCTCACCTTGCCCCAATACACCGAAACGGTGAAGCAGTGGGAAGACAGCACGGGGATCTCTTTCTACCCGGTGCGGCAGAACCAGGTGAACGGCTACCTCACGATGAGCCAGCCGCTGCCCACCGACGGGAGCCTCTACCTACGGACGGGGGCGCAGAGTTTCACCGATTTTTACGCCGACGACCGGAACACACAGCTCACCTCGAGCATCGGGCTCCGGCAGCCGATCGAGGCATTCTTCGGGATCAACAACAACCGTATGAACTACAAGCAGGCCAAACTATCCTACGAGCTGACCATGAAACAGCTGAAACGGGAGGAGCTCAACCTGGTTTACGATATCAGCCAGGAATATTTCACGCTTCTGCAGTCGCAGGAGCGGATGAACATTGCCAAACTCAGTCTCGCCAAGCAGCAGGAAGCCTATGACATCGCCAAAAGCAAGTTCGCCGCCGGCCTGATCCGTGAGGTGGAGTCGCTGCAGATGGAGGTGGACCTGAGCGGGGCGGCGAATAATTACGACATGGCCAGGGTTGATTTTTCGGCCCAGGTGCGCTCCTTCAAGCAGAATCTGGGGATCGCCCTGGCGGACAGCATCATGATGAGCAGCGACCTCACTTACAAGCCTGTGGTAGTCGACGTTGAGAAGGCGGTGAGCCTAGCCATGGCAAGCCGGCCCGAGCTGCGCGAGAACGAGATCAATATCGAGATGCAGGAGATGTCGGTCAAGCGGCAACGCGCCCAGGGCATGCCGAGCGGCGATATCATGCTAAACTACAACTTTATCGGGGTGGGTAAAGATGCCCGTTCCATTCCTGTGGGCACCACTTTCGACCAAACCTGGCAAAACCTGACCAGCCGGCCGGGGAGCTTCGGTGTAGGGCTCACAGCATCGATACCGATCATCGACTGGGGCGCGAACCGTGCCCGGGTGCAGAGTGCCCTCTCTTCCCTCCGACGCAGTGAGCTGCTGATGGAGGAAAACAAAATTTCGATTGAGCGTGACATCCGCACACAGGTGGAGCGGCTGCAAAGCTCGCTGCGCCGCATCCAGATGCTCGAAAAGAACGTGGTGGTAGCCGAAAAGAGCTTCGACATATCCCGCCAGCGCTATGCCAACGGGGAGATCGACAGCCAGTCGATGGCCCTCGAGCGCGAGCGCCTGAACGGCGCCTACAACACCCGTCTCGATGCCTACATCAATTACAAGATGATGCTGTCGGATTTGATGCGGAAGACGTTTTATGATTTCGAGAAGGATAAACCGGTAGAGTAAGGCAGAGGGCCGCACGGGTGCGAATGCACCGCCCGGTGAGCCACACGGGAATGGGTGCCATGCCCCGGTGAGCCCTCCGGGTATGGGGGCATCGGCCGAGCGAGGTGTCCGGGTATGCATACCACGCCCGAGCGAGGTGTCCGGGTATGG
>CAYWHP010000124.1:0-11861 GCA_964457845.1 uncultured Porphyromonadaceae bacterium | reverse complement strand
AGGGGGAGGTCCGCCAGCGCCGGGGGGAGGTCCGCCAGCGCCGGGGGGAGGTCCGCCAGCGCCAGTGGGAGTTCCGCCAGCGCCAGTGGGAGTTCCGCCAGCGACAGTGGGAGGTTCCCGCATCCCCACATACATTGCAAAGGCCGCGGCCACGCCGATAAGCGGGGCGCCGCGCACCTCCATATTGGTAATCGCACGGATACCGTCGTCAAAGGTTTTCATCTCCAGGATCACCAGCTCATGCGGCAGGCGGGTCTGGTCGATGTAGAGGACTTTGTCGGTGGCGTCGTCGTACCAGAGGGAGGTGTAGGGGATGGTATTTACGTTCATGAATAACAGACGTGATTAACAGACATGAGACATGAGACAAGAGACATGAAACATGAGACGATAGACATGAGACATTAGATATGAGAAAAGATGCTGGGAAGGCACTCCTGTCTACTGTCTCATGTCTATCGTCTCATGTCTTTCTAATACTTCCGTAGAGCATCGATCACCGTAAAATCCTCCGTAATCTGCACCGCCTGCATCCCCACCGACTGCGCGGCCTTCACGTTCAGCGCGGAGTCATCAAGGAAAAGGGTCTCTTCCGGCCGGAGGCGGCTGATTTTCATGACCTTTTCAAAGATCCGTTCATCCGGTTTGCGGTAGCCCAGGTTGTGGGAGTACCATGCCTTATCAAACAGATGGTCGAGCGATTCGATACCGAAATGGCGTTTCAGCTCCCCGTTGAAATGGCGGGCGTGGATCGGATTGGTATTGCTCAGCAGGAAGGTTTTATATTTTCCGGCAACCTCCCGGATACGAGCGATACGCTCGGGGGGATAATCGATCAGCAGGGCATTCCAGGCCTTGTCGAACTGCTCGTCGTTGCATTTGAAGCCGGTTATTTCCCTGAATTTGCGGCGCATCTCCATCGAACAATAGAGACCGGTTTCAAAGTCCATGCAGAGCCGGTTGATGTCGGGATCCTGAAACTTCTCCTCTGCATGCCGGAGACCGATGACCTCGAAGGCGGTGAATGTCCGGTTGAAATCGATGTTCATGATAACACCGCCGAGGTCAAAGATGATATTTCGGATGCTGTTCATGGGGTGGGGTTGGTAATTGTGCTCACTTCGTTCGCTAATTGTGCGCTTCGCGCTAATTGTGCTTCGCTAATTGTGCTCACTTCGTTCGCTAATTGGCAGAAATTCGCCGGCCGAATTAGCGAGGCGCAGCCGAGCATAATTAGCGCGAAGCGCACGGTTAGCGCGAAGCGCACAATTAGCGAACGCAGTGAGCATCCTTACTGTGTTAATTTTTGGAAAACCTTCTCCAGGCTGCTCTCTTTTTTGCGAAGTTCGGCAGTGGCTTCATCGGCCACCACTTTGCCCAGGTTTATGATCACCACCCGGTCGCAGATGGCTTCCACTTCCTGCATGATATGGGTGGAGAGCAGGATGGTCTTCTTTTTGGCAAGGCTGGCGATGAAGGTCCGGATCTCGATGATCTGGTTGGGATCGAGTCCCGAGGTTGGCTCATCGAGGATCAGCACCGAAGGATCGTGGATCAGCGCCTGGGCCAGTCCCACACGTTGACGGTACCCTTTGGAGAGGGCGCCGATCTTCTTGTGCTGTTCCGGTCCCAGCCCGACCTGGGCGATCATGTCATCAACCGCGGTGCGGGCAGCCTTTCCTTTTATGCCGTAGAGGTTTGCCACCATTTCGAGGTATTCCCGAATATACATTTCCGTATAGAGAGGGTTGTTCTCGGGCAGGTAGCCCACCACCTTACGGATCTCGAGGCTCTGCTCAAGGATGTTCATTCCGTTTACCCAAACCTCTCCATGGGTGGGCGGCAGGAACCCGGTGATGATCTTCATCATGGTTGATTTACCGGCTCCGTTAGGCCCGATGAACCCCACCACTTCGCCGGAATTAACGGAAAATGAAACCGTGTCGAGGGCCTTCTGCTGGCCGTAGAGTTTCGTGATTCCCTGAACTTTTATTGACATTTTCGTAAAATTTTAAACTACACTTTTAATTGTGCTCCGCTAATTATGCGCTTCGCGCTAATTGTGCTCACTGCGTTCGCTAATTGTGCTCACTTCGTTCGCTAATTGGCAGAAATTAGTCGACCGAATTAGCGAGGCGTAGCCGAGCACAATTAGCGCGAAGCGCATAATTAGCGAACGCAGTGAGCACAATTAGCGAACGCAGTGAGCATAATTACCGGGGCGCAGCCGAGCCGATCACCTCCAGCATCCGTTCCACCGCCTCCCCCTCATCAATATTTTTAAGAACCGCCTCTTTTCCTTTATAGATATGGACCTTGCCGGGTCCGGCGCCAACATATCCGTAGTCGGCATCTGCCATCTCGCCCGGGCCGTTAACGATACAGCCCATCACCGCGATCTTGAGGCCGGTGAGGTGTGCCGTGGCCTCCTTCACCTTTTTTACCGCTTCCTGCAGCCTGAATGTGGTCCGGCCGCAGCCCGGGCAGCTGATGTATTCGGTTCGCGTGATCCGTGCCCTTGATGCCTGCAGTATCCCATAGGCCACCGGGATTTCGAATTCCGGGTCTTCGGTGAGGGATACCCGTATGGTATCGCCAATACCGTCAACTAGCAGCGATCCGATGCCGATGGCGGATTTTAGCCGCCCGTCTTCGCCTTCGCCGGCCTCGGTAACCCCGAGGTGCAGCGGATAGTCCATCCCTTCTTCATCCATTCTCCTAACCAGCAACCGGGTGGCTTCCACCATGATTTTTACATTGGAGGACTTCAGCGACAAAACAATGTCGTGGAAATTCTCGGCCCGGCAGATCCGCACCGACTCCAGCGTGGCCTCAACCATCCCTTCCGGCGTGTCGCCGTAACGGTCGAGGATGCGCTCCGAAAGGCTGCCATGGTTGGTGCCGATGCGGAGGGCGGTGCTGCTGATTTTGCATTGATCAAGGAGCGGACGCATGATGGAATGCAGTTCTTCCAGGTAAAGGTCGGAATCGTGATGCGTGACGCGTGACGCGGGGGAATCGTGACGCGTGACGCGTGACGCGTGACGCGAGGGATCGGAAGAGTGACGAGTGACGAGTGACGAGTGACGCGAGGGATCGGAAGAGTGACGAGTGACGAGTGACGAGTGACGCGAGGGATCGTATTTCAGGAAGTTGCCGGGGTTGATTCGAATTTTGGCCGCAACCTTGGCCGCTTCCATCGCAACCTTTGGTGAAAAGTGTACGTCGGCGATCAAGGGCACCTGATATCCGATACCTGACACCCGCTCTGCAATTGCCGCGAGGTAACCGACATCTTTAAGCCCCGGTGTGGTGACCCTCACATATTCCGCCCCTGCCTCAACCGCCCGCAGGATCTGGGCCACCTGGCCCTTGATGTCGGCTGTCGGAAGGTTGGTCATGGTTTGCACACGTACCGGAAAGCTACCGCCCAGCGGCACCCCGCCGATGTTCACAACCCTCGTTTTTCTGCGCTGGTAATCCATCGGGGTAAATGTACGAAATCAGTTTCAGATAGATGAATTCAGGAGCCGGCCGCTCTGGAGCAGCTTGTCGAAATACCTGTTCGACAGAACTTTGCGTAATTCGGTGATGTGATAGGAATGATGGGCATCTGATCCGGCAAAGTCGATCATGCCGGCATCGATGAGCTGGTGTGAAGCCAGCTTGGCCGGAAGTCCATAAAGTCCCGTTAATGAATTAAGATTCAGTTGAAACAAGATCCCCCGGTCCTTAAGCCCCTCCCAGATTTTGCGGCTGCCCATCAGCCATGCATAGCGCTCGGGGTGTGACAATACCGGCTCAAATTTCAGTAATTGAACCTGATAGAAAATTTCATTGTACGAAAAGGAGGGACTCTGGAACGGAAGCTCGATGAGGAGATAGTTCTTGCGGCCAAAGGGGATCACCTCGCCCGACTGAACCTTTCCAAGAAATTCGTAATCCATGTGGTATTCGGCCGACACTTCCACCTCGATAGGCAGTTGCTCCTCCCGGATGACCTCCCGGAGGTGATGCAGCTGACCCAAAAGCTGCTCCCGCGTATTGGGATAGAGGTCGGAAATGACATGCGGCGTGGTAATCATGCGCCTGTAGCCAAGATCAGCCATCAGGTGCAGCATCTTAACCGATTCAGCAAGCGACGGAGACCCGTCATCCATTCCCGGCAACAGGTGGCTGTGCAGATCGGTTCCGATCATTGAAAAATCATTGTAAACGGTGCGGTTGCGGCTGAAAATTCCCATGCCGTAAAAATAGCGATTTCTCACCGCTGGCCATCATGCAATGAACATCTCCATGTTAACGTTATCTTTACAGAAAGATATGCCGGCTTCATGAAGAACTTTGCCCTTATCGGTGCCGCAGGTTACATCGCACCACGCCATCTGAAGGCCATCAGCTTAACCGGGAACAACCTGCTTTGCGCGGTTGATCCGCATGACAGTGTGGGGATCCTCGATCAGTACTTTCCGGCGACGGATTTCTTTACGGAATTCGAGCGGTTCGACCGGCACGTCGACAAGCTGCGGAGAAATTCGCCTGCTGTTGATTATGTTTCCATCTGTTCGCCGAATTACCTGCACGATGCCCACATCCGATGGGCCCTGCGGTCGGGTGCCGATGCCATCTGTGAAAAACCGATGGTGCTGAATCCATGGAATATCGATACGCTGGAGCAATTCGAACAGGAGACCGGCCGCCGTATCTGGAACATCCTGCAGATGAGGCTGCACCAGGCCTTACAGCATACATCAACTCAAGGTGTGGGAAGGCATACCGCTGAGTTAACCTACATAGCTCCGCGTGGTTCATGGTATCAGCACTCCTGGAAAGGAGAGGAGCCTAAATCAGGTGGCATCGCCACCAACATCGGAATTCACTTTTTCGACTTATTGATTTCCCTCTTTGGCAGAACCGACCGGAGCACGGTTCTGGAATATGGTACGGAAAGGGCCCGCGGAGAGCTGATTCTTGAAAATGCCGACGTGAATTGGTTCCTATCCATCAGCGAATCGGATCTTCCATCCGAAATCCGGAGTGTTGGTAAGCGAACCCTGCGCCGGTTGGTGGTAGATGGCCGGGAAGTTGATTTTTCCGAGGGTTTTGAGGACCTGCATACCAAAAGTTATCAGGAAATCCTCTCTGGCAGGGGATTCGGCATCGCCGAGTCGAGAGCTGCCATCGAACTGACCCATTCGATCCGAAAAGAGGGCCGTTCGATCTGAAATTATCCGTTTTCCCCGTTTTTTTCTGCGTATTCTGCTTTTCTTCTTCTGCCTATTTCCCAGATTACTGCGGTGCCAATCAGGCAAAAGCCCAACAGCGTAAGCAGCAGGAACCATTTTGAGCCGTTTCTGAAAAGATAGGCCCATGCAATAGCAAGAACATTCAGGGTAAGGATATAAAAAGTACTGCGCCTGTGCGAGTACCCGGCCTCCAGAAACAGGTGATGCATATGGTTCCTGTCGGCCTTAAAAGGGCTTCGCCCCTTCCAGATCCTGATGGTTGCCACACGCAGCAGATCCCAGAGGGGGTAGATCAGGACGGCTACCAGCACGGCGGGCGCGGCCTGTAAGTAAAGGACATTGTCACTCGGTATTCCCTTGCCCAGGATTATGGCCGTAAACGGGGCCATCACCATTCCCATCATTAAGGACCCGGTATCGCCCATAAAAAGTTTGTACTTTTTGCCGAACACATTGAAATAGAAGAAAGGAAGCAGGGAACCGGTAAGCGACCAGGCCAGCACCGCCATACCATGTGCATCAATGGCATACATCCAGGCCCCCAGCAGAAAGGAAGTGAGAATCCCGGTACCGCTGGCCAGCCCGTCGATGCCGTCGATGAGGTTATAGGCATTTATAATACTCATGAAGATGATCAGACTAAACACTACACTGACCAACGGATTGAGTTCCCATAGGCCGAAAACACCAAAAAATGTGGTAAATCTTACGTTGCCGAGTACGATGAGAATCAGGCAAGCCACAAATTCGGCGATGGCTTTCTTATACCAGGTAAGACCGGTCAGGTCGTCTTTTAGCCCGACCATAAAAAGGATGAAGGTTCCAGCCAGTGCATAAGTCAGGGATTTGTTGATGTCCTCGGGTGGCATAAGCAGCAGGGAACCCAGAAAAAGGCCTGAAAATATGGCAATTCCACCCAGGGAGGGGATTGATTTCTCATGGCTTGATCGTGAATTGGGCTTGTCGGTGAGCCCTTTCTGGCGGGCTACGTTGACAATAACGGGGATGGCCATCAGTGAAATGACCGCGCTCAAACCCATCGCTAAAAATCCCGCAAGCAAAGTGCCATGCGGGAGGAGCCTCCAAATATCGAACATTCTTTAATCTGTTGGTTCCGCAAAGATAACACTTTTCGGCAATCTGCGCGAACCGCTTAAAGATCTGCTGAACAAACCTTTGCAACTACAAGACCGTATGTTCCTGTAATGCATGATGGCTGACGGGTTCCTAGATCTTTTTGCCAAGCAGCCTTAACAGTATATTTGGAATATTCGTGACAAACATCCCCGTGCCAACCATGATGATCCCAAGCAGGAGCGGAAAGAAGTTTCTCAGCATAAGGGCAACTATAAAGAGTAACAGCGCGAGCCCGATCAGAATCAGGGAGGCCTGCAGATGGGTGAATCCCAGCCGCAGCAGATCGTGGTGGCAATGCGTGCGTTCGGCATGGAAAGGTGAAACTCGGCGGCTGAAGCGTGAAACTATCACCCGCAGCGTATCGCAGATCGGGATCAGCAGCAGGCTGAATGCCACAATGGGATATCCCCGCATGTCGGGGATCGAGCCCGGAGCGCCAGAGCTGGTTGCAATCTTAACAGCCAGGATGGCAAAAATGAAACCGATGGTCAGTGACCCCGTATCCCCCATAAACAGCTTGTTCTTTTTGCCGAACACGTTGAAGATGAAAAAAACCAACAGGCTGCCGGCAAGAGAAAAGGTCAGCGCGGCGAAGGGGAATTCACCAAGAAGCAGGAACGCGGCACCATACAGAAGCGAAATCAATATGCCCATTCCGCTGGCAAGACCGTCGATCCCGTCAATCAGGTTGTAGGCATTAATGGAAAGGAGAAAAATAAACAGGGTAATCACCACGCTGACGACATAGGGGATCTGGTGGATGCCGAAAGCACCGTACAAGGTGGTCAGCCGGATATCGGCGGCCATAATCACCAACAGGGAGGCAAAGATCTGACCTAAAAGCTTTTTCCTTGCGTTGATCCCGACCATGTCATCCTTCATCCCAAAAAAGAGGATGATCACCAGGGCAGGAATGACATATTGGAACCCAACCAGGGCTTCGCCCGGCAGCCAAAGTCCCGTTCCCATGACCAGGGATCCGAAAATGGCCACGCCGCCCATGGTGGGAATGGCTCCGTCGTGACTGGTGCGTCCGTTGGGCATGGCCACAATATTCTTGGCTTTTGCTACCCGGGCAACACGTGGAATCATGATCAGTGAGATGAGAACAGCTGTAATAAAACTGTATAAAATGGCATATTCTGGCTGAAGGAGGTGCATGGTTCAATTATATGGTGATACAATTTACATATCTGGACACAATTCCGGTTTGGATTTCGCAGGTTATCCGGATGTTTTAGATGAATGGCACCTTTTTACAGGCAAATGATTGTCTGGCTGACATTATGAGTTGACCAACTGCACTTTTCAGCATCCGGATAAGTTCCTACATTTACACATTGAACCCAATTTTTCCTATGCGGTATATAAAACTGCCGATTCTGCTGATTGTCCTTTGTATTGCAGTGCAAAGCCTGACAGCCCAGGGCATCCTCACCTATGCACTGGCTAATCCGGTGGATGATACCGCCTTCCGGGATTCAGCAAGCCAGAACCATACATCGGTCCGCAACCTTTGGTTTTTCCTTCCGGATTCGGTACATGCCCCGGCATGGCCCTCTGCCAAA
Organism: uncultured Porphyromonadaceae bacterium; assembly: GCA_964457845.1. Taxonomy (GTDB): domain Bacteria; phylum Bacteroidota; class Bacteroidia; order Bacteroidales; family UBA12481; genus UBA12481. The sequence continues at coordinate 3,910 of CAYWHP010000124.1, read as the reverse complement.
AGGCCCTGGCTGAGCTGGATGGAGAATAAGGTATTCCGTGAATCCACCCTTATTGTTAAAAAGCCCGGGTTTTTCATTACTGCCGATCCTGTATTCGATGCCGAAATCGGCCGCGAACTGGTCAGCGGAAAGAATACCTGGGTGAATACCAGAGGCGTACAAGCGTACGGAAAGATACTTAGTCCTGCATTTGAATTCTATTCAGCGTATTACGAATCCCAGGCAAGCCTTCCGCCTTATCTCGATTCCATAGCGCGCCGGACGGGCGGCGTCCCCGGGCAGGGGTTTTTCCGTCGCGCCGACGGATCCTGGGACCACGGTTATGCCACCGGATGGTTGCGGTTCAGGGCAAACCGCCATTTTACTTTCGAAGGCGGTACAGGCCGAAACTTTTTCGGCAACGGATACCGTTCCATGCTGCTTTCCGACAACGCCAGAAACAGCCCCTACTTCAGGATCGATACGCGTCTGTGGCGCCTCCATTATGTTAACCTGTGGAGCGAATTCCAGGATAACCGGTTCACCGATGTCAGGGGAGGAGCCTATCAGAAAAAATATGGCGCTTTTCACTACCTCAGCTATTCCATCACGCGGAGGCTCGAACTTACCTTCTTCGAGACAGTGATCTGGCAGGGCCGTGATAGTACGCATACCCGGGGATTCGATGTAAATTACCTGAATCCGATCATCCTTTACAGACCCGTGGAATGGACGATGGGCTCACCCGACAATGCCCTCATGGGTGCGGGTTTCAGCTGGACACCCATCAACAATACCGTACTTTACGGGCAGTTTATCATCGACGAGTGGTCTGTTTCGCATATGAAGGCCGGCGACGGATGGTATGCCAATAAATTCGGGGGTCAGATCGGGGCCAAAGGAAGGATTAATCTTAACGGCACTTCAGCAGAACCCGACCGTTCAAAAGCTGCATTCAGCGGCCGCGATCGCTCGGTTTATATACAATCAGAGTTTAATTTCGCCCGCCCCTATACGTTCAGTCATTTCAATATCAAGCAGAGCTACAGCAATTTCAGTCAGCCGCTGGCCCACCCGCTGGGCGCCAATTTCATGGAATGGGTGAGTTTTGCCGATTTTCGTCTCAACCGGCTGATCATCGAGGGCCGTTTCAGCATGGCCAGCTTCGGCACCGATTACAACGGACTCAACTATGGTCAGGATATCCTGCAGCCCTATACCACCTATGTTAACGAAACCGGTAATTTTATCGGCCAGGGGCTTGCCACTAAGCTGACTTACGCAACTGCCACCATTGCCTGGATGATCAATCCGGCAAGCATGCTCAATGTTTTTGTCTCCCTGACCGACCGTCACCAGACGACGGCGGTGAGGGATAAGCATGACGCATGGTTTACGGTCGGGATCCGGAATTCATTACGTAATATATATTACGATTTCTGACCAACCCCCCCATTTTTTCCGTAGAGACGCATGATCATGCGTCTCCAACGAATGTTGCAATGGAAACGCAGAGACGCATGATCATGCGTCTCTACCCTCATGATCATTCGGTACGGCGGGCCAGCTCGCGGGCTTCATTCAGGAATTCATCGAGCGAGAGTTCCTTGTAAAAGATCAGGCCATGTGTGGCACGCAGTAATGGCACCTTGTTTTCGTAGAAATAGTCTTTCCCAAGGAGAAGCTGTACCTCCCGGAATTGTTCCACCCATACCCGCTGCGCAACATCGCTGAATGGGCCCTGCAGGGCGGGGCTCGGGAACGAAGCATCCACCTGGCTGAGATAACACTGCCGGAAACTGTTCTGCATCACCGCCATGGCGTTGAGCGATACCGGCCAGTACACGTTGGCCTCGGCGGGGTGGTAGCGGTACCAGACGTTGCGGTAGCCGATGATGGTGATGTTTTCCGGGTTCCAGGCATCGGCGGAGTGCAGTATTTGGGACGGGGTCCCGGCTTTCGCCGGGATGACAAAAGAGGCTTTCGCCGGGATGACAAAAGAGGCTTTCGCCGGGATGACAAAAGAGGCTTCCGCCGGGATAACACCACTCCCTCCGTCCTCTATCTTATCGTCTTCCAGTCTTCCAGTCTCTTGACTTACAGTCTCATGTCTTCTGTCTTCTGTCTTCTGTCTGAGCTCACGGAGCGCGGCGGCAATGGTTTGCAGCACTTTGTAATGCGTATCGGGCCCGCTGCCTTCGGGGTCCATGGTAACGCTGATCACATTCGGTTTGATGCGGCGGATGAGGTCGGCCACCGGCTTAACGTCGCGGTTGATCTCCGGCTGCTCGGTAAAGATGTCGCCCTGGTAAAAGCCGAGCCGCAGGTGGTGAACATCCTTCACCTGGATACCTGAGTGTGCCCACACGAGCTCCTCTTCGAACTCGCGGATCATCCCTTTAAGCTTCTGAACATCAGGGGTGTTTTTCTCCCCGTCGTAACAGTTTTTAAGATACTCAATGAGATCCGCTATTTTACAGGTAAGCTCGGTCGCCGATTTCAGGCCGTAAAGTTTCACCATGCAGCGCACTACGCGGTGGCTCAGCCCCCGGCGCTTTCCGTCTTCATCACGTTCAGCCACCTGGTTGAGGTAGTGGTTCACATCCTTGTCCCATTTAAAGAGAAAGCCTGTATCGAAGAAGTCTTCGTAATGAAGCATCTGAATTTGCTTACGACGAATCAATTTCTTTGTAAATTCAAGAATATCAATAAGATAATGATTGCTCAGCGCAGTGAAGCCCGACGTCAGTACGGCGAAGGCGACCCTGTTGCCGGGGTCGCGGAGCTGGCGGTGTACAACCGGCATGAGGCCGAGCATGATGTCATCGTGATGCGGACCGGTATGGAGGATCGTTTTGCCGTAGAGGTTTTCCATGCCGCGGGCGAGGCGCTTCTGAACTTCGGCGGTCACCACCTCGACTCTCCCCCCGGCCCCCTCCCTTATGAAGGGAGGGGGAGGGGTCTTTGAATCAGCTCCAGGATCACTCCGGAGCGTCCCCCCCTCCTTACCAGGGAGGGGGTTGGGGGGTGATATTTTATGCGCATAAATACGATTGCTCTGGCAAAACTCCAGCAGTTCGCGTATCGATTTATTGACCGACGGGGGAGCCTCCTCCATATATTTGTTCTTCGCATCGGTGAGCAGCGATGCGGCGCCGGAGGTGAGGAAGAAACGTGCGTTTGGCAGCTTGTGCAAGGCGGTGCCGGGGTAGCGTGCATCGGGCAGGTTTTCGATGGCATCGCGCACCATTGGTGCTTTGGTATCGCCGGCGGCGAAGATGATGGCAACACAGTCGGGGTTAAAGGTGATGGTTCCAAGGCCGATGGTGATCACTTTCTTTTTGCCCGATATTTCGATGCCGCCGAGGTCGCCGGCTGCTGCCGCCTGGGTTTCGTAGTTGGTGCCGGTGAGGCGGGTGGTGGAGTAGTGGTCGCTGCCGCGGATGTTGAAGGCTATGTGCCCGTCGGGGCCAATGCCGCCGAGGAAGAATCCGATGCCGCCCAGGTCGCGGATTTTCTTTTCGTATGCCATGCACCAGTTGTCGACCTTAACCTCCCATTCGGGATCGGGTTTTTCCTCATCCACCTGCGGCGGATCGATCAGGAGTGCTTTGGCGGGATCGAGGCCCAGCCCCTTGATGTAAAACTCCCGCACATACCAGATGAAGCTGTTTTGCTGCTCCGAGTTGATCGGGTAAAAGTCGTCCATCTGGACGAAGGTTAAGCCGGAGAGGTCGGGTTTTGGGCCTGAAGACCTCACCCCCGGCCCCTCTCCAGTGGTGGGCCCCGAAGACCTCACCCCCGGCCCCTCTCCAGTGGTGGGCCCCGAAGACCTCACCCCCGGCCCCTCTCCAGTGGTGGGTCCCGAAGACCTCACCCCCGGCCCCTCTCCAGTGGTGGGCCCCGAAGACCTCACCCCCGGCCCCTCTCC
>CAYWHP010000123.1:4824-11946 GCA_964457845.1 uncultured Porphyromonadaceae bacterium | reverse complement strand
GTTTACTACAAATATCAGGTTATCAAGTTCTTCGCGTGATGCCAGCGTGAGTGCGCCCATGGATTCGGGTTCGTCCATCTCCCCGTCGCCAAGGAAGGCCCACACCTTCTGGTCGCTGGGTGGTATCAGCCCCTTGTCTTCCATGTACCGGTTAAACCGGGCCTGGTAGATGGCCATGATCGGGACGAGCCCCATGGAAACGGTGGGGAACTGCCAGTATTCCGGCATCGAGCGGGGATGGGGATAGGAGGAGAGGCCGCCGCCTGTGCGGAGCTCGCGGCGGAAGTTCTCGAGGTCCTGCTCGCTCAGGCGCCCCTCGAGGAACGAGCGGGCGTAGATGCCCGGAGCGGCATGCCCCTGGAAATATATGATATCAGGCTTTCCGCCGTCGTCGCCGCCGCGGAAGAAGTGGTTGAAGCCCACCTCGTAAAGGGTGGCGCTGGAGGCAAATGTGGAAATGTGCCCGCCGATGCCGACCTCTTCCTTGTTGGCCCTCACCACCATCGCCATAGCATTCCACCGGATGATGCTTTTGATGCGTCGCTCGATCTCGCGGCTGCCCGGGTACGGGCTCTCCTTGCTCACGGGTATCGTATTGATATACGGCGTGTTACCCTGGTATGAGAAGTCGATCCCCTTCATCTGCGATCGTGTCTGAAGCATCATGAGGATCTCCCTTGCACGTTCCGGACCCTCTTTCTCGATAATATAATCGAGCGACTCGATCCATTCCCGGTTTTCGGCTTCCCAGTCCTGCCGGCGTTCCAACTCTTTCTTTTCCATCTCGTTTGTCATGTTCGTAATTCTGAATTTCGCTATCTTATAACAAAAAACCCGCAATAAGGTTAAAACTTTCTGCGGGTCAATCCGGCTGCAATGGCAAGCCTGTCAGATCAGCCCGATCCTGCGGAGCTCCCAGAAACATTTCGCCGTTGCATTGATGTCGACTGATGCATTGTGCGCCTCGTCGAAACCGGTGTTGAACAGCTTTTGGTGCAGCTCGGTTAGTTTCGGCCATTTGGGGCCGCCGTAATTGCCGGGTATGCCAACATAGTCGGCCGATCTCAGCATGGTGCATATCTGTTCTTTTCCTGTGATCGGGTTCGTCATGCCGGCGCGGAGAAGCTCCGACCCAACGATCTTTTCATCGAAACTGATGTTGTGCGCAACCAGCACTCCGGCTTCCGATATCAGTTCATGAAAATGCCCGAGAACCTGCCGGAGCGGCCGGCCCTCCTCCATTGCCCGTTCGGTGGTGATGCCATGCAGCCTCGCGGCATCTGCCGGTATGGTGAACCCCTCGGGCCGTATGATCGCATCGCCGCCATCAATCCGGTTGCCATGCTCGTCATAATAGAGCCAGGCCAGCTGCACCATGCGCGGCCAGTTGTCGAGGTCGGTGACGGCTGCCTTCCAGTTACGCGGCAGCCCCGTGGTTTCGGTGTCGAAGAAGAGGTACATCGGAATACGGATTTAATGGTTATGGCCTGCAAGTATAGATGCAATTTAGTCAATTTTACCGAGAACGACCTAAAACAGGACGTCTCGCTGCTGCTTAAACCGTAGCCGCTTCCTGCAGTCAAACCGTTCATGAAAAAGACACCTCTGTTATTGATCGCGGCAGCCGTCATGGTAATGGCTGCCTGCACCAAAGAAGCGCCGGTTGCGCAGTTCTCCACCGAAAGGGATACCTATAAACTGAGTGAGGCCGTGACTTTCGTGAACCTTACCGCCGGCGGCAAAACGTTTCGCTGGGAATTCGGCGACGGGGACACTTCCAATCTCGAGAATCCCGTGCATACCTTCAAGGCAGCCGGCTCTTTCGGGGTTAAACTCATCGCAACCAACAGCGGCGGATCCGGCACGTATACCGATTCGCTTCACATCCTCCCCGACCTCACGGGCATGTGGTACACTACCCTTAAATATGCGGGCGGATTCGGCGGATTCAGCAACCAGCAGACCGGCACGATGAACCTCAAGCAGAAGGAAGACTTCAGCCTGGCCGGAAGCTTCGTGTACAACGAAGGAAACCGTACAGCCAACCTGCAGGCAACCAGCAAGGTGGAGGGAAGCAAGGTCTCCATCGACTTCGATACCTCGGGCACCAAGCTAAGGGGCACAGTCAACGGTCCGGTAACCGCCATGAGCGGCACCTTCTCCACCACCAGCGGACAGTCGGGCACCTGGTCGGCGACAAAGCTTTAATCCGGACGTTTCCGGTTGTTTAGGGAAGTGGACTCGGGAATCTGGGGGCCATTCAGTATTAATTCACTGATTTTTCCTGCCGGGACTTCAATGGAGATCGCCCCTGCACCGGCTTTCCATATATCCATTTTCCGGGTGACCACCTTTTCGGTGCCGTCGGTGTATTTCACCGTGAGCGACACCGGTACGGGGTATTTTCCGACATTTTCAATCCACACCGTGGTGCCTTTGCGGCCGGTTTCAACCTTGCCGATTGCGAGATCGGAATAGCCGTATTCGAAGAACCAGGGCTTCCAGAACCAGCCCAGGTCCTCGCCGGCTACAAAATCGAAAGTGGCGAAAAGGTCATAGGGGGTGGGGTGTTTGCCCTGCCACCGGCTGGTGAATTCGTGCCAGGCAGTGGCAAATTTTTCCGCTCCCAGATAATCATACAGCAGGTATAGGGCGGTCATCGACTTGATGTACGTTACGAAACCATAGGTGAAGTCGCCCAGCTTGTGAGAAGCGGTCATCATGGGCACATCGGCCGCCTGCGTGGAGGCGCCGCCGGAATACTGGCCGGTCATCATTTGGATCGTGTTCATGTTCATGTCGCCGATCTGGTCGGCGAAAGCCATGAGCCCCACCAGGGTTGCAAAACCCTCATCCATCCAGCCGTACTGCTGCTCGTTGATGCCGGTGTCGAAGGGCAGGTAGAGATGAGCTGCCTCGTGCACCATCACCATGGTTGCCATAAAATCATCGGGATAGTCCTCTTCGTTCACCATGCCGGGAAATTCCATTCCGCCCGGTCCGCCTTCGAACACGGTGAGGCAGGGAGCGGGATAGGGCAGGGCAGGCATTTTCACTGAAAAGTACCCGATGCCCCTGGCGCAGATCCGGGTGATATTGCCGAAACCTTTTGCTTCCGCACTGTAAACGGCGTGAATGGCGACCCGCCTGTCGCCGGACTGCTGGCTGCAGGCGTCCCAGCGGTAGGTGTCGCTGGCGGCAAAGGCAAAGTCCATCTGATTTTCCAGGCGGAACGACCAGGTATGTTTGGCTTTCTTCTGCAGGATCACGCCCGACTCCCGGTCGGAACCGGTGATCAGGTGCACGGTGCTGTCGGAAACCGCGGCCGCCCGCAGCCTGGCAAGGAATGCGGGAGTGTAGATGTCGCTGCCGTTCTGCAGCACGCCCGATGACCACACGGTATAGCTGCCCGGCATCGTGATGTCGACCCGGTAGTCGGCATAATCGCTGTAAAATTCGGCCTGGCCGGTATGACCGGCACTGTTCCAGCCCTCGATGTCGTCGTACACGCAGAGTTTGGGGTACCAGTACCCCACAAAAAAGCTGGATTCGTGGTAGGTGCCCTGACGGTCGGCCGGGGTCACCGGCAGTTTCTCCTGCCATTCGATTTCGATTTCGGCTTTCGAATGAGGCGGGATCATGCCAGTTACCGGAACGGAGAAAATGGTTGAATACGCCTGGAACGATTCCGGCCGGATCTCCGTGCCGTTCAGTTTCATTTTGCGGATCTCAACACCTTCATGGATGTTGGCGGGGTCGATATCCGAGTCGCGCCTGGTGCCCTTTCTGTACAGATTTTGGTATAGGCTGAAATACAGGCGATTAAGTGTATCGTTGCTGTTGTTGTGGTAGATGACGGTTTCGGTTCCGGTCAGGATTTTCGTATCCGGGAAGAGTTCTGCGCGGATAACATATTCGGCCCGGTTCTGGAAATAGTTTTTCCCGGGCTTCCCGTCGGGGCTGCGGGTCTCCTTCATATAGGCACTGCGGATTTCCGAAGGCCGGTACAAATCGTTGGTCGACTGGGCCTTGATGATTGGTTGCATCGATGCCGCCAGGAAGATCAGGATAAATAGGTTTGACTTTTTCATGCCAGGCTTGTTTGTATGGGATCCAGGTTCATGAACAAAACGAAAAATAATAGCCGGGTGTTACAGGAATCGTCACAGTGGCGCTTATTTTTTTGCAAAGTGGTCCTAATGGGTTTAATGACAGATGATTGGGTGATTCTCCTGAAATGCCCCGATGGCGGGGTTAATTATTGGCCTATATTTAAGCCAAGAATTGAACCTGAACATGAAAAACCTGAACCTTCTTTTGTTGCTGTTGCTTTTTGGCGGATCGGCCATCTGCCAGCCATCGGGGCTGGAATGCATTCCGCAGCCTGTATATAAACTGAGGGCCGACGGCACTGCCGGACGCGAGATCCTGGTGAAATTCACAGGCGGCAGCCTGATGGGTGCGGCGCAGGTGGAGGTGCAGGCCGACCGGCAGCGGGAGACCGTCACGTTTCCGGCACTTGACGGGGGGCGTGCAGAGCTGTCGATTCTGCTTCCTGCCGGAGTATCGGTTACGAAGGAGGCAAAGGTTACAATTACCGTAAGGCAGGGTTCGAAAACCATAAAAAGTTCGCTTAAGGTACCACCGATGCGGCAGTGGACCGTGTATGTTTACCCGCATTCGCACGTGGATATCGGCTATACCAATACGCAGGCCAATGTGGAGATCCTCCACAGGCGGAATATCGATGAAGGCATTAAGCTGGCCGAAGCCACGAAGGACTACCCCGAAGGCTCGCGCTACTGCTGGAACCCGGAGGTCACCTGGCCGCTGGAACGCTGGTGGCTGCTGGCCACCGCCGATCAGAAGGCCAACGTAGTGGAAGCCATCAAGAAGGGTTGGCTCTGTCTGGATGCCAGCTACCTGAACACCAATACCAGCGCCTGCTCCGACGAGGAGCTCTTCCAGCTCTTCCGGTTCAGCCGGGAGATGCAGAAGCTCACCGGCGTGCCTTCGAAAACCATCCAGCAGATGGATATCCCCGGCATGGCGTGGGGGATCGTTCCGGTGATGGCGCAGCAGGGGGTGAAATACGTGATGTCGTGGCCCAATGCCTGCCGGGCCGGCTATACCCATTCGCTCGACGAGAAGCCTTTCTGGTGGGTGGGCCCCGACGGCAAGTCGAAGGTGCTCTTTTTTCAGCCGGGCAGCTATGCCAACAGCGGCAGCATGGGCAAGGGCGGGGCCATAGGGCGCCCCTGGTTCGGCCAGCGCGACCCCGAAAAGGTTCCGGCGGTGATCAAAACAGGCAGCTGCAACGTGGATTTCCTGAAGGCACTGCAGGCACGGGAGAAGCCCGACTATCCGTATGATTACTATGTGGTTTCGTGGTGCCTGTGGGACAATACCCCGATCGATGCCGACCTGCCGGATGCTGTGCGGGCATGGAACGAAACGTACGCTTTCCCGCACCTGGTGATTTCCGGTGCCGACCGCATCATGGGGATGATTGAGGAGAAATACGGGGATATGCTTCCCACGGTGAGCGGCGATTTCACGGAATACTGGACCGACGGGCTGGGAACCGCAGCCGGACTTACAGCCATTAACAGGAATGCAAAGGAGAAACTGGTGCAGGCGGAAATCCTATGGACCATGCTCCGCCCGGGAAAACCGATGGCGGAGGCTGAGTTCAATGAAGCCTGGCGTTATATCGCACTGGGCACCGAACACACCTGGTGCGCGGAGAATCCCACCGAGCCCTATTTTCAGGATGCCATCTGGAAAGTGAAGCAGAGCTACTTCCGCGAGGCGGCCGACCGCACGCAGGTGCTGCTGGATGCTGCACTGGCCCCGGCAACCGACCGCTCCACGGGGGCGCTCGGTCCTGCCGAAGGGCCATCCAATGGGGGAATTGTGGTTTTCAATACCAACTCCTGGTCCCATGGTGGGTTGGTTACCCTGACTCCGGCTGAGAGCCGTAAGGGGGATATCGTTGAGGGGTATGGCAAATGGGTGCCATCTCAGCGCCTGTCGACCGGCGAGCTGGTTTTTCTGGCAGACGCAGTGCCGGCATCGGGATCCGTCCATTTCCGGGTTATTCCCGGCAAAAGCCCGTGGGGACCCGGATGCCGGATCGAAGGCAATAAGTTGATTGGCAATGACCTGACAGTTGAGATCGACCCGAAAACCGGAAATATCATCCATCTCATCAGAAAGGACACGGGGGTGGATCTGGCCGCAGCAGGCCCGGACGGAGGGTTGAATGTCTTCCGGTGGATGCCCGGCGACACCGATGAGGCGCAGCCTGACAGCGTGATCTCCATTGAGGTGGTTGAGCCGGGTGGGATTGTGGCCGAGTTGAAGATCATATCGAAGGCGCCCGGTTGTCGCTCGGTGACACGTACCATAAGGCTTATCCAGGGTTTACCATGGCTGGAAATCACCAATGTGGTGGATAAGCTGCCGCTTACGGCCAAGGATGGCGTTCATTTCGGGTTTAACTTTTCTCTTCCGGCTGCCGTAACCCGGGTGGATATTCCCTGGGGCGTGATGCAGGTGGAAGCCGATCAATGGAAGGCAGCCAACCGGAATTACCTCGCGATGCAGCGTTGGGTCGACATCTCCAATGATCAGCAGGGGATCACCTGGTGCTCGCTCGATGCCGCCCTGTTTGAACATGGCGGTCTGACCGCCAACCAGACGGGCGACTGGAGTGGTGAGCGAAAACCCTGGCTGACCAGGCTCGAGCCATCATCCAGCATCTGGTCGTGGGTGATGAACAACCACTGGTTCACCAATTTTCCGCTCACGCAGGACGGGCCGGTGACGTTCCGGTACCGCATCCTCCCGCATGGAGCCTATAATGCCGCCACCGCCAACCGGTTCGGACTGGAGCAGGCGCAGCCGCTGGTGGCCCTGGCTGCCGATAAGAACCCCATCACGAAACCGCTCATCGCCATTGAAGGCGCACCTGCAGTAACCGTTTCTTCGATGAAGTCCTCCGGCGATGGGAAGTCGGTGATCATCCGCCTCCGGTCGGTATCCGATAAACCGGAAACGGTTCGCCTCACCTGGCCCGCAGGCATGCCTCAGTTGGTGAGCTTATGCGAAAGGGAAGAG
>CAYWHP010000123.1:0-4724 GCA_964457845.1 uncultured Porphyromonadaceae bacterium | reverse complement strand
GTAATACTATCTAACTAATAACCAGAAATAATCGGTAGTAAGGTATCGCAGCACGAGCGTATCCCCGCTGAAACGCACCACATCCGTATAATCGTTGCTGTAGGTGCCGGTTACAAACGGATTCAGGTTTATTCTCCGGTGCGGGGATTGTTCGTCAACCCAGTACCAGTAGTTTGAAATATTAATGGTTGTGCTGTCCTTGGCCAGCTTGCCGGTGGTGATCCCGGATTCGGCCAGTTCGATGGTTTGCCGGTAAAAGTGCTTCTGTATCTCCTTGCGCACGATCGGCGGGCCGTAATGGGAGTAATAGGTCTGGTACTCCTGATTTGTTACCGTATCGCCGGAATAAACGGTAAAAACAGAGTCGTTGGTTTTTCGGAAGAAGGAATGCAGTTTCCAGGTGCCCGCGATTTCACCGGGAAGCTGCCTGACAGGCTCTTCTGCCAATGCTGTATTTACAGGGGAGTCTGCTGCCCTTTTAAAGGTCAGGTGCATAGAAACTGATATGCCGTACTGGAGTTTGTATTCCAGCTCGAGCGCCTGAGCCGTCAGTTTGACAACCCGGGCAACATCCCTGAAGGCGAGGGAACCCCAGCGAAGTTGGATCTTCAGGAAGGTTTTCGAGAATCCCGCATTCAGCCACACCCAGTTCTCCGTAAAGGTGAGGGTATCGCTCTGCCACAGGTCGGAGTCGTTGACCACCTCCAGATAAGTAAATGACTCATTATTAAATTTCAATACCAGGCTTGCAGATTTGTCGTACGGCTCCTTTACCCCCTTGGAATAATAGTAGATCCGGCCTTTCTCGAATTTCTCTACGGTATCATTCTCATTTAATTTTACGCAGGAAACAAGTTCCCAGTTCCCCTGCAGGCAGCCGGGACAGAAGGAGGTATCCTCAACCGGCAGGTCGGGCTTGCAGCCGGCCAGCAGGATGATGACCACAAGCCATGTTGGTTTTTTCAAAGCGCTAAAGGGAAAAGGTAAGGACAAATGTAACGAAAGACGGAATGGCTGTCTAATCCGGAGTTGTATTATCTTTAACCTTTAAGCGCGGCGCTGTTCCCTTGGTCGGACCACCGTGCCTGAACATTAAAAAACAGAAAAATGCCAACACCCAATCAACAGATCGAGGACATGATTCCCGTGATCCGCAGGAACATCGGAAGGATCCTTCTCGGTATCCTTGTTTTCCTCATCCTCATCACGTCGATCAAAACCATTAAGCCCGAGGAGGAAGGCGTGGTGCTCTTCCTGGGCAAATACACACGGAAGTCGAACCCGGGACTCAATTTCATTCTCCCGCTGGGGCTTGAAAAGATGTACAAAATACCGGTTCAGCGCCAGCTCAAACTGGAATTCGGGTTCCGCACGGAATCCCCGGGGGTTCAGACCACCTATTCGGATAAGAATTTCAGTGCCGAATCACTCATGCTTACCGGCGACCTCAATCTGGCTGATGTGGAGTGGGTGGTGCAGTACCGGATCATGGATTCCTATCAATACCTCTTCCGCGTGCGCGATGCCGAGGATGCACTTCGCGATATGTCGGAGGCGGCTATGCGCAAGGTGGTTGGCGACCGCACCGTGAACGAGGTTCTTACGGTAGGCCGCCAGGAGGTGGCGACCAATGTGGAGACCCTTTTGCAGGAGATGTGCGTTGAATACGAGAATGGTATTCGTATCGAGCAGGTGGTACTGCAGGATGTTAACCCGCCGGAAAAGGTGAAACCATCGTTCAATGCAGTTAACCAGGCCCAGCAGGAACGGGAGACGCTGATCAACCAGGCCGAATCGGAATACAATCAGGTGATACCGAGGGCAAAAGGGGAGGCTTTGGAGACTGTCCAGCTGGCCGAAGCCTATGCCCTTAACCGGGTGAACAGGGCCATCGGTGAGGCCGATCGCTTCAACTCGCTTTATGGGGAATACGTTAAGGCACCCGAGGTCACCAAAAAGCGGCTCTATTTCGAGATACTCGAACGGATACTGCCGAAAATCGGCGACAAGATTATCGTCGATGAAAAGGGCAACAGTGTGCTGCCCCTGCTGAACATGGATCGTAAAATCAAAGCCGTCGCCGGCGAGCAAACCAAGTAAGCCATGAAAACAAAAACCATAATCTTCGGTGTCGGAATCGTAGTCCTGATCATCGTAATTTTCGGAAGCATATTCGTTCTCGACGAAACCGAACAGGCCATCGTCACGCAGTTCGGGAAGCCGGTGGGCGGATCCCGTACCAAACCCGGTTTGAATTACAAGGTGCCATTTATCCAGAAGGTGCAGCGTTTCGACAAGCGGTACCTGAAGTGGGACGGCTATCCGAACCAGGTGCCTACGCAGGACAAGAAGTTCATCTTTGTAGAGACCTATGCCCGGTGGCAGATCACCGATCCACTGCAGTTCTACGTCCGATTGAGGGATGAACGCTCCGGCCAGTCGAGGCTCGACGACATCATCGACGGCGAAACCCGGAATGCTGTGGCCAGTTTCGAGCTGCTCGACATTATCCGGTCGACCAACCGCACGCCGGAAGTCTCCGATGAATACCTGCAGGAAATCGAATCGCTCGATACCATCAAGGTGGGCCGCGAAAAGATTGAAAAAATGATCCTCGACAAGGCCAAAGCCCGTTGCGGCGACCTTGGGATCAAGATCCTGGATTTCCGGATCAAGCGGATCATCTATGTGGAAGAGGTGCGCAACAACGTGTACGACAGGATGATCAGTGAGCGGAACCGCATTGCTGACCAGTTTAAATCGGAAGGTCAGGGTGAGGCCCGTAAAATATTGGGCAACAAGGAGGTCGACCTTGCCCAGATCCAGTCGGAAGCAGTGAAACAGTCGGAACAGATCCGCGGCCGTGCCGATGCCAAAGCCACTTCGATCTATGCCGCTGCCTATAACAAAACCGCCGCCTCACGCGAACTGTACGGTTTCATGAGGGCCATGGAGGCACTGGAGAAATCGTTCGATGATAAGACCAGTTTGATACTGACGACGGACAGCGAGCTGTATAGGTACCTGAAGCAGATAAAGTAGAGACGCATAAATGCGTCTCCTTTCCCCCGGGTGGAGTAGTGACGAGTGACGAGTTACGAGTGACGGGGAATCGTGACGCGTGACACGTGATGCGTGACGCGGAAGAAGGGTACCCACCTCCCTTCAGGATAAATTCCTGCATGATTAAGAAGGATTCATCCTGTTGGGTACCCCCTCCCTGCCAGCAGGGAGGGGGCCAGGGGGTGGGTACCCTTTCGCGCCTTGGGCCAGGGGTTGGGTACCTTACCGACACCTCGCCGAAGTTAATTGCCTGATTTCAGCCTGCCGGCCAGCTCTTTCGGGATGTAAAAGTTGCCGCCAATATTAACCAGCAACGTATTCGACTTTACTTTTTTTGTGCCAACAAAATAATAATCGGTGTTCGACGGCACGGTGATCCTCTTTTTGGGGTCATTGGACCGGTGTTCGAACACCAGGTCGGTTCCCTGAACTGACGGCTTAAAGCCGGGGAATTCCGTTGAATTGGCTCCTACCCGGTAGAAGTAGTTTTCGTCGGCGTTCAGGTCGCCCAGACCGGCCATTTTGGCGATGTATTCCGATACGCCTGTGTTTTCCACGACGCCGGTAAGCCGGTTGGCGCCTTTCGGCGCATAAACACCCAGAAAAACATCCTCTCCGGTATGCCCTGTGGTGGTCCAGCCGATGAAGTGCTGTTCGCTGTAGCGTGCAGCCAGCCATTTCTCCAGCTTGTCGCGCTTGCTGTCCGCCGAGAGTTTCTTCGCCCGTACAATGGATTCGATGGTTGCCAGCGAGTCGGCCGGGAGGCGGAGGTTGTAGCGGAGCGCAAGCGTATCGCTCAGACTGAATGATTTATCGATTACATAACGGGTGCTGTCGTTGATGATTTTCTGCGCCATTTTCCTTCCGGTCCAGCTGATGGCAGCCAGCGGTTTGGCAATTTTTTCGGCGATGTTGAGGTTGTCGTATTCAATCTTTTCGAACGGTACTGTTGGTGAGTAGCCCGACTGGATGTTGCCGATGCTGATCCCTCCGTTGCCGTGATCGGGGCAAACCACCACCAGGGTGGAATCGTTGGCTTTTGCGAATTTCAGGCCTATCCCCACCGCTTTATCGAAAGCCAGAAAATCGGTAGCCAAACCGGCAGGTTCGTTCACATGCGACGACCAGTCGACCTGACTGCCCTCCACCATCAGGAAGAAACCTTTCGGGTTTTTACTCAATATGCTGATGGCCTTCTGCGTCATTTCCGAAAGCGATGGTTCGGTTGCCGGATCCCGGTCGATGTCGTGCGACATGAATTTCTCCTGATGGTTCCAGTCGCTGAAGAGCGCCCAAACGTTTTCCCGGTTGTTTTTCCTGAAACCGTCGATATCGGTGACGACGCTGAACCCGCGCGATTCGAGGGTGTCTTTCAGCGAGTATGATTTTTTCAGGTAATTATTCAGATAATAGCCTCCGCCGGCAAAAACAAGGGAGGGGCTGTTGTATACGAACTGCTTGATTAACAAATCATTGGATGAATAACTCCGACCGGGATAGTGGCAAACAAAATCGGCCGGGGTGGCGTGCGGGAATTCGCAGGTCACCACCACGCCGGTTGACTTGCCTTTCAGCCGGGCCAGCTCCAGCACCGAAATGTTGGGCAGGCTGTCGCGGTTTACCCCAACAAAGCCTGTGGTGGATTTGGTTCCGGTGGCATA
>CAYWHP010000122.1:4456-11997 GCA_964457845.1 uncultured Porphyromonadaceae bacterium | reverse complement strand
TGAGATTCAGACTTTTCCTCATGATGATGGTCCTGGTTGGGACCACCGGATTTGCCCAGGTGAAACTGCCGTTAACCGGCCACCCGAATACGAAACACTGGCCGGGTCTGTTTAAGGATGACCTTTCGGATGCCGAATACACACCGGGTGTATGGACCAATGACAAGGGGGTTATTACAGCCGACAAGGACGAGATGATATTCGGCAAAGTGGAGTATGCGGATTTTGTGCTTGATCTGGAGTTCAACATGGAATCGGGTGCCAATAGCGGCGTTGTGGTATATTGTACCGATAAAAAGGACTGGATACCGCATTCCGTGGAGGTTCAGATTGCCGATGACAGTCACGAGAAGTGGGCTACCTCTCCGGGTTCATGGCAGTGTGCGGCCATTTTCGGCCACCTTGCAGCTTCTGAAAAGGTTGCTAAAAAACCTGGTGAATGGAACCGGATGACGATCGCCTGCAAGGGAAAGATGATTTACGTGGTACTCAATGACCGGCCCGTAATTACCATGGACATGTCGTTGTGGACCAGCGCAAAAAAGAACCCGGACGGAAGTGACATCCCGGAATGGCTGAGCACCCCGTTTTCCGAACTGGCCACAAAAGGGTACATAGGATTGCAGGGCAAGCATGCCGGCGCCAAAACGTTTTACAGAAACCTGAAAATTAAGTCATTATAATATACTCATTTTCAAATGGGTAGCAAAAAGATCACTATTTCGGGTATCGGTTGCTCGCTGGCCGATTACCTCTACACCGGCATATCCTTCAGCAGTGCCGGTTTCCTGAAATTCCACTCTTTGAAAACGGGTGACGGCGGGTTGAGTCCGGGCAACCTGGTTTTCACCGAGGAGCTCGAATCGTTTGCCGGCAAATCCTACCCCGGGATTGTGGGGGAGATCCTGGGCAGCCAGAAACCGGACGCCTTCAATGTCGGTGGGCCGTCGATAGTTGCCATGATCCATGCCGGCCAGATTCTGGACCGCAGCGGGTACGATGTACGGTTTTACGGAATGTCGGGCCAGGATGAAACTGCCGGCCGGATCCGATCGATGCTGAGCCGCACGCCGGTCGACATCACCAATTACCTCTCGACAGGCCTGCATGCCACACCCTTCACCGATGTATTTTCCGATCCTGACCATGATAACGGGCATGGCGAGCGCACTTTTGTCAATAATATCGGTGCAGCGTGGGATTACCTCCCGGAGATGATCGATGCGGATTTTTTTGAATCGGACATCGTATGTTTCGGAGGCACCGGCCTGGTACCGGTGATCCACGACAACCTGAGCATCCTGCTCGACAAGGCAAAGCTGAAGCAGTGCTTCACCGTGGTAAACACCGTTTTCGATTTTCGAAATGAAAAGAAAAATCCCGGAAAGCCGTGGCCCCTCGTCAGTAATCCGGTTGACTACCGGCTAATCGACCTTTTGATCATGGACCTCACTGAAGCCCTGAAGATCAGCGGAACAACCACCGTTGAGGAGGCAGTTACCGACTTTACAAATTCGGGTGTCGGCTCCTTCATCATAACCAACGGTGCCCAGGAGGTTGTTGCCTGGTCGGACGGGTCGCTGTTCGAAGAGCAGGGGTTGTTCCGGCTGCCGGTATCGAAGGCCGTTACGGATGAATTGCGGTCAAATCCGGAGCGCAGGGGCGACACCACCGGATGCGGCGACAATTTCACAGGAGGGGTTATTTCATCGGTTGCCATGCAGAAAGCTGAAAATCCGGACAAAAAATACCGACTCACTGAAGCTGTTACCTGGGGTATTGCATCGGGCGGTTTTTGTTGCTTCACCATTGGGGGAACCTATCTTGAAAACGGTTCCGGGGAAAAAAGGAAGGCAGTGGAGCATCTCCGCGAACAATATCTGAAACAAATAAACCACTGAATGACAGGTATCAGGCACAACAAGCTCGTCATTTTCGGAGCAGGGCGCATTGGCCGGTCATTTATCGGGCAACTTTTCAGCCGGGGGGGTTACGAGGTTGTATTCATTGATGTCGACCGGCAAATCGTGGATGAGCTGAGCTCAAGGGGGGAGTATACGGTTATCATCAAATCGGGCATCGACGAGGTGATGTCCATTTGCAACGTGCGCGGGGTATTTGCCGGGGACAGCGAACAGGTAACGCATGAGGTAGCCACAGCAGGCATACTGGCAGTTTCGGTTGGCCAGAACGGGCTACGGCACATTTTTCCGGCACTTGCTGCTGGTTTACTAAAACGATATGAGTTTGATCCGGAGGCACCGCTTGATGTCATTATAGCGGAAAACATGCGGGATGCCGATGCGCATTTCCGAAGCAGCCTGCTTGAATTATTGCCTTCCGGCTACCCTTTTGGCAAGCTTGTTGGCCTGGTGGAGACCAGTATTGGGAAGATGGTCCCGATCATGACACAGAAGGACATGGAAGAGGATGTTTTACAGGTATTTGCGGAGCCATATAACACACTGATCCTTGATAAAAAAGCCTTTCGAAACCCGATACCGGCTATCCCGGGCCTGGCGCCAAAGGAGAATATGAAGGCCTGGGTCGACCGCAAGCTGTTCATCCACAACCTTGGGCATGCCACAGCCGCCTATATCGGGTTTCTTCGTCACCGTACAGCCACGTACATGTGGGAACTCCTGGCCGATCCGTTTATTCATGGCGAAACCCGGGAGACGATGCTTGAAGCGAGCGGAATTCTGCTCACCCTGTATCCCGGTGAATATTCGCCGGCGGATCTTCGGGAACATATCGACGACCTCCTGTTTCGTTTTCAAAACAAGGCACTGGGAGACACCGTTTTCCGGGTTGGGTGTGATTTGTACCGCAAACTGGGACCGGAAGACAGGCTGGCCGGAGCCATACGTGCTGCCAGTGGGCTGGGATTGCCTTATGACCGGATCCTGAGGGCCTTGGTATGCGGATTCCATTTCCGGTCGAAGGATGAACACGGTGAGCTTTTTACCCGGGATGCGGCATTCGCAAAGGAATTCGCTAAAGGAACCGGCCACATCCTGCAGCATGTGTGCGGCTTCGATATAAAACTTCACCAAGCCATTTTTGAGCAGGCAAGTGTCATCAACAGGCAATTGAGAACGCTGTAGCCGGGTTCTATTTCATCCGCTTCTCGAGTTCCTTCAGGTCGATCGTAACCACACGACTCACATCACCCCCCATCTGCCTGACCGCCACAGCGCGGATGCGGCCGGCACCTTTCGGAATATCAATCGGTCCGAAATAGGTGGGATAATACTTATCCGGGTAGCTCTCGTCGAAGGAATAGTGAAGGTGGAAGTTTTCCACTTCGCAGGTTATGACGATCTTTTTGATGCCGTTTTCGCTTACCATATTGATAATCGGATCATAAACGCTCCGTGAATAGTTTACTCCGGCTGCATCGAGCCGCTGAAACTGATAGGGCAATCGCGACATGAAACTGTTCCAGTCCCTTGCAGTCAAAGGCGACCAAAGTACCTCGGCGAGTGCAAAGCTGCGCGGCCATGTCATGTACTGGGCATGACGAAGGGTAGCAACCGATTCGGTCCAGAGGTTGCCCTGGCCTCCGAGGATGAGTTCGGGTTTGACACCTGCCGGAACCGGTTCAAATTTATAAACATCCGATAAACGGAGCATGGAATAGGTAGCCGGCTCAATAGCCGGATCACCTTGATAAAGATCAAGATAGCAATGCTGGGTCGGGGTCATGATCACTTTGTGGCCCATTTTGGCCGACTGGATCCCCCCATCCATGCCGCGCCAGCTCATCACGGTGGCATCGGGTGCCAGGCCGCCTTCCAGAATCTCATCCCAGCCGATCATCTTCTTGCCTTTCGACTGCAGGATTTTCTCAACGCGTTTGATAAACCAGCTTTGCACCTCCTCAAGGCTCTTCAGGTTTTCCTTTGCCATGAGTGCCTGGCACTCGGGACTGTTTTTCCAGAATCCTTTATAGCATTCGTCGCCGCCGATGTGAATATACTCACCGGGGAATAGCGGGGCGAGTTCGGTAAAGACCTTATCCAGCGCCACATAAACAGCTTCCTTGCCGGGGCACAAGGCATTGTCTTCGATTGTATAGAACTTACTGCCAGGATTTACGGGGTATTGCTTACCGGTTGATGAGAGTTCCGGATATGCAGCGATCATTGCCAGGCTGTGACCGGGGATATCGATTTCGGGCAGGATGGTAATTTGCCTTTCAGCGGCGTACTTAACCACTTCCCGGATCTGATCCTGCGTGTAGAATCCGCCTTCGGTAGCTTTTTCGCCGGGTGCCGGAGGATCGAACGTCCACCACAGTCCGGTTCTGGGAACGCGCCATGCGCCGATTTCCGTCAGCCTGGGGAGGCTCTTTATTTCCACACGCCAACCCTGGTCATCCGAAAGGTGCCAGTGAAAGACATTAAACTTATATCTGGCCATCTCATCGATATAGGCCTTTACATCCTTCAGCGAAAAGAAATGGCGGCTCACATCGAGCATCAGGCCGCGCCACGGGAAGCGGGGATAATCGCTGATCGTGACTGCCGGCACCTCATGGATCTTGTTCATCAGAAGCAGTTCTCCCGGCGCTGCCGGAGGGATCAGCTGCATCAGCGTTTGAAAGCCATAGAATAGCCCGGCCTTTTTGTTTGCGCGTATCCTGATTTGCTGCGGATCCACATGAAGCAGGTAACCCTCGTTGCCGAGGATCTGATCAGGCGGGTCGGACAGCTCGAAACTGACCGTCGGTATTTGTGAAAGAGATTTCCCGGCTATTACGGGTGCAAAACCCAGGCTCTCCTTTATATTCCGGTACAGGTAATCGGCCATCCCCCAGAGTTCATCGTTATCATTAGGCAGGATGACAGGTGTTTGGATACTCCACAGGAAACTGCCCTCATGGTATTCAACCGTAACAGGCTGCGGGATGAGGCCGGGACGCCCCGGCTGGGCGGTGAGGGTGGTGCTAATGGCGAAAAACAGGCAAAGTGCTATTGGTGAGATGCGCGGTAAGGGACGGGGTCCCCGCTTTCGCGGGGATGACAAAGAACGCCTTCGCGGGGATGACAACAATCTGTATATCATATGATTACTCTTACTATTCATTTTTTACATAGTCAGCCGGCAATCCGCGGTAGGCTCGGGCCAGCGAGGCAATGTTGCGGGGATCGCCGGTAAAGCTCCCGACGGGCTTTGAGAGAAAGGAGTCAACCGGGGGCAGCAGCGAGCCGGTTACCGGTTTTGTAAAGCCATAAAGGCCGATGTTGGCCTTAATGGCACCCGGAACGATATCGGAAGGATCCTTTCCGTTCCAGTTTGCGAGACAAGTGAGCAGGCGTGTTTGGGGCCCCACCATTCCGCGTGTTGCCTCCACACCCTCCAGGTCGCCGGCTTCGTTCATCAGGATGTCGGTTTCACGAAACATATCGGACCCAACAACATCTTTGCCATCCACCTGGCAGCAGGTGAGCCAGATAAGGCAATCCGGATCGGCCTTTTTGGCTGCATCATGGATCCGGCTCCAGCAACGATCGATTGCCTTCCTCCGGAATTCATGCTCAATTTCAGGGGTTATTTTATCGATGCCCGGGAAAGGGGCATTCATCAGCTCTGCATACATGACCTGTTCGCATTCCATCCATTTTAAAGGCGGATACGGTTCCATGGTTGCTCCGGGATTCCAGAGCCAGTCGATCATGAATCCATCCATTTTCGTTTTCCGAAGGGCATCATCAATAGAGGCGCAGAGGTAATCCAGGTATTGTGTAGTGAAAGGGATGTGCGGATTTGCAGGTATCCCGTAGCTCAGCTCGGGATGGTCGGTTCCCCATTTGGTGTTGGCTCCGGCGCAGAAATACCCGAATACAAGCATGTTCTTCTCATGGCCAAGCCGTACCATCTCCGTAAGGAAATCGTATTTGAGGCCCGGCTGCTGTGGCACGAAACCATCTTTATACCAGGCATATCCGTTGCATGATACGGCAAATGTCTGAACTACATTGCAACCCATATCGGCATACCATTGAATATGCTCTGCCGGACTGGCATCGGCCCAGAGGCCGGGTTTGGCAAACCCGTTGGGACCGCCGGGTCCCCAGTTGAAATCGATATTGAAGGCCTTTATCGTTTCGGGGAGCTGCCTTGCAGGCTGCTGGCAGGCGGTTAAGAGGAGGCAGGTGGCGAGTATTACGGTTAAGGGAAGGGGTCCCGGCTTTCGCCGGGATGACAAAAGAGGCTTTCGCCGGGATGACAAAAGAGGCTTTCGCCGGGATGACAAAAGAGGCTCGCCGACAGTCCTCTCCTGCAGGCTTGCCCTAGCGCCTTGCATTGATCTTGCCCAAACCGGAAACGTTCTGCCTGACCACCGGATTGCCGTAATAATCGATTGCACCGATTCCCTCTACAGTTGCATCCAGCTGGGCGGTAGCCCAAACGGTTGCCTTACCAACACCACGAAGTGCAACCCGGGCTTCCCTTGACTCCAGCTGCGGGCTGTCGAAACTCCCGGCCCCCTTCATGGAAACCTGGAGCCTGTCGGTTTTGCCGGTGAGTGAAATCCGTCCGGCGCCCGGCAGATCAACGTCGATAAGACCGGCTTCAACACTGCTGATAACAATTTCACCTGCACCCTTAAGCGTAAGGTAAAGGGATTCGGTTTTCAGGCCCTGCATCCTGACTGATGCGGCTCCCTGAACATAAATCCCGTCGAGACTTTTCACCGTGAGGTGATATTTCAGTACACGACCTTCCACTGCACTGGTAACGGCATTCCATGTTTTATCGAACCATCCGGCATCGATATCGAGGACCAGCTCACCTTCACGGTTTATCGTTTTTACGGTCGCTATCACCTCTGGCTCGCCTTCAATCCGGAGAGATTCCTCTTCACCCTGACTGATAAACAGATGGCCATAATCCTTAAGAAGCACGCGCCTCACATCCATAATTTCACGCGTTTCGGTAGAAATATTCCTGGTATCCATAGAAATTGATTTTGCCCTAAAGGTAAGAGTCCATCAGGATTTTTTAACTTTCGGAAAACTATTATTCAAATGACTACCCGCAAGCAGATCGACCAGTTTCTTGCCAGCGGCCCCATAGCCATGGCAGGCGTTTCGAGGAATCCAAAGAAATTCGGACGAATGGCATTTGATGACCTTTCCCGGAAAGGACTCAAAATAATTCCCATAAATCCGAACATTGAAAATATTGATGGGGTAACCTGCTATCCCGATGTCAATCATCTGCCCAAAGGGGTTCAGTCGATCATAATCATTACCCCTAAAAATCAGACGCTGCAGGTAGTTCAGGATGCCGTTGCCCACGGTATCCGTAACATTTGGATCCAGCAGTCGTCGGATACGCCGGAATCATTGGCCTTTCTAAAGGGGAAAGAGGTAAATCTCATCACGAAGCAGTGTATCCTCATGCACCACGAGCCTGACGGGTTCCATAAATTTCACCGTAACCTGAAAAGGTTTTTCGGAGCGATGCCGAGGTAGAGACGTTTTTAAACGAGACGTTTTTAAACGAGACGTTTTTAAACGAGACGTTTT
>CAYWHP010000122.1:0-4356 GCA_964457845.1 uncultured Porphyromonadaceae bacterium | reverse complement strand
TTTTTAAACGAGACGTTTTTAAACGAGACGTTTTTAAACGAGACGTTTTTAAACGAGACGTTTTTAAACGTCTCTACTTGGCAATAAGGAATTGGAAGCCGATGCCGTGGCGGTTTTCAATACGGATATTGGGGTCTCCGCTCAGGTATTTACGTAATCGCGAAATGTACACATCGAGGCTCCGACCGGCGAAATAGTCATTTGCCCCCCAAACCGACTCCAATATTTGTTCGCGGCCAAGAAGCACATCCGGATTTTTGGCAAAGTAGCTTAGCAGTTCGCCCTCACGAAAGGTGAGCCTGATTTCTCCACCCGGGCCATCCAGCATAAGCTTGTCGGGGAAGTAGCGGTACAATCCGATGATTACCTGAATCTGCTGTACCTGTTCCTTCACCGATTTTGAGCGGCGAAGAAATATTCTGATTTTCAGGATGAGCTCCTCGATACTGAACGGTTTGATCAGGTAATCATCGCCGCCGAGCAGGAGCCCTTCAAGCTTATCTTCCTTCAATGATTTTGCTGTAACGAAAATGATGGGCACGTCCTGACTATCCTCCCGGATTTGCCTGGCGAGCGAAAAACCATCGAGTTTCGGCAGATTTACATCGAGGACGCAAATATCGGGATTCTGTTCGCGATAGAGCTGCCAGGCTTCCATCCCATCGGCAGCGGTTATTACCCGGAACTGTTCCCGTTCAAGATTATCGGTTGTGATAAACCTCAGTGTATCATCATCTTCAACATAAAGAACAAGAGGTTTTTCCATCTAATTGATCGCTTTTACCGGAATCAGTATCCGGATGGTGGTACCTTTTCCTTCCTCACTTTGCAGTTCCAGCCGCCAGCCATGCGCTTTCACCACATTGTTGGTATAATAAAGCCCAAGACCGAATCCCTTGGTATTATGAACGTTACCAGTTGGAACACGGTAGAACTTTTCGAAGACCCGCTTTCTCAATTTTACGGGAATACCAATTCCCTTGTCTGACACACTCATGATAACCATGTCGTCGGATTTCGTGATGGATACGCTGATTGCCGGCTTTTCCCCTGAATATTTGAGTGCATTGTCAAGGAGGTTAAGGATAATGTTGGTCAGATGAAGGGGATCTGCCAATAATCCAAAATCGGTTGCTGAGCAGTTAAATTCCAGCTCACCGCCGGCGCACGTGACCCTGGGTTCGAATTGATCACAAATCTCGCTAACCAGGGCTGGCAAGTCGACCGGCACCTTGCGGATAAGGAGATTGTCGCGGGCCGGACCGCCCATTTCGAGTACCCGCTCAACCTGCCTGAGCAGGTGGTTAACCTGGCTTCGGATAATATCGCCGTACCGGTATAAACGTTCCGGATCCTTGAGGATATCCTGCCGCTGAATCACATCGGCCGACATAGCCAGCGACGCCAGCGGTGTCTTGAACTCATGCGTCATGGTATTTATGAAGTCGCGCTGCACTTCCGCATACCGCCGCTGCCTGAGGATGATCATCTGGGTGTATGCAAAGAAGATGATAACCAGCAAGAGGATAAAGCTGAAAAAGTACCAGATCCCCATTGAATCCATCACGAGCCTGTTGCGGCCGGCAAAATGAATCCCAAAATAATACAGGTAATCCGCTGATTTCGGCAGTCCCTCCTGCATGGGTTTTATTTTTGGATTTTCGCCGAATCTGACGAGGCTGCCGTATACCATTTTATCGGTCTGGCAGTCGTAAATTCCATATTCAAAATCGAGGCTGAGTCGTCTCACCTTAAACTCGGTAATAAGCATCTGCTCGAGTATAACCGGATCGATATGCGTGTTCACATTTACGATGTAATAATCGGGGCTGTGATGAAAAACAGGATTCTGACGGGGGAGCTCCGCATCATTGTACTTGGCCAGGTCTTCAGCCACCTGTGCCAGCGCGATGGTAATCGTCTGGTTGATCTGGCGGTTCTCCTCGTCCAAAGCCTGCCTCACGAAATAGAATTGCACACTGATGATCCCGGTGATTGCCAGGATGCCAAGAATGAGCACAATCCGTATCGCCGTTCTGTTCATAATGGCGAAGATACCTGATTCAGCACTGGCTGGCAACAGCCATTAACAACCCGTTAACAATTATTTGATACCCGTTAACTGCCTGGCGACCATTAACAAGCTATTTTTGAAACATCAAATTAAAACAGAAGAAAATGAAAAAAACAGCTTTGTTCATGGTCGCGGCCGGATTTCTGGCTTTTGTCACGCTCCCGGCAACCGCCCAGAAAACTGTTGCCATCCAGGAAGTTCAGAAAGAGGCCCAGAAAACTCAGGTTGCCAATCAAACGGCTACCCCGCCGGCAACACAGGCCCCTGGCGCCCCTGCCAATGTTGTCAATCCCACCCCGCCCGCACCGCCGGTACCGCTTACCTGCACCTGGGATGTAACCGACTATGATTTCGGCAAGAGCCTGATGCAGAACAAGCCCGGCAACGCCACTTTCAACCTGACCAACATGGGTAAGGAACCAGTTACCATTACGCTGGTGCAGCCCAGCTGCGGATGCACAGCACCAAAATACACCAAGGAACCGATTAAACCTGGTGAAAAAGGTGAAGTAATACTTACCTACAATGCCGCTGTAAGCGGATTCTTTTCGAAATCGGCACAGGTCAAGCTGAACGACGGACAGAAATACCAGATTACCATCAAGGGTGAAGTACAGAAAATTGAGGCAGCACCTGCAACAACTACCACTCCGGTTCCGGTTGTGAAATAACATTGAGGTTCAGGAAGCAAGCCGGCAAAACCGGCCTGTTTCCGGTTAGAGATCCCGGCAGGTTCACTCCTGCCGGGATTTTTCGTTTGGTAAAATCGCTGCGGTTTGGTTAAATTGCGTACTATTCGATACCTGAATCAAATTTCCGAATCTGATAACTTATGAAATCAAAATCAACCGCATTAAACCTGGGTTTTCTTCTCATAGCCCTGCTGGTATTGGCTGGCACGCTCATCGACACCATCTGGCTGAATTACCCGGTGAAACCACTCATCATGGTATGGCTGGCCATCATGTTCCTCAGCCTAACCAAACCGCAACCCTACCGCTGGCTCGTTGTACTCGCCTTTTTCTTTTCCTGGGCCGGCGACGTTCTGCTCATGCTTGCACACAAAAATGAAATGCTGTTTTTCGCGGGTGTTGGCGGGTTCT
Organism: uncultured Porphyromonadaceae bacterium; assembly: GCA_964457845.1. Classification (GTDB taxonomy): domain Bacteria; phylum Bacteroidota; class Bacteroidia; order Bacteroidales; family UBA12481; genus UBA12481. Next base: position 1,179 of record CAYWHP010000122.1, on the reverse strand, counting down.
TCCTCTCCCAGCTTACCTATGTCTTTGTATTCCGGAAATTTGCCATCACCAACGGAAAGGGGCTTATCGCCCGCAACCCGCTGTGGATTCTGCCATTTGCTGCCTATTTTATCATCATCTTCCTGATTCTGTATCCGAATCTCGAAGGTATTATGAAACCGGTAGTTGCCCTTTATGCGCTGTCGCTGGTTTCCATGTCGGTGATGGCCCTCAATCGCAGCGGACTGACACCAAAGCCCGCCCTTGTACTGCTTTTCTCGGGTTCCATCTTCTTCTTGCTGTCCGACAGCCTGCTGGCAATCAACAAATTCGCAACAGAACTGCCGCAAAGCGGGTTCCTGGTGCTGTCAACGTATATGCTTGCCCAGTACCTCATCCTGCAAGGATTGATAAAAAGCACTGAAAAATAGAACGACAATACAGACAGCATACTTATGGATCTGATATTAAAAGGATTTCTTCGGGATACGTGGCAAATCGAGGGTGCAATTACCAGGCTCGACGGCTATCAGGACAGAAATTACCTTGTTCGCTGTTCAAATACTACTCAATACGTTCTCAAGATAACGACCGATCCATCTGATCTTGGTTTTATCCGGTCGCAGAACCGCGTACTTCTGGAGCTTGCCCAAACAGAGGCTGGCAAACTTCTTCCCTGCCCTCTGGTTTCGTCGGGCGGAAGATATATTGAAGAACTGAATACTGATGGCCTGCAGGGGTATGCCCGCCTCTTTCCTTTTTTACCGGGTCAGTTTCTGGCACAGGCCTCTCCGGGTTCAACGTTTTACCGGGAACTCGGAAAAACCTTCGGAATGATCGATGAAGCGATGAGCGGGTTGGAAGATGCGGAGCTGAAAAGCCGCACCCATGAATGGGATCTCTCTCGTGTGATGGAACTCCATGACGACATTGACCTGATTTCGGATCCCGCCGACCGGCGGCTTGTTCACTACTTTCTGATGAAATACCGCGAGGAGGTGGTTCCGGGATACCATAAGCTGCCGAAGGCGCTGATCCATGGGGATGGCAATGATTGGAATATTATCGTAGGGGAAGGGGTCCCCGCCCCACTCTTTCGCGGGGCCAGGCCATTCGCGGGGATGACAGAAGAGGCCTTCGGGAAGTGCGGTGTTGGTAACGGGGTCCCCGCCTTCGCGGGGATGACAGAAGAGGCCTTCG
>CAYWHP010000121.1:0-12502 GCA_964457845.1 uncultured Porphyromonadaceae bacterium | reverse complement strand
TCTTTGTCATCCCCGCGAAGGCGGGGACCGCTCCCCCAAACCGTATCGCCCCCAACAGTCACCCTCGCCTCCCCCCCAACATTAATCACCCCCAGCTCCCTTCGCTCCAGAAAATACTCCGACCGGATCTGGTCAACCGGCTCCAGCGCCAGCGGCCCCCCAACCGGCATGGCTCCCCCTACGATCATCCGGTCGTAGTGCGAATAAACCAGGCTCACCACACCGGGTACCATGATCTCCTCCACGAGGAATGCCTCGCGTATGCGTCCGGTATCGTACGATCTGAAATCGCCGGGATGAACGGCGTATCTTGTTGTGCAGCGGGTTGACATGGCTGATCCGTTTAGTTTTCAATCCGGATAAAGATACAAATTCACAGCCTGTCGGTTTTTAGTTTCCGGTCAATACCTTATGTTTAGGAAAAAATAGTGCCATGGACCGACTCGTCCCTGTTATCGGAATTGATGATGTTTTTCCCGAATACCGTGATTCACCGGTTTCGCTGCTGCTCGAATACCATAACCTGAAACGCCCTTACGATGTCTGGGAATCTCCGCAGATGCTCATTGGCATGTGCATGGATAACCGGAAACGGCTGCATATGCCCGATAATATTGCATTTGTCATCCGGTCGGGAGGGGGGAATCTCCGCTACAGTGAATTCAAGGTTTCCTACGCCATAGCGGTGGGCCGGATCCGTTACATTGTGCTGATCGGCCATAGCAACTGCGGTATGGTCAACCTTTACGACCGCAAGGCGGGATTCATCGATGGCCTGGTGGCCAATGCCGGCTGGAAGCGGGAGGCTGCCGAGGAGCACTTTATCCATTTTGCCCCGATGTTTGAAATCGGAAACGAAATTGATTTCCTGCTGAGCGAATCTGTTCGCCTGCGTGAGCGATATCCGAAAATTACCGTGGTACCTATGTTTTACCGGGTGGAGGATAATCTGCTCTACCTGATCCGGGAATAATCCGGTGCCCGGCCGGTTTCCCGCGAAGCCTGCTACGGCAGACGACTTCGTTGCATTTTCGTATCTTTGCCCTACTAATTGTTTAAATCAGGATAAAAATGAAAAACCACCGGCTCTTCAGACTCAGCCTGATTACCCTTTCCGCCCTGATCCCCATGCTGGTTACATCCTGCAAGGATGAACCCAACACGCCGCCGACAGCCAAATTTACAATCAAACCGGCCTTCGGGACGGTCGACACCACGTTTACTTTTGATGCTTCCGGGGTCGCCGACCTCGAGGACCCGGCCGCCGACCTCCAGGTGCGCTGGGACTGGGAGTCGGATTCGGTTTTTGATACCGACTTCAGCGCAACAAAAACCATTACGCATAAGTATGCAACCGGCGGCACCATGTATATTTCCGTTGAGGTGAAGGACACCCGCGGGGCCACCAGCCGCTTTACCGATTTTGTTAAGGTTCAGTGGAACAACCGTCCCCCGAAGGCTGCCATGAACATCACGCCGAAAAGCGGTTTCCTGCAGGATGAGTTCCGCATGGATGCATCGGCCTGCAGCGATGCCGAGGACAAGAACGCCGATCTCCAGGTGCGCTTCGATTTTGAAGGCGACGGGACATGGGATACCGAATATTCCAAAACCAAGGTGGTGACGCATGTTTATACCAATCCCGGCACCTTCAACGTGCAGGTGATGGTGAAGGACAAGGAGGAGTCGACGGATACCGAAACGGTGGCGCTGCAGGTGCAGCCCGCCAATACCGGTCCCGAGTTACCGAAGGATCCCTCACCGGCCAATAACGTTACGGGTGCCACCACCCGCGGCTTCCTCTCATGGTCCTGCACCGACCCCGACCGGGATTCGCTGAAGTATGACATTTACTTCGGGCTCAATCAGAATCCGGGGAAAGTGGTTGCCGACAAAGCAGGAGCTTCATACGAAACCATTCCGCTCGAATACAACACCACCTATTACTGGAAAGTGGTTGCCAAAGATCCGTATGGCCACGAAGCGACCGGCAATGTGTGGTCGTTCACCACAGGCGCATCGGTGAACCCCCTCGGTACCTTCACCGACCGGCGCGATGGCAAAGTGTACAAATCCGTTAATATCAATGGCCAGGTGTGGATGGCACAGAACCTGAATGTGGGTGCGATGATCAATACCGATACACAGGACGACCGCGGCGATTACCAGAAAAACGACAGCATCCTGCAGAAATATTGCTACAAGAACATACCGGCCAACTGCGACCTGTACGGCGGCCTTTATCAATGGGATGAGGCCATGCAGTACGGCAAGCTGGAGAAGGCATCTGGCATCTGCCCCGAAGGGTGGCACCTGCCCAGCGATGCCGAATGGCACGAACTGGTGATCTACCTCGATCCGAAGGACGGGGAGGCTAAAGCGGGCGATCTGCTGGTTCTTGGCAGTAATTCCGGTTTTCAGGCGCTGTTCTCGGGCTATATGATCTGGGCAGAAAAGAAATATTACGATGCAGGCAATGCCGGCTATTTCTGGAGTTCATCGGAAAATACCGGAGCCGGTCTCGACTTTCTCGGGCTGATGCGATCGATTTACCGGGGCAAGCCGGCCTTCCAGCAGGATACCTCGCAAAAGGTGAACGGCATTTCGGTTCGATGCATTAAGGATTATTGATCATTGAAACCCAAAATCATCATCGGCATCACCGGGGCCAGCGGATCCCTATACGCGCAGCTCATGTTAAACAGGCTGCGCGAACTGCAGGGTCAGCTGGCCGCGGTGGCTGTTATCTTTTCGAAAACCGCAGAGCAGGTATGGAAATACGAGCTGCCCGGCGTGCCTCTGGATACGGCTCCCTTCACCCGCTATGAACCGGACACCTTCTTCGCTCCGCCTGCCAGCGGATCAGCCGGTTATGATGCAATGATTATTATACCCTGCTCGGTGGGAACCCTCGGCCGCATCGCCTCGGGCACTGCCGGTGACCTGATTGCACGGTCGGCCGACGTGATCCTCAAGGAGCGTAAAAAGCTGGTACTGGTGGTACGGGAAACACCTTACAACCGGATTCACCTGCAGAACATGCTCACCGTGACCGATGCGGGAGGCATCATATGCCCGGCTTCACCCGGCTTTTACCGGAACCCCGAAACGATCGGAGACCTCTGCGGAACGGTGGTTAACCGTGCCCTCGCCCTGGCCGGTATCGAAACCGGTGAAAAGGGCTTCATGGAACCCTGACGGGCTCAGATCCGGGCCCAGGCCAGGGCCGCCACGCTTACGGTAACACCCGGCACCGCGAGCAGCGCTTCGGCGCATGCCTCCAGCGTTGCGCCGGTGGTGACCACATCATCAACAATCAGGATATGCCGGTTTTCCAGTGCTGCAGCATCACCTGTGCGGAATTTCCCGGTTACATTCAAATACCTGTCGTACCGGCTTTTACGGGTTTGTGTGGCCGTTGCCAAGGGCCGCACCAGGGCCGCGGGTGACAAGGGGACGCCCATACCTTGCGAGAGCCCGTCTGCAATGGCCCCGCTCTGGTTATACCCCCGCTTCCTAAGCTTCGCCCGATTCAGCGGAACGGGAACCAACAGGTCGGGACGGATAAACCCGGAGCTTCGACTCAGCTCATACCCGTATAGCCTTCCCAGCCGAAAGCCTATGTCGGGCCGGTCGTTGTACTTGAGTTTGTGCAGCACATCCTGGTAAGCCGATCCTTTCCGGAAGTAGAACCAGGCCACCGCCTGCTCCAGCCGGATGCGCCCCCAGAACATCTCGGCCAGCGGGTTTCCGGGCTCTTCATGAAATCCCGTTACAGGCAGTTCAGCCAGGCAGATAAAACACAGGCACTCCTCCCAGTCTTTCAGCATGCGGCCGCATGCCGGACAGCTCCTCGGCAGCAGCAGTGATGCGATATCGGTTATAGGGTTCATATCGGACATTTTTGTATTAGTATATATGCAACCAGGCGGTCCTAATGGAAAAAACTCCGCCAAATCCGCTTGATTTTTCTATTCAAAATTCAAAACTGGCCTTCGAATCTCAGACTTCTTCCGGCTCCTCCCTCTTACTTGGTTTTGTATATTTGCCCCATGCACGACAATCTGAAGTTTTCGGTTAAGCAGGGAGAGTCCCTGCTGGATGCCCTCCGGAACAGGGGCGCCTATGTTCCTTCCCCCTGCGGCGGCAAGGGCATCTGCGGAAAATGCACTGTTGAAGTGGCGGAAGCAGGAACCGTCAGGGCCTGCAGCCACTATCCCGAAGGGGAGGTGACGGTTAAGCTTAGGCAGCCCTCACCGATGCAGGTGCTTACGGAGAGCTTCTGGCCTGATCCGGAGCCACAGCCGGATTTTACGGATGCCGGGGAACAGGCCTTCCTCGCACTGGCAGTCGATCTCGGCACCACCACGGTGGCGGTATTTCTGGATGATCTCCGGTCGCACCGGAACCTTGGGGTTCGTACATTCCCGAATCCGCAGCAGCCTTACGGGGCCGATGTCATCAGCCGGATAAACTACTGCAGGGAGGAGTCCGGCGGCACCGGCAGGCTGCAAAGCCTGATCACCGGAGCCATCGGGGATGCTGCGCTCTACCTGTGTGCCCTGGCAGGGTTCAGTCCTGAACAGGTGGGAAGGATGTCGGTTGCAGGTAATCCTACCATGCTGCACCTTTTTCGCGGTATTAATCCGGAAAGCCTTGCACTCTATCCCTTTACCCCGGTCTTTCTCGATGAGCAGCGGCTTGACGGGACTTCAGCCGGCTTCAGCCGGTTTCCCAACCTTGTGGTTGAAATGCTCCCATCGGTCTCGTCATATGTTGGGGCCGATATCGTAGCCGGACTGGCAGCGGTGTCGGTGAATCCTCCCGAAGGCTGGAGCCTCTTCCTGGATATTGGCACCAACGGTGAGATGGCCCTCTGGAAGGAGGATACCATCCTGGCCTGTGCCACCGCCGCCGGGCCTGCCTTCGAAGGGGCGCGCATATCCTGCGGTATGGCCGGTGTGGAAGGCGCCGTAAGCGGCTTGCGGAAGGACGGCTGCGAAACAATTGGCAACAAGCCGCCTGCTGGGCTCTGCGGATCCGGCCTGGTGGACGCCGTGGCACTCCTGCTTGATGAGGGCTCCGTCGACATCATGGGATACCTGGCCGAAGATGCACCATTGCAGGATACCGGCCTTTCACTCACACCCCAGGATATCCGGGAGGTGCAGCTGGCCAAAGGGGCAATCGCAGCCGGCATCCGCGTCCTGATGAGTGAGGCGGGCATCACTGCATCCGAAATCCGGCAGGTATTCATGGCCGGCGGATTCGGGTATGCGCTCCACGATTGGTCGGCCGGCAGGATCGGACTGATTCCCGACGGACTGGAAAAGAAACAGATACGGGCCGGAAATACATCCGGACTGGGAGCCCGGCTATGGCTTCATTCGGCGCAGTTCAGGGATTATGCAAGAGGGCTCGCCGGTCGTGTCCGGTACGTGGAACTTTCGGACCACGCGGAATTCAACGACCTGTTTATGTGGGAAATGATGTTTCCGGAGAAATAGCCGGGCACCTGATTGCTACCAGAGTCAAATCAGCCTGATCAGGAAAAAGTTAATGACGAATCCGACCAGATAACCGGTGTAAACCTGGCCAGGGGTATGCTCATCGTTGCGAAGCCGGGCGTAACCTGCAAGCCCTGCCATAAGGAACAGGATGGCCAGGATGAGCTGCTCGTTAAGCATCCACCGCAGGGAAATGGCCAGTACCATACCGGTAACTCCGCCGATACCTGCCAAATGCGTACTTATTTTCCATCTCCAGTTGATAATCGCAACCGTCAGGACCACCATCGATGATCCGTTCAGAAACAGTGAAAGAATTACCGGGGCATCGGCCTTCTGCAGGATATAGGCGCCCGCCATATAGAGCAGTGCCATGATCAGCAGCGGTACCCGTCGTTCGGAGATCTCGCTGAGCCGGTAGTCGGAAATGATTTTAAAACGCATGAGCAGCGGCATCATGGCAAGCGGCAGCAACAGGGTGGTGACAACAACTACCAGCAGGATGTAACGCTTACCTTCGGGCGGGATCATGTTGAGCCAGCCACCCCAGTTGAGCAGGATGAATACGCCTGCCAGGGGCATAACAACAGGGTGGAACAGAATGGATATGATGCTGGATAGCCTCATTAAAGTTCCTTCCGGAGCCGGGCGACCGGAATGTTGAGCTGTTCGCGGTATTTGGCAACTGTACGACGGGCGATCATGTATCCTTTCTGCTTGAGTATCAGCGCAAGCTTGTCATCGGTTACGGGCCTCCGCTTGTCCTCGCCCTCCACGCACTCTTCCAGGATCTTCTTGATTTCCCGGGTGGAAACCTCCTCACCGGTATCGGTCTGGAGCCCCTCCGAGAAGAAGTATTTGAGCGGGAAAATGCCCCAGTCGGTTTGAATATACTTGGAGTTGGCAACCCTCGAGATGGTGGAGATATCAAGGCTGGTGCGCTCACTGATGTCCTTGAGTATCATAGGCCGGAGCCTCATTTCATCACCGCTGCTACGGAAGTATTCCTTCTGGAACTCCATGATGGCATTCATGGTGAGGATGAGGGTGTGCTGCCGCTGGCGGATGGCTTCCATGAACCAGCGGGCCGATTCCACCTTCTGACGCACGAATGCGGCAGCCTCCTTCTGGTTTTTATTCTGGCTCTGTGCCCGCCGCTCCTGGTTGTAACTCTTGAGCATGTTGGCATACAGTGAGTTTATGCGTAAATCCGGAGCGTTTTTTGAATTCAGGCTCAGCTCGAGGATGCCATCGTTTTCTTCGAGCACAAAATCGGGTACGATCTGGTGATACGACTGCATGTTGTTTTCGCCGTAATCACCCCCTGGCTTCGGATTGAGCCGGATGATCTCGCCAATGGCATCCTTTAGGGCCGGATCGGAAAGGTTCATACGGTTCTGGATCCTGTCATAATGCTTCCTGGTAAACTCCTCGAAATAGTCGGTCAGTATGATGCGTGCATTGCGTGTGGCTGCATTGTCGCGCCCTTCGCCGCTATGCCGGTCGAGCTGTAGCACCAGGCACTCCTGAAGGTTGCGTGCACCCACTCCCGGCGGGTCGAACTCCTGGATCAGAAGGAGGATCTCCTGAAGCTCCTCGAGCGTGGTGGAGATATTCAGGGAAAAGGCAAGGTCGTCAACAATATTGTCCAGATCCCGGCGGAGGTATCCGTCATCATCAATATTGCCAAGGATATAGTGACCCAGGGCCTGTTTGTGTTCGTCCATGATTCTCATGCCCAACTGGTTCGACAGATTTTCACGGAATGAAACACCGGCCGAGAAAGGGATCTCCACCACCTTTTCATCCTCATGCGACCGGTTGCGGGGATTTAGCCTGTAGGCGGGGATATCATAGTCATCCTTGAATTCCTCGAGTGATATTTCATCCTTCTCCTTTTCATTATCGTCGCCCTCAAGCCTCGAGTCATCCACATCGGGATCCGACTCACGGCCCTCCTCGAGTATCGGGTTTTCTTCGAGTTCCTTCTTGATACGCTGCTCGAGCTGCATGGTAGGCACCTCCAGCAGCTTGATCAGCTGGATCTGCTGTGGTGACAGCTTTTGGAGAAGTTTCTGCTGTAATCGTTGCTTTAACATGCTAAACGGGAAACATCACCTGGATGGCGATACTTTTCCTGACCTAAAGTTACACAACAAAAATCAGAATTCCGCATTTCGGGGGGTGCGTGGGAATGGAATTACGTCGCGGATATTGCCCATACCGGTAACAAACAGGATGAGCCGTTCGAAACCGAGGCCGAATCCGCTGTGGGGAGCCGCTCCGAACCGGCGGGTATCGAGGTACCACCACATGTCTTTTTCGTGAATATCCATCTCATGCATCCGCTGCTGCAGTTTTTCCAGACGGTGCTCGCGCTGTGAGCCGCCGATGATTTCACCGATTTTCGGAAAAAGGACATCCATTCCCCTAACGGTAAGGTCATCGTCGTTCTGATACATGTAGAATGCCTTGATCTTCTTGGGGTAATCGGTAAGAATGACCGGTTTTTTAAAGTGTTTCTCAACGAGGTAACGCTCATGTTCAGCCATCAGGTCGCTGCCCCAGCTTACCGGAAACTCCCATTTCTGACCGGAGTTCACAATGATCTCAACGGCATCGGTGTAGGTCATCCGGATGAAGTCGTTTTCCACCACCAGCTTCAGCCTTTCGATGAGCTCGTTGTCATACATCTGGTTGAAAAAGGCCAGGTCGTCGCCGCAGTTCTCAAGCGCGTAGGTCACCAGGTATTTGACGAAATCCTCGGCCAGATCCATATTTTCTGTGATTTCGTAGAAGGCCATCTCCGGTTCGATCATCCAGAATTCGGCCAGGTGGCGGGGTGTATTGGAATTCTCCGCGCGGAAGGTGGGTCCGAACGTATAGATGTCGCTGAGCGCCATGGCTCCAAGTTCGCCTTCGAGCTGGCCGGAAACGGTGAGATTGGTTTCGCGGGCAAAGAAATCGAGGCTGTAATCGATCTGCCCGGATTCAGTACGTGGAGGGTTCGACATGTCGAGGGTGGTTACCCTGAACATCTCGCCTGCGCCTTCGGCATCCGAGCCGGTGATGATTGGTGTGTGGAGGTAGCAAAAGCCCTTGTCGTTGAAGTATTTATGAATGGCATAGGCCATCGCATGGCGTACACGCAATACGGCGCTGAAGGTGTTGGTGCGCGGCCGCAGGTGGGCGATGTCGCGCAGGAACTCCATGCTGTGCCCTTTTTTCTGCAGCGGATAAACAGCAGGATCGGCGCCGCCGTACAGTTCAATTTCAGTTGCCTGAATCTCAACAGGCTGGCCGCTGCCGAGGCTCTCGACCAGGGTGCCCTTCACGCGCAGGCAGGCTCCCGTTGTGATCGATTTCATGAGCTCCTCACCGAAAGTATCCGGACTGGCAACTACCTGGATGGAATTTATCGTGGAGCCGTCATTGAGGGCAATAAAGGCAACCTGCTTGTTGCCCCTGCGGGTGCGAACCCATCCTTTTACCGTGACTTCCTGCCCTGCCGCCTGCGTGGCCAGCAATGCCTTTACTTTAGTGTGAGCGATTTGTGCCATATTGTTACCTGTTTTTCAGGCACCAAATATAAGCAAATAGACAGAAGGGGGTATTATTCCTTCTCCGAGTAAATTACCCGGGCAAGGGTTTTTCCAACGGCGGTGAGGGTTTCGCGGCTGATGTTGCTCATGTTGTCGGCCTGGGTGTGCCATGTCTTATTGAAAGAGCTGCCGGTACTGCCATCGTACTGGATGATGTCGATACTTGGTATTCCAATGATTTCATTGATGAACCGGTGGTCATCAATCAGCTGTGGCGTCTTTTGAAAGCTGAAATGGCGTCCGTAACCCAGATCGTTTCCGGCTCGCCAAACCTTGTCGAGCACCGATTGCGCATAATAGCGGCTTACCTCTTCCTGGGTGAATTCCGCATCCGGTGCGCCAACCATGTCCAGCAGAACCCCATACCGGGCGTGATAGCCGGGAATGTGCGGATTCCTGGCCCAGTATTGGGCGCCAAGGCACCAATACTCCGGTTTGCTTTCCACATCACGGTGAACAGGCGCTCCGTAGTCCTCAGCATCGAAAAGGATGATGTCAATCCCAAGCGGTGTGTTCATCTGCTGCAGGCCGCGGGCTATTTCGAGCAGGACACCGGCACCGCTGGCCCCGTCGTTTGCCCCGTCAATCGGCTTGTCGTGATTGGCAGAATTGGCATCCTGATCCGAGAAGGGCCTGCTGTCCCAGTGTGCCATCAGCAGCAACCGGTTGCTTTTTTCGGGTTGGTAACGTGCAATGATGTTTTTCATCGGAACGCTGGTTCCGTCAAATACCCGAACCGTTGCTTCCTGCACGATCACATCCGCACCGAACGATTTGAACTTTCCTGCCAGCCAGGCGGCGCACTCCTGCTGGGCCGGTGTGCCCGGCACCCTGGGCCCGAAGGCAACCTGCCCCGCCACAAATGCATAGGCCGAATCACCGGAGAATACGGGTGTCTGTATCTGTACTGCCGGTTCAGTATCCGAAGGTTTCGTGCCCGATGGCTGTTTGCAGGCTGCCATAGCTAAAACCATCAGCATTATCAGGAATAAATACGCCTGCCGGCTTTTCAGCCGAAAACGGGGATATGACAAAACCTCCGGACAGAGATGCCGGATTACGGAAATATTCATTGCAAAGTATTCTAAATCAATATATCAGGAAGTTCTCCACAAAGACATCATTAACCCCGCACTTTAGTGTGGGGAGTATGCCCTCCCCACGTGTCCTCCCCACGTGCCCACCTCACCTTCTCACCACCTCACCTTCTCACCACCTCACCTCCTCGCCTCCTCACCTCCTCACCTTCTCACCTCTTCACCTCCCAGTCGGCTCCATCCTTTCTATCCTTTATGGCAATGCCCAGTTGCCCCAGTTCATCCCGAATGCGGTCGGAAAGGGCGAAGTCCTTGTTTTTTTTGGCCTCCTGACGCAGGTTGATAAGCAGTTCCATGACTCCGGGCAGAATCCCGGCATCGGCGGCACTTTGTGCTTCGGGCCGCAGCCCGAGGATTTCAAATATAAATGTATGCAGATGATTGGTGATGGAGGCGAGAGATGCGGCCGAAATAGACTCTTTCCCATCGGCCAGCAGGTTGATAATCCTGACCATGTCGAAAAGATGGGCGATCAGGATGGGAGTGTTGAGGTCATCATTAATGGCACTGTAGCAGTTGGCCACCCACTCATCTAGACTGAAGCTGGTGTGGTCCGACACCGGCAGGGCTGGCAGGAGACCTAGCGCCTTCATAAGTCGGGCATGACCTTTTTCAGAAGCCTGAAGGGCCTCATTCGAGAAGTCGAGCGTCGACCGGTAGTGGGCCTGCAGAATGAAAAACCGTATGGTCATGGGATCATACGATTTTTCCAGGAGCGGATGCTTGCCGGAGAAGAACTGCTCGAGCAGGATGCCATTCCCAAGTGATTTTCCCATCTTCTGTCCGTTGATGGTGATCATATTGTTGTGCATCCAGTATCTGACCGAATCTTTTCCGTTGGCAATCTTCGATTGGGCGATCTCACATTCGTGGTGCGGAAAGAGCAGGTCCATACCGCCTCCATGAATGTCGAACACCTCTCCAAGGTACTTGGTGCTCATGACCGAGCATTCGAGGTGCCAGCCCGGAAAACCGGTGCTCCAGGGTGATTTCCAGCGCATGATGTGTTCGGGCAGCGCCTTTTTCCATAAAGCGAAATCGAAGGGATTTCTTTTTTCTTCCTGTCCGTCGAGCTCCCTGGTGGTTGCCATCAGGTCATCCAGCACACGACCGGATAGCTTGCCATAATGGTTGGCCGTATTATACTTTTCAACATCGAAATAGACCGATCCCTTGCTTTCGTATGCATATCCCAGTTCGAGTATGCGCTCAATCATCTCGATCTGCTCGGGTATATGGCCCGATGCGCGCGGCTCAATACTGGGCTTCAATACATTAAGCTGATCCATGCAGCTGTGGTAGCTATCGCTGTACCGCTGTACCACCTCCATCGGTTCGAGCCGCTCGAGGGCGGCCTTCTCGGCAATCTTGTCCCTTCCGGAGTCGGCATCATTCTCGAGGTGGCCCACATCTGTGATATTTCTGACATATCTCACCTTATAACCGCAATGCCGGAGATACCGGAAGAGCAGGTCGAAGGTGATGGCCGGCCGTGCGTGGCCAAGATGCGGATCCCCGTAAACCGTCGGGCCGCAAACATAGAGTCCGACAAGCGGCGGATGCAGGGGCACGAAGAGTTCCTTGCTCCTGGTAAGCGTGTTGTATATAAAAAAATCAGCCATAGCGGCAGAATGAATTGGTGGGGTAAAAGTAAAAAAAAATTAGCCAGGGGGAAGGGAAAGGAATGTTGACCTGGCTAATTTGGAAGTTGGCAAAGTGCGGGGTTAGGCATCCGGGCGGCGCCTAATCGGCAATACTGAAAGGTTCTGAAGGGACATCAGCCCTTCGTTTCTGCTACTGCTATTTTGAGTTCGGTTATTCATTTCTGTTAAATGCAAACCAAAAATAGAAAGCAGATTTAACATAAAAACCCGGAATGTGTATTCTGCATGGAATTAGAGGTAACCTGCAAGGTTTACCGTTTATCCGGCATGCCCCATACTAATGCTTAACGCCTTCAGCCCGTCGAGGAAGTCGATTTTCCGAGTCCTCGAAACCGGAATGCATACGCCGTTGTTCATGGTTACGGTCCCCCCCTGACCGCGCTGGTATTTTTTAACGAACTTCAGGTTAATCAGATGGGTATTGTGAATGCGTATAAAATGAAGACCGGTGAGTATTTCTTCAAACTGGTTCAGGGTTTTGGAAACGATAATGCTTTCACCTGAGGAAAGAAAAACAGATGCATAGTTCCCGGCGGCTTCAAACCGCACGATATCACATATTTCCACAATAATGAGCCCGTCGTTCGACGGAAGGCTGATCTTGTCGAAGTGGCTCTTCAGGGAACTGTTCA
>CAYWHP010000120.1:0-12503 GCA_964457845.1 uncultured Porphyromonadaceae bacterium | reverse complement strand
TACCCTTCCTGAACAGATAAAGTGAAACCAGCGTCATGGCTGTTTCTGCCGCCACTATAGCGATGAATGTGCCGTTCGGGCCCATGCCGGCCGGTTTCGAAAGGAACCAGGCCAGCGGAATCTCTATCAGCCAGAAGCAGACAAAATAGACTTTGGTTGGTGTTAATGTATCACCGGCACCATTAAACGACTGAATCAGCACCATGCCGAGTCCGTAAAAAATGAACCCGATGCTGATGATCCGAAGGGCCGAGATGCCCGGCTCGACAACTGCAGGATCCGATATGAAAAGACGGATGAAGGCTCCGGGAAAGATGGCCATAATGAGTCCGAAAATACTGAGTATAACCATGTTCAGTTTTGCAGTAATCCATACCGACCGTTCAGCGCGGTCGGGCTTGCCGGCTCCCAGATTCTGCCCCACCAGCGTTGAAGCGGCATTGCTGATGCCCCAGGAGGGGAGCAGGCCGAAAATAATGATCCGGATCGCTATCGTATAGCCGGCAACAACACTGCTGCCGAAAGTTGCAATGATCCTCACCATGAGCACCCAGCTGCTGGTGGCAATCAGCGACTGCCCGATGCCGCCCAGCGAGAGTTTGATCAACTGGTAAATGGTGTGCGGTTCAATCCGGATATCCTTCAGGGTAAGCTTGACCCTCCTCTTGCCCCTGAAAAGCAGAAACAGCTGGAAGAGAATGCCGATGCCACGGCCGGTAGTCGTGGCTACAGCAGCTCCCGTAATGCCCATTTCGGGGAAAGGCCCCCAGCCGAAGATCAGCAGCGGATCGAGTACGATATTGATCAGGTTGGCCACAACCAGCACCCGAAGCGAAATTGCTGCATCACCCGAACTCCGGAGCACGGCATTGATAATGAACAATATGATAATCACACCGTTGAATCCCAGCATGATGCGCGTATACCCCGACATGCTCTCCTGCATTTCGGCCGATCCCCCCATAAGGCGGATCAGGTCGTCGCTCCATAAGAATCCGGGAACCGCTATCAGCGTGGATACCAGCACACCGGTGAGAATCGCCTGAAAGGCCACCCGCGATGCCTCCTCCGGCCGCTTCTCCCCTGTGCGCCTGGCAACAAGGGCGGTGGTGGCCATAGCCAGTCCGCCACCGATCGAATAAACAATGGTGATAAGCGATTCGGTGAGGCCAACCGTGGCAACGGCTTCCGATCCGAGCTTCGATACAAAGAATATGTCGACAATGGCAAATATCGACTCCATCACCATTTCAAGCACCATAGGAACCGAGAGAAGAAATATAGCCCTGCCGATACTCCCCGAAGTGAAGTCCTGTTCGGTTCCGGCTATGGATTCCCAAACATCACGCCGCAATTGTTTTAAGTCAGGCTTCAAAATGGTTGCTGGTTACCTGGTTTATCATGTTGTTGGCAAAAATAAAAATCGTTCCTATCTTTGCGGCCATTATTGCCAAGATAGTTAAATGGTATAACAGCGGTTTCGTAAACCGCAGTTCCGGGTTCGATTCCCGGTCATGGCTCATCTGAATAAACCGGCCGGTAATTATCCCGTCCGGTTTTTTTATCTTTAGGGCGTAAAGCCCTGAAACACCGAAATGAAAGCCCCTGCCTGTTTTGCCCTTGCCGCCATATGCTGGCTGGCCGGGCCCGATGCCAGCCCCCAGCAGATTCTCCCGGCCCCGCTGAGTCCCCGAACCACCACGTATCGCATTCATGCCGAACTTGATACCGCGGCGAAAACGGTTAACGGTACCATGACGGTCAGTTGGAGAAACCCTTCACGCGATACCGTCAGCGAGCTGCGCTTCCACATGTACCTCAATGCCTTCAAAAATGACCGAACCGTATTTCGGTCAAACCGCGGCGCACCCAACGCCGGTGAGGACGATTACGGGTATGTCGACATCAGCGAAATCCGCACCGCTCTTGGTGAGGATCTCAGCGGAAGGATGTCGTTTATTCAGCCTGATGAGGTCCAAAAACCGGATAAACTCTCGCTTCAAAACGAAAATCCCATCGAACCGGCCGTTTACGCAAAGGACCAAACGGTGCTTGCGGTCAGGCTGATTCGCCCGGTTCTGCCCGATTCTTCCATTACTGTTATTATCCGGTTTGCATCAAAGCTGCCAAAGCTGAGTGCGCGCACCGGGTACAGCAGCGATTATTTCTTTGTGGCACAGTGGTTTCCGAAGCTCGGCGTTTATGAGCCCGCCGGGATGCGCTACGCACGCACCGGCGGTTGGAATACCCACCAGTTTCATCCCAATTCCGAGTTCTATGCCAGCCACAGCCTCTATGAGGTGGATGTGACCTTGCCGTCGGCATATGTTGTTGGAAGCGGCGGAAAACTGATGAGCCACAAAGTGGACGGATCAAAACAAACCCTCACCTATCGTGCCGAGGATATCGTGGATTTCGCCTGGACAGCGGCAAAACAGTACCAGGTGGTGGAGGAGCAGTGGGAGCATGTGAAGATCACCCTCCTCATTCAGCCTGAACATGCTTCACAGGCCGACAGGCATATTCGTGCCGCCAAATATGCGCTTCAGTACCTCGATGAACATGTGGGGCCCTACCCGTGGGACCACCTCACCATTGTGGATCCCCCCGCCTACGCACAGGGTGCGGCGGGCATGGAGTATACCACCCTGATCACTGCGGGAACCTTCCGGATGATTCCCAGCCAGCTGCGCATGCCCGAAATGGTGACCGTGCATGAGTTCGGGCACGCCTATTTCATGGGTATTCTGGCCAGCAATGAGTTCGAGGAACCCTGGCTCGATGAAGGGATCAATTCCTACTGGGAAAACCGTATAATGGACTGGGCCTATGGTGAAAAAACCAGCATGTTCGCGTTTCCCTTCCTGCATGCAGGAGATGTTGAGTTCAGCAGGATCTCCTGGCTCATGGGCCCGAGACCCAATCTCGTGCCCACATTCAACAATTCATGGAGCTTCCCGCGCGGCAGCTACGGATCAACTGTCTACCAGAAACCGGCAACCATGCTGAACACCCTCGAACGCATGACAGGCACCGAAACCATGGACCGGATTTTCAGGAGATATTACGACAGATGGGCCTTCCGCCATCCTTCAACTCCTGATTTCATTCGCATTGTTAATGAAGTGGTTCGTGAGGACCACGGAACCCGCTTCGGTGAAAACCTCAGCTGGTTCTTTGACCAGTTCCTGTACGGAACGGCTGCAGTGGATTATTCCGTCCGCTCCATTCGGGTTAATTCAGTTTACTCAAAGGGCGGACTCTATGACAAGGACGACGGTAAAACATTTATCGAGGCAAAACGGACGGACGGCCTCTACCGCTCGGTGGTCCAGCTCGACCGCCTTCAGGATGGCATCATCCCGGTTGACGTTGAGGTTACGTTCGACAATGGAGAGGTGGTGATTGCACACTGGGACGGCAAGGAAAAGGTGTTCGACCTTGTTTATGAAAAACCGGCCCGGGTGGTTTCCGCCTCAATCGATCCTTCATGCAAAATCCTGCTCGATATCAATTTGCTCAACAACAGTTACACCAGATTCCCGCCACAATTGCCGGCGATGAAATGGACAGCCAAATTTCTCTTCTTTATTGAGAACATCTTTCAGTCACTTTCGATATTCGCCTGATGAATCCCAAAGTCATGAAAACGATAACAGCCTATACTTCCGGATTTAAGGCCGCAGTAAGCTCCCTGCGGATGGTGATCCTGATCTACTCTTCCATTCTTGCAATTGCCTTGCTGCTGGCCATCCCGTTTTACCCGCTTTTCAACCAGGCTGCAGGTCACAGCATGCTGCCCCGGCTGCTGATGCAGGGGTTTGACGCCACCGTGATACGGGAACTCCTTGCAGGCGGCGGAAAACTGTTCCTGTTTTATTTTCAGGCATTCTGGCCCTGGGTGATTGCGCTTTTCCTGTTCCAGATTTTCCTCAACGGAGGCATCTATTCACGAATTTCAAACCCAAGGGGCAAGTTCTCCCTTACCGGCTTTGTCGCAAATGCCCGCAGGTATTTCTGGCGTTTCCTGAAACTGGCTGTTTACATGCTTATCGTTCACCTGTTTATTACGCTGGTCCTTTGGGTTCCATGGATCCTGATTATGGCCGGCCGCACCGGGCTCACCGACGCACAGGTGCTGCAGCCGGTGATCGTGACAGGCGCCATCCACCTTGCGATCATCATTTTTCTCATGACAGTTTCCGATCTGGCCAGGTCAATTGTCTATGAGCAGGATACCGGCAGGGTCTTCAGAGCGGTCAGACGGGCATTCGGCAAGGGATTCAGACAGATGGGTTCTTTTTATCCGCTTGCGCTGCTGTTGGTTATGGTGCCGGTTCTGTCAGCAACCGGCTATTATTTCATCAGGATATCGGCCCGCGTCGATACGTTCGGCATGATCTTCCTGCTCTTTATCTTTCAGCAGGCATTCATTCTGCTAAGAGTCTTCTTTCGGGTGTGGCGGCTGAGTGCAGTGTATGGCTATTACCTAAAACCAACTCTACCAATATGAAAACAAACCGAAATCTTTTTCTGATGGCCGTCCTGCTTTTTGTGGGCATTCAGGCCGAAGCCAAAAAAGTAAAACTCCAGTATAAATTTCAGCCGGGTCAGGAGTTCAAACTTGAATCCTCGGCAAATATGGATGTTGCCCAGGAATTTATGGGCAATGTGCAGACGACCACCACCCTCAATGCATCGACCTATCTGGTGAAAGTGGTTGGCCTCGAACCTTCCGGTGATTATCGGATGGAGATATCCATCTGTGCATTTGCCATGACGAGTCTCGGTGCGAACGGGGACCTGAAATACGATTCGGCCACCGACTCCGTGGTTCCTGATTATGCAAAGGCCATGGTGGCTGCCATGAATCAGGTTTTTAAGGTTACCATGTCGCCGCTGGGCAAGATAAATGAATGCATAGCCCCGGAAGGCCTTGCCGCGAAAATCAGCAAAATGGCTGATGAGCTGGGCGGCGGCCAGATGAAGTCGGTCGCCGAGGCTGCCGGTGCTGAATTCACGTCCGATGGTTTCCGGATCAAGCTGGGGAACATGTTTCTTGTTTTTCCTGATGGGGGTGTTGAGCAAAATGAACCCTGGATGATCGAAACAAAATTTCATCAGATGGCGGCCTTCAATGCAACAATTAAATATGAACTGACGGATGCAACGAAGGAGGTCAATTCCTTCAAGGTAAGTGGCACCATTGTTCAGGACCCCGACTCCCCGCCTATGGAAATGCAGGGGATGACAATCACGTATGAGCTTTTGGGTGGGAACGAAGGGACTCTTCAGCTGGATGCTTCCACGGGGTTGCTGATTGCCTCGGAAAAAGTGACTTCGATTTCAGGAACCGTTGCAGTTGATTCACCTCAGCTTGCATCGCCGATGTCGATTCCGGTTACCGTTCGTTCGGTGGAAAAGGTCAGCAGAAAGTAACCTACCGGATACGGTAATTCACCTGGGCGGAGAACATGGGGTAGAAACGAAAGCTTTTAAATGCGGTTCGAAGGGCTTTCTCATTCTCGGCCGAAGCGGTGGGACTGATCATGCCGTCGGCCTCCAGCCTGAAGTGGGGTTTGCCCCCATAAATGGCTCCAAGTTCTACATTGAACCATACCTTTTTATTAACAGGCATTGCATTTCCAAAGCCGACTCCAAGAAAAGGCGAAACAATCCATCCCGGTCTTACATTGGCTGTCAGGCTTCCTACCTGCCCGGGTGTGATGGCGATGTCGCCATAGTCAACAGTATCGGTAAGGGTGATAAGCATCTTGCTGTGAATAAGGTTAACCAGCAATCCGCCGGTAAAATAGAACCACGGTTTGAAAAAGAAATCAGCCTGAAGATTCACTCCGCCAACCCTGTTTTTTGAGGATATGTCGAGCCCGAGATTGCTGATATGGATCTCTTGGTTAACCGGAAAGGGTAGGAGACTGAATCCAAGCCGGGCGTTCCAGTTGGAATTTACTGATTTTATCGCCTCCAGCCCGGCCCCGAGCGTGCCAACCTTAAATCCGCCGGCCCATCCCGTCGTCCAGTCGATTGTCGGAAAATAGAATTTCTTCGGCTGGTCCTGTCCGTTTACCGAAACTCCTGCCATCAGCAGGATGGCCATCAGGACTGCTGTTTTGTTTTTCATGTGTTTTGTCCGCTTTTCTGTTGTTGCTAACCTCCTAGCCTCAATCTATATCAATCTCCACCAGCACCACATCCTCACTCCCTATCGTCACATCCTTCTTGTGCAGCTTCCCTTTGAAGTTGATGCCCATCTCGTATACGGCCCCTTCCTGCGGGTTCACCATGTAGGAGATGCCGCCATGAACGAATGCGGCTTGCCACAGATTGTCGCCCGGTTTGCGGTAATATCCGGGGAACACTTTCGGGTTGTACCGGGTATTGTTATGAGCGACATCAATAAAAACGACCTCGATTTTGCGGAACGTGCTGTTGGGTTTTGGCAGCAGTTCAAGACTCACCGGATCAGTGGATCCGCAAAACCCTGTCAGGAGCAGTGGGTCGGGGCTCCTGTAATAGGGGCTGGTTTCTCCTGCATATGACTCAAAGCGCACCAGCAACTCGGCATTGTCGGGCAGCATGCGCAGTTCGGTATCGGTGTTCACCTGGCCGCTGATGCCTGCTGTTCGGATAAACCGGAATTCGTTCTCAAAAACCTCGAAAAAATTCAGTGTAAAGCCAAACGGGATTTCGCTGTATTCAGGCAGGGTTCCGGGCCGCAGGAGCAGCGGCTGCGCGCAGAGGCTTTCCTGTATCCATCCGGCGGCGTACAACCCCGGGCCGCTCATGCTGAATGATGCGAGAAGACGGGTTCCGTCGGTGGTGAGAAGGGTAGTACCCCTGCTTTCCCAGGCACCCGTTTCGGGGTTCATGAACCAGACGGGGACAGGTTGTCCCACGGCTACCTTGATGCGGTTTGTGGGATTATAGACAGCGGGGTTGATCTCTGCCGCACAGGTCATTGGTTTTGAGAGGATGCCTGCCTTGAGGCTGTTCCGGTCGGAAAGGTCGGCGTAAACCCCTGCGGCGAGGTATATCAGGCCTGCTTTTCCTGCAGTGCTGAGCGAAATCTGCCCCCCCGGAAGAGTTCTCAACCCATTCACGGTAGCCCCTTCCCAGCCGGCAATCGTTACAGCGATGTTGCCCGATAGCCGGGCACCGCCGGCATCGGTCAGCACGGTGCCTTCATCAACTGTCAGGTTAACAAGGTTTCGTGGTGTTGTGGCTGAAATCACACCGGTAAGCCGGCCGTCGGCTGCAGCAGTTTCCGTTGCCAGATGAACCAGGTCGACATTTGCCGGGGAAGAGGTCCGTTTCACCAGGTACACCTTAACCGGATTGATGCCTTCGCGGTGCGTGATAACGGGCATAACGGCAGGCAGATAATCCGGATGACCGGCATGGATAACAAAGGTTACCGGGGCCTGGGTGCCTGGCGTCGGCCGGTCGGGGTGCAGGGCCATGGCCATGAAACCTTTGGTGGAAATGTAAACCGGCTGGCGGATCCCGGCAAGGTCGATGATGTTGCCGGCATCGGCACCGGAAACTGTTACGCTGATCTCGTCATCATTACCTGCCCCTATGGAAAGGCCCGTAGCGGCGTCGATGAACTGGATGTCCCAGGTAGTGGTCACCAGATCGAAATCAATTTCCCACCGGATGGCCGAAAGGCCGGTCTCAATCTTTTTACAGCCGGTGAAGGTGCCGAAAAACAGCAGGAGAAGTGCGGTTACCAGCAGGATCGGTTTTTTGGTTTTCATTGCCTGTCAGTCTATTGATAGGTCAAATTACGCCCGAACCCCTGCATATGTTGTACAGCAGTCCTTCAAGTTATAAGAAAGAAATGAACAGGAACGCGGAATCTAGCGGATGGTGAACGCAAGCCCGAGTCCGAAAAGCTCCTTGAACTGAATCCGCGGGCCGAAATCATCCGGTGTTCCGTCATCGTTCGTGTCCTTGCCAATTTCGATGTCGTGGTCGTATATCAACAACGTGTTCAGGTTAACCGAAAGGTACTTGTTGATTTTCATGAGAACGAGTACTTCCCAGTTGACATCCACGAACTGCGGTTCCTTCAGGTAGTTGGAAAAGAGGTCGAGCTTGGTTTGTACGCCGACATTCTTTATCGGATCGAATTTCCACATCACCCTGATGTATCCCCCCAACTCAGCCCTGAACTTTTCACCGGGGGCAACGCCGAAGGCTCCGGCAGCCGATAGTTCTTCATTCAGCACGAATGTGAGTTTGGTGGTGAGCGGTGAGGCAAAAAGGGTGAAATTGTCATTTTTTTTCAGGTCGAGACCGACGGCACCCAGGAAATAGGCCGGTGAAAACAGGTCGGAAATAACGTTTCCGCCTTCCGGCTTGCTGTATCCCGGGGCAAACTGCGACTTGAAATTTGCCAGCACGGCGCCGTTGAGCCGGTCGGTCAGTTTGTAACCCATTTTTGACATGAGTTCGAAACGGTCGTCGGTTTTTTGCCATACGGTCTTTCCCTGCTTGAGCAAGCCGTAACCGAGATCTACCTGGTTGTCCCAGGCCAGCTTCTCTTTTTTATAGTTGTAAAAACCGTTGAAACGGCCGTTTACCGACATCGAGTTCTGACCGCCTGCAGCCCAGTTTGTCAGGGATACCTGTGAAAAGGAGATGGAAAGGTTATTTTCAGTTTTCCAGCCTGTTTCGCCTTCAACCTTGATGTCGCGAAGGTGCTTTTCCCCTTCGGTAACCTGCGCCTTTGCATCGAAATGGAAGCAAAGGCCTGAAACGACAAGTGCCGCTGTAATTGTAAGTTTGGTTGTCTGCCTGATCATGGTTCGTGTTTTTGATTTGTTTTCCTAATACACTTCTCTCGGCGAATTGTTCCCTGCCGCAAAGCGCAAAAGTAGAAACCGATCCCCATTAATCAAACACTAGTGATGGAAGGGAATTATAAGCAGGTTGGATGAAGCCTGCCTCGATACACGAAGGCTAACACTTCCCAGAAAAAATTCAGACAGGTATCCGCGGCCCTGACTTCCCATTACGGTCAGCGTAATGCCCGCATCTTTGATGAACTTGGGAATGAGTTGTTTGGGATGGCCGTATTCCAGGACGATACTGATGACACTTTCGGGGTGGGTAATCCTGAATTCCTCGCGGAGCCGCTCCAGTCGCGCGGTATCTATTCTGTTGAATTCCTCCAGCTTGTCTTCAAGGTGCCTGGATATCCTCACCGAATCCTGTATGTGCATGATGGTCAGCCTTGGTACTGCTGCTGCCTGCTTCTTGAGCCACTGAAACGCATTCTCCGAAAAGTCGGAGAAGTCGGTTGTCAGCAGGATGTGCTTGTTTATACGGGCATGCATCAGTTCGATCTTTGGTTCCTGTTTCCGGAATTGCCTGACAAACTTTTCGAAATGGTGAAGTTCCTCCTGCCTTGCCTCCTCCAGCAATTTCTCATTCGCATCCTTATTGAACGCCATCAGGAGAACCGGGCATTTCATGTTATGCAGAACTTCCGAAGCGGTTTCGCCCAGTGTGGGTTTCATCCAGGTGCTGCCGTTCGATCCGATGATCACCAGTCCCGCCTCCAGAAGCTTTACCTGCCTCATGATTTCGATGGCCGGAATGCCCATCAGGATCCGGGTATCGGCTTCGAAACCAAAGGACATCAGCCGTTTTTTCTGGTCCTCGAGCTTTTCCTGCGCGGAATCCAGATTGTATTCAGAAAAGTCGTTCGTGCTTCGCAGGTTCAGTACGTAAACCAGGATGATTTTTTTAATCCCCAAATGCTTGAATTCGTTCGAATTCCCGATGATCTGGTCCGATGCTGCCGAGAGATCGGTACCGAGGATGGCAGTTTTCATGTTGGTGTCCTTTAAATTGATACGGCCGCTTCCTGAAGGCCTTGCGTGCATGCGAGGGGCATGTTCCTATCAAATATACAAAAAATAGTGGTACGGAATAGCGCAGAAATTCAACCCGCAGAAGGCAGAATTTTGCGCGTTGCGGGCGGGCACCAGCTATTCGTTCTTAACGCATCGGACGGAGAACCCTTCGATGTCTTTAATTTCTCTGCGGTTAATGCCGACAAATGATCTTCCGTAATCGTCATAGGCGTAAATACTCCGGTATACGTTTGAACTCCCCGCAGGAGAATAATAGGCACCGCTTCTGCCATCGGAGGAATTGTACCAGCTCCCCTCAAGGTTGGATCCTGAGCGCTGGGCAAAATAGATGACCCCGCCAGGCAGGGCATTGAACCCGCTGCTGTTCGTGCCGGTCCAGAGCCTGTCAGACATCAGGGCCATCGCGACATCCTTTGAATCCCCGTCACCCCGGTCGAACAGCACGGCTACGGACGGCGCCATGCCCAGAAAAATCTCCAGCGTCATCCACTCTGCATCCGTCGACAGGTGCCAGCCTGCAGGGCAGGCCCTTTCGGCGGATTCATGACCGTACAGGACTCCGTACTTTTTGTAATTGGCAGATTGTTTTGCATCACTTTGGGTCCCGCTGAAGCCGCATATGTAATAGCCTGAAGGGTTCCCCAGGATTGAAGTAACCCAAGGGAGGTAGGCCAGGTTTTCCGCCATCCAGATCTGTTGGCCTATTTTTATCCACTTGTAGGCATGACCGTCGCGCAGATCGGTGAAAGTGCCGGGGCGGTCAATAACCGGTATCCGGATGCTGTCAATGGCAGCGATTGAATCGGCATGATCGGAAAGGCGGAGCTGGATGGAGAAATCCCCTGGTATTTTCGGTGCAATCCAACTCTCGGTCCTGCTGATGGGATCTTTGGTAAATGAACCGGCCCGGCTGGTCCATTTGATATCGATGCTGTCACCCTCAGCATCGGTATAATTAAAGCTGAGTTTGACGGTGTCGCCGGGAAATGCGGAATCCGGTTCGGCAGTAATGCCGGTAATGACTGGCGGAGTATGCTCCGGATCGGGGGTGCACTTTTCGGCGGCAAGAACGATGGCTGTTACCAAAAGCACGATGGTCAGCCTTTTCATGATTGGGAAGGGTTGATAATATCTCTCTAAGTTAAATGAAAAAAGGCAACCGTGGTAGTTTTGGCGTTTAGGAATTGCAGGCAGTATAAAGGCCCCCTGAATCATCTGATCCAGGGTGCTTTCGTTGAAGTCAGCACGTTACAATTATTTAACAATATTCTTCCTTGCCGGTGTGTCAAAGAAGACTAATTCCCTCTTTCTCGATCACGGAAATAAACGGATCATTCCTATCAGCAGAATTGAAAGTGTGCAGTTCAATTCGAGGAAACCTGATCAACAAGGTTTTAAAACCTTCATAATCGATGGCCATACAACCCGAAAAATTGGAATCCCAAACGGCCAGATCAATATCAGAAAACTCATTTTGCTTGTTTTTCGCAAATGATCCAAAAAGGTAAGCCCTCTGGGGCTGGTACCCAAATGCCCGCAATTCGGATAAGAACCGCTTCGATAATTCTATTGCAAACCCTTGATCAGACATTCTTTCAATTACGTAACTTGTTCGTTTTTGATCAGTTCAGCGACTTCTTTCCCAAGTTTGGGCAAGTGGTTGTTAAGGATCGCCCAGATGTTCTCATCGGAAACAGAATCATAACCGTGTATGATCTGATTCCTTAGCCCGATTATCCGTTTGGCATCATCAATAGGAAATCGCGGATCCTCTTTTAGAATCCTGCTGACCGCTTCTCCGATAATTTCCAGGTTCCTTTCGGCTGCTCTTTTTATAATCGGGTGGCGGACATATTCGTCAAAATCATTCGGGATCGATGTAACGAACGAGTTGGTTTCAATAATGGCCAATTGAATGTCATACAGACATTTAAGCACCTTTTCGTTCATACAATAACTTTTTTTCCCGATCGACCACTTTTCGAAAAACAGGATTCCTTATCGCTTGGTTTTCTAACAGGTCTACGGGTCTTCCAAAAATCTTTTCGAATGCTTCCTTCAAGTCCATGTAATTGTCGAAGTAATCCATCAGATCGACATTGGCAAACTGAATCAAAAGATCAATATCACTGGATGAATTGAAATCCTCCCTCAGGACTGAACCGAAAGCATAGAGCTCTCTGACTTTATGCCGTTCACAAAGTTCAAAAACCTGATTTCTATGTTGTTCGATCAAATTCATAGTACAAAGATACAGAATAGGCTCAAAATACTATCTCTATCTAAAATCGACCGAATTCTCAGCCGGAATTACCATCCTCACATTGACTGCCAATGGGTACATTTGATGAGGGTACTTTCACATCGCCATAATAGAGGCGGGGATATGAAAAAGGTTTCGGGTTTCGGGTTTCGGGTTTCGGCTATCGGGTTTCGCGTATCAGGTTCAGCCTGTCGCTGGCTACTGGTTTTGAAGTTGCTTGCATTTTCAACATTTGCTGGCCAGTGCTTGGGCTATGAGATGAAGTACAAGTTTCAAAAAGGGCAAGTGCTAAAATATCAGTACGATACAGAGATTATTGACGGCAGGTCAAGCAG
>CAYWHP010000119.1:0-12566 GCA_964457845.1 uncultured Porphyromonadaceae bacterium | reverse complement strand
GCAGGCGGAACCTTCAGCGGCCCCGGAATTACCGGCCGGTCGTTCAACCCTGCCGCTGCCGGCGCCGGCACCTTTACCATAACCTACGACTATACCGACGCCGGTGGATGCAGCAACAGCGGCACCACCCGGATAACCGTCAATCCTGCACCGGTTCTGGTGATCACCAACCCGGCAGCTGCCTGTATGCCCGGCACCGTCGATCTTACAGCTACCTCAATAACCACAGGCAGCACACCGGGACTTCTCCTGTCATACTGGAGGGACGCCGCAGCCACGGTTCCGCTTACACCGGTCAACGCTGTTACTGCCGGGACATACTACATAAAAGGCACCTCCGCCGCTGGCTGCATCGATATCAAGCCGGTAACCGTCACCATCAACGCCCAGCCAATACTCGTAATCAATGATCCGGCACCGGTCTGCGAACCCGCCACCATCAACATTACTGCAGCAGCGATAACAGCAGGCAGCACCGCAGGTCTGAATTACACCTACTGGCTTGATGCAGCGGCTACGCGCACCTTCAGCAGCCCAACCGCTGCAACCACAGGCACTTATTATATTATGGGAACATCATCTGACGGCTGCTCAGTGATCCGGCCGGTGGTGGTAACCATAACCGGATCGGTAGGTATTCCGGTGTTTACCCCTGCCACATCATCACGCTGCCAGGCAGCCGGAACACAAGTCTACACTGCAACTGTCACCATGTCCACCGGCCTTAGCTATCAGCTCGATCCGGCCAGCATCGCCGCCGGTATTACCATCAACCCTGCCACCGGCGCTGTAACCTATCCGGCCAACTGGAGCGGGATCACCGTAATAACAGCCACAGCCACCGGTTGCAACGGACCAACACAGGCAACCCACACCGTTACAACACATCCGATTCCGGCTGCCTCGATCAACTACCCGGATAACCCGTTCTGTGATTACCTAACCTACTCGCCTGTCAACATCACCGGCACCACAGGCGGCACGTTCAGCGCTTCGCCAGCTGGCCTCAGCATCAATCCGGCAACCGGCGCCATATCGCCGATCAACAGCACACCGGGCATTTACACCGTTACCTACCACGTCATCGGCATGGGTGGTTGCGGTGAAGTCACCGTTACTACCCCGGTAACGATTATTTCAACACCTGAAGTCGAAATAAGCTATGCCGGATCACCATTCTGCACGACCTCACCAGCCGGAACCGTTACCCTTACAGGCCCTCGCGGAGGGGTATTCTCCTCGGATCCCGCGGGCCTCAGTCTTGATAGCTCTACCGGCACCATTACACCATCGGCCAGCCTGCCGGGTACCTATACCGTTACCTACACCGTAAGTACCATTTGCGGAGCCAGATCAACCCAAACGGAAGTAATCATCAACGAGGCCCCGTCGGCAGCTATATCCTATCCCGGAGATCCTTTCTGCAACACCGAGCCACCTGCCCCGGTGCTTCAGACAGGCACACCGGGCGGAACCTACACCGTCAGCCCTGCCGGGCTGACGATTGACCCCGTCACCGGCGAGATCAATCCTGTCACCAGCCAGGCAGGTACCTACACCGTAACCTATACCATCACTTCTGTAAATGGCTGTGCACCGTTGCTTGTAAATACCACGGTAACAATCATGGCTGCACCGGCCGCATCAATCAACTATCCCGGTGCTCCTTTCTGCATCACAACCAAACCCGTGGATGTCGTCATTACCGGCACAGGCGGCGGAACTTTCAGTGTGTCACCTGCCGGCCTGACCATTGATCCCGTAACCGGAAGAATAACACCGGAAACAAGCACCATCGGACCTTACACCATCACCTACACCATCGAACCAACCGGAGAATGCCCGGGTGTCATCGCTGAAAGGCTGATCTTTATTCTTCCGGGTCCTTCTGCAAAGATCTCTTACCTGGGGTCGCCATTCTGCATCACTGTTGAATCGGCCGATGTCGTGCTTGAACAAACCAATGCATCCGGTGGTAAATACTATTCCGATCCTGCGGGTCTGGTCATCGATGAAAATACCGGAACCATAAAACCATCGGTCAGTGTAACCGGAACCTATACCATTACGTACAAGGTTTCCAACATCTGCGGGGATTACACCGCCACAACAGTCATCACGGTTACAAATGGTCCAACCGCCACTATTTTCTACCCGGGCGGACCATTCTGCTCAACCGCAGGTCCGGTAAGCGTCCAGCTGACAGGCAAAACCGGTGGCACGTTCTCATCCGAACCTTTCGGACTGAGCATCGATCCGGCAACCGGTATGATCACACCCGGCTCGAGTCGTGAAGGAACCTACACGATAAAATACACGAATACCATTCCCGGCGAGTGCGGTGAAGGAGGAACATTGGCAACTTTCGAGGTGACCATCACCAGCGCCCTCACAGCCGCCTTCTATTACGAGGGAACACCATTCTGTACTTCTGCCAGCCCGGGTACACCAATATTTGCCGGCTCAACAGCGGGGACCTTCTCTTCAACACCCGGTCTGTCGATCAATTCAAGAACAGGTACCGTTACCCCGGGCAGCAGCGTGCCGGGCGACTACATCGTGGTATACACCATTCCTCCGATTGGTGACTGCAAAGAGGTGAAGGTCACCGCTCCAGTGACCATCCTGGCATCTCCATTTGCATCAATCCGATATGACGGGCCATTCTGTACCACCATGACAACCGGCAAACCTGTTATTCTTACGGGTGATACAGGCGGCGTCTTCAAGGCACCGGCAGGTTTATCGGTTAATGCTTCAACCGGCGAAATCCTACCGTCTTCAAGTGTACCAGGCATCTATTCTGTGAGCTATGAGGTTCCGGCAAATAGTATATGCCCGGGCATGACGGCAAGAACATTCGTTGAAATCAATTCACCCCCGGCAGCAACGGTGCAGTATTTGGGTACCCCATATTGCCAGACCAACAACGTCCTCCAGTATCCGGTTCTCACCGGAGGCACTTCCGATGGGTTCTTTACAGCTGATCACTTTGGCCTGAACATTGATGCAGTAACCGGCAGAATAAATCCGAGCCTAAGCACCGCAGGCAAATACATAATTACCTATACGATGCCGGCTGCTGGCGGATGCGAAGCTGTTTCAACTACCGCTGCGGTCACCATTACCTCACCTCCTTCCGCCACGATCTCCTATCTCGGATCTCCGTATTGTGCCACCGATACAGATCCGAAGTCGCCGCAGATCTATGTCGATGCAGGCGCTCCTATTGGGAAATACTCCTCACAGCCCGGTCTTAATATCGACGGTCTGACAGGTGCAATCGTGCCTATTCTGAGCACTCCCGGAACCTATGTAGTATACTATACCATACCCGCGGCTGGCGGATGTGCCGAGGTGGTCGCCGAAACAACGGTAGTCATCCGCAGTGGTCCGACAGCCGAAATTACCTACCCGGAGGCAGCCTACTGCACAACCTCCGAGCCCATCAATGTCAGGCTCCTCGGTGCCCTGGGCGGCGTCTTCACATCAACACCCGACGGGCTTAGCCTCGATCCGGCAACCGGTATGATTGCTCCTGAAAACAGCCTTCCGGGTGTCTATACCATCGTGTACTCCCTCAAGGCCATTGACGATTGCGGGGAAGTCCAGATCAATGAAACCACTACGGTTACCATCACCCGTCAGCCAGCCGCCGATTTCAGTTATCAGCTCAGTCCGTATTGCTCCGATGAAACGAACCCGCTTCCCAACTTTATCGGTGCAGGCGAAGCCGGCATATTCACATCAGCACCCGATGGGCTGGTATTTGTTGATAACCGAACCGGTGAAGTTGACCTTATCGCCTCAACACCCGGAACGTACATGGTTACCAACAGCATTGTCGGCGCAGGCGGCTGCGAGGATGTATTCGATACCGGCACCATCACCATCACCAAACTGCCCGTTGCAGAATTCAATTACGGCGGCAACCCGTTCTGCAGCAACGAAACCGACCCGGATCCGACCTTCAGTAACGGAGGCATGGCAGGCGTCTTTACCGCCACCCCGGCCGGCATCGTGTTTATCGACAACCGCACCGGCCGGGTCGATCTTTCAGCCAGTACACCCGGAACCTATCTGGTTACCAATACCGTACCCGGTACCGGCGGATGCCTGGAGGTAACTGCAACCAGTGAAATCACGATTACCAGATTGCCGGTGGCCTTATTCCTGTATGCCATGTCGCCCTATTGCAGCAACGAATCCGATCCGTTCCCGCTCTTTATAAATGGTGGCAAGCCGGGTACCTTTACTTCAGGCAGCGGACTTGTATTTGTTGATAATAAAACCGGCCAGATCGACCTATCGGCCAGCTTGCCGGGTACATATCTGATTTTCAACACTATTGATGGCGGCGGCGGTTGCGGCCCTGTTATTGAATCGGCACCGTTTACCTTAGAAAAGGCACCCGAGGCCACCGTCGCATTTGCCTCACGCGCTTTCTGCGAAGATGTAACCCAAGACCAGCCGGTAATCTTCACCGGTACCAGAGGCGGCATCTTCACGGCAACCCCGTCGGGATTAAGCATCGATCCGGTTACCGGCTCGGTTAACCCGGCCTCCAGCAAGCCCGGAATTTACACGGTCACCTACTCCATCCGCTCCAACGGGGCTTGCGGTACAATAACTGCCACAGCAACAGTCCAGATCACCGAACTTGTTGCAACGATCAGTTATTCATCTGCAGAACTCTGCACAAGCTCAGATCCCGTACCGGTAATCCTTACCGGCTCCCCGGGCGGCAAATTCACCTCAGATCCCGCAGGTCTTACCATCGACACAACAACCGGCCTCATCACCCCGGCCACCAGCCAGCCCGGTGTTTACCTGGTGGTTTATACCAATGCCGACGGCGGGTGCGGAAGAATCATCACCGATGTGCGAGTTACCATCACAGCCGCTCCGCAGGCAACAATCGCCTACAACACACCGATCTGCCAGTCGAATATCGAAAACGACAAGGTTCGCCTCACAGGAACCACCGGTGGCTACTTCACGGCTACACCATCCGGGCTGCAGCTCGATCCGGAAACCGGGGATATAGTGGCCGGAATCAGCTTCCCCGGTGATTACACCATCACCTACACCATCCCGGCAGCGGGCGGCTGCGAAGCCTATTCAACCTCCACCGTTATCACCATCCTCGCTGTTCCTTCCGCAAGTATCTATTACCCGGGATCCCCGTTCTGCTCATCAACCGGCCCCGTTAGCGTCCTTCTCACCGGGACCCCGGGTGGCGTGTTTACCTCCGATCCTGCCGGGTTGTCGATCGATCCGGTAACCGGCGATATTACGCCGTTTACCAGCACACCGGGTACCTATACCGTCATCTACACCACTCCTGATATACGGTGCGGTATCGACCAGGCAAAAACCTTTGTGACCATAACTCCGTTGCCGTTTGCCGAAGTTAGCTATCCCGGCTCGCCTTTCTGCCCGAATGATCCGGCTGTCCTCCCAACCTTTACCGGCACCTCGGGCGGTGTGTTTACTGTGATGCCGGAGAGCGGTTTGAGGCTGAACCCGCTCACCGGTGAGATCGTTCCCGGCTCAAGCTCTTCAGGCAACTATATTGTCACCTACACCATCCGCGCCGCCGGCGGTTGCCCGGCTTTCAGCGTGTCGGCACCGGTAACCATCAGCTCGCAGACAGTCGTAACGACAACACCGAAGGACCAGACGGTCATCTATCCGCACGACGCAGGGTTCGGCGTAAATGCCATGGGATCCCATCTCACCTATCAGTGGCAGGTTAACACAGGCAACGGATTCGTCAATATCACCGACGGAGGTGTCTATTCAGGCGCACTTACCGATTCCCTGCACCTCACCGCACCACCAACCGACATGGATGGCTATCTATACCGCGTGCTCGTCAACGGCGTCTGTGCCCCGCCGGCAGTCAGCGGAGAAGCCATTCTCCATGTAACACTTAAGGAATATGTCCTGAAAATCACCGCTATAGGTATCGATAAGATGTACGACGGAAACACCCGCGATTCGGTGACACTCTACGACGACCGTCAGCCTGGTGATTCCCTGATTATTACCTATACCTATGCCACCTTCGACACGAAAAACGTGGGCGTCGACAAGCCCGTTCTTGTTACAGGCATCGTCGTCAGCGGACCCGACGCCTCCAAATATGCTTACAACGACCGTACAACCACCATCGCTGACATAACGCCAAGGCCGATAGATGTTTGGGCAACCCCCGGCCTGAAAAAACCATACCTTGACCCCGATCCGGTGTTCACCTATACCTACGATACCATCCAGCTCGTAAAAGGCGACTTCTTCACCGGTATGCTTACACGCGTTCCGGGCGAAAACCCGGGATTCTACCCCATCCTGCAGGGCACCCTCGATCTGGGCACTAACTACATCATCATATACCACCCGGCCGATTTCGAGATCACGTACAAAACGCTCATCAATGTGATCGTAAGCTCGGGCCAGACCAAGGTTTACGGCGATGCCGACCCGGATCTCCTCTACACCTTCTACCCGCCACTGGAACCTGGTGATAGCTTTACCGGCAAACTGGGCCGCGCGCCGGGCGAAAACGTCGGCGAATACGACATCAACAAGGGTAATCTTTCCGCAGGTCCTAAGTATGGCATCTTCCTCGTCCCGTCGGTATTCACCATCACCCCGAAACCGATCTGGGTATTCGGTGTGCCCGATATCCGCATGTACGACGGAACCATCGACTCGGATGAAACCCCGCTGGTGACACCAAACCTCGCCTTCGACGATACCGGCGAATGGAGCCAGACATACGACAACAAAAACGTGGGAACCGGTAAAACCATGACCCCCACCGGCCAGGTATTCGACGGCAACGACGGTAAAAACTATACCATAACGTTCATCCCGCGGAATGTGGGTATCATTTACCCCAGACCGCTGACCGGTAACTTTACAGCCGCCGACCGGGTGTATGACGGCACCACCGATGCAACCATCGTTTCCCGTACCCTCGACGGTGTCATCAGGGGAGATGATGTTAGCTGGATAGGCGGAACAGCCACCTTCGACACCCCCACCGTGGGCCACCTGAAACTCGTAACCGGTATTAACTTCTCGTTGATCGGACGCGATGCATTCAACTACACCTGCAACGAAACGGCCGTCACACGCGCCGACATCTTCGTCCTGGTAGTGGGTACAACCCTAACCGTCAATCAGCGCACCTTCACGCACTTCAGCGACCTGGTCACCCTCACGGCAACTGTCTACGGCGGCGCCCCGCTCCACAACGGCCCGCAGGCAGCACAAACCGCCACCTTCTATGTGGAGGGCCACATGCTCCGCGATGAAGCCAACAACCCGAACATTCCGCTGAAAATCGTGGGTAAAAACCTCGTGGCCACCATAACCGTTTCAATCCTCGAAACAACGGCCACCGGATCCCTCGAGCCCGGAATCAAGCATGCGGAAGTTTATTTCAATGATGAAAACATCAACTACAAACTCGTGCCAAACCCGGCAACCAACGAATTCGAATTCAGCCCGGGATTCAATGTACTGGTGTTCCCCAACCCGTCACCCGGACCGGTAAGCTTCAAAATATCGGTCGATGTGGGCGCTGTGGCCATCCTCGAATTGTATGCTTCTAACGGCCAGCTCGTTGCCCGTGTATTCGAAGGCTACATCGGCACCGGCGAATCGAAAACCATCCCGTTCAAAGGGTACCTCGCACAGGGCATCTACCGCTACCGATGCATGATCGGAGGTGAGGTGAAGGTCGGCAACGTCATCATTATCGGGGTATATTAAGGATAGGTTAGGAGGTTAGGAGGTTAGAAGGTTAGGTTACTTCAGATTTAGTATATTGGCTACGTACCGAAAACCGGCAGCCTGGCGCGCACTAATATTCCTAAAACAATGAAAAACAACCTGTTATTTTTTATTCTGATATTGCTTTCCGGCCTTTCCGGATGCAGTAACGACCCAACAACCGGAAATCTGAAGTTGTGGTACAACCAACCGGCAAACGCATCGGTGCCCGATGGCAAAAACGGATGGGAAAACGATGCCGAATGGCTCCGGGCACTCCCTGTGGGCAATGGCAGTCTGGGGGCAATGGTCTTCGGCGATGTGAACAGGGAGCGCATCCAGCTTAACGAGAAATCATTATGGTCGGGCTCCCCGGCCGATAACGACAACCCCAACTCCTTCGAGGCAATCGATGACATCCGAAACCTGCTGTATGCCGGCAAATACAAAGAGGCCCATCAGCTGGCCGAAAAAACCCAGGTATGCAAAGGTGCCGGATCGGGCAGCGGCAATGGTGCCGACGTGCCCTTCGGCTGTTTCCAGACGATGGGCGACCTGTGGCTGGACTTCGGCAGCGAGCCGGAGTGGACCGCCTACCGTCGCGAGCTCGACATGACTGACGGTGTGGTGCGCGTATCGTATGAACAGAAAGGTATCCGCTACTCCCGCGAAGTGTTTGCCTCCTTCCCCGGCCAGGTGATTGTTGTACGGCTTACCGCCGATAAAAAGCATTCGGTCAGCTTCAGCGCCACCCTCACCCGGCCGGAACGGTTTGCCACTGCAGCCGGCGACGGTCAGCTGGTTATGACCGGACAGATGAACAACGGAACCGACGGAAACGGCATGCGCTGGATGGCCAGGCTCAAGGCCATAAATACCGGCGGAACCGTTGAATACAAAGGAGATAAGCTCATTGTCGACAAAGCCGATGAGGTGATCCTGCTCCTCGCCGCCGCTACCGATTACCTTCCGGAGCCACCCGCATACTCGGGAAACGATTACGAAAAAATTACGGGCGGGCGCATTGCTGCCGCTGCCGCGAAGCCTTTTGAGGAGCTGTTCCGGCAACACAGGCAGGATTGTTCAAACCTGATGGGCCGTGTCGGTTTTGATATCACACCGCTTGTTACCGAAGATACCATCCCCGCAGACGTCCGCCTGATGAATTTCAGGGAGGCGAAATCCGACCAGGGGCTCACCGAGCTCTTTTTTCAATACGGCCGGTACCTGCTGATCGCCTCATCGCGCGAGGGATCACTGCCAGCCAACCTGCAGGGGATCTGGGCCAACAGCCTGCAAACGCCATGGAACTGCGACTACCATACCGACATCAATGTGCAGATGAACTATTGGCCGGTAGAGGTTACCAACCTCGCCGAGTGCCAGATGCCGCTCACCGAACTGGTTGAGGCAGTGGTGGTACCGGGCCGGCGCACGGCACAGGTGCATTACCGTGCGCCGGGCTGGGTGATCCATCCGATCACCAACGTGTGGGGGTTCACCGCCCCCGGCGAATGGCCGAGCTGGGGCATGCACCTCGGCGCCGGCGCCTGGATGACCCAGCACCTTTGGGAACATTATGCCTTCACGGGCGACCTGGTGTACCTGAAACGGATTTACCCGGTGATGAAGGAATCCGCCGAATTTTACCTCGCCTGGCTGGTGGCCGACCCCGTAACGGGCAAGCTCGTTTCCGGTCCGGCCAGTTCGCCCGAAAACTCCTTTAAGGCGCCCGACGGCAGCACCGGATACCTCACCATGGGCCCGTCGCACGACCAGCAGGTGATTTGGGATCTGTTTACTAATCTGACAGATGCCGCACAGGTACTGGGAATTTCCGACGATTTTACCCGGAAAGTCACCGAGGCACGCGAAAACCTCCTCATGCCCGGTATCGGTTCCGATGGCCGTTTGATGGAGTGGCCGGTGGAGTTCGAAGAGCCAGAACCCGGCCACCGGCACATGTCGCACCTCTTTGCCCTGCATCCCGGAAGGCAGATCACGGCGGAAACACCCGATCTGCAGGCCGCAGCCCGCAAATCGCTTGAATACCGGCTGTCGAACGGCGGCGGGCACACCGGCTGGAGCGCGGCCTGGCTGGTTAACCTGTGGGCACGGCTCGGCGACGGCGATAATGCCAAAAAGGCCATCGACGTGCTGCTCACCAAATGCGCAAGTCCAAACTTTTTCGATCTGCATCCTCCATTCCAGATCGACGGCAACTTCGGCGCCACGGCTGGCATCGCCGAGATGCTGCTGCAGAGCCATACCGGCCAGATCGTGCTGCTCCCCTCCCTCCCGGCCGCCTGGCCCGATGGAAAAATCAACGGACTTGTGGCGCGCGGCAACTTCGTCATCGGGATGGAGTGGAAGGCCGGGAAGCTTATCCGCACCACCGTGGAAAGCCGCATCGGGGGCAGCTGCACCCTCAGGTACAGCGGCCGCACCCGGAGCCTGGCCATGAAGGCAGGCGAGTCGATAGCATTGAATGAGATTTAAACGAAGGATGATTTTTTTTAACCACGGAGACACGGAGTACACGGAGACACACGGAGAATAAGTAAACACCATGCGCCTAAAGCATCATAGTGGGTCAAAAAAAGTCTCCGTGTCCCTCCGTGTGCTCCGTGTCTCCGTGGTAAAAAAACCATCCCCCAAAACTGCACCCCCCATGAAAACCCTCCTCCTCCTCACCCTCCTCCTCCCCCTCAGCGCCGCGGCCCAGACGCCCCCTAAGCCCTACGGCCCCCTGCCCTCGAAGGCCCAGCTGCAGTGGCACGATACCGAACTATTCGGGCTTGTGCACTTCTCTACCACCACCTACGCAAATCTCGAATGGGGATACGGTGATGAGCCGGCCAGCCATTTTAATCCAACCGGATTCAACGCCGACCAGATAGCTGCCGCGGCCAAAGCCGGCGGACTCAAAGGGCTGGTACTGGTAACCAAGCATCACTGCGGATTCTGCCTCTGGCCATCGGCGTACAACGATTCGTACTCGGTAAAGAATTCACCATGGAAGGATGGGCAGGGCGACATGGTAAAGGAGTATGCCGATGCCTGCCGCAGGTACGGGCTCCGTTTCGGCGTTTACCTCTCCCCCTGGGACCGGAACCACAAGGATTATGGCCGGCAGGAATACATCACGTATTACCTGAATCAGTTGCGCGAGCTGCTAACCAAGTACGGCCCGATCTACGAGGTTTGGCTCGACGGGGCCAACGGCGGCGATGGCTGGTATGGCGGCGCGAAGGAGAAAAGGATGATCGACAAAAACAACTACTATCCGTTCGACAAGATATTCGCCATGGTGAGGCAGCTGCAGCCCAACGCGGCCATCTTCAGCGATGTGGGCCCCGATGCCCGCTGGGTGGGCAATGAATCGGGCATGGCCCGCGACACCTGCTGGGCTACCTTCACGCCCAAAAACCGCGATGATAGTAATCTGCCGCCGGTGCCGGGGAACACCCTCTACCAGGAGGGCGAGGCTGGTCACCGGAACGGAAAATTCTGGATGCCAGCCGAATCCGATTTTCCGCTGCGGAACGGCTGGTTCTACCATCCGAACGAAAAACCGAAAACCCCCGAAAAACTGTGGAAGATTTATCTCGAATCGGTTGGCCGGGGCAGCGGCATGGACATAGGCCTTGCCCCTGATACCAAAGGATTGCTGTGTACGGATGATGTTGCCGCCCTCGAAGGATTCGGTCGGATTTTAACGCAAACATTTGAAAACAACCTCGCGGCCGGAGCCCGGATAACGGCGGGCAACACCCGCGGCAACAGCGCTGATTTCGAGGCCGGTCACCTCACCGATAACAATCCCGCAACCTACTGGGCCACAGATGATGTGGTCACCAACTGCGGGGTGCTTTTCGAATTTAAGGAACCCGTAACCTTCGATGTAGTGCGGTTCCGTGAGTACCTGCCTCTCGGGCAGCGGGTTGAAGGCTGGGAGATCGCCACCTGGGACGGCGATTCCTGGAAGCTGTTTGCCGAAGGGGCATCGGTTGGCTCATGCCGGATCATCGAAGGGCAGCCGGTAACTACCACGAAAGTGCGCCTGCGCATCACGAAATCTCCGGTTTGCCCGGCGCTTTCCGAATTCGGCCTTTACCGCAAATCATCCGGCAAGGATCCCGACCAGGCAACCCGTGAACAGATCCTGGAATCGATGAAAAAATCGCAGGAATACTGGAATTCCGGCGATCTCACCGGGTTCATGCACAACTACTGGCACTCCGATTCACTGAAGTTTATCGGCAAAACCGGGATCACTTACGGATGGAATGCCACACTGAAACGTTACCAGGCCGGCTATCCCACCCGTGAAAAGCAGGGCACGCTCACCTTTGACTTCCTATCGCTCGAAAAGATCAGTCCTGACAGCTGGTTCCAGGTAGGCAAATACACCCTTGTCAGGGGCAGCGAAACCCTCACCGGCCACTTCAGTCTGCTCTGGCGCCGGATCGGCGGCGAGTGGCGGATCGTGGCGGATCACTCCAGCTGATTCCGCCGGGCGGGCAAACAATAGAGTCTCCTTTTACCGGGTTAATCCATCCGGAGGGCTTTCTATTGCCCTGTTCAATCGCAGTTGGTTGAACAACCCGCCGTTTTCCCATACCCCAAATATGATTTTTTTTTATTATTAATCATCAGCAATATGCTGTTCGTCAAAAAGTTTATGGTGTATTGATTGATAAATCGATTATATTTGTCGGGGGCTAAAACGCCGCCAACCTACTGTTAACGGGCAAATGCGATTTTTTCACTTATGATTC
>CAYWHP010000118.1:0-12814 GCA_964457845.1 uncultured Porphyromonadaceae bacterium | reverse complement strand
GGTGCCGAAGCGCATGCGGAGGTGCTCCGCAAGGCGGCCATGGAACTGGGCGTGCCCGATTCGGTGATGCGCGTGCAGGTGGATCCCGAGAACACACAGGGGGAGGCCTTGTCGTTCCGCCGGCTCTTTCCCGGAAAAAAACAGGTGATCCTGGTCACCAGTGCGGCCCACATGCCGCGGGCGGTGTATATCTTTGCCGGGCAGGGACTGGAGGTTACGGCGGCGCCAACCGATTTCGCGGTTAAGCACACCCCCCGCCGGAGCCGGGGATGGTGGCTCCCCTCGATCGGAAACATCGGGCGAACCGAAAGCGCCCTGCACGAATACATCGGCCTTTTGGCGGCCCGCGTGGAAAAGAAATGAATGCAATGAAAAACGATAAGATCTGGCTCTCGTCGCCGCACATGTCGGGGAACGAGATGAAATACATCGATGAGGCCTTCCGCAACAACCACGTTTTCCCGCTGGGGCCCAACGTGAGCGGACTGGAGGCCGACCTCTGCCGCTTCACCGGCGCGGCCCACTGCAGCTGCCTCTCGTCGGGCACGGCGGCCATCCACCTGGCGCTCATCCTGCTGGGCGTGGAGCAGGGCGATGAGGTGATCTGCTCCTCGTTCACCTTCTCCGCATCGGCCAACCCCATTGTGTACCAGAAGGCGCTGCCCGTTTTTGTGGATTCGGAGCCCGACAGCTGGAATATGTCGCCCGAGCTGCTCGAAACGGCCATCCGCGACCGCATCAGCAAAGGCAAAAAGCCGAAGGCCATCATCGCGGTGCACCTCTACGGCATGCCCGCCCGTATGGACCGGATCATGGCCATCGCCCGCCAGTACGAAATCCCGGTGGTGGAAGATGCCGCCGAGGCGCTCGGCTCCACCTACAACGGCCAGGCCTGCGGCACGTTCGGCGACATCGGCATCCTCAGCTTCAACGGAAACAAGATCATCACCACCTCGGGCGGCGGCGCAATGCTCTCATCCAATCCCGAGTACTGCCGCAAGGCCACGTTCCTGGCCACCCAGGCGCGCGATGCCGCGCCGCACTACCAGCACTCCCACATCGGCTACAACTACCGCATGAGCAACATCAGCGCCGGCATCGGACGCGGGCAAATGGAAGTGCTGCCACAACGCATCGCCAAACGAAGGGAAAATTACGAATACTACCATAATGCCTCTTTTGTCATCCCGGCGCAAGCCGGGACCCCGTCCCCCTCACCGCACTCCCCAGAAGCCTCTTCTGTCATCCCCGCGAAGGCGGGGATCGCTCCCCCTACACGAACTGCTGTGGGGACCGCTCCCCCCTCACCGCACTCCCCAGAAGCCTCTTCTGTCATCCCCGCGAAGGCGGGGACCGCTCCCCCTACACGAACTGCCATTCCGGGCCTCTCCTTCCTCACCGAGCCCTCCCCCCTCTTTTTCTCCAACCACTGGCTCACCACCATTCTCGTTGATCCGGAGCTCACCGGCGGCATCACCCGCGAACACATCCGCCTCGAATTTGAGAAGCGCGGCATCGAATCGCGCCCGCTGTGGAAGCCGATGCACCTTCAGCCGGTATTCGCGGAGTGCCCGGCCTATATCGACGGAACTTCGGAAAAGCTTTTCGATAACGGCCTCTGCCTGCCATCCAGCAGCAACATCACCGATGGTGAACGACAGTACGTAGCGGAAAGTTTGAGAGCTGCATTACTATAAAATCCGGAGGCAAGAGCAAGTATTGTCAAATACAACACTAGGCTTTCGATTGCGTCCAAAGGAAGTCTTATCATTAGGCTTTAATCGTCAGATTGGGATTGATTCCTACGGGCTCGAACTA
This sequence comes from uncultured Porphyromonadaceae bacterium, assembly GCA_964457845.1. GTDB lineage: Bacteria > Bacteroidota > Bacteroidia > Bacteroidales > UBA12481 > UBA12481. The sequence goes on along the minus strand of CAYWHP010000118.1, from coordinate 10,996 downwards.
AGTTATAAGTCGATGGTTTTTCCTTTTTTGGCTAGCTTTGTCTTATTATGGGTTAAAACCAGGTGATCATTTGATATTTGGCTCTGAAATGTCTATGAAGGCAAATATTTTTGGCGGGCTTTCTGAATGCATGTGCTCGGCTGAGGTCTTTTGGAATCGAATTTTTTTTAACTTGTCCTTAAAACTAATAAAATGATACAGCGCGTATTGAATCAACTATGGGACCAGCTAAGAGCCAAGCGTAGCGCTTTCCCTGAGTATCTTGACGAGGTCAGGATAAGTAATCTGCGCGGCATAAGCGACCTCAATGTTCGGTTTAGTTACCCTGTCACTGTAATTGCTGGTCCAAATGGATCTGGGAAAAGTACGGTATTGTTCGCATGTGCTTGTGCCTATAAGGTTCCTTTGGCAAAATCAAGGGATTTTGTTCCGACAACTCTGTTCCCAAATCTGAAGTTGAAGGGACACACCGAGCTATCAGATCGGTTAACCAGAACAGCTTTTGATTTTCAATACACTCATCTTGGCAGACGGAGCTCCTCCAGATGGGCCAAAGGCAAGAGTTGGAATCGGAGTGGTGATGAACAACCGGAGCGGGCAGTATATTTAAGGACCCTGGCCAATCTCACAAGCCCCGGTGAAGTCCGTAGTGTCCTCAAAATCGGACAGGGGTCATTTACTGTCACACCAGTAACTTCTGATTTGATCGCATTCGCGCAAAAGATTCTTCCTTTCAGATACCAGCAAGTTACTTTGATCAATAAGAAGAATAAGGATTTGCTCTTTGCAAACAGGAGTGATGGACCCCAATCGAGTTATTCGGAGTTCCATATGTCAGCCGGAGAAAGAGCAATTCTTCGAATTTCTCGGGAGGTATCCAATTTAAAGCAGGCAATTGTCCTGATCGATGAAGTGGAAGCGGGATTGCATCCATTTACTCAACAGCAATTTATGATAGAATTGCAGAGAATTGCCTTACGAAATGAGTTGCAGATAATTGTGACAACGCATAGTCCCGTGATTTTGGACTCGGTGCCTGTTGAAGGTCGAGTCTTTCTTGACAGGACCGATGGACAGGTAATCATAAAGCAACCGTGGAAGGATATCATTCAAAAGGCGCTTTACGGTCAATCTCAGGAGAAACTAAGCATTTTGTGCGAGGATGAAATCGGTGAAGCGATGGTTGTTGGAGCAATGGACTATTTAAATCCCAAAGTGGGTCTACTTCCGGATGATATAAAAGTGGGGAGAGATACCGGTAAGTTTGAATTTAAAAATCACATTATTGCCTTAGGGAAGTTCAACCAACTGGGCTCGTTTCTCTGTGTCCTCGACGGGGATGCCAGGCCTTTGGAAAACGAGTTAAAGGTGGCTGCCAGCAAATTTGGCGGGTTTGAGTTATCCCCGCTCTTTCTGCCAGGCGACGTTCCTGAGCAATGGATCTGGCAAGTTATTTCAACTTCGATGGATGATTATGCCAGCCGTTTTTCAGTTTCCAGAGATGAGCTTGCCCGCATGATTGCAAATCAGAATCAATTATATGACAATGCCACCGATAAACCTGCGCAGATTATCAAGAATAAATTTTCCACTTTCTGCGATCAGCTAAGGCGCACGGTTGCCGATGTGGCGCGTTTGGTTACGTACACCGAGGCTAAGAGGGGAATTGGCGACATAAAGGTGTTTTGCGATGATTTAGAAACTCAGCTACGCAATTGGCAGAACAGACGTTGAGGTAAAGTTGTTTTTGATCATTTGTGAAACCATTTGTGCCCATTTGTGGCTAAACCCAAACTCATGTATAAAACCGTAAAACGCCTCATCGACATCCTGTTATCGCTCCTCGCGATGATCCTGTTCCTGCCCTTATTTATCCCCATCGCCATCGGGCTGCGGCTCACCGGCGAGGGGTACATCTTTTACCACCAGGACCGCATCGGCTATCTGAATAAGAAATTCAGGATCTGGAAATTTGCCACGATGTTAAAGGCGAGTCCGGGTTTGGGCACCGGCAGCATCACCGTGAAAAACGACTGGCGCCTCACGCCCATGGGCGCTTTTCTGCGGAAAACCAAGCTCAACGAGATCCCGCAGGTGATCAACGTGTTCCTGGGCTCCATGTCGATTGTGGGCCCCCGCCCGCAGATGGAGGTGGATTTCCTGAAGTACCCCGAACGGGTGCGGGAGCGGGTGAACAACGTGAAGCCCGGCATCACGGGCGTGGCATCGGTGTTCTTCCGCGATGAGGAGCAGTACTTTGATGGCCTCACCGAGGACCCGCACGTTTTTTGCAAACGGGTGATCGCCCCTTACAAGGGCGAGCTGGAACTCTGGTACCAGGATCACATCGGGGTGGTCAACGATACGCTTATTGTTTTCCTCACCGTGTGGGTGATCCTCTTTCCGCAAAGCCGGCTGCCGGAGAAGGTGTTCAAAGGGCTGCCGGATCGGCCGGAAGAGCTGCGGTAGGCTCTGCGGAATAGGCAATAAGAGATTGCCTTTTTATGAAAACCGCCCGGTTATCGGGGCGGTTTTTTTGTTGTATATAAAATAAAAAACACTATATTTGCCTATATTTGTAGCATATAAACAAAACTTATCCGATGCATGCTGATTTGATTGTCCGCACGAAATATCAGGACCAGATCGTTCGGTTTGTTGGTAAGCAACTCATTAAAGTGCTTACCGGGCAGCGCCGTGTGGGCAAAAGTTATTTGCTCAGGCAGATGATGGAGTATATCAGGGAAACAAATCCTGGAGGTAATATACTCTACATTAATAAAGAAGATTTGGCTTTCGACCAGATAAAAACGGCTGCGGATTTGCATGATTACGTTCGGCAGAATACCCGGGAGGGTGTATTGAATTCGGTTTTTGTGGATGAGATACAGGAGATCCCACAATTTGAGCGGGCCATGAGAAGTTTGCTGCTCGACCCGGCTTACGATTTGTACTGTACAGGAAGCAATGCAACCATGTTATCGGGCGAGCTTTCCACCTATCTGAGCGGAAGGTATATCGAAATTCCGGTGTACAGTTTGTCGTACAATGAATTTCTCACTTTCCATAAGCTCGAAAATACCAACGGTTCCTTAATGAGCTTTCTACGATATGGAGGATTGCCCTATCTGAAACATCTGGAGCTGGCTGATGAAATCGTATTCGGTTACCTGAAGGGTGTTTATAATACGGTCATCTACCGCGACGTGATCGCGCGCTATGACATCAGGAATACTGCGTTTCTCGAGAACCTGGTTCTTTTTCTTGCGGATAATATCGGTCAGCTATTCTCGGCGAAAAAGATCAGTGATTACCTGAAATCTCAGAAGATCAATATCGCCACCTCCCAGATTATCAATTATCTGAAGCATCTGTCCAATGCCTTCCTGATTCATAAAGTGGGCAGGTTTGATATTGTGGGGAAGAAGATCTTTGAAATCGGCGAGAAATTTTATTTTCAGGATATTGGTCTCCGAAACACGGTTTTTGAATATAAGCAATCCGACATAGCCAAGGTTATGGAGAATGCGGTTTATAATCATCTGCTTTACAATGATTATGATGTTAAGATCGGGCAGATGGGCACGCAGGAGATTGATTTTGTAGGACGGCGGAATGGGGAGATCCTTTATGTTCAGGTTAGTTACCTGTTAAGCGATACGGCGACAGTAGAGCGGGAATACGGGAATCTTGAAAAAATCAGGGATAACTATCCGAAGCTGGTTGTATCGATGGATGATTTTTCCGGCAACTCCAGAAAGGGTATCATGCACAGGAGTTTATCGGAGTTCCTGTCGAATTCCATTTGAAGAACATTGAATATGCAACTAAAATAGCGCTCATCACTGCCGCCGGAGCGGCTGGAGGAGCCGGGTAAAAATCAAAAAGAAGAATAGGGGGCTATCAATTGATTAACGTACATTTGGGTCTGTAATACATACATGATGAAGCTAAAGAGATTGTCGGTCATGAATTTTCGGGCTTTTGAAAATCTGGAAATCGAATTTGGCGACAAGCTTACGTTACTTGTAGGGGAAAATGGTTCTGGTAAAACCAGTGTACTCGATTCAATTGCAGTTGGATTAGGCTCTGTTTTATCTTTGCTTCCCGAAGTAAACGGGATATCGTTCAGGAAGGGCGATATTAAACAGGAAAATGGTAAGCTGGCACCATTTACCCAGATCATGCTGCGATCAAATAAGGAAGGGGTTCTTTGGAACAGGATTGAGCGGAAAAAAGGTCAGCGGATTCCGATGACCGCTACACGTATAGGGTTGGTGCCCCTGAAGCGGTATATTGAAGAGGTTGTGCTGGATCCCTGGCGAAAAGAAGAGCCGTTTGTTTTGCCGGTATTCTCTTACTATGGGGTTGGACGGGCATTACTTGAGGTACCCTTTCGCCGGCGTGGATTTCCAAAGTCTCATGACAGATTTGAATCGCTGAATAATTGCTTGAATGCGAACAGTCGGTTCAAATCAGCCTTTGTTTGGTTTTATAACAAAGAGAATGAAGAATTGCGCAAGCAGAAGGAGAAGCAAAGCTTTCAATACAAATTGCCTGAATTAGAGGCAGTGAGAAAGGCTATTACAACTGTTTTTCCTGAGATTTCGAATCCCCACATCATGGTTAATCCTCTAAAATTTGCGGTTAAATATCATGGTGAGCTTTTGGATATCGCTCAGTTAAGTGATGGTTATAAGACTCTGCTATCGTTGGTTATCGACCTGGCATCAAGGATGGCCATGGCGAATCCGCAATTGGAAGATCCACTGGCAGCAGAGGCTATTGTTATGATAGACGAAATTGATCTGCATCTTCATCCGGAATGGCAGAGTAGGGTAATTGGTGATCTGTTACGCACTTTCCCGGGTACGCAATTCATTGTCACTACGCATAGTCCCTACATTTTAGAATCTATCAATACTCATTTACAGCGGTTTAAAATTGATGGGCTAAAGATTAAAGATAAGGTGATCCGGGAAGTGTTGCCTATATCCCCTGATTCCGTTAGCGCATGGTTGCTTGAGGGCTCAACGCCCGAATCCCTTTTAGAAACAAGATCCGGATTGCTGGACGACCGGTTAGTGCATCCGTTTAACAAGATTACCCGCTTATTCGACCAAATGAGGGCTATCGAGTGGGAGGCCAGGCCACATGATTAATATTGGGGGTTTCAGCAGCTGTGTTTGTGTTTCGGTTGGGAATCCGCACCCACTGTGCGATGGTGAACTGGCATTGGAAGAAAATGGCAGGAAGGTTAGGTTGATTCCAAAACGAGGTGAGGAAGCAAAAGTGGTTGTTATGGATGGTTGTGCTTGCCATCAGGGAGTTGGCCCTCGTTGCGACGGGTTGTTTCTGCTTAAAGCGAGAGCCAAACGATGGATGATATCCGTGGAGTTGAAAGGGACAAATTTTGACGATGCATTTGAGCAATTGGCTGAAACACGAACATCCAGGCCGGAATACCAAAGTATTAAATCGTTGTTTCAGGCACAAGGTCAGGGTCTCCTTTTAGAAAGCGCCTTTATTGTTTCAAACAAAATGCTCGGGCTTCTGGAAAAGAGCCGGTTAGAAAACCAATTTAAGATTAGGGTAAGGAGTATTCTTTTTTCAGAAGCAACCAGCCCGGTACCGGATTTAAGAAAAGAGATATAAGGATAGAGGTGGCCTTTTTATGAAAACCGCCCGGTTACCGTGGCGGTTTTTTTGTATACAGATGAAATTATTCTCAGTATAATGAGAAAAAACAGACAGTTATTCTCAGTATAGTGAGAATAATGTTTAACTTTGACAGTGTGATCATCAGGTGCAAACGATGGAATTAAATTACAGACAGATTGTTACGGAGCAGCAGAAGGAGATCCCTGTTTTATTGAAGTTGGGTTGGGTGGCTCGTGAGCAGGAAACGGAAGTGAGGATCGACAGCCGGCTGGTGCAGGTAATCACGGGGGTAAGGCGATCAGGCAAGTCGACGCTGGCGCACAGGGCGATGGCCGGAACCCTGTATGCCTATGCCAATTTTGATGACGAACGGCTTTCCGGCATTAAACCAGATCAGCTGAATAACCTGCTTGAGGCATTATATGCCGTTTACGGTGATTTTAAGCACCTGATTCTGGATGAGATACAGAATGTTGAGCAGTGGCACCTGTTTGTTAATCGGTTGCTCCGGAACGACATCCGGATTATCATAACCGGTTCGAATTCGAAACTGCTCAGTAAAGAACTTGCCTCCCATCTTACCGGTCGCTATTCAACCATAGAAATGTTCCCGTATTCTTTCAGGGAATTCCTGAGGGCAAAGGGTTACCAGGCCGAGTCGGATGTTACTGCACGGTTATCGGGCCTGATGATTAATTATTTAAATGAATATATGGTTAGCGGCGGGTTTCCGGAGATCGTATCCGGAGAACCCGCGGAACCATATGCCGGTAATCTGTTTGAAGCGATTGTAACGCGTGATATTGTATATCGGTATGATATACGGAATGTAAGGGCCTTGCGGGAAACGGCCACGTATCTGGCGGCAAATGCCAGCACCGAAATGAGCTATAACCGGATTAAAAATCTTTTCGGACTGGGCAGTGAAAATACGGCCAAGAACTATGTGGCTTATCTTGAAGAGGCATGGCTGATCCTCACCATGCCTAAGTTCTCCTTTAAGCATCAGGAGGCGTTGAGAAACAGGAAAAGCTATGTGATCGATACGGCCTTCTGCGGGAAATCCGGTGTACAATTCTCCTTAAACTCAGGAAGAGTTATGGAGAATGTTGTTTTTCTGGAACTCCGGCGCAGATCTCGTACCCTGGGTTATGAGGTTTTTTACTACAAGAATGTCGTAGAGGTTGATTTCGTTATTTACAGCAATCAAAGGGTAACGGATCTTATCCAGGTTGCGCAGGAAACGAAAGATGAAAAAACCCGGAATCGAGAGGTCCGTGCCCTGATTGCAGCATCGGATGGTCTTTCTGCCGCGCGGCTGACGATCATCACGATGGATGAGGAGATGGAAATTGAGGAGGGTGGAAAGAAAATTTACGTGGTAAGAATGGTGGACTGGCTGACGGGGGATTTGAAATCTTTTTCTTAATTTTGCAACAGCGGTTACGGTAACCGCCGTTGCAAATTGTTACCATGAAATTTTACGACCGGGTAGAAGAATTAGCTGAGCTGAAACGCATGCAGGAACTGGCTTTCGGGGAGAATGCCCGAATGACGGTGGTTACAGGCAGGCGCCGTATCGGGAAAACCAGCCTGATTATGAAGGCAACCGAAGGAACTCCTTCCGTATATCTGTTTGCGGGTCGCAAGAATGAGGCTGCCCTTATCGAAGAGTTTTCCCTGATCATACAGCAATCACTGGATACGTTTGTACCCGCCGGGATGCAGACGTTCAGGTCGCTGTTTCACTATCTGCTGGAACTCGGCACGCACCGCGCCTTCAACCTGATTATCGATGAATTCCAGGAATTCTTTGCCATTAACAAGTCGGTTTTCAGTGATATGCAGAACCTGTGGGATCAATACAAAAAGAAAACGAGGGTGCACCTGATTGTTTGCGGCTCCGTTTATTCCCTGATGCATAAGATCTTTCAGGATGAGAAGGAGCCCCTGTTTGGCCGGGCCGATACGATCCTGAAGCTGGATGCATTTAAAACTGCCACGCTGAAGGAGATCATGAAAGCGCATGCCCCTGCCGCTACCAACGATGATTTGCTGGCTGTTTATGCGTTTACAGGCGGCATCCCGAAATACCTGGAGTTGTTCGTCGACAACAATGCCCTCACGGTTAACGACATGATACAGTTCATGGTACGTGAAAACTCGCCCTTTACGGATGAGGGAAAAAATTTGCTCATCGAGGAATTCGGGAAGAGCTATGCCACCTATTTCTCGATATTGGGTGCCATTGCCAATTCAAAAAATTCCCAGGCGGAAATCGAAGCGGCTATGGGTGGCATCAGTGTGGGCGGATACCTGAAGCGGCTGGAAGAAGACTATTCGGTGATTGCCCGCGTTCGTCCCGTATTTTCAAAACCGGGTACCCAGTCGGTTCATTTTGTTATAAGAGATAACTTCCTGAGGTTCTGGTTCCGGTATTTCGAAAGGAACCGCTCCTACCTGGAAATCAAAAACTTCCCGGCCCTTCGGAAAATCATTGAAGACGACTATACCACTTTCACCAGTCAGATGCTCGGGCTCTGGTTCAAGCAGAAATTTGCAGAGAGTTATGAATTCAGGGAAATTGGTTCCTGGTGGGAATCCAGGGGAAAGCATAACGAGGTGGATATCGTAGCTTTACGAACAGAAAAAAACAAAGCCGTTGTGGCCGAGGTTAAGCGTCAGCGCAAGGAGTTCAGCCGCGACCTGCTGGATGGGAAGATCCGGCACCTGAAAGACAAAGTGATGCCGCAGTATGACATCGAAGCGGTTTGCTTGTGTTTGGATGACATGTAAATTGTAAGAATAACTGATATGCAAACAAAAAAAGCACTCATCACGGCCGCGGGGCCCGATCAGCGGAAGCTGGCCATGCAAACGCTGGTTGACCGCGACGGAAACCGCAAAACGGTGCTGGAGATCCTCGTTGGCGAGGCCCTTGAGGCCGGCATCACCGACATCGGGGTGGTGGTGCATCCCGGCGATGCCGGTGTGTACCGCAGTCTGCTCAGCGGCGGGCAGTCCGTGCATTTTATTGAACAGGACCGGCCGCTGGGGTACGGATATGCCCTGCTTTGCGGCGCGGAGTTCACCGGCAGCGACTATTTCCTGCACCTGGTGGGCGACCACCTGTACGTAAACCGGACAGGGCGGCCCTGTGCCGGCCGGCTGGTGGAAACGGCCATGCTGAACAATTGTGCCGTATCGGCCGTTACGCCCACGCGCGAAAACGGGATCCCCAATTTCGGCACCATTGGCGGCAAGCGGGTTCCGCCTGCCACCAACCTGTATCAGATCGAAAGGGTGATCGAGAAACCCACCCCCACGCTCGCCGAGCAAAAGCTCATTGTGCCCGGACTGCGCGCCGGCCACTACCTCTGCTTCTTCGGCATGCACGTGCTCCCGCCCTCGGTGATGCCGATCCTCCGGCACAACCTCGAACGGGCCGCCGGCGCCCCCATCGGGCTCAGCGAGGCCCTCAACCAGCTTGCCTCGCGCGAGCAGTACCTCGCCCTCGAAATGGACGACTGGCGCTTCGATACCGGCTCCCGCTACGGGCTCCTCAAGGCCCAGCTCGCCCTCGCCCTCAGCGGCTCCGACCGCGACCAGGTGATGGGGGAGTTGCTGGAGTTTTTTGCGCTCCGGAACCGGGAGGCATAGAATGAAACAACACAAAAGTTTCCTATTTTTACAGAAAATGATTAATTGAAGATGTTTTGAAAGAAGCGATTACGATAAAGAACTTCGGTCCTTTGGTTGATATCCGAATTGATGAAGTGAAACCCTTTACACTTCTGATAGGCGAATCTGCCAGTGGGAAAAGCACCTTGATTAAGGTGATCACTCTTTTCCGGTATTGGGCTAAAATGTTAAATATCAGATCGTATCTAAAGCATGCCAATATCGGGAAGTCCCCTTTTAAGCTTTCATTTCAAAAATGCCTCGCAACCAACGGTCTTGATGACATGGTAGGTCCTGATACTGAGGTAATCTATTCATTTGGTCCAACCGGTGTGGAATACCGTATTGTGTTTCAAAATCGAAAATTGAGTACGGAATTCCAATTGATTAAGTCGGAAGATCTTACCTTCCACAAGATTTCCTTCATGCCCGAAACCAGGAATGTTATTCCTGCCTGGGCTGAAAGAGGAGCCCGGCTTGCCGGAGGTTATCTTGGGTTTTATTTTCATGAAGCGTATAATGATTTTGAGGCAGCCACAGAGGTAATCGATAACCTTGATCTGAGTTATCTGAATTTTCGGTTTGAGGTAATTCGGAAACAACAGAGTCGCAAAACGTTTCGCATACAACCGATGGGCGAAAAGGGGAAGAACTTTAAATTGAAAAATGCATCCTCCGGTATTCAAACATCGGTGCCCTTGGTTGTAGTTGCCCGGTATTTTTCGAAAACCTTTAGCTTTCAGGATGCTTTTCGCCGTTCGGTTTTGTCCTTTTTATTCGATATGGACCGTTTGAAAAATTTCCAACCAACGGTAGAGCTCACTGAAATGGCAAAAATGATCCATTTGCATGTTGAGGAACCAGAGTTGAGCTTATTCCCTGATGCCCAATGCCTTTTGCTGAGTTTATTGGTTGATCAGTGCTTTATCTCTAATAAAGCCGACCGGAGATTAACCCTGATGATTGCCACCCACAGCCCTTATTTATTGAATCAGGTAAACCTGTTGCTCAGGGCGGGCACGGTTGGAAAAAAAGTTGACGGGGCATCTCTCCAGGGATCGGATGTAGCAGTTTATCTGGTAAAGCAGGGAACGCTTCAGTCGTTGCATTCCATCAACGCGGTTACCGGTGAGCCGGTTATAAATACAATTGATTTGTCAGAAACAATGACCCGTATATACGATCAATACCAACTCCTCAAGGGATGATCGAACCTTTCCTGCAGGCATTTCTTCGGCATTACACGATTACCAGGTCGTTTGCCGTTGATGATTTGATTATCAATCATCAAACGGAAGCACAATTTGAATTAAGCGGACTCGCCCCGGATGGTGTTTGTATGGCGGATTCTGGTGAACTGGTTGTTACCAATACCGGCGGAATTCAGGTTGCCATCATCAATTATGAAAGATTCATCGACCTTTTTGGTCAGGGTGTTCTGGCAGGCCGGGGTAAAAAATGCGATTTTCTGGCCAGGGCATTTAACCGGTTTAGTGAGGAAATTCCTTCAGTCGCCTTGCAGGGCTCACTTCCCGGTGATTTTGAATTCATTCAGTTTAGATATCCCCATCCACTTGTTCTTTAACAGCGTGTCATTCCGGCGTTCTTCTGTCATCCCCGCGAAGGCGTTCTTCTGTCATCCCCGCGAAGGCGG
>CAYWHP010000117.1:0-12840 GCA_964457845.1 uncultured Porphyromonadaceae bacterium | reverse complement strand
CAAGATTGACGAAGCCGCCGAAGCCCTGAAGCGCATCGCCAAGTCGGGACGGAAGATTTTATTCGTAGCCACCAAGAAACAGGCCAAGGAGATCGTTGCCGAACAGGTTGCCGCCACAGGCATGCCGTACGTCTGCGAACGCTGGTCGGGTGGTATGCTCACCAACTTCCCCACCGTCCGCAAGGCCGTGAAGAAGATGCTCTCCATCGACAAGATGTCGACCGACGGCACCTTTGATCACCTTTCAAAACGCGAACTCCTCCAGATCACCCGTCAGCGGATGAAACTGGAAAAGCAGCTCGGCAGCATCAAGGACCTTACCCGTTTGCCCGCCGCCCTGTTCATTGTTGACGTTTCCAAGGAGCACATCGCCGTAAGCGAAGCCCACAAGCTGAACATACCGGTTTTCGGAATGGTTGATACCAATTCGGATCCCGAAAAAGTTGATTTCCCGATTCCCGCCAATGACGACGCTTCCAAGTCGATCTCCCTGATCTGCGGGATCATGTGCAAGGCCATCGAAGAAGGCCTGAACGAACGGAAAGCCGAAAAAGATAAAGAAGAGACCGCCAAGCCGAAAAAAGCTGAGGCCTCTGAGGAAGCTCCCCGCGTCGGCGGCCGCAAGCCGATGCGCAGGCGCATCTCCGGCGAAGGCCCTGCAGGTGAGGCCGGTGATGCCGAAGATTCTGAATAATTTAATTCATACACACCATGAGTGAAATAAAAGCTTCTGACGTAGCCAAGTTACGTCAAATGACCGGCGCAGGTATGATGGACTGCAAGCAGGCCCTCGCCGAAACCAACGGTGATTTTGACCAGGCAATCGATATCCTCCGCAAAAAAGGACAGAAAGTGGCCAACAAGCGTGCCGACCGCGAAGCCCGCGAAGGTTGCGTGATCGCCAAGGCCAATGCCGACCACACCTTCGGTGTTGTAATGGTGCTGAACTGCGAAACCGATTTCGTTGCCAAAAACGAAGATTTCGTAAAGAAGACCCACGCCATTGCCGATGCCGCCCTTGCAGCCAAAATAGCCAGCCTGGATGACCTGAAACAGGTTATGATCGGCGGACACACCGTGGAAAGCGAAATCACCAACATGACCGGGCTCACCGGCGAAAAGGTCGATATCTCTTTCTTCAGGTCGCTCGAGGCTCCTTTCGTTATGCCTTACGTTCACCCGGGTAACCGTTTGGCCACCCTCGTTGCGATGACCAAGAAGATCGCCGATGAGCAGCCCTCCAAGGATGTTGCCATGCAGGTAGCCGCCATGGCTCCGGTAGCTGTAAGCAAAGAAACCATCCCGCAGTCGATTATCGACAAGGAACTGGAGATTGGCCGTGCCATCGCCCTCGAAGAAGGAAAACCCGCAGCCATCGTTGATAAAATCGCCGAAGGCAAACTGGGCAAGTTCTTCAAAGAGAACACCCTCCTGAGCCAGGATTTCATCAAGGACCACAAGACCTCCGTTGCCGACTACCTCAAGAGTGCCGACAAGGACCTGTCAGTCATTGACTTCGTCCGGTTCACCCTCAACGACTAAACGATTCCGTTCGCGGACATCATACAGGAAAATCCCGGTTAACGCCGGGATTTTTTTTTATCTTTCGGCAATCATACCCGTCAACCATGGCTACCTACAAACGAATCCTGCTTAAACTTTCCGGAGAATCGCTCCTCGGGCAATCCTCCCATGGCATTGATACCGGCCGGCTCGAGGAGTTCACCGGACAGGTGGCCGAGATCCGCGACCTCGGCGTGCAGATCGGCCTGGTGATCGGCGGCGGCAACATCTTCCGCGGCCTCTCCGGTGCCAAGGCTGGCTACGACAGGGTAAAAGGCGACTACATGGGCATGCTGGCCACGGTGATCAACGGCCTGGCGCTGCAGTCGGCCTTCCGCAAAGCCGGCACACCCTCCCGGCTCTTCACCGCCATTCGCATGGAACCGGTGGCCGAATACTGGTACCGCGACAAAGTGGTGGAAGCACTCGAAGCGGGCGACATCTGCATCTTGTCGGCCGGAACGGGCAACCCCTTTTTCACCACCGACACTACTGCCGCCCTCCGTGGCGTGGAGATCGGTGCCGAGGTGCTGTTGAAGGGTACCCGCGTTGACGGCGTCTACAGCGCCGATCCCGAAAAAGACCCTTCAGCGGTGCGCTATGATGCCATCACCTTTGATGAGGTCATCGCCCGCAACCTGAAAATCATGGACCAGACAGCCTTTACCCTCTGCCGCGAAAACAATCTGCCCATCATGGTGTTCGACATGAACACAAAGGGAAATCTGAAGCGGCTGATTTCCGGGGAAAAAATTGGTACCATCATCGGGAATTGAGTAATTTTGCACTCCTGAATTTTTAACGACTGAGGCTATGAACGAAGAAGTTGAACTGATCCTCGAGGATACCCAAGAGAGGATGGACAAGACAATAAGGCACCTCGACACGGAATTGTCGAAAATACGTGCCGGCCGGGCCAACATCCATATGCTCGACGGGCTCATGGTGAACTATTACGGCACCCCCACCGCGCTTACGCAGATCGCCAACGTGAACTCGCCCGACCCGCGCACACTGGCCATCCAGCCATGGGAAAAGAACATGATCGACCCGATCGAGAAATCCATCATGGCCGCCAACCTGGGCATGACACCCATGAACAACGGCGAGATCATCCGGATCAACATACCCATGCTCACCGAGGACCGCCGCCGCGAACTCGTGAAAAAGGTGAAAACCGAAGGCGAAACCGCCCGGGTGGGCGTACGTAACAACCGACGCGATGCCAATGAGCAGCTGAAGAAACTGATCAAGGAGGGGCTTTCCGAAGACGCCGAAAAAGACGCCGAAAAGCTGGTGCAGGAGATGACCGACAAATACATACGTGTAGTCGACGACCGCCTGGTAACCAAGGAAAAAGACATCATGACCATCTGATGCCCCAGGCATGAAACCGGCACCAGACCAGCAACAAAATTTCTCCCTGCTGAACAGCATAAACAGTCCGGCCGACCTCAAGAAACTGGGGGAGGCCGAATTGCTTCAGGTGTGCCGTGAGCTCCGTGATTTCATCATCCAGGAGGTCTCCTGCAACCCGGGGCACCTGGGCGCCAACCTGGGCGTGGTGGAACTTACCGTTGCCCTTCATTACGTGTATGACACCCCGTTCGATCAGATCATCTGGGACGTGGGTCACCAGGCCTATGGGCACAAGATTCTCACCGGCCGCCGCGATGCCTTCTCAACCAACCGTAAGTTCAAGGGTATCAGCGGATTTCCAAAACGAACCGAATCGGAGTACGATGCTTTCGGCACCGGCCACTCCTCCACCTCGATCTCGGCGGCGCTTGGCATTGCCGTGGCGGCCAACCGAAAGGGGGAAACCGGCCGGCAAACGGTGGCGGTCATCGGCGACGGGGCCCTCACGGGAGGCATGGCCTTCGAAGGACTCAACAATGCCGGCATCGAACGGTCGAACCTGCTGGTGATCCTCAACGACAACAACATGGCCATCGACCCCAACCACGGGGCGCTCAACGATTACCTGCTCGACATTACCACTTCGAAAACGTGGAACAGGGTGAAGGACGATACCTGGAAGATACTTGGTTTCCTGAGCAAGATCGGCCCCGATGCCCGTCGTATGGTGCAGACACTCGAGAACGCCATCAAGCACATGATCCTCAAGCAGAGTAATCTGTTTGAGTCGCTCCACTTCCGGTATTTCGGCCCGGTCGACGGGCACGACGTGCTCCACCTGGTAAAGATCCTGCAGGATATGAAGGGGATCGAGGGTCCGAAGCTGCTCCACATCCTCACGAAAAAAGGCAAGGGGGTGCCGCTCGCCGAGGAGAACCAGACAGCCTATCATGCTCCGGGGAAATTCGATAAAGTAACCGGACAGCTGCTCGATGAAGAACCGACCGGGTTCCCGCCCAAATACCAGGAAGTATTCGGGCATACACTGCTCGAACTGGCCCGGGCCAACCCGCTTATCATGGGCATCACGCCTGCCATGCTGGCCGGATCATCGATGAACCTCATGAAGGATGAGATGCCCGACCGCACCTTTGATGTCGGCATCGCCGAACAGCACGCCGTAACCTTCTCGGCCGGCCTCGCCACACAGGGTTTCATCCCGTTTTGCAATATATACAGCTCATTCATGCAGCGTGCATTCGATCAGGTGATCCACGACATTGCGCTGCAGAAACTCCCGGTTGTTTTCTGCCTCGACCGTGGCGGCCTTGTCGGAAGCGACGGGCCCACCCATCACGGATCATTCGATATCGCCTTTATGCGCATCATTCCGAACATGATCGTTGCGGCGCCGATGAATGAGGAGGAGCTGCGCAACATGATGTACACCGCCCAGGAGGCCAATCACGGCCCGTTCGTTATACGCTACCCGAGAGGTCAGGGAGTGATGACCGACTGGCGCCGGCCTTTCGCCTCCATCCCGGTTGGCAAGGGACGGATGATCGCTGATGGTGAAACGGTTGCCGTTCTGTCGGTGGGGCATCCGGGTAACCATGTGGTAAAAGCCTTCAAAATACTTGAAAAAGAGGGCATCCGGCCTGCCCATTTCGATATGCGGTTTATCAAGCCGCTCGATGCTGAACTGTTGCATGAAATATTTGCACGCTTCAACCGGATCATCACCGTGGAAGATGGAACTGTTGCCGGTGGATTCGGAAGCGCCGTGAGCGAATTCATGGCAAACAACCGGTATACGCCTGAGCTCCGGATGCTTGGAATTCCCGATGAATTCGTCGAGCATGGCACCCAGCGCCAGCTATACAGGGAGTGCGGTTTCGACCCGGAAGGGATCGCTGCAGCGATTCGCGGGATGGCCTGACAGGAAATTTTGACCCTGTTGGATAATTATTCCGGTAAAATTCAAGTACATTTACTTTTGAACTTAACCTGATCTATTATGACCTCCCTGATCCAAGCAGTTTTGGTTGATGACGAAGACAACAGTCTGGAAGCCCTATCCATATTGCTTCAGCGCTACTGCCCCGATGTACAGGTTGTCGGCACCGCCCAAACCGTTGAATCGGCCATCGAGGTTATCAATACGGTAAAGCCGGAACTGGTTTTCCTCGACATCGCGCTGCCCGACGGGCAGGGCTTTCAGGTATTGGAGGAGGTGGAGCATACCGGCTTCGAGGTGATCTTCACAACGGCCTATGATCAATACGCGCTCAAGGCCTTCGACTTTTCGGCACTTGATTACCTGCTCAAGCCCATCAGCACCGAGAAGCTCCAGCAGGCTGTTGACCGCTACTCCAAAATCCGCAAAGAGCCCAATTTCGGCGATCGGGTATCGGTACTGCGTGAAGGGCTTGGCACACGCAACGAACGGATCATCCTCTCCTCCATGGATGGTTTCGATGTGTACAAGATAGCCGACATCATTCGCTGCGAAGCCAATGGCAGCTATACCACGTTCTTCATCAAGAATGGCCAGCGTATCGTTACATCAAAAACACTGAACAATTTCGAACGCCTCCTCTCCGATCTCACCTTTGTCCGTGTCCACAGCAAGCACCTCATCAATCTCGAATTTGTAAAAAAATACGTTTCTGGCAGAGGCGGCTACATTATCTTCGACGACGGCAGCCAGGTGGATGTGAGTGAACGCAAGAAGAAGGAGTTCATCATGCGCATGAGGGGCCAGGCACGAACAACCTGACAAGCCATCCAGACAACGGGGCCGCACTTACAAACTTATTCCGCTCTCCTGTAAATTTGCCGGATCGCATTCGGTATTAATTTTCGATATTTGATTTTATCGCTTCGAAAAACACAATTATTCAGTTTCACCAAAAATTATTGCTCATGAAAAAATCTACACTTTTACTGGTGATGCTCTGCATCTTCGCCATCAGCTACGGGCAGAAGATCAGGCAATCAACCGGCTTTGCACCGTTTGCAACGGAGCAGAAAAAAATGATTTTCCCCACAGGGCATGACCTGAAAGGGGAAGGAGAAGTCTTTTTCAAGGAGACTTTCGACTTCAAGGATGCTGCGAACCCGCGTGGCTGGACCCTGCCCGAAGGCTGGCAGGTAGTTGAAGAGGGGAACTTCGGACAGTATTGGATCTGGCGTGCCGGAACTGATAGTATCAGAGGCAAATACACCTTCCTCCCCGGACATATCTATTCAAAAAGTCCGGATGACGGATACTGGGTGCTGCCTATGGATGAGTACAACTACGTCGACGGCATCTCCACCAACAATGCAGGCCGTAACTGGTTCCAGCTTCCCGAAATCAACTGCTCAACGCATCCTTCGGTTATCTTTAAGATGTCGCAGTATTTCCGCACCTGCTGCGGTTCGCCCGATGTGAAGATGCAGGTGAGCAACGACCTCGGCGTGCACTGGGCCGAATTCAACATGCAGTATGGCACAAAAACCAACAGCTTCTGTGTTAATCCCTACCCCGAGGTGAACATCACCGAGGTGGCCGGCGGGATGCAGCATGTGTGGATCCGTTTCGTTTTCAACGGCAATACCAGCTACTTCTGGTGCATCGATGACATCGAGCTTTCTGAAGCATACAACGATGAACTGCAACTGGAGACCCCGTGGCTCTATTTCACGGATCTCGAAGCCGACGGTGATGAAGGGTTCACCTATATGGTTCCCTGGTCGCAGGTGGGCGAAGCCGGATTTGGGGGCTATACCTGGCAGGCCGGCTTCCTCAACGCCGGCGTCAACGACGAGGAGGAGTGTCTGCTTAACGTGGAGGTTTTCAAGAACGGAACCTCCGTATTCAATAAAAATTCGGAAAAAGTAACCGATATCTGGACCCTGCAGCGTGATACGTTTGCCGTTAATGAAGCTTACGTACCCGATGGCTACGGCAACTACGAGATGGTGATGACGGCAAAACAAAAAGCCACTGACGGCCGGCCGCTGAACAACGTTTACAAGGATACCTACCTGGTAACTGACAGCGTTTATTCGCACTCCGACTGGGATTTTGAAACCTACTCGAGCAGCACCGGCTGGACGGCGGGAAATAACGACGGCGACTACATCGGCGTAATTTTCGACATCAAGAAGGCTGTCGAGGCCAACTCGATCTCCACCCTTATTATGCAGCGCCCGGAAAATCCGAGGGCAAGCACCCAGCCCGGATATTCCTTCCAGAACTGGCTGTTCAAATGGGATGAAGAAACCGGTGCATGGATCGAAATCATGCCGGGCGCATTCACGGAGGTCACCACGGAGATGCTGAACAAATGGGTAACCATACCCCTCGAGAAAGACGGCGAATCCGAATTCCTCCAGCCGGGCCAGTACATTGCAGCCATCCAGACGTACCACAACGGTGGTGCCCAGGCCGACAATAACCAGTACCGGTTTACGATCGGTTCCGACCGCTCGCATAAATATTCAGATGGGAAGACCCTGGTCCGTTTCATTACCGGCGAAGACTGGATCAACAACAACGAACTTTCCATGATCCGCCTGAACATGAACTCAACAGGAGCTCCTACAACCGCCGATGTAACATTCAATGTCGACATGAGCATTCCGGTTGCCAACGGCACCTTCAAGCCGGCATCCGGCGACTTTGTGGATATTGCAGGCAACTTCAACAGCTGGTCAGGCTCCGCTCACATGGCCGATCCCGACGGCGACAACATTTACACCCTGACGGTTCCGGCTCAGGCCCTCTTCCAGCCCATCGAGTACAAGTACCGGATCAACGGCAACTGGGATACTTCGGAATTCCCGGGCGGCGGTCCAAACAGGGTGTATCGCACCAGCTACCACAACGTTCTCGACGATCTGTACAATAACGGAATTTCGTTGGGTATCGAAACAGGTTCGCTCAGCAGCTCCGTTTCTGTTTTCCCGAATCCCTCGGAAGGCCTCTTTACACTGTCGGTAAGCAGCGCACAGTCGACCGACCTCAACATCCGGATTTCCAACATCCAGGGACAGGTTGTCTACCGGAACGAGGTAAAATCAGCCCTTCAGCATGAAGAAAAGATCGACCTCAGCCGGTATGCCAAAGGGATGTATTTCCTTAGGGTTAATAATGAGGTGATTAAACTGGTCGTAAAATAACCTGGTGACGGTGTAGAGACGCATGATCATGCGTCTCTACGCGCACGATGCAAAATTTTTGTATAAAAAACCCCGTCATGTTATGTCGGGGTTTTTTTTTAATTTGGGACGATCAACCAATACCCTTAACTATGAAAAGATTTACACTTATTCTCCTCATTGCAGCAATCGCTGTTTGCAGTTACGGACAGCGGGTAAAGCCCTCCACGGTTAACCTGCCGTATGCCACGGAGCAGAAGATGCTTCCCGCTCCGCCGGAGTCGAACCTGAAAACCGAAGGTGAAGTTTTCTTCCATGAAACCTTTAACTGGAAGGATGATGCCAACCCGAGCGGATGGAGCCTCCCAGCCGGATGGGTGAATGAAGCCGATGCAACGTATGGTTTTCACTGGCTGTGGCGTGCCGGTACCGACAGCATCAAGGGCCGCTACACCTTCCTTCCCGGGCACATCTATTCGAAGACACCCGAAGACGGATACCTGGTTCTGCCTATGGATGAGTTCAACTTTGTCGACCAGATCTATACTCAGAACGGCGGTATTGCAGCCATTCAGCTCCCGGAAATCAACTGCTCCACACACCCCACCGTGGTGCTGAAGCTTCGCCAGTATTTCCGCTGCAACCCGGCTCCTGACGTATCTGTTAAGGTGAGTAACGACCTCGGCGTTCACTGGGCATCCTACAGCCTCGCCTATCAGACCAAAACCAATATCTTCTGCCGCAACCCCTATCCCGAAGTAAACATCTCCGATGTAGCCGGCGGAATGGAACATGTATGGATCAAGTTCGTATGGAACGGCATGACCCGCTATTTCTGGTGCCTTGACGACATTACCCTTGCTGAGGCGTATAACAATGAATTGCAGCTTGAAACTCCCTGGCTGATGATGACCGACCTGGAAGCCGATGAAGATGAAGGGTTCCAGTTCATGATCCCCGCCTCCCAGACCGATGACAACGGTTTCGGCGGTTATACTTTTAAAGCCGGCTTCCTGAACGCAGGTCGTGATGACCAGGAATCCTGCTACCTGAACACTCAGATCTTCAAGAACGGCGTATCGGTTTACAATGAAAACTCTGAAAAGCAAACCGATATCTGGTCGCTCCAGCGCGATACTTTTGCGATCACCAAAACTTCGGTCGCAAGCGGGTATGGCAACTACGACATCGTAATGACAGCCAAGCAGTCGGCTACCGACGGCGTACCGGCCAACAATATTTATAAAGACACCTATTATGTTACCGACAGTATCTTTTCGATGTCGGACTGGAATTTTGAAACCTATTCCAGTACCGCCGGCCATGGCAACAACGACGGCGATTTTCTGGGTGTGATCTACGACGTTAAGAAAGCCACCGAGGTAAACTCCATTTCCACCCTGATCATGCAGCGTAAGGAGAATCCCAAGGCCAGCACCAAGCCAGGCTTCAGCTTCCAGTACTGGCTCTTCAAATGGAATGAGGAAGAGGGCGTTTGGGCTGAAGTTCTTCCCGGTCCCTATACCGAGGTAACCGAGGGTATGCTGAATCAGTGGATCACCCTGCCGTTCGAAAAGGACGGCGAATCGGAATTCATCGAGCCCGGCTACTACATCGCTGCCATTCAGGTATTTCACGGCGGAGGCGCCGGTGCCGACAACAACACCTACCGCTTCACCATCGGCTCCGACCAGAGCCATCAGTATTCAGATGGTAAAACCCTTTATCGCCTCATCGGCGGCGAAGGCTGGTCGGGCAACGAAGACCTCTCCATGATCAGGCTTAACGTTAACGCCACCGGAGCACCGACAACAGCAGATGTGATCCTGAACGTCGACATGACCATCCCGATTGCAAACGGCTCCTTCAAGCCGGGCTCGGGCGACTTCGTTGATGCGGCAGGCACCTTCAACAGCTGGACCGGATCGGCCCATATGGCTGATGCCGACGGCAACGGAATCTACACCCTTACCGTTCCGGCACAGAGCACATTTTCAACCATCGAATACAAGTACCGTATCAACGGCGACTGGAATACTTCGGAATTCCCGGGCGGCGGACCCAACAGGGTTTACCGGACCAGCTACTACAACATGGTCAACGATATATACAACAATGGTATATCCATGGGCGTTGCTGAAAATGCCCTCACTCCGGCAATCGGCGTATACCCGAACCCGACCGAAGGGGTATTTACCCTTTCCGTCAGCGGCAGCCGCGTTTCCGACCTGAACATCCAGGTGGCCAACATCCAGGGCCAGGTGGTGTACCGGAACGAGGTGAAAGGCGCCATCAGCCACGAGGAGAAGATCGATCTTACCCGTTTTGCCAAAGGGATGTATTTCCTGAAGGTGAACAACGAGGTGGTGAAACTGGTCGTAAAATAACCATGTGGGTTGGTAGAGACGTTTATAAACGTCTCTACGACCCGCACCATTTAAAAATCGTGTAAACAACCCCGGCATTTTATTGCCGGGGTTTTTATATATTTGGTAGAGACGTTTATAAACGTCTCTACGACCAACCATTAACCGCTGAGCTATGAAAAAACTTACACTTTTGCTAACCGTGGTGCTTATCTCCGGGGCCGTCTCCGGTCAAAAGTTCCGGCCTTCCACCAGCATCACACCCTATTCCAGTTTTGAAAAAATGAGGGATATCCCCGCTGAAAGCCATTTGAAAAGCGAAGGGGAGGTGTTTTTTACCGAAACTTTCAACTGGAAGGATCCATCCAATGAACGCGGCTGGAGCCTCCCCGCCGGATGGCAGATTGTGGAAACCACCGACTATGGTATGCCCTGGATATGGCGAGCCGGCAGCGACAGCATTCGCGGCAGGTGGACATTCGAAAAGGGCCACAAATACTCGAAGAGCCCCGACGACGGGTTCATTGTTTTCCCGGCCGACGAGTATAATTATGTTGATGGCGTGCAAACGGACCTCTACCCCATCTGTTATGTGCAGATGCCATCGGTAAACTGTTCCAACCGCCCGTCGGTTGTGCTCAAGATGCGCCAGTATTTCCGGTGCAACCCCTCGACCAGTGTAAAGATACTTGTCAGCAACGACCAGGGCAGCCATTGGGCCACCTACAGCATGGCCTATGAAACATCCCTGAATATTTTCTGCAAGAATCCGTTTGTCGAGGTAAATATCACCGACGTAGCCGCCGGCATGTCCGATGTATGGATTCGCTTCGTGTGGGACGGCATGCGCTACTATTTCTGGGCCATCGACGACCTGACGCTGTCAGAGGCCTACAACAACGAAATCCAGCTCGAGCGCCCGTGGCTCTATCTCACCGATCTTGAGGAAGACGGTGATGAGGGGTTTACGTTCATGGTTCCCAACTCTCAGGTGGGTACCGACGGTTTCGGCGGGTACACCTTCAAGGCCGGGTTCCTGAATGCCGGCCGCGATGACCAGGAGGGTTGCCTCCTGAACGCCGAAGTGTTCAGGAACGGGGTATCTGTTTACAATAAGAATTCCGTTTCAAGGGATATCTGGGCGCTGCAGCGTGATACTTTTCCGATCACCGACCAGTTTGTGCCCGACGGGTACGGCAGTTATGACCTGGTGCTGACTGCCAGACAGGATCAGGTTGACGGGATTCCGGAGAACAATATCTATAAAGACACCTATTACATTACAGACAGCGTTTACTCCGTATCCGACTGGGATTTTGAGACGTATTCCAGCACAGCCGGCTTCGGGAACAACGACGGGGATTACCTTGGTGTGGTATACGATATCAAGAAAGCCACAGAAATAAACTCCATTTCAACCCTGATCATGCAGCGGCCGGAAAACAAGATTGCGAGCACGAAACCGGGTTACAGCTTCCAGTACTGGCTTTTCGGATACAATGCCGAGGAATCACTCTGGGTGGAGTTGCTTGCATCGGAATACGTTGAGGTAACCGAGGGTATGCTCGATAAATGGATCACACTCGATCTGGAGAAGGATGGCGAATCCGAATTTCTTACACCCGGATCCTACATCGCCGCGATTCAGGTGTTCCATGGCGGCGGGCTGGCTGCCAACAACAGCCTCTACCGGTTTACCATCGGAAGCGACAACAGCCACCGGCAATCGCTGTCGAAAAGCGTGTACCGCTCGGTCGATGATGCCGATATGGTCTGGTACCAGAACCGCGACATATCCATGATCCGCATGAACATCAATGAGCAGGGTGCACCACTCGCCGCTGATGTGCAATTCAATGTCGATATGAGCATCCCTCTTGCCAACGGCACTTTCAACCCTGCCGGTGGTGACTTTGTTGATTTGGCCGGCACCTTCAACAACTGGACCGGATCGGCCCACCTGGCCGATCCCGACGGTGACCACATTTATTCGCTCACGGTTCCGGCCCTGGCGATTTTTGAGAATCTCGGATACAAATACCGGATCAACGGCAGCTGGGATACATCCGAATTCCCCGGCGGCGGACCCAACAGGGTTTACCGGACCAGCTACTACAACGTTGTGAACGATATTTACAACAACGGGATATCGCTGGGCGCTGATGAAAATGCCCTCACACCGGCAATCCGAGTTTACCCGAACCCGACTGAAGGGGTGTTTACCCTCTCTATAACCAGCAGCAGCGTTTCCGGCCTGAACATCCAGGTAGCTAACATCCAGGGCCAGGTAGTGTACCGCAACGAGGTGAAAGGCGCCATCAGCCACGAGGAGAAGATCGATCTTACCCATTTTGCCAAAGGGATGTATTTCCTGAAGGTGAACAACGAGGTGATTAAACTGGTC
>CAYWHP010000116.1:0-12988 GCA_964457845.1 uncultured Porphyromonadaceae bacterium | reverse complement strand
CCCAAGTATCATTCCCAACCATCCCAGCCCCGTAGGGGCGGCATTATTGTAGCCCCATCGGGGAGTCATTTTTGTAGCGCCCGCAGGGGTGGTATAATTGACCGCCTTAATCTGTCGAATTATCGGCAATGAAACCTAATTTTACCGCAAATCCGGTTGTATGAAAAAATCCCTCGTTTCGCTTGTGCTGCTTGCCAGTATAACGGCCGCACTTTTTCTGGTTGCTAAAAGCGAACACACGCAACCCTCCCAAAAATCCGAAGGCGTCCCCGCCGAATGGACTGCCCTGGTGAACCGCACCGCCCCCGGCGACGACTGGAAAGCCATCGAAGCCGCTTCCATGCGCGAGCTGATCGAAGCGCGGAGACTCAAGTCGGGCTCCGATTCACTCGACGGTTACTGGGCCGAGCGGGGCCCCGACAACATCCCGGGCCGCATCACCGACATAAAAATCGACTATCCGAACAACCTCATCTGGTGCCTCAGCGATCACGGCATGGTTTTCAAGGGCAACATCGACGGCACGGAATGGCAGTCGCTTAACGACCAGTTCCCGCTGGCCCAGGGGGTGGCCTGCTACCTGGATATCATCTATGTCGATGGCAATCCCCGGATTTTTGTTGCCGGCTGGCAGAAAACCCTCGACGGATGGGGGGTATTCTATTCCGACAACGAAGGCGCCACCTGGCAGAAACCGGCCGGATTGTTCCAGTACCCGGTGTCCGGCATCCGGCGCGGGAAATCGGCCGGTAATGAGGTTTACCTTTTTGTGCAGGAATACCATTCGCAGAAATCCACCGACTACTACACGATATACAAATCCACCGACAGTGGAGCAAACTTCGCACCCCTTTACCGGTCGAAAATCCGCACGGGCGACGGGAACCGGAATACGAAGAGCGACATGTGGATGAGCGGCGAGCCGGGCACCTCCGAAATTTACCTGGCGATCGAGGATTCCCTGTTTTATGTTGATGGGCTGAGCGGCGCGCGGACATTCCGCAGCCGTATTTCCGGAATCGGCTCCGAAAACGGCCTTATGCTGGCCGGAGCCCCTTACAGCCACCCGATGCGCCTCCGCGCCTGGGTGGGCGACAATGGCACCGCCCGGTATTATGCCTCCGACGATGGCGGCACCACCTGGGTGCACAAAGGAGATTATACCGATGGCGTGGCAGCCTATCCCTTCGGGGCCAACTCCTTCTCGGTATCCCAATTCACAGCCGACACCCTCTATTTCGGAGGCATCCTCACCATCCGCAGCACCGATGCGGGCGCCACCTGGAAGCTGATCGACATGGATCCGACCAACAGCTATGCCCTGTATCACGGTGATGTGCCCAAAACACTGATGGCCGTGAACCCGAAAGGGGAAACGGAAGAGTGGTTCGGTACCGACGGGGGGATGTACCGGCGTGATGCGGCTCATGACCACCTGATTTCCATGAGCCTGCCCGGCCTGAACTGCACGCAGATCTACAAGATGTCGAGCAAGTACAACGAGCCGGGCAAGATGTTCGTGGGTACCCAGGACAACGGGTACCTCAAAACGCTGACCGGCTCCGACGGCTCTGCCACGGCCCCTTTCCGGATGATCTGGGGCGGCGATGTCACCAATATGGCTTCCGGCGACCAGGGCCGCACCTTCTGGGTGTGGTGGTGGGGCGAAGGATGCAATTACGTTACCGTGCCCGAAACCGATTTTACCGTATCCAACTTCTCCCCGTCGTGGGTGAACAAGGAGAGCCCCTACTGGGAGGCGCCCATCTGGGTTCCCGTGCAGCACCCCGACCAGTGTTTCGTGGCCGGGCGGCCGAAAGGCGGCACGGGCAGTTACCTTATCCGCATCCAGGCGCAAAAAAATGCCGGCGCCACAGCTGTTCAGTATCCATTTAATTTTCAGGCCGCTGCGGGCGACCAGATCACAGCTATCGCCGTTTCGCCGGTCGACAGCAGCTACTGGTATGTGGCCACTGCCAACGGTTACTTCTTCCGGTCGGTTGATGCCGGCAAGAGCTGGCTCCCCAAAAAGCTTCTCACCGGTAGCCTTTACGCCCGGGCCATTTTCCCTTCGCGGATCACCGCCGGAAAAGTATGGGTGGGTGGCAGCGGCTACTCCGCTTCGGCCGTCTGGTACACTTCCGATAATGGCGCCACCTTCACCGCGCTGAAAAACGGACTCCCGAAAACCATCGTGGAGGCTTTCGATGCCAACGAAGACGAAAGCCTCCTGTTTGCCGCCACGGGCGTGGCGCCCATGGTGCTCCGCACCGCCACCGGCCGGTGGAGCGACATCGCCGGCAAAAAGGCCCCGCTGGTGCACTACATGGATGTGGAATACATCCCCGGCATCCGCACCGCCCGCTTTGCCACCTATGCCCGCGGAATCTGGGATTTCGCCGTGCCGAAAACACTGGGAATGCACGAAGATGTAATTTCAGATGCTTCTTTCAGGATCTATCCGCAGCCTGCCCAAAACGAATTGACCGTGGAATTCGACGGCCCCCTGACATCCACCGCTGAACTCCGCCTTTTCACTGCCGACGGCCGCCTGGTTTTCTTCACGAAAACCCCGGATAATCGCATCCTCCTGAACACAGCAGGCTTTGAGAGGGGTCTCTATTTTCTCAAACTCTCTGCAGTAGGACATTCAACCACCCGTAAAATCCTCCTCAACTGATTTTAATAACTCCGTGAATCTCTGTGCATCCCTGTGCATCTCTGTGTAATTTCTTAAAAAATTGTTACACAGAGATACACAGGGATGCACAGAGATGCACAGAGAGAAAAAATGAAGCCCGAACAGAAAATAGTATCAATACCGGTTGATTTTAGCTCCCCGGCCGCATTCGAGCAACTCTTCCGCTCGCAATACAGCCGTCTCTGCTCCTACGCCAACCTCTTCCTCAGCGACCCCGACGCCGCCGAGGATGTGGTTCAGGATGTGTTTTTCAAGCTCTGGAAAAACCGCGATGAGTTGGTCATCACCTCCACGGTAAAATCATACCTGTTCCGCGCTGTGCGCAACGGATGCATGAATGTGATCGACCACATTTCCATCAGGGAAGCGCATAAGCTTATCAATGAGGAGGATATGAAAGAGAGCGAATCGCACCTCATCGATGAAGCCATCGTATCGGAACTCGAACAGCGGATCCGTGAAACCATCGACCAGCTGCCTCCGGAGCGGCGGAAGATTTTTGTGATGAGCCGCTACGAAGGGCTGAAATACCGGGAGATCGCCGACCGGCTCAACATCTCGGTGAAAACCGTGGAAAACCAGATGTACCAGGCGCTGCAATTTTTGCGCACCCGGCTGGCCGACTACCTGCCGCTGCTGCTGATCATCTTTAAAGGGTTATTTCGTGATGAATGAAAAAAAAATGGCCCCTTTGTTAGGGATAAACGATTCTGGCCTGTCATTACAATATGATGGCCTTGCCAAATGGATGGCGGAGACGTTTTTAAACGTCTCTGCAACGCATCGGGGTGATTTATAAAAAGGCATAAAATGAAAAACGGCCCAACGCATATTAACGAAAAGCTGCTGGTACTCTACCTGCTCGAAGAGATTTCGGCGGAGGGGAAAGCCCGCGTTGAGGCCTGGCTTGCCGAATCCGATGCTAACCGGGCGCATTTTGCCTCATTCACAAAGGCGTGGAAGGCGGCCGGCGAGGTGGATCCCGCAGCGGTGGCATTCGACACCGACCGGGCGTGGGGGAAGCTGGCCGGAAGGATGGGTGAGGAGGATAGAGAGGTTAGTGAGGTTAGAAAGGGTAGAAGGGTTAGAGAGGTTAGAAAGGTTAGGGGGTATTTCGGGGTATATGCGGCTGCGGCAATATTACTGCTGGCCGTGGCATCGGTGGTGTTTGTGAGGACCGTGCTGAACCGGCAGGAGGCTGGGTTTACCACGCTGGCGAGCGCCGGGGAGGTGGTACAGGATACCCTCAGCGACGGATCGGCGGTGGTGCTGAATGCCAATACAACACTGACGGTTCCGGCAAAATTCACTGCCCGGGAGCGGCGGGTGGAGCTTGCCGGAGAAGCGTTTTTCGATGTGGAGCATGTGAACGGCAAGCCTTTTATCATCGATGCCGGGATCGGGCAGGTGAAGGTATTGGGCACCTCCTTCCACGTGAAGGCCTACCCCGGCTCCGACATCGAGGTTTATGTGGAGAGCGGCCGGGTGGAGCTTTCCGTGGCGGATCCGGCTACGGGCGATACGGCCCGCACCATTCTGAAAGCCGGCGAGCGGGGCATGATCCGCCGGGGCACGCATAAAATCACCACACCGGAAGCCATCGGGGCCGATGAACTCTTCTGGGCCGGCAAGAAGCTGATCTTCGAGGAGACAAAACTCTCCCTCGTTTTTGAACTGCTTCACAAGCATTACAATGCGGTTATTGAACTGAAAGACACTGCTATCCGTGACTGCAGGCTTTCGGCCATCTTTACCGATGAATCCGTCGATCAGATCCTTGATGTCATCACGGCCTCCTTCGATCTGGGATGGGTTCACGAAAAGGACAAGTATATCATTAGCGGAAAGGGATGTTCCAATGAGGAAGAATAGATTTTTTCTGCCGTTGCTGGTCGTCCTTTTTACAGCGACGGCTTCGTATCTGGGCGCACAGGTAAATCATCTCGGAACGCCTGTCAGTATTGATATCAGGGGGGTTAAGCTGAAGGATGCCCTGCCGAAGATTGCCGCAAGGGGCGGGTTCCAGTTTTCCTACAATTCCGATATAATTCCGGGCGACAGCCTGGTTACCGTGCAGGCCGAAAACAGGCAGGTGCGGGAGGTGCTGGGCAGCCTGCTGGGGCCCGGTATCCGGTACAAAGTGGTTGGGAACCATATTATCCTGTTGGCTGACAAGAAGATGGGGAGGAACGAGAAGCGAGGGGAGGCGAAGGAATATACGATAACCGGATACATTTACGATTCGCAAACCGGAGAGATCCTCTCGTCGGCGAGCATCTACGAAGTGGAGGGGATGTTTGTGGCGGCGACGGATGAAACGGGCCGCTATTCGCTCACGGTGCCCGGCGACCAGGAGAAGCAGGTGAGCTACAGCAAGGCCGGTTATGCGGATACGCTCATCGTTGTGCGGCCGAAGGAGCAGCCCGAGATGAACATTTCGCTCAGGCCGAAACAGCGGCCGGTGACGGAGAGCCAGCTGGCCGGCCGCAACGTGGAGAGTTTGGGGGAGCGGCGGCTGGTTAGGGTGCTGGTGCCGTCGAGGGCGCTGATTACCGCACAAAACGTGGAAACCGAGGAGCAGCGCTGGGGACAGCTGTCGCTGTTCCCGTTTATCGGCAGTAACCGGTTCGTATCGGGCTTGATCACCAATCGCCTGTCGCTGAATATCTTCGCAGGGTATTCCGGCGGACTGCGGGGCGTTGAGCTGGGCGGGTTCCTCAACGTGGTGCGGAAAGAGATGCACGGTTTTCAGGTCGCAGGGTTCGGGAATATCGTTGGAAGGAAGAGTCACGGCGTGCAGCTCTCGGGGTTTTTCAACTGGGATGCCGGCTCGTTCGGCGGTCTGCAGGCCAGCGGATTCAGTAACGTGGTGACCGATACCATCCGCGGGGTGCAGCTGGCCGGGTTCAGCAACGTGCTGCGCGGGCCGATGTACGGCACCCAGATATCGGGTTTCAGCAACTTCACCAGTCAGAACGTCGACGGGATACAGGCATCCGGGTTTTTGAATATTGCCGGTAAGGATGTGAAACTGGCCCAGATCAGCGGCTTCGCGAATTATGGTAAAAGCGTTGGTGGGCTCCAGGCAGCGGGGTTCATGAATATCGCCTCGGGCACCAGCAAGGGTCTTCAGGTATCCGGGTTCCTGAACTATGCGCATGAATTGCAGGGCGTTCAATTGTCGGTTTTCAATATTGCAGATACGGTAAGTTCCGGTGTTCCCATCGGATTGATCAGTTATGTGAGAAAGGGCTATCACCCCCTGGAAATAACTGCAAATGAACTGATCCCTTTTAACCTGACCTTTAAAACCGGTATCCGCAAATTCTACAGCATTTTTACCGGAGGGATACAGCAACAGCTGTTATCGCTCGGTTACGGCCTCGGCACCCAGTTCCGGTTGGCCCGGAAGTTAACCCTGAGCATGGACCTCACGGGACATTATCTCACGTCGAACACCAGTTTTCTGGCATCAAAAGGATCATGGGTCCGGTTGGCACCAACGTTTGATATTCAATTGGCCAAACATTTTACAGTTGTTTTCGGGCCCACCCTGAATGCATTTGCCGGATTGGACCATGCCGATGCGGGTACCGGAGATTTCCCATTCCTGTTTTCGTTACCTGTTAAAAACCTGATGGTTGTAAGCACACCCGTCAGTATCCGGATCGGCGCCACAGCCGGATTCCGGTTTTAATCCAATTTTTTTTCGTTCCGGATAGGGGTAATCTGCGGGATGCCTGTCATCCTTATGAATGAACGAAAATGACAACTCAACTCAATTTACAACAATGAAAACAGCAATGTGGAAAATGATGATCGCACTGGCGGTCATGCCTGTGGCACTGGCTTCGTGCCACGATGATTTCTTCCCGGGGGTAACCGGGCATGGTGATGTCGTAACGGAAACCATCAGCATGGATGATTTCGACGGCTTTGTATCGACCATTTCGGCGGATGTAATCCTTACGCAAGGGGATAAGCAGGAGGTGGTTGTTGAGGCCCAGCAGAACATCATCGACAATATTGATTTCGACCATACCGAAGGGGGAATCTGGACGATCCATTACATACATCCTGTAGGTATGGCAAAACCCGTGAAAATATACATCACCATTCCGACGCTCACGCAGGCAGGCATCGCCGGTTCGGGTGAGGTAACTGGGACTGTCCCCTTTACCGGTCTGGACGAGCTGAAGCTCTTCATTTCCGGTTCCGGCAGCATCGATCTGGAGGCTGAATCGGCTGAACTCAATGCCTCGATCACCGGTTCGGGCGACATGCGGACGGCCGGGATTACCGGAGCGTTAAGGTTAATCGTTACTGGATCGGGGAGTTACCACGGCAGGGAGCTTGTCACGCCGGATGCAGAGCTTACGATCTCCGGATCGGGCAGTGCAAGGCTGACGGTTGAAGAACACCTTAAGGTGGTTGTCACGGGCAGCGGCAACGTCTATTATTCGGGCAATCCCGAGGTTGATGTGCATGTAACCGGCAGCGGCAGTGTAACCCGTCAGTAATAAAAATCAAACAAACTATTGTTCAATATGAAAGCAATCAAAATGCACCTGATCCTGATGGCCCTGGTCTTATCCGGAGCCACAGGCATCCTTCCGGCACAGGACTCCCTGCGGGTGGCCCCGTTCCACCTCAGCTTCATCACGCCGCTGGGCACCAACGGCATGCAGTCGTGGAATACGGTCAACCGCATATCCCTTAACCTGTTTGCCGGTTATTCCGGCGGGTTGAAAGGGATCGAGATGGCCGGTTTTGCCAATGCCCTGAGGGGCGATATGAACGGTATCCAGATGGCCGGTTTTTGCAATAATACGTTCGGCCAGGCCAAAGGGCTAGAACTGGCCGGTTTCTGGAATTACAATCAAAAGAAGATAAGCGGATTACAACTTTCAGGATTCGCCAATGTTGCACTGGACAGCGTCGACGGGATCCAGGGTTCCGGCTATGCAAACGTTGCTGTCGGCGATGTGCGCGGCGTCCAGTCGGCCGGATTCGCCAACATCACCGTGGGTGATACCCGCGGCGTGCAGGCAGCCGGTTTTGCCAATGTCACCACCGGCACCCAGAAGGGGCTCCAGGCTTCGGGATTTGTGAATTACACCCGCAGGCTCGACGGTGTTCAGCTCGGATTCATCAATATAGCCGATACGGTTGAGGGGGGCATTCCCATCGGTTTTCTCAGCCTGGTGCGACACGGCTACAAGGTTATCCAGATCGGGGGGAACGAAACATTTTACGGAGAGGTCACCTTCAAGACAGGCGTCCGGCGCTTCTACAACATCTTTTCGGTCGGGGCGGCTGCCGTTAAGGGGACTCCCAGATGGGGCTTCGGCTATGGTCTCGGCACCCTCTTCCCTGTTGGCAAGAGGTTTGACCTGAGCCTTGAGGGGGTGAGCTGGCAGATCAATGACGGTGAGTGGTATGCCGGCCACATGGATCTGCTGAACCGGCTCAACCTGTCGCTGAGCTACAATTTCACAAGGACAATCGGGGTTTATGCCGGCGCCGCCTTCAATGTGCGCGTCACCGGCAACGAAATCGACGGGGAGCATCCGCACCACTGGACCAATGAGGTTACGATGTATCCCGGGTTCAACGCGGGTTTGAGGATCGGGCTGTAACAGGCTTCGCATTTTTCGATGGTTTTAAAAGGAGGGCTGGTCCCTCCTTTATTTTGTCATCAAATTCCTAATTTTAGGAATCCAATAAATCCGGAAAGTATATGAAACCAATTCTACGTCACGGCTCGATGGTTCTTCTTGGTTTTGTTCTGATGGGAACGCTTCACTTCCTGACGCGCTGCAACAAGGAGGACGACTGGTTAGGTGATACCATCAACCCCGATGAACTGTCACAAAACGTTGATCTGGAATCCATAAAAAAGACGGCTTCCGAAATCGAAACTGCTTTCCTGGCAGCCGATCAAACCGCCTTAGCGAAAATGACCCTTCAGGAATCCGCAGATGGCTACAGTGACAAAGAGGAGCCCTATACTGCCGCGGAGCTGGCGGCTATCGGCACAGCCTTCAAAAACAGGGAGCTGACCATTTCAACCGATAATTTTGCCGAATATACGTACACGATCGACGGCAAAAAGTACACACTCTGGATGTCATGTGAAGATAAAGGCGATTGGAAAATCATCAGATACTAACCACCATGAAGCGCATCACTTTTATTGTTATCGGGGCTTTTTGCTTCCTCGCAGTTAACTGTCTGCTCACCGGTTACGGCAACCGTGAGGTGCACCGTGGAATCAACAGCGTGATGGTGGACAGGTTTCAGTCCAACTTCATCACATCAGCCTTCCCATTGGCAAAATTCAAGAACTATAACTTTGTTTTTGATGGTTCGGAGGGATTGCCGGGACTGGAGGTTCAAACCGGCGGATATCTTGATATCGAAGAGGGGGAGGTGAAACAAAGTCCCCGGAAATGGATCGTCCATGGCGGTTACAGCGCTGACGAGCCCGAGTTGTTTGCCAGTTTCCGGCATTTCTATGACCCTACGGAGCCCGCCGGCAACCGTTACCTGCACAATCATCTCGACCAGATGGAGGCGGTAAACCCTCAGGTGGATCATATCGAATGGGCACTCAGGCACCCGGAGCACGCGTATAACTGGGAAAACGGCCTTGCAGCGGTGGAGTCTGCGCTTACCAGCCCCGATTCCAGAATTAAAAGTGAGAACATGGCTTTCGCTTACCGCGCATTGGGAGAAACCCTGCACCTGATTGCGGATATGGGTTGTCCGTCTCATGTCCGCGATGATTCCCATGCTGCGGAACCTTTTACAGGCTATCAGTTTGGCAGCCCCGACCCTTACGAGGAGATCTTCGAGGACTTTTCCGATATCAAGGCCAATTTCCGGGATGGAAAAACGGATGCCGGATTGCAGAGCGCCTTCCGGGCGGCCGAAACGGTTCAGGGCATCGCTGAAAAGCTGGCTCAGTATACCAATGCCAATTATTTTACCAATCAGACCATCTCCGGCGAGTCTGTCGTACCCCTCATCCATCCTGAGAAAACATATTCATCCCCCAAGCTGGAAGATTGTACCTATGACGAACTCACGTATACCTTTATAAAAAACATATCCGGCAATGAAGTTTATATGTGCCGGGACCTGCGGTTTCGGCTTGGGATGTTTTCCACCCGGGGATACCCTTACATCGACAAGGCATGCGTCTACTCTCAGGGGAAGGCGCTGATACCTCAAATCCTTGAAGCGGGCGCCAATGCCATCCGGCTTTTTATTCCGGCGCTGGAGGTCACGATAGATGAGTTCGACGAAAAGGACAAGATCATTTCAGGGAAAGTTAGGCACATAAAATCGGTTGAATACCCGAGGGAATTGAAGTATTCCGGAAATGTTGCCATCTATAAAAAGAAGACGATGAAAAAGATCATGGATGTCGCTTGCGTGAACGGGGAATTTAAGCAGGCGGTTAACCTGAGTGATTTCAAGAACATCGACTGGGAAAAGGACGGCATCTATGCGGAAATTAATTTTGGCGGGATCACGGTGAAATCGGAGCCCTATACCAAAAACCTTACTGTAACGGCTAAAATGATCCGCTGGGATGTCAATTTTCAGGGTGTTTACAGGCGTACCGTTACCAGGGACGGAGAAACTACTGAAGAGACCTTGGAACAAACCGGCTATATGGAATTAAACACATTAACGAACATCAAGCAGGTTGGAGGGTCCATTACGGCGACACGCGACACCACATACCAGAACAGTGCATACACCTTTCGCCAGAAATCGCTGGTAACCATTCAGCTTGACGGGCTCAGGATCAAATCGTTTGAAGTGGCAGATTCGATATTTGGTAACAGGTTACCCCCGAATGGCAATGATAAAACTCTTGATATCTACCATTTTAAGAGCAAGGAAAATCCCCCCTTCCAGGCGGTGCAGGACGACTACATAGCCGGTGCCTATTATTATGCGGGTATCACCCATGAGTGCCTCCTGTTAAACAACTTTGAAAACAGCAGTACACTTGATGGGACTTCGAGGACCCGCCTTCTTCTTGCGGTCAAACCTGATCAATACAAAACCTGCACATTTACAATTTTTTACTGATACACTTCCTCTTTCGTCTTCTGTCTAACGTCTTCTGTCTAACGTCTTCTGTCTTTTTCCCATGAAAACTACCTTCGCCTTATTGGTTCTCCTCCTCGCAGCCTCCACGCTCCCGGCCCAGCAACGCCGGGGTGCCCAGCGTCCGAACACCACAGGTGTACAATCCGTTCAGGAGGATGTAACCCAGTATGTCGACCCCTTCATCGGAACACAGGGCGGCGGTAATACCTTTCCCGGTGCAGCCTGGCCCTTCGGCATGGTCAAGCTCGGGCCCGACTGCGGAAAGCTTGACACCAACAGCGGGTACAGCCCCGGCGACACGGTGCGGGGGTTCAGTCACGTACATGTGAGCGGCACCGGAGGCGGCCCCAAGTATGGGAATATATTGATATACCCTTTCGCGGGTGATGTGCCGGTGGCCGGTTACGGATCTCCGGCAGGCAAGGAAGTTGCCAAAACCGGGTACTATTCGGTGGAGCTAACGGCTACTGACATACTGGCCGAACTCTCATGTACCCCGAAGACCGGTATGCATCGCTACACATTCCGGAAGGGTGGGCATTCCGGCATCCTCATCGATGCCGGCAGCTTCCTCGGCAGCAAGTCGTGCTGTTTCGAGGAGCAGGAGCTGGTGGGATCGGAGGTGGAAGTGCTCTCCGACAGGGAGATCAGCGGGTACTCCAGGGTCCGTGGCGGCTGGAACACCGGCGGGCCATACACGGTTTACTTCTATGCCATTTTCGATACGCCGTCCAATTCATTCGGAACCTGGAAATCGGGGAAGGTACATCTGACGAACAAATCAGAGTTCGATTCCGGGGCACCCACAGGGGCCTGGTTCGGGTACGACTGCAAGCCCGGTCAGGTGATCGGCGTGAAGGTGGGGATCTCCTTTATCAGCGCAGGCAAGGCCCGCACCAACTGTATCCTGGAGGCAGGATCGCTCAATTTCGAACAGGCCATGTCGAGGGCGCGAACACAATGGACCCTCTACCTCAACCGGATCCGCATCGACTCACCGTCGAAAACAGAAAAGATTAAATTCTATACCGCCCTCTATCATACCATGATGATGCCTGCCGACCGCACCGGAGAGAACCCGGGCTGGACGGGCAAAGAGCCCTATTACGATGATTATTATTGCATCTGGGACACCTACCGTACGAGCCATCCCCTGTTTACCCTGTTTATTCCTGAAATCCAGACAGATATAACCCGTTCACTCATTGATATTTACGAGCATGAGGGCTATATGCCCGATGCCAGGGCCGGAAACTCGAACGGGCGTACGCAGGGGGGAAGCAATTGCGACATGCTGGTGGCGGAGGCGATACTGAAGGAGCTCCCCGGTATTGATTACGAAAAGGGCTACCAGGCTATGGTAAAAAATGCGGAGGTGCCACCGGGAGGCGACGAGCGGCTCGTTGGCCGGGGTGGCCTTAAGGATTACAATACCATCGGCTATGTGTCAACCGATTTCGAGCGTGCGGGATCGCGGACCGTGGAGTATGCCGCCAACGACTGGGCCATCGCACTAAGTGCGCAGAAGCTTGGCAAGGCGGACGGCTACCGGTTGTATGCCGGAAGGTCGTGCAACTGGGAGAACCTGTGGAAACCGGAGGAACACAGCGGGGCAAAAGGATTCATCATGCCGCGGAAGGCCAGTGGCGACTGGGACGAAGGGTACCGCGACAAGCTTTGGTCGTGGTACACCGAAACACCACCCCGTGAACTCGGCCTGATCCCCTATAACCGGATACCAGCCAATTACCTTTCGAAAGATCCCTTCACCCCGCTCAGCGGCGGCAGCTGGATGGATTTCTTCTACGAGAGCCACTCGTGGGAATATTCGTTTTATGTGCCGCACGACATGAAGCGGCTGATTGAAAAGTGCGGCGGTACGGATGCCTTCATCAGCCGGCTCGATACCTTTTTCAGTCTCAATTATTTTCAGATGTCGAATGAACCGGGTTTCCTTACGCCTTGCCTGTATAATTATGCGGGACGGCCGGATAAAACCGCAGAAACGGTAACACGGCTCCTGAAGGTGCATTATACCGACAGGCCCGACGGGCTCCCCGGGAATGACGACTCCGGGGCGATGTCGTCGTGGTACGCTTTTCAGGCTATGGGTTTCTTCCCGGTGGCCGGACAGGATGTTTACCTCATCGGGACGCC
>CAYWHP010000115.1:0-13100 GCA_964457845.1 uncultured Porphyromonadaceae bacterium | reverse complement strand
GTCACGCGTCACGCATCACGCGTCACGCATCACGCGTCACGACCTCACCTCAGATCTTCACAAACCACTGCACCATCGGCACCGGAACCGGCACAAACTCGCCGTCGAAATGGATGCCGGTAAAGCCGAACTGGAAGGAGCTCCGCTCGTTGGCCTGGAAACGGATGCCCGGACAGAGTACGAAGATCGGGTTCTGCTTCTCCACAACCGATTTCAGTGAATAAGTCACCTTGCCGGATTGACCGGTGCGGGTTTCCTCAACCACCTGAACCGTGCGGTCCTTGCCCTGAACCATCATGAAGGAATCAAACACAAAACTGAATTTCCCGTTCAGGCGGCACATGCCGGCTACCGACCATAAAAAGCGTCCTTCCGATTCGTTTACGGTACGGTTGTCGTATTTCACCTGGTTGGTTGAATAATCGGTCGGCTGGTCGATGATGGTCATGTACGACTCCTCATGCTGGGCAAAAAGCGCCCCGTAGCCCGCCGAAACGTTGAGGTTGTTGATGCGGTTGCCCACCGTGAGGAACCCGAAGGGCAGCAGCAGACCATACTCCGGGAATGCCCATGAGCCGGTGCCGCCGAGGAATCCGAGCCCGCCGCAGAAGTTCTTGCCCAGGTTGAGTGTGTATTTGGCGGTTCCGATAATCGGCATGCCAACCCATGAGGTCATGATCCCGACACCGAAGTTATTGGCTATGCCGAACTGGAAATCCGGCCCGAAGAGGTTCCACTGTACATAATTGTCGCCCTTCTTAACCGGAAACCCGTTGGTAGTAAGGAAATAACGGGTTGAAAAGAGGCTGCTGCCCTGTACCTTGCCCAGTGCCTTGAATTCGGCAATGTCGCGGATTTCATGTTTCGGGATGAATACCTGCCCCATCTCTTTGGAATCCACCAGTACCTCGCGGGAGTCCTGCGAAAGTATCCGCCCGGTAAAGGTGATGCCGTTCTGTTTGGTAACCTTGTAAATAAGTTTTGTGGTATCCGTTGCCTCCTGCGCCGAAAGCGGTGCTGCCAGCATCAGGAACGCCAGCACGCAGGTAATAAAATATGCAGTTGTTTTCATTTCTCTGGTTCTTTGGAACCAAAGGTAAGATTTCTCCGGTGAATAAGTAAAACGGCTGGTCGTTACCGGGCTTGATCCGGCCGGTAAATCAGGCGCCCAACTCCGGAAGGGAGAAGGAAAAGGCCGATCCTTTTCCCGGTTGGCTCTCCACCCGCAGCCTGCCGCCGTGCTTCTCAACGAATTCCTTGATCAGCAGCAATCCCAGGCCCGAACTGGGCTCCCCTTCCGTTCCTTCCCTCCCCGTCTTTTTGTCGATGAGGAAAAGATTTCCGACCATTTCGGCGTCCATACCTATACCACTGTCGCGGACAGTAATTTCAACCATACCATCAATAACCCTCTTGCATGAGATCAGAATCCGGCCATTTCGCGGGGTAAACTTAACCGCATTGGAAAACAGGTTGCGCATAACGGTTTCAAACATGCGGCGGTCGGCCCGTATGGCCAGGTCCTCGCTTAGATCAAAATCAATGGTGATGGCCTTGCTTTTGGCCGGGCCCGAATTCTGTTCCAAACAACCAGGCACTTTATTCTGCAGGCGGATCGCCTCGGGCGAAAAGCTGAGCATTCCCTGCTGGCTGCCTGCCCATTCGAGAAGGTTTTCGAGGAGGCCGAAAAGGGAGTTTGCCGATTGGTGGAGTAAGGAGGCCAGTTCCTCCTGTTCGGCCTGCGGCATTGAGCCTCCATCCTCGGCAAGCATGCGGGTCAGGTTAAGGAATCCGTTGAACGGGCTGCGGAGGTCGTGCGCTATGATGGAAAAAAACTTATCCCGGGTGGCGTTCAGCTCATGCAACTCCCGGCTCTGCCGGTAGAGCTGGAGATGGGTGTTCACCCGAGCCTTCACCTCCTCTGCCTGAAATGGCTTGGTGATGTAATCCACGCCGCCGATCTGGAGCGACTTCACAATGTCCTCGGTATGGTTCAGGGCGCTGATGAAAATCACGGGAATATCCTTAAGACGGCTGTTGGCCTTCAGGCGGCGGCACACTTCGAATCCGTCGATGCCGGGCATCATGATGTCGAGCAGGATCAGGCTCGGCTTCTCCTTTTCGGCCACCTCCAGCGCGAGCTCCCCGTTTGGAACGGGCCGTATCCGGTATCCTTCACTCTTGAGCACCTCGCTGAGCAGTCTGAGGTTATCAGGCAAATCATCAACGATCAATATATTAGGAACCTCCTGTTCGAAGTTGTTGTCTGTTTTCATGGTTCTAAACCTGGATCATTAAACAATACCTTAAGCGCGTCGTAATCATACCGACCGGCAAGCCGGGTGATGAAGGCGGCCGCATTCGGCTGCCATGTGGCTGCAGAGCTAACCAGCCCGATCAGGAGGTCGAGGTCGGCAACCGCCACCGCCTCCTGCATCTGCCTGACGAGCGATCCCGGGAAGTTACACATTTCCCGCATAATTAACTCCTGATCGGTGTCGCCGTAGCGCCTGTTTCCGGCGTCACTCCTGTCGGAATAGGTGTAGGTCACGCCTAACACGGTTGATATGGTGCCGAAAAGATCGCTTTCCCGGAATGGTTTGGTTATGAAACCCTGAATTCCGGCGGAAGCCAGTTTTTGTATCTCGTCATTGTATTCACCGGCCGTCAGTGCAATAATGGGAATATCCCTGCCCCTGTCCATCATTTTGATATGCCGGATGGCTTCATAGCCATCCATCACGGGCATCCGTATATCCATCAGGATCAGGTCCGGCTCAAGGGCTTCAACCTGATCAATGGCTTCCCTTCCATTGCTTGCCCTGATGGTTTCGAAACCAGCCAGCTTAAGCAGGCCGACCGCCATCATCAGGTTCTCCTCCTTATCATCAACAACAAGCACCCGGTAAACCTTTTGCCCCTCCGCGAGCCCGCTTACCTTTTTCATGGGATTATCCGATCCGGCACCGGCAGCACCGGTCTCCAGCTGAACCCGAAGGGTAAATACCGAGCCCTTGCCGCATTCACTGCTAACAGTAACATCTCCGCCCATCAGCACCGCCAGCTCCCTGCTCAGCATAAGCCCCAAACCAGTGCCCGAGCTTTTCTTCCGGCCGGAGGAGGTTTGCTCGAAAGGCTTGAACAGTTGTTCCATCTCATGAGCCGGGATTCCCGGGCCCGTATCCTCAATCTGCGATATCAGTGTGCCAGACCGGCCATCCGACCGCTCAAACCGGGTGCGAACCGTAACGGATCCCTTGTCGGTAAACTTCAACGCATTGCCAATCAAATTGATATAAACCTGCCGTAGCTTTATGTGGTCAAGTATCACATGCCTCGGCACCGTCGTGCAATTTTCAAATGAAAACCGTATTTGCTTGTTGTGCGCCTGCTCACTGAAAAATTGCTGGATCTCGGTAAGCAGCAGGTGAAGGTCCACATCGGTAGGGTTCAGCTCTTGCCTGCCTGCCTCCATCTTCGAAAGCTCCAGTAAGTTGTTGATGAGCCCCAGCAGGTGCTCGCCAGCCCGGAGGATCGACCGGGTATACTCGGCCTGTCGCTCGCTGAGCTGCTGATCGCGGCTCAGCAGCTGCGAAAAACCGATGATGGCGTTCATCGGTGTGCGGATTTCGTGCGACATGTTCGCCAGAAAGATGCTCTTGGCACGATTGGCCATCTCCGCCTGAGCCGTCATCTCATTGGCCTTCCGGGTAGCGGATTCCAGGTAGGCATTGGTTTCGAGCAGGTCGCGCTCTGCCTTGATCCTGTTTTTTACGCTCACCAAAACATTGGCAAACAACTCCAGGAGAGCGATCTCGCGATCATCATACGCATGATAGCCTTTCACGTAATCGAAACCAACAAACCCCATGCACTGCCGGCCCGACATCATCGGCACCGTAAGGAGGCTCTTGATGTCCTGCGGTTCGAGCACATCCCGTAAACCGCCTGCCGGCAGTTCTCCCACATTGGCGATGTACATGATCCGGCCATCCTGATGGGTGTTCACCCAGTCGGGGAACAGCTCCATCGGCAAATCCCTTAGCTCGTCAATCTGGGGGATGATCCCCTCGTTGCACCATTCATGTTCGTTGGTAGTGGTACGTAAACTGAAATCGTAACTGAAGATATAACTCCGGTCGGCTGATACAAACTCCCCGATTTTCCGCAACGCTTCTCCGATCCTTACATCCACCTGTGCCACTGGTATGTTGATGAAATTGGATGCCAGATCCATGAGGATTTCTTCCATCCCGCTCTTCTGCTCACCGGCAGCTGCCCTGATTACTCCTTTTTCCATTCAATAAACAGGCAGATGCCTGATAAAAGTTAATTCCTGCTAAAAATTCCGTGGGCAAAAGTAGGGCATTTACCGCACGGGCTCAGCTGAAACGGCTACTAATTTGTATATCCGTGCCGATTTTCCATTTTTCAGACTATCGCACGCCGAGGCATTCCCAA
This sequence comes from uncultured Porphyromonadaceae bacterium, assembly GCA_964457845.1. Lineage (GTDB taxonomy): Bacteria > Bacteroidota > Bacteroidia > Bacteroidales > UBA12481 > UBA12481. The sequence continues at coordinate 8,639 of CAYWHP010000115.1, read as the reverse complement.
AACCGGGAATTGCCGGTCATTTCGGCCAGAATTCCAGGGTCAGGATCGGGATATTGCTGCTGTTGTAATCCACCGAGGTAAGAAAAACCTTGCTCCATGTGTTCCACGGCTCTCCGGAGAATTTGTTCCGCCTGATCTCCACAAAGTTGACCACATTAGCCGCGGCGCTCCCCCTCACCTCGAAATAGATCAGTTTGCCCAGCGTATGAGAATACTGCAGGTTGCTGAGCCCGATCCGTTGCACGATACTGTCGGTTTCTGCCTTGTTGTGCTGAATCTGATAGCCGGTCAGGGAATTGATCGCTGTGCCGTCGGCCGCCACATCGCCCTTCAAGTTCCCGTAGGTGGTGATCTCCTCCCCGTATTCGCCGGTACCCTTCTTGCTGTAATTGAACTCGAATGTGTTGCCCGTCCAGATGAGGCTGTATTCGCCGGGTTTCAGGAAAAGAAACTGTGCAAATTCAAACGATGATCTCCACCAGGTGTCACTGAATTTGAAATCCCCGGAGAATAAGAGGCCTACCCACTCAGCCGCCTTCAGGTTCGCCAGCAGTCCGGAGGCAATGGTAACCGGGGCCGATTTGTAATTGACCAGTTCATTGGTGGCATTGTCATACTCCGAAACGGAAATGGCGTATTCGCCGTCTTTGGTGAAGGTGTGCACTGCGGTCGAATCATTGGTTCGCACCACCGGCGCCTCACCGCTCTCAAACTGCCATTCCATCCGGAAGTCGGCGGGGTGGTCACCGTTGGTCCGGGCGGTAAATGTATATTCCTTGTTGGCAACGCCATACAGGTGCTCCGGATCGATAAATAGCGTTTCGTATTTCCCTCTGATCTTAACCGACGAATAGGCGGTGGCGATCTCCTTGTTATCGGTGAGGTCGATCAGTTTAAGTATCACGATATAGTCGCCCGGATACTGAAAGGCGTGAGCCATTGCCGGATCGTTGTTTTTCGTGATTTCCCCGGTGTTGTCGCCGAAATTCCAGACGTACTTTGCGTTGCCGGGGGGATCCCCGTCAAGCTTTGCGGTAAATGTATAATACTGATTGGCAACCCCATCAAGCGGATCCGGATCGATGGTCATGTTGGAATAGTTGATCGTAATCCACCTGAAATCGATCCAGTCGTCATCCATTGTCCTCATACCGCGAAGATGAAATCCGAGCCTGTTCTTACCCGTTTTCAGGGTAATACGGGCTACACCGCCATTAGCCTGACTGGCATTGCCAACTGTATTTCCAGCAACAGAAAACACATCGAACGGCTGGAGGTAGTCGGTAAAGGAGATGTATTTTTCGCAGCCGGCGGATTTACAGACGATTTCGATATCCTTCTGTTCGGCAATCATATCATTTACCAGGGGTTTGCCGGCCGTGGAATTCACGAAAAGCTCCCAGGCCGGAAAGATGCCGTTACCGATGGTGCCGGCCTCCAATTCCGCCCAGCGCCTGCTGATCTGGCTCCAGTTTATGCAGGAAGATTTCGCAAAATAGCCAATGACATCGAACAGGACAGGATCCTTGTCGCTCCGCTCCGAACCCGGATACGGCACAAAACGGCCGTCGCGGAAGTCGATCGTCCGGATGGATTCTGCCCCGCCAGGATGGCGGTTATTGGGAAAATTAGGATCCGCCACATACAGTTTGCCTTCGGTGACATTCATCTTGTAAACGATGATGGCATGACCGGCATTATTGGGTGCGGTTTGGTAAATGAGGGCGAGTTGCGGCTCACCGGTCACCAGCATCGATGTTTCGAAAGCATACCAGTTGGTACGCCCCAGATAGGTTTTGATCTGGGCACTGGCGACCCAGTTGCCGAAAGAGCAGTCCTTCTGGATGACCGATGCAAACTTGTACCCGAGCGGATTATCCTGCCAGAGCACGCCGGGGTTCACCGGGTTGCACACTTCATCGAGCTGGTGGAACAGGCCCGGACCGCCATTCCGCTTCTTTTCATAGTAGTACCACATGGCAGAGATGCTCTGGCCGGCACACTGGCCGCCAGGTGCTACATAAGAGCCGCAGTTGATGAACTCCCAGTCGTCGGTTCCGGGCCTGAAACCGGATGAGACAATCGATTGCTGGTTGAGCAGGGATTCAGCCACCGAGCTCACCACCATGGTGGCAAACCCGCTCTGGCCGCTTTCACCGGCCGTTTTCAGACCGGATGCGGCAGGGGTGGTAAAGTGCCGCGTTGAAACGATAATAAAATCGGGATTCACCGAATCGATAGGCATCCCTTCGAGTTCACCGGTTTCCTGGTTGTAGAGGAACCCCATGGCAAACGTGCCGGCGGGCACCTTTACCGGAATCTTTACCTGGATGGGCTTTTCGGCAAAACCGCCGTCACAGCTGATTTTGATGAGCGGTGATATCGGGTTAAAAAACTCCCCGGCCGAGTGCCCGGTGATCTTTGCACTGGAGATGATGAAATTCAAAAAGGACGGATAGGCCCCTTCCGGCACGATGATCTCCATGCCGTCGAGTGCGTTGCCCGGCTGATCCACCGCGATGGTGCCGCCGCTCCAGCCGGAAACACCGAAAAGCACATCGGTGAATTTCCCGGTCCTGATCTTATCGCCGTCAACATCGGGCGGGATATTGTACTTCTGGCACCCGGCCAGCATGGCAAGCACGGCAAACCCGCAAAGGAATGGCTTTGTCCTCATACGTACCGGATTAGGTTTGATCTCCACCAAGTTATACAAATCCGGGAACCGCAGCAAAATTTATTTCCAGACCGGCAGCCTGCCCGGTGTGAGCGGAGCGCCGATGTCGCCAAGCTTCCTGTCCATGGCTTCGAATTCCTGCAACAAGGCTTTGGTCTTCTCGTATAAAGGCCTGAATTCTTCGGATGCTATATCATATTGCTGCTTTGCATTGCCCGGCACATCCGAGAAATTCCCGAATACGCCGATAAACGACATCCCCGCGCGCTGGCGCAGCGCCACATCGCCGTCGAGGTCGAGCGCGCCCCGGTCGGGATCGCCGTTCAGCAGGAGCTGCAGCTCTTTCACCTTCGTTTCCAGTGTGCCCACCTCTTTTAAAAGGTCGGCCCCGGCCTGGCCGCGCATCACCTTGCCGGCTGCCTTCCACGGGGCAATCTTTCCGGCCATCCCGTCGATGGCCGATGCCGTGGCTTCCAGCGCGCCGTTCAGTTCGGCCGCCTTTCGCTTGTAGGTCACCAGTTCCGACAGGTCTTTTGCGGGCAGTGTGAGGTTATTGAGGGCTTTAACCGTTAATGTAACCGGGCCGGCCAGTTCGGTAATGGTTCCTTTAACGCTTTTTGCCATGGTGACGTGATAGGTGCCTGGCACCACCTCGATGCCCGATGACGGCAGGCCCGTCACCTCGGAAGCATCGCCGGCATTTACCGACCAGGTGGACGGATACTGCATGTCCCAGGTGATCTTGCCCATGCCGGCGGAGAGCCCCGTCCGCAGTTCGCGGACGAAATTCCCTTTGTCGTCAGTTATCGTAAAGATCAGGTAAGAAGGTAGTTCATCGCGTTCGGCCTTCCACTGCTCCAGTGTCGGATACCCGAAAACCTCCCCCTTGGCGAACTTTTCCCCTTCTGCCTTCAGCCTGTCTGCCTTAAGCGTGGTAACGCCGTCCTTCACCCAGTAACGGATCACGGCGCCATACTCCGGGTTGGGCACGCTGAAATAGTCTTCGCCCTGGAAACCGCGTTCCTGCGTCCCAAGACCTCCGAGCGGCCTCCAGCGGTGGAACAACAGTGGAGCTTTCACGGCGAAAAGGTAGCCGTCAGTCTGAGGTATTGTTGGTGTAATTTCCCGCATCGGGGCATAATTGTCGAGTATGTAGAACCCGCGGCCGAAGGTGGCGGCTACCAGGTCGTTCTCGCGCTCCTGGATGGCCAGGTCGCGCACGTTTATCGTGGGCAGCCCGCCGAGCTTGCGCCACATCTTCCCGCCGTCGAGGGTGACATACACCCCGTATTCGGTTCCGGCAAATAGGATCTCCGGCTTCCCATGATCCTGCTCCAGCGCATAAACCGCCCCTTCGGGCAGGTCGCCGCTGATTTTCGCCCATGTCAGGCCTTTGTCGGTACTTTTGTAAACGTACGGGGTGAAATCCCCGCTCTTGTGGTTGTTGAATGCAGCATACACCGTATTCACATCCCACTTGTCGGCAATCAGGTCGTAAACAAAGGAGAATTCCGGCACTCCGTCGAATTTGTTCACCTGCCGCCATGTTTTGCCATCGTCGTCGGTGATGCTGATCTGCCCGTCGTCGGTTCCGGCATAGAGCAGCCCCTTCTGCAGCCTCGATTCATCGAGCGATACGATGGCGCCGTAGCGCGAGGTCGACTGGTTCTTGGCCACGGCCGTCATTGGCCACACCTTGCCCATGATGGGAAGCTGGTTCCGGTCGATGTTCCGGTCGAGATCGCCGCTGATCACCTGCCACGAATCGCCCCTGTCGGTTGATTTGAACAGCTTATTCGCGGCAAAATAGAGGGTTTTGTGATCGTGCGGGCTCACCATCACCGGGGAGTCCCAGTTCCAGTTGTATTCTTTCTCATCTTTTAACTCCTTGGGCTGTATCGACCGTGATTCCCCGCTGCGCTTGTCGAAACGCTCGAGGTTGCCGTGCTGCGACTGGGCATACACGATATTGGGATCTTCCGGATCGGCCACCGATTCGAAGCCGTCACCTGTCACCGTAACGATCCAGTCCGATGAAACGATGCCGTGGTCGCTCAGCGTTTGCGACGGCCCCACCAGGCTGTAGTTATCCTGGGTACCGCCCATCACGTTGTAGAAGGGCAGCGCGTTGTCGACGCTCACCTTGTAGAACTGTGTCACGGGCAGGTTGGTGAACATGCGCCACGTCTGACCCCGGTCGAAGGTTTCGTACACCCCGCCGTCGGTGCCTTCCAGGTGGTGCATCGTATTATTCGGGTCGATCCAGAGGCAGTGATTGTCGAAATGCTTGCTTGCCTCGCCGCGATAGGTGAAGGTGCGCCCCCCGTCGGTTGAAACCTGTGTATACGTATCCATCAGGTAAACGCGGTTTTCATCGAGCGGGTCGGCCACCACCTCCTGGTAGTAGTTGCCGCTGGTAACGGCACCGCTCATCTTCTGCCACGATGCCCCGCGGTTGGTGCTCATATAGAACCCGCCGCCGTCGCCTTCAACCACCGCGTATATCTTTTCGGGATTGGCCGGTGAGATGGCCATTCCGATGCGCCCCTTGTCGCCGCCGGGCAGGCCATTGTTAATCTTTCCCTTGTTTTGCTGGCATCAACCGATTTCCAGATGCCCGATTCGGGTCCGCCGCCGAGGTAGGTCCACTGGCGCCGCCTCCGCTGGTGGGAGGTGGCATATAAAACATCCGGGTTCCGCGGGTCCATATGGATCTCGTTCACCCCGGTGTTTTCGCTGATCTCCAGCACCTTCACCCAGGTGGTGCCGCCGTCGGTGGTTTTGTACAGGCCGCGGTCGCCGCCCTCTTTCCAGAGCGGACCGGAAGCGGCCACATACACAACGTTCGAATTGCGGGGATCTATCTTGATCATGCCGATGTGCTCCGATTTCTTCAGCCCCATGTTTTTCCACGAAGCGCCTCCGTCGATGGATTTATACACCCCATCGCCGTAGGATACGCTCCGCTGGTTGTTGTTTTCGCCGGAACCCACCCACACCACGTTGGGGTTATTCGGATCGAGGATCACGCAGCCCATCGAGAAAGAGCCTTCATTGTCGAAAACGGGCTGAAAGCTCATGCCGCGGTTGGTGGTTTTCCAAACACCACCGGCGGAAGCGGCCACGTAAAACTCATTATTATCCAGCGGATTTACAGCAATATCGGAAATCCGGCCCGAGGTAATTGCCGGTCCGATCGACCGGAAACGGAAGGAGCCGAGCGACACACCGGCCAGCGGGTCCTTCATTTCTGTGGATTCCTTTTTGTCGGTTTTCCCTTTTTTCTGGGCGGGGGCAGGTGTCACAAAAGGCAACAGGGCCAGTAGCAGGACAACGATTTTGGATAGCGGTAATTTCATAACCTTGCATTTATTTGGAAAGCAAGATAAGCACTTACCGTGTTAGAACAATGGCTTCAAGAAACTTGAATGGATACTATAAGTTTGCGATTAAAACAAATAGGAAATTGTCGAATTAATGTTTCAATAAAATCTTCTGTTCTTGAATTAATGAAATGTTTTCGGTCTTGTTAACTCGAATTTGCAGAACATAAAGTCCCTCCAGGAGATTTGCTGTTGAAAAGGTGATTTTTTTATTCCTGGTATTCTCAATGGCCTGTAATTTGTTTTGGCTGTCAATCAGGCGATACTCAATCTCTGGTGTGTCTGAGAAATCATACGACACCTCCACTGTCAGTTCACTATCTGCCGGATTTGGGTACGCCATCATTAAAAATTGATCAACATAAATGGTCTTGGTTTTTGTTGTTGGCCCGAAACAATTTGTCGCCTCCAAAGTTAATGTCCCATAGTTTAAACCACCAGATAAACCCTTTACTGTGCACGATGAACCAATATTGCTGCCAATAATTTGAATATTACCAGTTGCCGACCAGCTATAAGAAGTTGTTTCTAGCCCTTCTCCATAGACATATTGAAGGCAACTCAAATTTACCCCAACGCTGGTAGGACCATTTATTTCCGATACTGACGGTTTGCCGATCCAAATCCTCTGTGAAATTTCCGGTTCAGAATAGGAAGGGGTGCAGCCTGCATCATAATTTACTCTGCAAAAAATTGTGTCCCACGTTTGTGTATTCCCATTGATTAGGGTGGGTAAAAATGATGTTCCAGCAACTGGGAATGTATTTGAATATAAGGAATTGTTGGCCATTCGCCAGGTGGGTAAATCCGCAGAAGTGGGGGTATTTAAAACAGTATAATCACATGGCACAAGACGGAAAGAGATTTGTCTTGGCTGATACTCCAAATGATAAACATTGCATGCAATTTTCAGAGAACTGGCCTTAATATATCCATATCCACCATCACCCCAAACTGAATCCTGAGAGTTTTTTATTATCCAGTAGAGACCTTTTATTTCATCAACACCCCACCCGACTATTGCGACGGAGTGCACCAATTCTTCATCCTTCCCACCAATACAAGATCGATCATCAACGTATATTGTACGATTTTCCAAAGGATCATGAATCGATTCGTAGGCATTCCAAACCGACGTTCTAGCATTTAGATTTGCAAATAATGGACCGTGGTCTTTGATCGCATTTTGGATTGGTAGATATCCCTGTTCTTGAACGTAATTATTAAACACATAACGGGTATTCCCAGTCCAATATGCCATAAGACAAGGGATATTGGAGAATTCGTCCGGGAATGCTGTTTCAGGTAGAACACCTTGCTCACACATCATTTTCAAGGGATAATAACAATTTATGAGAAGATCGATACCACCACAGCCTCCGATAATATTAGGATAGCAATTCATGCCACAGAAGGCAATAGAACTTTCTGACAGGTCTATCGAGTTCGGTAGGTTAAGAGCTTTGCTTATGACATATTCTCCGACTGCGACGGATGCATAAGAATAACATTTTCCGCACGACCCTTGAGTATAAATAGTACTGTTAAAATAAAGGGAATCTCTATAATCACAATTATAGGGTAAATTAGGATCTGGCTCAATAGGTGGGCCTACAATTGGCGCCCTTAATAATCGAGCTGGTGGCTCGATCGGTAAGGGTTCATTGGGGAATAGTTTCTGATAATCCCCCTCATCGTAAATAACTCGTAAAAGGTTTGTTTCAGATCTTTTACCATCGGCTTCCTTTATACAAACTGGATATGATAGGTCATAATCGGGAGATTTTTCCTTCCTAATTCCCATCTTATACCCCTTCAAAGCACAATAGGAGTATTCCTGGCCAACCTCGCCACGAAAGAATTTTACGGCTGAAACTTCTTGGCCGTTAGGCAAGCGTACTTGGGAAATGCACTGCTTAACATAGGAAGTATATCCTAACATTTCGCAATATCTCCCTACCAGATCTGTATAAAGATTTTGGCCCATTACAACACCGCAACAGGAAAATAAAACTAATGAGAAAAGATCACTAGCGTTGCGTTGTTAATAATATAAGTTCTTTGAAAAGCTTGATATATCTACGTTTGCGGAGTTTTCCATCGAGCAACGATTTGAAAACCGTTTTGTGTTCCTTAGCACAAAATGCCGGTTATGAATCAAGGCAAGATGGTCTTCTCTCAGATTATGGAGTTTGCTCCATATCATGTTTTTAAGTATTGTGTTCAGCGATATGACGGCGACTTTAAAGTTCAGGATTTCACTTGCTGGAAGCAATTCCTGTGCATGGCCTTCGGTCAGCTTACACACCGGGAAAGTCTTAGCGACACGGCTCTGTGCCTTAAGCTTCAGAAAGAGAAACTTTACCACCTCGGAATTGGCAAGCCTTTTCATAAGTCAACCATCTCCAGAGCCAATGAGGTCAGGGATTGGCGAATCTTCCAGGATTTTGCTCTTAAACTCATCGACCAGGCCAAAACTTTGTATGGCGATGATAACCAGCTGGATATTAAACTGAAAGGTGGCATATATGCACTTGACTCAACCGTTGTTGACCTATGCTTGTCTGTTTTTTGGTGGG